>NZ_BAAIIX010000004.1:0-313876 GCF_054589375.1 Polaribacter sp. OB-PA-B3
TTCGCGATTGGGGCAACCTCTTGATAATCGATCGTTACCGTAGCCGTATCTGTTAAACCTGTTTGATTCTCTGTTAAGGTATAAACTATTGGCGTTGGATCTGCTGTGAAATTAGCTCCAAATCCTCCCGTAATTGTCTCTGGGGTAAAGACAATCTCTCCGTTTGCTGAATTATAATTCCAAACTCCTTCGCCTGCAACTATTAATTCATCCTGAACACCTGCTGTAGTTGGATCTAAATCTAAAGTCGTATTCGTTGGACTTGCTGGTGTTACGCCATCACTTAATAAATCATCCGTTAAAATCTGTAACGGCGCACTTGGCTGTGTGGTCGTGTTTAATGTTACATCTGTATTGTCATTCGCTACTGGTGGCTTATTAATAATAATTGTTTCCATTAAATCATCTCCAACATTTGTAGGATCTACTTGATCTCCTGATGCTCTAGAAGTAGTATTTATAATTGAGTTACCAGAAGTGTTAGCGTTAACAATAGCAGTAATATTTAACGTAACACTAGCATTTACAGCTAAATCACCAATTGTCCAAATTCCTGAACCTGAATTATAGGCTCCTAAACTATCATCACTTACATAAGTAATTCCTGATGGTAAATTATCTGTTAGCGTTACTCCTGTTGCAGCAGTAGTTCCTCCATTATTTGTTACTACAATAGTATAAATAATTGTATCACCTTCATTTGGAGTATTATTATTTACCGTCTTAACGGTTACTAAATCTGAACTATTAATTGGTGTAACTGGAACTTCGCTATAATCATTTTCAGCTGGATTATTATTACCTGGTGTTGAGTTTGGATCAAATTGATCTGCTCCTGTAACCTCTGCAACATTATCATAATCTCCTGTACCTAAAACTTTAGCTGTAATAGACAATGTTGCTGAAGCTCCGTTTGCTAAAGCACCAACAGTCCAAGCTCCAGAAACACTATTATAAGTAGTTGTACCAGAAGTCACTGATGAAACATAAGAATAACCAGATGGTAATTGATCTGTAACAATTATTCCTGTTGCAGCACTAGGTCCGTCATTTTCTACGGTTAATTCAAATGTTACATTTTCACCAACATTTGGTGTTGCATTTAATACCGTTTTTACAAGGCTAATATCAGCTACATCTCTTGGTGTACTAGAAATACTATTTGTATTATTAGCAGCATTACTGTCTGCTTCTGTACTACTTACACTTGCTGTATTTGTGTAATTTCCTGTTGCTAAAACTTGTGCTGTAATATTTAAGGTAGATGTTGCTCCATTTGCTAAGTTTCCAATAGTCCAAACACCTGTACCTGGCACGTAAGAACCAGTACTATCATCACTTACCCAAGAATATCCAGAAGGTAAAACGTCATTTGAAACTACACCCGTAGCATCACTTGGACCATTATTAACAACTTCAATTGTAAAGACAATATTAGAACCAACATCTGGTGTTGCATTGTCTATTCTTTTTATTAATGCAAGATCTACTAAAGCATTTGGTGTTGGTGTTACAGAAGAAAAATCATCTCCTGTACCATCATTTACTGTAGAATCTGGATCTGCTTGATCACTAGATGTAACTTCTGCATTATTTGTATAAACGCCAGTTTTTAAAACAGTAGCTACAATTTGAATTGTTTCTGTTGTACCTGCTATAATTGGTCTTGATACAGTCCATAAACCTGTAGTACTGTTATACATTCCTGCTGTTGGACTTGCACTTACAAATTGATACCCCGATGGTAATTGATCAGTAACTACAACATTTGTAGCTTCACTTGGTCCTGCATTGCTTACATCAATAGTAAACGTAACATTATCGCCAACATTTGGCGATAAAACATCCACTACTTTTGTTAAAGATAAATCTGCTCTTTGAACAGGCGTAACAACCACTTGTTGTTGGTCATCTTCTAAAATATCATTATTACCAGGTGTAGAGTTTGCATCTACTTCTTTTGTACCTGTTACTTCTGCAACATTATCATAATCTCCTGTAGGTAAAACTTTAGCTACAATTGTTAAAGTTGCTGAAGTAATACCTAAAGATCCTATTGTCCAAGAACCTGATACCTCATCATAAGTTCCTATAGTTGGTGATGAGCTTACAAAACTATAACCACTTGGTAATTTATCTGTTACAACAACCTCTGTTGCAACACTTGGGCCTGCATTTTCTACCTCTATCGTAAATGTAACATTGTCATCTACATTAGGTGAAGATACATCTACAACTTTAGTTAAACTTAAATTTACTAATGGATCTCTTGATACTGTTACTTCATCTTGATCATCTTCAGTTAATTCATCATTATTAGGTGTAGAATCTACATCTGTTTCTGTAGCACTTGTTATTTCTGCAACATTTGTATAATCTCCAGTTGCATTAACTGTTGCTGTTACATTTAAAGTTGCTGATGCTCCGTTTGCTAAATTTCCTATTGTCCAAATACCAGTTACTGGCACATAACTTGTTCCACCTGTATGGCTTACTAAAGTATAACCAGAAGGTAATTGATCTGTAATTACAACTCCTGTTGCGTTACTTGGTCCGTCATTAGATACAACTACTGTAAATACCACATCTGTACCTGCTACAGCTTGTACGTTATCTACAGATTTTGTTAATGATAAATCTATTAATGGTGTTGGTGTTGTACTTGCTGTTGATGCATCGTCTCCTACTCCATCGTTTACCGTTGAGTTCGGATCAAATTGATCACTTGCAGTAACTTGAGCATCATTTCTATATTCATTAGCAGCACCAGTTGCTGCATTTACTGAAGCTACAATATCTAAATATTCTGTTTTACCATTTAAAACACTTCCAGAAAGTGTCCAATTACCAGAAGTAGCATCATAAATACCAGATGTAGATGTATAAGTTACAAATGTATACCCAACTGGTAATTGATCATTAACAATTACAGATGTAGCGTCACTTGGTCCTGCATTAGTTAAGGCAAGTGTAAATTTTACATTATTACCAACTGTTGGATTAGAATCATCCACTGTTTTAACAAGTGATAAATTAGCCACCTTTGTTGGTGTAATATCTACTTGTGCTTGATCGTCTTCTGTTATAGTGTTATTACCAGGGGTAGAATCTGGATCTTGTTGATCTGCATGTACTATTTCTGCAACATTATTATAATTACCCGAATCATTAATAATTGCATCAATTTCTAAAACCGAAGAACCACCAGCTGCTATAGAACCTATAACCCAAGAACCCGTAGCTGGTGTGTATGCACCAGAACCATTATCTGCATCATATGTGTATCCTGTTGGTAAATATTCTACCACATTAACTCCGGTAGCAATACTTGGTCCTGCGTTATTAACCGTAATTGTAAATTTAACTTTTTCTCCAACTAAGTAACTTATTCCGTTTGCTGGTGCACTTACCGTTTTTGTTAAATTTAAATCTGCTACAGAAACAGGTACTGTTGCCTCAGAATCTTGGTTATTTGAAACATCTGAATCAGTTTCATTTGTTGCTGATATTGAAGCAGTATTATTATATGAACCTGTTGCATTTACTGTTGCTGTAATGTCTAAAGTTTCTGATGCGCCGCTTGCTAAATTTCCTACAGTCCATACAATTCCTGTTCCAGATGCTGGTGTAGAATCATCTATACTTGCTGCACCTGTTGCAGAATTAGAGCTTACATATGTGTAACCAGATGGTAATACATCTGAAACAGCGATACCAGTAGCATTACTTGGTCCGTTATTATTTACAGTTATTGTAAAAACAACGTTAGAACCTACATTTGGAGCTGCGTTATTTACCGTTTTAACTAAAGCAATATCTACTACCGGACCTGGTGTTGTAGTTACAGAACTTTGATCGTCTTCTGATAAGACATTATTATTAGGTGTAGAATCTGGATCTGACTGATCTAAGCTTGTAATTTGTGCAGTATTTATATACGGCCCAGAAGCTTCTACTGTAACTTTATATGTTAAAATAACAGAACTACCTTTTGGAACTGTTAAACCATCCCAATTAATACTTCTCCCTCCAGAATTATAAATACCTCCATTGGTTACAGAACCTGTTACAATTGAATAACCTACAGGTAATTCATCTAAAACACTTACTCCTGTTCCATCAAAATTGGTATTATTATTTGTAACTTCAATCTGAAAATCTAAAACATCACCTACACTAATTGGTAAAGGTGTTACTAATGTTTTTTCTAAATCTAAATCTACACTTGGTAATATTGTTATAACAACATTATCTGTTGTTGTTGCACAAGGGTTATTATCTACTGTCCAAGTAAACTCATAAGTACCAGGTATTGTACCCGCTACATTAGTGGCCGGATCATTGATATCTAAAATATTTGGTGTATTTGGCCCTGAAACAAATGTCCAAACTCCTTCTCCTGGTATAGGATCGTTTGCTGCTAAAACAACAGCATCAAACTGAGATAAATTTTGATCTGCCCCAGCATTTGCTGCTGCTACATCTTCTGTTATTGTTACCTCCATTGTATCAGAGAAAGAACATCCGCCATTTGACGATGTCCACATAAAAGTATAAACTCCTGCAGCTGTTAAACCTGTTACATCAGTATCTTGTGCAAAAGGATTAGAAAAACTTACAATAGCAGGCGTTGTACCTACTTGAGACCATTTACCTGAACCTGTAATAATTTTATTACCATTCATTGTAACACTAGAAGAAGCACATAAAAACTGATTAGGACCTGCGTCTGGTTCTGTAGGAGGAACACCATTATAAGTTATTGTAATAATATCTTCTTTTGTCGCACAACTTCCATTTGCAACTTTCCATCTAAAAGTATAATCTCCTAAAGCTAGGGTATACTCGTTAACAATAGAAATTTCTGTTGTTGGGTTATTTGGACTATCAATTGATATATCCCCAGGAGTATAACTTGCCGGCGGATCATATGCGGGAATATTATAAGGATTACCATTACCATCTAAACTACTACTATTAATAAGTTCCCAAGTTCCGAGACCATTTATTGGCGTAGCTGCTTCTAAAACAGTCGAAAACTGACAAGAATTATCTAAAATTGGTGTAATAACGGCATCACTTGGTTCTAAATAAGAATTAACACGAACAAAATCACTTATTCCGTTAGTACAATTACTTCCAGGATTGGTTGATCTAAACTGAAATATATATAAACCTTCAATTGTTGTAGAAAGTTCGATATTAGTAGTAGGGTCATTAGCTACAAGGATATTGGCTGCACCTGGAGCTGGTTCACTTATTACCGTCCATTCACCTTCACTTGGACTTGTTAATGCAGTTGCATTCATTGTTGCAATGTTCGTATCACCCAAACAAACCTCTTGATCTGTACCTGCATTAGGTGTTTCTGGTGGTGCACTATTTGTAACAGTTACAGTATCTGTATCTCCACAAGCTACACCAGGCGTAGTATATGTAAATTGATATGTATTTCCTGGAATAATATCAACAGTCGCTAATCCATTTCCAATTGAAACCGGGTTAGGATTATCTGAACCTGTCGAGCTTAAAAAAGTCCATGTACCGTTATTAGATAACGTTTCATTACCTTGTAAGATAACAGATGTTGCGTCGCATAAATCTATATCTGCACCTGCATCTGCTGGTTCGTTAACAGTTAACGTAAAATCTACAGAAGGAACACTCGGAGGACAAAATGGATTATCAGAAGAAATTGTCCATCTAAAAACATAAACACCTGTAGACATTCCTGAAACTGTAAGATCTGGGTTTGTGGCATTTATTGCAGGATTATTTGGTCCTGAAACTACAGACCATATTCCTGAACCACCGTTTCCTGGAGTTGCTACTGCTTGTGATCCTAAACCTCCATAAACTGTAGTAGAATTATCTACTTGAGATGATACATAAGAAGTACCACACGTAGTATCTGAAGACGCTCCTGTTAAAGCTGCATCTTCTGCTTGTAAATACACATCAAAACTTACCGAATCTGGATTATTATAAGTACAAAGCCCTTTATCTACGTTCCATTCAAATTCATAAGAATATCCTGGTTTTAAATTAGAAAAAGTTGCTGTAGGTGAATTTATATCGTCTACAGACCAAGAATTATCCCCTTGCTTTAAAACCCAAGTACCTGTAAAACCATGTACAGCAGGATCATCTGCATTCATTGTTACAGATATAGGTTGACTTGTTGCACATACATCAGTAATTGTTCCGGCATCATAAATAACTCCTGGATCTACAGTAATAGAAACCGTATCTGTAAATTCTGTTGTACATGCAGAAGGGTTTGTGGTTTTCCATTCAAAAACATATTGACCTGCTTGTAAACCTGTATAAGTTGCATTTGGATCTGCATCTGTTTGTGAATAATAATAATCCGGAATAGCCGTTTGAGCCGCTACAGCATCTTGTGCTGTTACCGTATCTTGCGCTGATACTGCGTCTTGTGCTGTTACCGCGTTTTGTGCAGCTACTGCATCTTGAGCAGGTATTGCATCTTGAGCATCCGCCGCTGTAATAATTACATTTGTTTGAGCAGGTACTTCTGCCTGAGCAGGAATTGCTGCTTGATAAGCTACCGCTGGTTGATAAGCTACTGCTGGTTGATAAGGTACTTCCGGCTGTGCTAACACCTCTGGTTGCGCCAAAATTTCTGGTTGTCCGTTTTGAGCTGGTTGATATGCTACCGCAGGTTGGTACGGAATAGCTGGTTGCCCCAAAACTTCTGGTTGTGCTAGAACTTCTGGTTGCGCTAAAATTTCTGGCTGTGCCGGAACTGCTGGTTGATATGCAATGTCTTGAGGATTAGGAGATGCTACAATAGCTACTTGAGCACTAACTGCATCTTGCGCCGTAACAGCATTTTGTGCTGCAACAGCGTTTTGCGATGTAACAGCATCTTGTGCAGGTATAGCATCTTGTGCTGCAACAGCATCTTGCCCAGGAGTTTTTATACCGTATGTGGTAGTAGGGTCTGGCGCGCCGTTTGGCTTACTAACAATTGTCCACTCTCCTACTGTTTGATTTGTATCATTAAAACTCGATGCGTCCGCATTTAAAGTTACACTTGTAGTTCCACTAGGCAAACAAACATCATCTCCTGCAAATGCGGCCGAAGGAGCAACATCTGAATCTACGCTTAATGTTACTGATGTCGAATAAGTACATGGTGTAGCAGCCGTAGTTGCTACCTGCCACTCAATTTGGTATGTAGCGTTTGGTGCTAAATTTACCGATGTTCTTGTATTATTCTTATCTGAAAAAACCACTGCTGGATTAGCATCTACCTGAACCCATTCACCAACTTCATTCGAAGCTAATGGTGTAGCCTCTAATATAAAATCACCAGCACAAAGATTACTTGTTGTTGGCGGTGGAATTATTTGAGAATTTGGTGTAACAGACACAGTAACTTGCGTATCATCTGTAGAAGGCGTAGACCCTGGAGGACCACTAACAATATGCCATCTAAAAGTGTAAACTCCAGAACCTGGCATTGTAACTAATGTGTTATATAAAGTTTCATCTGCAAACACTGCAATACCTGGGCCATCAATTTGAGTCCAATAACCGGTATATACATTTGTTACTCCTGGTTGGGTTGCTGATGGATCATTACCTGCTAAGTTTGTAGAAGCATCACCACAAGGCAACACAGAATCTGTTCCTGCATTTGCTGCCATATCTTGATTTGCTCCAGGTGCTTCAGAAACTATAATCGTAATATCTTCTGATGCAGAACCACAACCTGTTAACCCTGCTCCTGATGCAAATCTTGTAAAACGAATTACATAAGTACCAATATCATCTAAACCAGAAACATTTATATTTCCAGAAGAATATGTATAAACTGGTACTACTACACCTGGTCCACTTACTAAAGCAGCTGTTGTGCTTGTACCTCCAGAAAAAACATAAGGTAAATCTACACTATTATATGGAGAAGAAGGTACAGGATTCTCTGGTGTGGTTGGAAGTATAATGGTATTAGTTGCTCCATTAACATCAATTGTAGTTGGATCATTTCTAAATAAAACGTTTACATCATCGAAAGAATCACATTCATAAAGTGGATTCCCTAAATTAGGTGCAGTAATTGTCCATCTAAATCTATAATCTGCAGTACCAGACATACCTGATACTGTTGTGGTATTACTAGTATTATCACTAAAAGTTACCGGAGGATTACTATCTAATTGAGTCCATAAACCTGTTTCACCAGCATAAAGTGGTAAATTACCTTCTAATACTGTTGACGTAACTGGCGTACAATATACCTGATCAGGACCAGCATCCGAACTAGTATTTTGTTGAGTTGCTGCAGGTACATTTATAGTAACTGTATCTGTTCCTGTTGCACAAGGACCATTTACTGTCCATCTTAATGTATAAGAACCTTCTGTTAATTGATTTACAACTGTGTTAGGATTATTTAAATCTACGATATTTGGTAAAGCAGGTCCAGAAACAAAAGACCACGTACCTTGTTGACCGTTACCTAAACCACCAACAGATGCAGACATTGTTACACTTTGAAAATTTGTATAACATTCTGGCACATCTGTAAATGCTTCTAAATCTGGCCCAGCATCTACAACTGGGTCACCTCCTAAATTTGTAATAACTACTAGGTCGTCTGTAGGACAGGTTTTAGTTTGTGTTGGATTTGTAATAGACCACCTTAGTGTAGTATCACCAACTTCTGTATCACTTAATGTAATTGTAGTTGTAGGAGAATTAACATCTGCTATTGTTACACCAGCATTATCATTACCATTAATTGTCCACTCTCCAACCTCGCCAATTGCTGTGTTGGGTGGAGTTGCTGAAAGTGAATAAACACCAGGACAACCACTAATATTTTCTCCTGCATCTGCCAAAGTATTTTCATTAACAGTAATTGTTACATTTTGTGAGTTATCTCCCGAACCATCAAAACATTCTCCTGTTAATTTAAATTCATAAACTTCACCTCCAACTAAACCATCTACAACCGTAGAAGCAGAATTAGGTGTTTGTAAAATTACACTTGGTCCAGATATTTGTGTCCATCTTGGATTAACTACTTTAGGATCTGTATCACCAGGAGCAATTCCGAAAGAAGAACTTGTTAAAAGCAGACCTTCTGTAACACATATTGTTTTACTATTACCCGCATTTAAGTTACACGTTTGTGAAAACGTATTAGAATTAAACAAAATAATAGCGAATAGTGTGAAAATTAAAGACACCTTATTATACGAATAAGAAGGTAGTTTTGTAGATAAGTAATTTTTCCTCATATTTAATTTAATTATTTTTAAAATAAAAAAACAGAATACATCTTGTATTTCTAAAAGATGTATTCTGTTTTGATTAAAAGACAATATATTTATTTACTGTCTTTGAACAACAAGATTTTTTATTAGTTAGTAATAGGGTGCTAGTCGGTTTCAATTCCTCTAATTTTAATTTCGCTAAATATTAAATTGTGCATATTTTCTATTGGAGGAACACAAATATATATAAAAAAATAACTTATGATAATAAATTAAAGTAAACTTTAAACAACTGTTTAATAGTGAATAATCATTATTAATTTATATACAGTTAAGAAACAATTAGATGGATAAAGTCACAAAAAATAATATTTTTATTTAAAAATCCAGTAACACTCTAACTATCAATCTAAAAAAAATAATATTTATTAAATAAATAACAGCTTTATACTAAATGGTTTTAATAACAGTATTCGTTTATATTAACAACTAGGGCTAATTAATTTTTTTTTAAAAAAATTAAACATTTCATTAAGAGTAGACGTTATTTAAGAATTAATATGAATAAAGTAATATTAAGTTAATATAAGTTGAAATACTATATTACAATATGTCTCAGTTAACTATCTTAGAGATAAAATCGATAACCGAATAGATTACCTCTTATAATTAATGTATTCATATAATTAAAAAACCCGTAAACAAAATGTTTACGGGTTTTTCGGAGAAAGAGGAACTAGAACAACATTCTAAATCCCTTTATTTATAAGGCTTTAATAACTTTAAAATACAAACTACTCCCTAATTACCCCTTCTATTTTAGTCCTTAATGTATTGAAACATTTATCTGTAACACAATAGAGTTACTCTGGGCAAATAACAGGAGGAATATTTCTTGTACTCCTGAAGGAGTTTATGAAATTATACCAAGATTTTTAAAACGATTTCATCATCATCTGATTTTGAAAAATGTAAAAGAAAGAAGTTATATTTTATTTCATCCGGCAAATAATGCAAAAACGGATTTACAAGGTTGCATTGCTCCAGTCAATTATTTAAGTGGTTTTGGTAAAGGTTTGTATTCTAAAGATGCCATGAAGAAATTATTATCATTAGCGTGTCCAGCAAAAGATCGAAAAGAACAAATAACACTAACCATTAAATCTCAGAATTATGAAAATTATAGAACGTTATAAAAAACCAACACCAAAATTCTTTAGAATTTTGAGAAATATTGGCATTGCATTAGCTACTGCAGGAGGAGTAATTATTGCAGCTCCTGTGCGCATACCTGCAATTATAATTACAGAGGCAACATATATGACTGTTTTAGGAACTGTGACTACAATAATTAGTCAAATTGTTGTTTCTGATGAAAAAAAGGATGAATAAAATATGTTTCAGAACGATATTCAAATAAAATCAGTTGTTGGAGAGACATTACTTTCTACAGTTTTTACTCTCAGTTTTTACTATCAGTTTAGACGATATACTTTTTACTGTTATTATGGCTGTAATTGGGGCAATTGTTGGTTTTTCAATTTCTACTTTATTAAAGTAGTTCTTTTTTCGATACCAAAAAAAGAATACCTAATTTTAATATTGGGTATTCTTTTATTTTTACTGACTAAATAGACAGAATTTTGTTTTCAAAGAGAATTATTTTAGTTTTTAATTCTTTTTGCCTTGCAAGTTTAATCATATTTTTTGTCCCTTTACTTTCTCCATCTCAAAAAGCAATTAATGCGTCTGCAAATATTCCAGCAGCTTTTCCGTATTTTATCCAATCAGCAGTAAATTTTATGATATTGATTTTTTTACATCTACTTTTTTTTGAAATACTAAGTTCTACGCGCTTACCATTTACAGTTATTCTTAAATAAACATTCGCTCTTCCGTTTTTATCTGCTTTACTGCGCCTAATATAAAAAATGAAAGAAAACAAATTACGCATAGGTATCAGTTATTAATTCGTAATAAATATAGGAAAAGTTAATTTCAGAAAGAACTATAAAAAACTAAATATCAGCTATTTAAGATAAATTATATATCGATTGAAAAAACAAAAAAGTGATCCCTAATTAGTCTCCCAACCATTATATTTAATTGCTTTTATAAGATATTTAAATATAAGTAAAAAGCCCACAAACATAATGTTTGTGGGCTTATGGTGAGAATTGTAATTCTCTAAGCGGAGAAAGAGGGATTCGAACCCCCGGACCTGTTACAGTCAACAGTTTTCAAGACTGCCGCATTCGACCACTCTGCCATTTCTCCAAGTGTCTCATCAGGTATTCCCTGAATGCGGATGCAAATATATAAAGGTTTTTTAATTCTCAAAAACAAAAATGAAGTTTTTTTCTAATTATTTTGAAAATAATATTTTCAACTATCTATAGCATTAATAATCAGACAATCATATAAAAATAAAAATTATAGGTATCATTTAAAATATTACAAAAAATAATATGATCAAGAACACTTTATTATATTTGTAAATAAATACAAGACAAATGGCATTTAATTCTTTTGGAAAATTATTAAAAGTAACCACTTACGGTGAATCTCACGGAACCGCTATTGGTGGTGTCATTGACGGTTTTCCTGCTGGGTTAAAAATTGATTTAGAAGCAATACAAAATGAATTGAATAGGCGTAAACCTGGTCAATCTAAAATTGTAACACAGCGTAAAGAACCAGATACAGTAGAATTCTTATCTGGTATATTTGAAGGTAAAACGACAGGTACTTCTATTGGTTTTATTATTAGAAATACTAATCAGAAATCTAAAGATTATAATCATAATACTAATGTTTATAGACCTTCTCATGCAGATTACACATACGATAAAAAGTTTGGAGGTAGAGATTACAGAGGTGGTGGTAGAAGTTCTGCAAGAGAAACTGCCAACTGGGTTGTTGCAGGTGCTTTAGCAAAACAATTAATAGCATCAATGAAAATTAACGCTTTTACTTCTTCTGTAGGTGAAATATTTATTGATAAACCGTATCAGGATTTAGATTTTTCTAAAACAGAAGACAATATTGTTAGATGTCCAGATGAAAGTTCTGCGGACAAAATGATTGCTAAAATTCAAGAAATAAGAAAAGCTGGAGATACTATTGGCGGTACTATTACATGTGTTGCGCAAAATATACCCGTTGGTTTAGGTGAACCTATATTTAATAAACTACACGCAGAATTAGGTAAAGCAATGTTATCTATTAATGCTGTTAAAGGTTTTGAGTTTGGTAGTGGTTTTTGTGGTGCTAAAATGAAAGGTTCTGAGCATAATGATATTTTTAATGCAGATGGATCAACACAATCTAATCTTTCTGGAGGAATTCAAGGAGGTATTAGCAACGGAATGGACATTTACTTTAGAGTAGCTTTTAAACCTGTTGCTACAATAATGACAAACCAACAAACTATAAATTCTGATTATGAAGTTACAGAGATAACTGGTAAAGGTCGTCATGATCCTTGCGTTGTACCAAGAGCTGTACCTATTGTAGAAGCTATGACTGCTCTGGTACTAGCCGATTTTTGGTTATTAAACAAAACAAGAAAAGTATAATAATAAAAGCGAAACTTTAAAAGTTTCGCTTTTTTTTATGCTTCACCAGTTGGTCCAAAATTCATAGGAATTGGAGGTTGCTCATAATCTTTTATTTCTCCATTTTGATGCTCAAATTTTCGAACATTTTCTGCTAAAGCTTTAGAAAGTCTTTTCGCATGTTGTGGCGTTAAAATAATTCTAGACTTTACTTTTGCCTTAGGCACACCTGGCATAATATTTATAAAATCTACTATAAACTCTGAAACAGAATGATTAATTATAGCCAAGTTAGAATAGGTTCCTTCTGCAATTTCTTGGTCTAATTCTATATTTAATTGTCCGTCTTTATTTTGATTTTCTTCCATAATATCGTTTATATATCAACTAATTTATAATAAAAAAGTTGAATTGAATAATGTAAAACAAGTTACAGTAAACAATTCAACTTTTAAAATATATTACTAATAAAAGCTAGTATTAAAAACTTTGTTCTATTTCGTCTTTAGGACCAACTAGAATGTTTTCATAAGCTCTCATACCTGTACCTGCTGGTATTCTCTTACCTACAATTACATTTTCTTTTAATCCTTCTAAAGTATCTATTTTACCGCTTACAGCTGCTTCATTTAATACTTTTGTAGTTTCCTGGAAAGAAGCTGCAGAAATAAATGATTTCGTCTGTAAAGAAGCTCTTGTAATACCTTGTAATACTTGTTCTGCTGTTGCTGGTCTTGCATCTCTAGCTTCAACTAAGTTTTGGTCGTTTCTTCTTAATAAAGAATTCTCATCTCTTAATTGACGTGCAGAAATAATCTGTCCAGCTCTTAAATTTTCAGAATCTCCAGCATTTTCAACAACTTTCATTCCGTAGATTGCATCATTATCTTTGATAAAGTCAATCTTATGAATTAATTGATTTTCTAAGAATAAAGTGTCTCCAGAATCAATAATCTTAACTTTACGCATCATTTGACGTACAACTACTTCGAAATGCTTATCATTAATTTTTACACCTTGTAAACGATAAACTTCTTGAATTTCGTTTACTAAGTATTCTTGAACTGCAGATGGCCCTTTAATTCTTAATATATCCGAAGGAGTTGTTGCTCCGTCTGATAATGGCATACCAGCTTTAATAAAGTCATTTTCTTGAACTAAAATTTGGTTAGAAAGTTTAACTAAATACTTACTAATATCTCCAGTTTTAGATTCAACAATAATTTCTCTATTACCACGCTTAATTTTACCGAAAGAAACTACACCATCAATCTCTGATACTACTGATGGATTAGAAGGATTACGTGCTTCAAACAATTCTGTTACACGTGGTAAACCTCCTGTAATATCCCCTGCTTTACCAGATTTTCTTGGTATTTTCACTAATGTATGTCCAGATTCTACCATCTGTCCATCATCAATCATTAAGTGAGCTCCTACCGGTAAACTATAAGAACGTAGAGCATTACCGTCTTCATCTTCTATAATTAAAGAAGCGATAATTTTCTTGTTCTTAGAATCTATCATTACTTTCTCTTGGAAACCAGTTTGTTCATCAACTTCAACAGAGTAGTTAATACCTTGCTCTAAGTTATCAAACTTAACTCTACCACTAAATTCTGAAACAATTACACCGTTAAATGGATCCCATTGTACAATTACATCACCTTTTTTAATTGTCTTTCTCTCTTTATCAAAGATAATAGAACCGTAAGGTATAATATTTGTACTTTGTGTAATTCCAGTTTTCTTATCTACAATTTTAATTTCTGCTGTTCTAGAAATTACAATATCAGCATCATTTCCTTCACTATCCTTACCAACAACTGTTCTTAAATCTTCAATAATTACGTTACCGTCAAATTTAGCTATTAATTTATTGTCTTCAGAAATGTTACCCGCAACCCCACCAACGTGGAAAGTACGTAATGTTAACTGTGTACCAGGTTCTCCAATAGATTGTGCTGCAATTACACCAACTGCTTCACCAATTTGAACTTTATTAAGGGTAGATAAACTTTGACCATAACATTTAGCACAAATACCTTTTGTAGATTCACATGATAAAGGAGATCTAACTTCTACACTATCTACACCTGAATTTTCAACTGCTTTTGCTAATTGATAAGTAATTGGTTGATTTGCTTCTAAGATTAACTCTTCTGTAACAGGATGATAAACATTATTTAAAGAAATACGTCCTTCAATTCTATCTGATAGAGATTCAACAATCTCATCATTTTTCTTTAAAGGCGCAACTTCTAATCCTCTTAATGTACCACAATCTTCTTCATTAATAATTACATCTTGAGATACATCTACCAATCTACGAGTTAAATAACCTGCATCGGCAGTTTTTAAGGCTGTATCGGCAAGACCCTTACGAGCACCGTGAGTAGAAATAAAGTATTCTAAAATTGATAAACCTTCTTTAAAGTTAGAAAGAATCGGGTTTTCAATAATTTCTCCACCTCCTGCTGTAGACTTTTTAGGCTTAGCCATTAATCCACGCATACCTGTTAACTGACGAATTTGCTCTTTAGAACCCCTTGCACCAGAATCAAGCATCATATATACAGAGTTGAAACCTTGTTGATCTTCACGTAAACGTTTCATAGATAACTCAGTTAAATCGTTATTTGTTCTTCCCCAAATATCAATTACCTGATTGTAACGCTCTTTTTGCGTTAACATACCCATATTATAGTTACCTACAATTGCTTCAACTTCTTTGTTTGCTGCATCAATCATTCCTTGCTTTTCTGCAGGAATAATGATATCTCCTAATGAGAATGATAAACCACCTTGAAAAGCAAATTTATATCCCATATTTTTAATATTATCTAAGAATTCTCCGGTAGTAGGAATATTAGTAGCTTTTAAAATGCCTCCAATAATTCCACGTAAATTTTTCTTAGTTAATACTTCATTAATATAACCAGCAGCCGGAGGAACAACTTCATTAAATAAAACTCTACCAACAGTAGTTTTTATAATTTTAGTTACTTGTTCTCCGTTTTCATCAATATCTTGAGTTCTTACTTTAATACCTGCATTTAAGTCTACTTTTTCTTCATTAAAAGCAATAGTAACTTCTTCAGGAGAGTAAAAAGTTAACCCTTCTCCTTTGATTGGTACTTCTGGAGTAGAAATTCTCTCTTTAGTCATATAATATAAACCAAGAACCATATCCTGAGAAGGTACAGTTACTGGTGCACCATTTGCAGGGTTTAAGATATTGTGAGAGGCCAACATTAATAATTGAGCTTCTAAAATAGCTTCTGGTCCTAATGGTAAGTGCACAGCCATTTGATCTCCATCAAAATCGGCATTAAATGCAGAACATGCTAGTGGATGTAATTGAATTGCTTTTCCTTCAATTAATTTTGGTTGAAAAGCTTGAATACCTAACCTGTGTAAAGTAGGAGCCCTGTTTAATAAAACTGGATGACCTTTAATTACATTTTCTAAAATATCCCAAACAACTGGTTCTTTTCTATCTATAATTTTCTTTGCAGATTTTACAGTCTTTACAATACCTCTTTCAATTAATTTTCTAATTACAAAAGGCTTGTAAAGTTCTGCTGCCATATCTTTTGGCAATCCACATTCAGATAATTTCATTTCTGGTCCAACCACAATTACAGAACGTGCAGAATAATCAACACGCTTTCCTAATAAATTCTGACGGAAACGTCCTTGTTTACCTTTTAATGAATCTGATAAAGATTTTAAAGGTCTGTTAGATTCAGTTTTTACTGCAGACGATTTACGTGTGTTATCAAATAAAGAATCAACAGATTCCTGTAACATACGTTTTTCGTTACGTAAAATAACTTCTGGAGCTTTAATTTCAACTAACCTCTTTAAACGGTTGTTTCTAATAATAACTCTTCTATATAAATCATTTAAATCTGAAGTAGCAAAACGGCCACCATCTAATGGAACTAAAGGTCTTAATTCTGGTGGAATTACCGGAACCGCCTTCATAATCATCCATTCTGGATTGTTTTCTCTATTTTTTTGAGAATCTCTAAATGCTTCAACAACATTTAAACGCTTTAAAGCTTCAGTTTTACGTTGTTTAGAAGTTTCTGTGTTTGCTTTGTGTCTTAAATCGAAAGATAATTGTTCTAAATCGATTCTTGCCAATAAGTCAATTAAACACTCAGCACCCATTTTAGCGATAAACTTGTTTGGATCTGAATCTTCTAAATATTGATTATCTTGTGGTAATTCATCAGCAATATCTAAGTATTCTTCTTCTGTTAAGAAGTCCATTTTTTGTAATGGTTCTCCTTCTGCATTTTTAGCAATACCTGGCTGAATTACTACGTATCTCTCGTAGTAAATAATCATATCTAACTTCTTAGATGGCAAACCTAAAAGGTAACCCATTTTGTTAGGTAATGATCTAAAGTACCAAATATGAGCAACAGGAACCACTAAATTAATGTGCCCTACTCTATCTCTACGTACTTTCTTTTCTGTTACTTCTACACCACATCTATCACAAACGATACCTTTGTAGCGAATTCTTTTGTACTTTCCACAAGCACATTCATAATCCTTTACAGGACCAAAAATACGCTCACAAAATAAACCATCTCTTTCTGGTTTATGTGTACGGTAATTTATTGTTTCTGGTTTTAAAACTTCACCTTTAGAAATTTCTAAAATAGCTTCTGGTGATGATAAACCAATTGAGATTTTATTAAACTTTTTTACAGTGTACTTCTCTTGTTTTCTTGCCATGTTGATGGATTCGAATTAAAATTGTAAAAATGGCCTCAATGAGACTTATAAATAAATGATTACAAGAAGTAGATTATAAACCTACTTCTTGTATCAATTTTTGTTATTCTTCTAATCTAACGTCTAAACCTAAACCTTTAAGTTCATGCATTAATACGTTAAATGATTCTGGTAAACCAGGTTCTGGCATAGTTTCACCTTTCACAATACTTTCGTATGTTTTTGCTCTACCCATTACATCATCAGATTTTACAGTTAAGATTTCTCTTAAGATACTTGATGCACCATATGCTTCAAGTGCCCAAACTTCCATCTCTCCAAAACGTTGACCACCAAACTGTGCTTTACCACCTAATGGTTGTTGTGTAATTAATGAGTATGGTCCTATAGAACGAGCATGCATTTTATCTTCAATCATATGACCTAACTTAATCATGTAGATAATACCAACTGTTGCTGGTTGATCAAAACGTTTACCTGTTCCTCCGTCATATAAATATGTGTGTCCAAATCTTGGTACACCAGCTGAATCTGTAATTCCGTTAATTTGCTCTAATGATGCCCCATCAAAGATAGGAGTTGCATATTTAGTATCTAATTTTTGACCTGCCCAACCAAGAACAGTTTCATAAATCTGACCAATGTTCATACGAGATGGTACACCTAATGGATTTAATACGATATCTACTGGAGTTCCGTCTTCTAAGAAAGGCATATCTTCTGCTCTAACTATACGAGCAACAATACCTTTGTTACCATGACGTCCAGCCATTTTATCACCAACTTTAAGTTTACGTTTCTTAGCAATATAAACTTTAGCTAATTTTAAAATACCTGCTGGTAATTCATCACCAACTGAAATTGTAAACTTTTGACGACGTAATGATCCTTGTAAATCATTAACTTTAATCTTGTAGTTATGAACTAACTCACCAACTAATTTATTTAAATCGCTATCTGTTGTCCAAGAACCAGTTAAATGCACATAATCATCAACAGAATTTAACATCTTAAGAGTATATTTTTTACCTTTTGGTAAAACTTCTTCTCCTAAATCATTAAATACTCCTTGAGAAGTTTTACCACTAATTAAAGTAAATAATTTCTCGATTAATTCGTCTTTTAAACCTTCAAATTTAGAAACAAAAGATTGCTCTAAAGTAGCTACTGCTTCTTTATCTCTAATTCTTTTATTTTTATCTTTTAAGGCTCTCTTAAATAATTTCTTATCAATTACTACACCTCTTAATGATGGAGAAGCTTTTAAAGAAGCATCTTTAACATCACCAGCTTTATCACCAAAAATAGCGCGTAATAATTTTTCTTCTGGAGTAGGATCAGATTCTCCTTTTGGTGTAATTTTACCAATTAAGATATCACCAGGATTAACTTCTGCTCCTATTCTAATCATTCCGTTTTCATCTAAATCTTTTGTAGCCTCTTCAGAAACATTAGGAATATCATTAGTTAACTCTTCAGTTCCTAATTTTGTATCTCTAACATCTAAAGAATACTCATCAATATGAATAGATGTAAATATATCTTCTCGAACAACTTTTTCTGAAATTACAATTGCATCCTCAAAGTTATACCCTTTCCAAGGCATAAAGGCTACTTTCATATTTCTTCCTAAAGCTAATTCTCCTTTTTGTGTAGCATAACCTTCACAAAGAACCTGACCTTCTTCTACTCTATCACCTCTTTCTACAATTGGTTTTAGGTTGATATTAGTTCCTTGATTTGTTTTTCTAAACTTAATTAAGTTATAAGAAACTTCATCAGAATCAAAACTTACTAGTTTCTCTTCTTCTGTTCTGTCATACTTAATTGTAATTTTATTTGCATCTACATAAATTACTTCACCTGCCCCTTCAGCATTAATTAAGATACGAGAATCTTTTGCAACTCTACGTTCTAAACCAGTACCAACAATTGGAGATTCTGGCCTTAATAATGGTACAGCTTGACGCATCATGTTAGATCCCATTAAGGCTCTGTTCGCATCATCATGCTCTAAGAAAGGAATTAAAGATGCAGATATTGACGCAATTTGATTAGGTGCAACATCCATATAATCAATTACATCTGGTGTAACAACAGGGAAATCTCCTTCTTCACGAGCAATAACTCTATCTAAAACAATACTACCGTCTTCTTTAAGTTCTAAATTAGATTGAGCAATTTTCTTACCTTCTTCTTCTTCTGCACTTAAATAAGTTGGTTCTTCTTTAGCAACTACACCATTATCTACTTTTCTATAAGGAGTTTCGATAAAACCTAAATTGTTCACTTTTGCAAATACAGAAAGCGAAGAAATTAAACCAATGTTTGGTCCTTCAGGTGTTTCAATAGGACATAAACGTCCGTAGTGAGTATAGTGAACATCACGAACCTCAAAACCTGCTCTTTCTCTTGATAAACCACCTGGCCCAAGTGCAGATAATCTACGCTTGTGCGTAATCTCTGCTAATGGATTC
The DNA here is from genome assembly GCF_054589375.1 of Polaribacter sp. OB-PA-B3. Classification (NCBI taxonomy): domain Bacteria; kingdom Pseudomonadati; phylum Bacteroidota; class Flavobacteriia; order Flavobacteriales; family Flavobacteriaceae; genus Polaribacter; species Polaribacter sp. OB-PA-B3. The sequence goes on from NZ_BAAIIX010000004.1 coordinate 20,041, forward strand.
GTTTGATCCATAAATTGAGATAACTGGTTTGTACCAAAGAAAGAATTAATTACAGATGATAAAGTCTTAGCATTAATTAAATCGATAGGAGTAAACACCTCATTATCACGCACATTCATACGCTCACGAATTGTTCTAGCCATACGAGCCAAACCAACACCAAACTGACCTGCTAATTGCTCACCAACAGTTCTTACACGTCTGTTAGATAAGTGATCAATATCATCAACTTCTGCCTTAGAGTTTATTAATTCAATTAAATATTTAATTATAGTAATAATATCTAATTTAGTTAATACTTTTTGATCTATAGGTTCGTTTAACTGAAGTTTAGTGTTCATTCTAAAACGACCAACTTCACCTAAATTATATCTTTGTTCAGAAAAGAACAACTTATCTATAATACCTCTTGCAGTCTCCTCATCTGGCGGTTCTGCATTACGTAATTGTCTATAAATATGTTCTACTGCCTCTTTTTCAGAATTGGTAGGATCTTTTTGTAACGTATTGTGTATAATTGCATAATCTGCCATATCGTTATCTTCTTTATGAAGTAAAACGGTTTTAGCACCTGCATCTATTATTTCGTCTATATGTTCTTTATCTAAAATTGTATCACGATCAAAAATAATTTCATTTCTTTCGATAGATACAACTTCACCAGTATCTTCATCTACAAAATCTTCATGCCAAGTTTTTAAAACTCTAGCAGCCAATTTACGACCTAATACTTTTTTTAATCCAGCTTTAGAAACTTTAACTTCTTCTGCAAGATCAAAAATCTCTAAAATATCTTTATCTCTTTCAAAACCGATGGCTCTGAATAATGTTGTTACTGGTAATTTTTTCTTTCTATCAATATAAGCATACATTACTTGATTGATATCGGTAGCAAATTCTATCCAAGAACCTTTAAAAGGAATTACTCTTGCTGAGTATAGTTTTGTACCATTCGCGTGGAAAGATTGCCCAAAGAACACACCTGGTGATCTATGTAACTGAGAAACTACCACACGCTCTGCACCATTTATTACAAAAGTACCAGAGTTTGTCATATAAGGTATTGTACCAAGATAAACATCTTGTACAATTGTTTCGAAATCTTCGTGTTCTGGATCTGTACAGTAAAGTTTTAAACGTGCTTTTAAAGGCACACTGTGTGTTAGACCTCTTTCGATACATTCTTGTATAGAATATCTTGGTGGATCTACGAAGTAGTCTAAAAATTCTAATACAAATTGATTTCTTGTATCTGTAATTGGAAAGTTATCCATGAAGGTTTTGTACAAACCTTCTTCACCTCTTTCTTCTGCTTTCGTTTGAAGTTGGAAAAAATCTTGAAAAGATTTAACCTGAATATCCAAAAAGTCTGGATATTCTTTAATCATTTGAGAAGTTGCGAAGTTGATTCTTTCAGTAGTGTTTTTCGTTGCCAAAAGAGTATATTTTTTTGATTAAAATCTGAATTAAAATAAAGAACGAATATATACACAAAATGGTTTAGGTCTAGAGACAAGCGTCCCTAGTACCTAAACCTAAATTTGTTTTCCCGTTACGTTTACACGTCGGGAGTAATAGCTTACTTAAGCTCTACCTCAGCTCCAGCTTCTTCTAAAGATGCTTTAAGACCTTCAGCCTCATCTTTAGATACACCTTCTTTTACTGCTGCTGGTGCGCTATCTACGATACCTTTAGCTTCTTTTAATCCTAAACCAGTTAATTCTTTAACTAATTTTACAACTGCTAATTTAGAAGCTCCTGCTGCTGTTAAAATAACATCAAATTCAGTTTGCTCATCTGCAGCTTCTGCTCCACCTGCTGCTGGTCCTGCTACAGCTACTGCTGCTGCTGCTGGCTCAATACCATACTCATCTTTTAAAATAGTAGCTAATTCATTAACTTCTTTTACTGTTAAGTTAACTAATTGCTCTGCGAAATCTTTTAATTCTGCCATTTTAATTGTTTTTAAAAATTTTGTTTATTATAGTTTATTTGTGCGCGTAATTATTTTTCAGATAAAGTTTTAATAATACCTGAAAGTGTTTGTCCACCTGACTGTAATGCTGAAACAACATTCTTAGCAGGAGACTGTAATAATCCAATGATTTCTCCAATTAATTCTTCTCTAGATTTAATATCTACTAAAGCATCTAATTGATCATCCCCAATATAGATAGATTCTTCTGCAAATGCACCTTTTAATAAAGGTCTATCTTTAGACTTCTTTCTAAACTCTTTGATTAATTTCGCAGGTGCATTTGCAGCCTCAGAAATCATCATTGAAGTATTTCCTTTTAATACTGTTGGTAAGTCTCCAAAATCTTTATCTGAAGCTTCCATTGCTTTTGCAAGTAACGTATTTTTAACAACTGATAACTGAACCCCTGCTTTAAAACAAGCTCTTCTTAAATTAGATGTTGTTTGTGCATCTAAACCAGAAATGTCTGCTAAATATAAAGTGTTTGTATCTGCTAATACTGCTGTTAAATCTTGTATTACTTGTGATTTCTCTTCTCTAGTCATAATTATAAGTTTTAACGTATTAAACAGTTTTAACTTCAACAGGTATACTAGGACTCATAGTACTAGAAATAAAAACGCTTTTTACATACGTTCCTTTTGCTGTTGTAGGTTTCAATTTAATAATTGTTTGTATTAACTCGTTTGCATTTTCTTCAATTTTCTTAGCATCGAAAGATACCTTTCCAATTGCAGCGTGTACAATACCAGTTTTATCTACTTTAAAGTCTATTTTACCAGCTTTAACATCTTGAACGGCTTTTGCAACATCCATAGTAACGGTACCAGTCTTTGGGTTTGGCATTAATCCTCTTGGACCTAATACTCTACCTAAAGGACCTAATTTACCCATTACACTTGGCATCGTGATGATCACATCGACGTCTGTCCAACCACCTTTTATCTTTTGAAGATATTCATCTAATCCTACATAATCAGCACCAGCTGCTGTAGCCTCTGCTTCTTTATCTGGAGTTACTAATGCTAAAACTTTAACATCTTTACCTGTTCCGTGTGGTAATGTTACAACACCACGAACCATTTGATTAGCTTTACGAGGATCTACTCCTAAACGTATTGCTAAGTCTACTGATGCATCAAACTTTACATTAGTAATGTCTTTGACTAGAGCTGAAGCTGCTGCTAAATCATAAGATTTAGAGCTATCTACCTTTGCGTAAGCTTCTTTTTGCTTTTTTGTTAATTTTGCCATTTTACTACTTTTTATAAAGTTTATGCTGGTGCATCACCTTTTACTGTTAATCCCATAGAACGTGCTGTACCTGCAATCATACGCATTGCTGAAGAAACTTCAAAGGCATTTAAATCTACCATTTTGTCTTCTGCAATTGTTTTAATCTGATCCCAAGTAACTGATGCTACTTTCTTTCTGTTTGGTTCACCTGAACCTTTCTTAATTTTGGCCGCTTCTAGTAACTGAACTGCTGCAGGAGGAGTTTTTACAACAAAATCAAACGATTTGTCTTTGAAAACAGTAATAACAACCGGTAAAACCTTACCTTGTTTGTCTTGCGTTCTTGCATTAAACTGTTTACAGAACTCCATAATGTTAACACCAGCAGCACCTAAAGCGGGTCCAACCGGCGGCGATGGATTCGCTGCGCCTCCCCTTACTTGTAACTTAACTACTTTACTAACTTCTTTTGCCATTTTAAAAATGTTTAATGATTTATTTTAAGTTGGAAGCCAAAAAATAAATCGATATATATTTGTGTAACAATTATATCTTTTCTACTTGCATATAACTTAATTCTAATGGTGTTTTTCTTCCGAATATTTTCACCATAACCTCAAGCTTACGCTTTTCTTCATTAACTTTTTCAATAGTACCGTCAAAACCATTAAAAGGTCCATCGACAACTTTTATTGTCTCACCTATATTAAATGGAATTGCGACATTCTCATCTCTTACAGATAATTCATCTACTTTACCTAGCATTCTATTAACTTCAGATTTACGCATAGGTACAGGTTCACCTCCTTTTGTTTCACCTAAAAAGCCAATTACTCCTGTAATAGCTTTAATAACGTGAGGAACTTCACCAGACAAATTAGCTTCTACCATAATGTAACCCGGAAAATAAACTCTTTCTCTATTAATTTTCTTTCCATTGCGCACCTGAACTACCTTTTCAGTTGGTACGATTACTTGATTTACATAATCAGATAAGCCTACTCTAGAGATTTCTGTCTCTATGTAAGCTTTTACCTTATTCTCTTGTCCACCAATGGCTCTAACAACATACCATTTCATTACTGAATCAGTTGCCATCTCTAATTAGATTTAAACATTGTGAAAAAGTTATCTAAACCTGTTTGAAAAACATAGTCTATACCTGCTACAGCTAAAGCGAACAAAATAGTGAACACTGCTACTGTTACTGTTGTCTTTTGAGCTTCTTCCTTTGAAACCCAAGTCATATGATTGCTTAGTTCATCAAAAGAATCTTTAATATAATGTATAAACTTCATTCTAATTGTATGTTTTTGCACGGATTGAGAGACTCGAACTCCCGACACCTGGTTTTGGAGACCAGTGCTCTACCAACTGAGCTAAACCCGTTTATATTTTCATTTATAAAGGCATCCCGATAAAATCGGGACACCCTTTTAAATTTATACTTGTGTTAAATCAATATAAAATATTAATCTAATAATTCAGTTACCTGACCTGCACCTACAGTTCTACCACCTTCACGGATAGCGAAACGTAAACCTACATTTAATGCAATTGGCTGAATTAAATCAACAGTAATTGTTAAGTTATCTCCTGGCATTACCATTTCAACACCATCAGGTAAGTTAATTGTACCTGTAACATCCGTTGTTCTTACATAAAACTGTGGACGGTAATTGTTATGGAATGGAGTATGACGACCACCTTCTTCTTTCTTTAAAACATAAACTTCTGCTTTAAATTTAGCGTGTGGAGTAACAGAACCTGGCTTACAGATTACCATACCTCTTTTAATATCTTCCTTAGCAATACCTCTTAATAAGATACCTGCGTTATCTCCAGCCTCACCTCTATCTAAGATTTGACGGAACATCTCAATACCAGTAATAGTAGAAGTCATTTTTTCAGCTCCCATACCTATAATATCTACAACATCTCCTGTGTTTGCAATACCTGTCTCAATACGACCAGTTGCTACAGTACCACGACCTGTAATAGAGAATACATCTTCAACAGGCATTAAGAAATCTTTATCAACCTCTCTTAAAGGCTCTTCAATCCAAGCATCAACTTCTGTCATTAATTCAAGAACAGTATCAACCCATTTTTGCTCACCATTTAAAGCTCCTAAAGCAGAACCTGAAACTACAGGACCATTATCTCCATCGTACTCATAGAAAGATAATAATTCTCTAACTTCCATATCAACTAATTCTAAAAGCTCTTCATCATCAACCATATCAACTTTGTTCAAGAAAACAACGATACGAGGAATTCCTACTTGACGACCTAATAAGATATGCTCTCTAGTTTGTGGCATTGGACCATCTGTTGCAGCAACAACTAAAATAGCACCATCCATTTGAGCAGCACCAGTTACCATGTTCTTAACATAATCGGCGTGACCTGGACAATCTACGTGTGCATAGTGACGCTTCTCAGTTTGGTACTCTACGTGAGAAGTATTAATTGTAATACCTCTTTCTTTTTCTTCCGGAGCATTATCAATCTGATCAAAAGATCTAGCCTCAGAGAATCCTGCATCAGCTAATACTTTAGTAATAGCCGCAGTTAAAGTTGTTTTACCGTGATCTACGTGTCCGATAGTACCAATGTTTAAGTGTGGTTTCGAACGGTCAAAAGTTCCTTTTGCCATAATTATTAATTTTAATTCTTAGTTTAAATATATTTAGTGTCTAATAATACATAAAAAATGAGCCAGCGATGGGACTTGAACCCACGACCTCATCCCTACCAAGGATGCGCTCTACCAACTGAGCTACACCGGCTTGCTGGTATTTTTGAGCGAAAGACCGGGTTCGAACCGGCGACATTCAGCTTGGAAGGCTGACGCTCTACCAACTGAGCTACTTTCGCAAATTGTAAATTGTGGGGAGAGCAGGATTCGAACCTGCGAAGACATAGTCAACGGAGTTACAGTCCGTCCTCGTTGGCCGCTTGAGTATCTCCCCGATAATTTACTATTTTAATGAACTTTTAAATTACAACTGTAATCTAATTTATTGAGCCAATGGAGGGACTCGAACCCACGACCTGCTGATTACAAATCAGCTGCTCTAGCCAGCTGAGCTACATCGGCTTTTGTTGTTACAAAAACAACCCGCTATTTCTAACGGATTGCAAATGTATAAAGTTTTTTCAATTTCCAAAACTTTTTTTTAATTTTTTTTTATTTTTTTTCACTTTATGAAATCATAGAATTTCTTAATTTCTCTTTAGACCTTTTTAACTGCCTCTTTAAATTATCTACAGCAGCATTTATACCTTCTTCAAAAGTTTTTGTTTCTCTTTTAACAATTAACTCACTACCAGGTATATTAATTTTTATTTCGGTTATTTTATTTTCTTTATCACTTGTATTTTGAACTTTTAAAAAAACTTCTGCATCAACTATCTTATCATGAAATTTAGACAATGTTAAAACCTTAGTTTCTGCAAACTTTATTAATTGACTATCTGCATTAAAATTTACTGATTGCGTGAATACTTTCATACTTTATCCTTTTTTATTGCTTCTAGGGTGAGCATTATTATACACTTTTTTTATTGCTTCTAAACTATTACTAGTATAGATTTGCGTAGAGGCTAAAGATGAATGCCCTAGCAACTCTTTAACCGAATTTAAATCTGCCCCTTCATTTAAAAGATGTGTCGCAAAAGAATGCCTTAAAATATGCGGACTCTTTTTTACCTTTGATGAGACATGACTAAAGTAAGAATTTATAATTCTGTAAACAAGTGTTTCATATAATTTATTTCCTTTTGAAGTAATTAGTAAATATTCTGAAATAAACCCCTCTTTATTTCTCTCTTCTAAATACTTGGTCATAGAAACTAATACAGATGGTAATATTGGTACATAACGTTCTTTATTTCTTTTACCTAAAACTTTTAAAGTGTTATTAGAAAAATTTACATCTTTCAATTTTATGTTAATCAATTCAGCCCTTCTTATTCCTGTTGAGTATAATAACTCTACCAATAATTTATTCCGAAATGCTTCAAAACTATCATCATCTTTTAAATTATTTATAACAGAGTTAATCTCATTTACTGTAAATGGCACTTGAACTTTCCTCTTGATTTTTAAAGCTTTATGTTTTGCTAACGGATTACTATCTAATTGACCAGTTTTTTGCAAAAATTTGTAAAATGACTTTAGAGAACTAATCTTCCTATTAATCGAATTATTTGAGATATTAGAATTTACCATATTGACAATCCAACTTCTGACAAAAGGGTATTTTACCTCTAACAAATCTTTTAAATCAAATTCTGACAAACAAAATTCTTTAAAAGCAATTAAATCTGTTCTATATGCAGTTACAGTATGTTTAGAATATTTTTTTTCTAAGGACAAATACTCTAAAAACGAATTGATTATCATTATTGAAATTTTATAATCAAATTTAGTGTTTTTTAAGCAAAAAAAATCTCGCACTAAATTTAGTACGAGATTTATTATTTTAAGAATAAGTTAGATCTATCCAACTTCTTCTTGTGTTCTTAGTCTTTGAACGTAAGAAGCTTTTATTCTTTGAGCTCTTTTCGCTACAGATGGCTTTGTAAAGTTTTTTCTGTTACGTAAGTTCTTCATCGTTTTAGTACGATCGAATTTTCTTTTATAACGCTTTAACGCTCTATCTATATTTTCTCCTTCTTTAATAGGTATAATTAACATAAGTTAGCACCTCCCTTCATAGTATCTTTATATTTTGAATAGCGCATTGGCTATTTGGTTTATTTTTTGGTTTGCAAATGTAGTTACAAATTATGAAATAACAATTACTAAAGTAAAATTATTTTAAATCTTCTATTTACACTAACTTTCAATAGTTTAAAACAGTTTTTAATAATTATTATCATGTCAAAAAATAATAAAATATAAAAATTTATTAGGTTGCTGGTTTATATTCTTTGTTATCTATTATCATTTTAGCAATAATCTCTTTTAATATTTCTGAAGTTCCTCCACCAATTGGCCCTAACCTACTATCTCGTAATAATCTCGCCATCGGATATTCTTCCATATAACCATAACCTCCTAAAAGTTGCAAAGCATCATAAATAACTTCATCTGCCATCTTAGTAGACAATAACTTAGACATACTTGCTTCTTTAACAACATAAGCTCCTAAATCTAACCTTTTTGTTATTGAGTAGTTATACTCTCTACACATATCTACTTTACTAGACATTTCTGCTATTTTATGTCTTAAAGCTTGAAATTTATCTAGAGATTTACCAAAAGCAACTCTTTCTTGCATGTAATTAATTGCATAATCTACAGCGAATTCTGCTCTTGCATGTGCATTTACACCCATTATTAATCTTTCTAAAGCAAAATGTTGCATAATGTAAGGAAAACCTTTTCCTTCTTCTCCCATTAAGTTTTCTACAGGAATTTCAACATTATCAAAAGCAATTTCTCCTGTATCTGATGCTCTCCAACCTAATTTATCTAATTTAGTTGCAGAAATACCTTTTGCTTCTCTATCAACTACAAAAATACTAATCCCTTTATATTTATCTGAAGGGTCTGTTTTAGCTGCAACAATTAAATAATCAGAATATACTCCGTTAGTTATAAAAGTCTTAGATCCGTTTAAAATATATTTATCGCCTTTTTTTATAGCTGTAGATCTCATACCCGCAACATCACTTCCGCCAAAAGGTTCTGTAATACAAAGACAACCAATTTTGTCGCCTTCTACACTTGGCACAAGATATTTTTGTTTGATAAAATCTGTACCTTCTTTATTAAGATGTGTCATTGCTAAAAATTCATGCGCCCACATTGCTGCTGCAAAACCACCTGAATTAACCTTTTGTAATTCTTCTAAAAAAATTACGGTGTAGAATAAATCTAAATCTAATCCCCCGTACTCTTCTGGTGTACACAAACCGAAATATCCCATTTCGCCAAATTTTTTCCAAATAAATCTGTCTATGGTTCCTGTTTTTTCCCATTTATCAATATGAGGAACTACTTCCTTCTGTAAAAAATCTTTAAAACTTGCACGAAAAGCATCGTGTTCTTCAGTAAAGTACATACTGTTCATCTGGTAAGAATTTTGAATTGTTTATTTAGCTACCAAATATAAGACTATTCTGTCATACAAATCTAACGGAAAACCACTGATATTTTTTAATTGTGCAATATTTTGTAATTCAGCTACCTCATCCCTATACTCAAATATCTTTTTACATAATTCATAATCTACATACGGAGTTTTAAGAATTTCTTTAAAAGTAGCCGTGTTTATATTGATTTTTTGAATATATGGCAATTTAACAAGCTTGAAGGTTTGTTTAATTTTAACCAAAATTTCAGGCTTCAAACCCCATATTTCATCTAATTGACTTAACATAGAAAATCCTTGTAATTTAGAACGATACTTAATAATTCTAGCTGAAATTTTATCTCCAACACCATTAATTGTTTTAAAATCTTCTAAAGTTGCTTTATTAATATCTGTAGTAGATAAAATATTATTCTTTATTTTAGAATGTTTCACTATATTAGATTTGTTTCCACTTACTTTTTGCTGGTTAATCCAATCGGGAAACTTAAAATACGGGGCAATTCTATTTAAAAGTGAATCAGAAATATTTGTAACTTTTTGAAACTCTTCTTTTGAATTTACAAATTGATTACGCTTTCTGTAAGCAAGTAATTTGTCTATTTCACTTATAGACATGCCTAATTGCGCGCCTTTATAATCTGTAATATAATTTGGATTGAATGGATATAACCGAGGCTTGCTAGATTCTAAAGCTACTAATTTTAAGCTATCAATCTTATTGTAAAAAGCTAAAGTTCTTTTATCGGGAGATGATGATACACTTTTACCTGAATCTTTAAAAAAATAAATAGCAATCTGGAATAAAGCTATAATTATAACCAATAAAAAAATCCCATTTCTTTGGTTTTTATTATACCAGAAATGGGATTTAAATATGTTCATTTATACTTTTATGCTTTATTTGTTTTAATAGCACTCATATATTTCTTTAATTCTTCTTTAACCTTAGGCGCTAAAAGAATTAAACCAATCATGTTTGGAACCATCATTGCAAATACCATTGCATCTGAGAAACCAATTACAGAACCTAAACTAGCTGCAGCACCAATTACAACAAAAATACAGAAAATAACTTTATAAGTGTATTCCATCTTTTTTGATCTTCCGAATAAATAAGACCAACCTTGGAAACCGTAGTAAGACCAAGAGATCATAGAACTAAATGCAAATAAAACTACTGCAACTGTTAATACGTATGGAAACCAAGAAATTGCTGACTCAAATGCTCCTGAAGTTAATAAAATTGCTTGTGCATCATTTAAAGATGCATTTTCTGCAGTTACATTACCTGTAATAATTAATACTAAAGCTGTCATTGTACAAACTACAACAGTATCTATAAATGGCTCTAATAAAGCAACCATCCCTTCACTTGCTGCATATTTAGTTTTTACTGCTGAATGCGCGATAGAAGCAGAACCGATACCTGCCTCATTAGAAAATGCTGCTCTTCTAAAACCTTGAATCATTACACCTATTGCACCACCAGCAATCCCTTCTGGACTAAAAGCTCCATCAAAAATTTGTACGAAAGCATCACCAATCATATCATAATTTGCAAAAATTACAAATAATGCTGCTCCCACATAAATTGCAACCATAAATGGTACAATTTTGTCGGTAACCTTAGCTATCTTCTTAATTCCTCCGATAATTACAATACCAACTAAAACAGCCATAACTAAACCGAATAACCAACCTTTACCTGCTAGAATAGACTCTGAACCACCTGTAATATTTTGAACTAATTGAAATGCTTGATTTACCTGAAACATGTTTCCTCCTCCAAAAGATCCACCAATAACAAAAATTGCAAATAAAGCTGCTAAAATCTTACCTAGAGTTTTATTTTTTAATCCTTTTGTTAAGTAATACATTGGCCCTCCGTAAACGGTACCATCTGCTTCAATATCTCTATATTTTACACCTAAAGTACATTCTACAAACTTAGACGCCATACCTAAGAAACCAGCAACAATCATCCAGAAAGTTGCACCTGCACCACCAATTGAAACAGCAATTGCAACTCCTGCAATATTACCTAGACCTACAGTTGCAGAAAGCGCAGCTGTTAATGCTTGAAAATGTGAAACCTCTCCTTCATGCCCCTCTACTCTAATGGTATCTGGGTTATCACCTTCTTCTGTTGTTGAAACAGTATTTGAAACTTCAATAGCTTTATTTTCGCCTTTACCTTCTAAAGCGTCATATTTACCTCTAACAATATTTATAGATGTAAAAAAACCTCTAAAATTGATAAAGTTAAAATAAACTGTAAAATATAAAGCCCCTAAGATTAATGGGAATAAAACCCAATAAATACTAATAGTATCTGTAAAAGGAATTTGATAAAAAATAAAATCTACAAACCATCCTGTTGCATTACCAAATGCCTCATCAATTTGTTGATCTAAACCTTTTTCTTGAGCAAATGTAAAAAAGGGCGTTGCTAACATTAACAACGAAAGAAGTTTTTTATTCATAATAGAAATTTGATTAATTTAAATTTAGTGACCCGCAATATCATAAAAAAATGCTCTTTTAACAAGTTTTAAGCGTTAAAAGTAACTTTATAACAACGTTTCTTTAAACTTTTGTAAATCTATTTTAAAAGAATTTGTTTTAAAGCCTAACTCTTTATTCGTTTTAGTTAAGTCGAAACCGGTTTTTGCAGGTCTTGTAGCTTTTTGATTTAATGTCTTGGTAGAAATTGGTTTTATTAAATTTTTATTCAAATTAAAAACCTCTGCAATTTGTTGTGCGATTTCATATACGCTAAGTAGTTTATCCGAAGAAATATTAAAAATGCCTTTTGCTTTTTTATCAATAACTATCTTGCAAGCCAATGCTAACTCCTCTACATAAGTTGGCATTCTAAATTGATCATCTACAATTGTAATTTCTTTACCGCTTTCTAACATATTTTTTACCCAAAGTACAATGTTACTTCTACTCATGTCAAAAACTTTTCCGTAGACTAAAATTGTTCTTAAAATTGTAAAATCTATTTCTGAATTCAGTAAAACTTGTTCTGATTTTAATTTTGACTCACCATAATAACTTAAAGGATTTGGAACATCAGACTCTTTATAATATCCTTTTTTGCCATCAAAAATAAAATCCGAAGAAATATGAATTAGATGTATTTTAAGTTTTTTGGAAATACCCTTTAAAGATTCTACAACTTCCACATTTAATTTATGGCAAGTTTCTCTAGAATCTTCACAAGCATCTACGTTTGTCATAGCTGCTGTATTTATAATAAAATCTGGTTTAATTTTAGAAACAGTATCAATTAATAAAACTTTATCTGTAATATCTAAAGTAGTGTAATTAAAATCTTCTCTTCCGCTTCTATTCTTTCCTTTAGAGAAACCATAAACACCATAAGAATCTTTACTTTTTAATAATAAATTCAATAAAGATTGACCCAACAAACCATTACTACCGGTAATAATTACTTTTTTCATTTAAAAGATTTGTCTTAATTTAATAATTTGCTCTGGTCTACCCAAAACAATTAATTGAGAGTTTTCTACCAATTTGATATTTGCCTCTGGATTAATTACATAATCTTTATCTGGGTTTCTAAAACCTATTACAGTACAACCGGTTTGCTTTCTTAAATCTAAATCTAAAATAGTTTTATTTAGAAATTTTGTTGGTAAATCGTTTACAGCTATCTCTTCTAAATTTGCCGTTGTCTCTCCTTCTATTGTTAATCGATCTACAAACTCTATAACATCTGGCGTGGTAACTAAAGAAGCCATATGATTTCCACCAAGTTTATCTGGCATGATTACGTTATTTGCACCTGCAAATTTTAGTTTTTTGTAAGAAGACTCGTTAGAAGCTCTACTAATAATTGTACACTTATTATTTAATTGACTTGCAGTTAATACGACAAATAAATTATTCGCATCCGAAGGTAAAGCTGTTATTAAAAAAGAAGCTTTTTCGATACCTGCTTTTAATAAAGTTTCATCTAGAGTTGCATCTCCTTCAATATTTAAAATTCCTTCAGAATCTAAAAAAGAAATCATTTCTTTATCTTTTTCTACAACAACAAACTCTTTATTATAGTTTTTTAATTTTAATATTGCTTGCTTACCGTTTCTACCGTAACCACAGACAATGGTGTGGTTTTTTAAATGATTTATTTGTTTTTCCACTTTTCTGTGTTTAAAATGTTGAAATAATTTACCGCTTACCAGATATTCTGAAAACGAAGAAACCGCATAACCAAAAATGGTAATACTTGTTAAAATTAAAAAGATTGTAAATACTTTTTCTGCCGGCGAGAAAGGTTGCAACTCACCAAAACCAACTGTTGTTACAGTAATTACAGTCATGTAAAGTGCGTCTACAAAATTATAGCCAGAAAGCGACATATAACCAATTGTACCAACACCAATTATTAACATAACTAGTAAAGCAATTTTATTTATTTTCGATTTTAGAAACTTCATATTTTACAAATCAAAAACCGAGCTTCTTTTGGTGTAAATCATATCTTTTAGCTTTAAAATAAAAGCCATTGTTAAATACAATCCAAAAGACAAACCTGCAGTAAAAAATGTAACATATATAAAGAATAAACGAACATTTAAAGCCCTTATTCCTAATCTATCTGCCAATCTAGAAAAAACTCCAAATCCATTTCTTTCGAAAAAATGACGAATACTGTCTATCATTATTTACCAAATTAAATATATCGCAAGATACTATTTTACATTTTTAAAAGGAAGATTTTTTATTTCTTAAACATCTTAAAACTAGTTAAAAAACATTTACAAAGGTTTTTAGATTGATTCTTAAATTAAATTTCTAATGATTAACTTTGCTTTTTTTGAAAAATAAGGCACATTTGAAAGACCAAGAATTTATAGAAGTTTACGGAGCAAGAGCTCATAATTTAAAGAATATTGATGTAAAAATTCCTCGCGAAAAACTAGTGGTTATAACCGGCTTAAGCGGTAGCGGAAAGTCTTCTTTAGCTTTTGACACTATTTACGCCGAAGGACAAAGACGCTATATAGAAACTTTCTCTGCGTATGCCAGACAATTTTTAGGAGGATTAGAAAGGCCAGATGTAGACAAAATTGATGGTTTATCGCCAGTAATTTCTATTGAACAAAAAACAACAAATAAAAGTCCGAGATCTACCGTTGGCACCATTACAGAAATTTATGATTTTTTAAGATTGCTTTTTGCCAGAGCCGGTGAAGCTTATTCTTATAACACTGGTCAAAAAATGGTAAGTTATTCTGATGAGCAAATAAAAGACCTTATTTTAAAAGATTTTGATAATAAAAAAATAGCTGTTTTAGCTCCTTTAATTAAATCTAGAAAAGGACATTATAGAGAATTATTTGAGCAAATTTCTAAACAAGGTTTTTTACGAGTTCGTGTAGATGGTAAAATTCAAGAAATTGAAAAAGGCATGAAGCTAGACAGATACAAAACTCACGATATTGAAGTTGTAATCGATCGTTTAGCCGTAAACAAATCCGTAGAAAAACGTCTAGATGAAACTATAAAAACCGCCTTATACTCTGGTAACAACATCATGATGGTTATTGATGTTGAAGACAATAACCCAAGATATTTTAGTAGAGAATTAATGTGCCCTACAACTGGTATTGCATATCCAAATCCCGAACCAAATACTTTTTCTTTTAACTCACCTAAGGGCGCTTGTAATTCTTGTAATGGTTTAGGTTTAACAAATGAAATTAATTTATCAAAAGTTATTCCGGATGATACTATCTCAATAAAAAATGGAGGAATTGCTCCGCTTGGAGAACAAAAAAGTAGTTGGATTTTTAAACAAATTCAGAATATCGCTGAACGCTATAAATTCAAACTTACAGATGCAATTAAAGACATCCCTAAAGAAGCATTAGATATTATTTTAAATGGTGGTAACGAATCTTTTGAAATAGAATCTAAAACTGTTGGTGTAAGAAGAAATTATAAAATCGATTTTGAAGGGATTGTCGCATTTATTGAGAACCAGTACAAGAGCGCAGAAAGCACTTCTATAAAAAGATGGGCAAAAGGTTTTATGGACGAAGTTACTTGTTCTACTTGCCAAGGTAAAAGGTTAAAAAAAGAAGCTTTACATTTTAAAATTTTAGATAAAAATATAAGTGATTTAGCCCAATTAGATGTAACAGAGCTTGCTAAATGGTTTAAAAACATAGAAAAAGATTTAAC
This sequence comes from Polaribacter sp. OB-PA-B3, assembly GCF_054589375.1. Lineage (NCBI taxonomy): Bacteria > Pseudomonadati > Bacteroidota > Flavobacteriia > Flavobacteriales > Flavobacteriaceae > Polaribacter > Polaribacter sp. OB-PA-B3. The sequence continues at coordinate 35,584 of NZ_BAAIIX010000004.1, forward strand.
TAAAAAGCAGCTAAAAATAGCTTCTGAAATCTTAAAAGAAATAAGAACTAGAATTCAGTTTTTATTAGACGTTGGTTTAAACTATTTAACCTTAGATAGAACATCTAAATCATTATCTGGTGGTGAAGCACAAAGAATTCGTTTAGCCACTCAAATTGGCTCTCAACTTGTTGGTGTTTTATACATTTTAGATGAACCAAGTATTGGTTTACATCAAAGAGATAATGAAAAATTAATAGATTCTTTAGTCAAACTTAGAGATATTGGTAATTCTGTTTTGGTTGTAGAACATGACCAAGACATGATCGAAAAAGCAGATTTTGTTTTTGATATTGGTCCCGGAGCAGGAAAACATGGTGGAGAAATTGTATCCGCAGGCACATTTAGTCAATTAAAAAAACAGAAAACACTTACAGCTGATTACATCACTGGAAGAAAAAAGATTGAAGTTCCTAAGAAAAGAAGAGAGGGAAACGGAAAAACGATTAAGTTAAAAGGAGCAACAGGTAACAATCTAAAAAATGTATCTGTAGAATTTCCTTTAGGTAAAATGATTTGTGTCACCGGCGTTTCTGGTAGCGGAAAATCTACATTAATCAACGAAACTTTATATCCAATTTTAAATGCTCATATATACAGAGGTGTTAAAAAACCGATGCCATACAAAAAAATTGAAGGTTTAGAACATATTGATAAAGTTATCGACATCGATCAATCTCCTATCGGCAGAACACCTAGATCTAATCCAGCAACTTACACAAAGACTTTTGATGAAATAAGAAGTTTATTTGCAAAAACTGCCGAAGCTTCTATTAGAGGTTACAAACCTGGGCGATTTTCTTTTAACGTGAAAGGTGGTAGATGCGAAACTTGCCAAGGTGGCGGAGTTCGTGTAATAGAAATGAACTTTTTACCAGACGTGCAAGTAGAGTGTGAAACTTGCCAAGGAAAACGTTTTAATAGAGAAACTTTAGAAATTAGATACAAAGGAAAATCTATTTCTGATGTCTTAGAAATGACTATTGAAGACGCTACAGATTTTTTTGTTAAAATTCCTAAAATTCACAGAAAACTTAAAACAATTAAAGATGTTGGCTTGGGCTACATAACACTTGGGCAACAATCTACTACACTTTCTGGTGGAGAAGCCCAAAGAATTAAACTAGCTTCAGAATTATCGAAAAGAGATACAGGTAACACATTTTATATTTTAGATGAACCAACTACCGGGCTTCATTTTGAAGATATTAGAGTTCTAATGGAAGTTTTAAATAAATTAGCAGATAAAGGTAATACCGTACTAATTATAGAACATAATTTAGATGTTGTAAAATTAGCAGATTACATTATTGATGTTGGTATGGAAGGTGGTAAAAAGGGTGGTAAAATTTTAACTACAGGTACACCAGAAGAAATTGCAAAACATAAAACTAGTTACACCGCCAAATTCTTAAAAAAATTACTAATTTAGCAGGCTTTTCTTTTTTAAAGCATGATAAAATAAATAAAACACACTTAAAATGACAAATGACGATAGAAAAATAAAAGAAAAACTTCAAACCAAAACTTGGAACGAAATTAAAACAAACGATTCTTGGGCTATATTTAAAATTATGGCAGAGTTTGTAGAAGGTTATGAAAAATTAAGTAAAATTGGTCCTTGTGTTTCTATTTTTGGTTCTGCAAGAACAAAACCAGATCATCCTTATTACAAATTAGCAGAAGAAATTGGTTATCAATTAACGCAAGCAGGTTTTGGAGTTATTACCGGTGGTGGACCAGGAATTATGGAGGCTGGTAACAAAGGAGCAAACAGAGGTAAAGGGCTTTCTGTTGGTTTAAATATTGAATTACCTTTCGAACAACATGATAATCCTTGGATTGATCCAGGTAAAAGTTTAGATTTCGATTATTTCTTTGTACGTAAAGTTATGTTTGTGAAGTATTCTCAAGGTTTTGTTGTGATGCCTGGTGGATTTGGAACTTTAGATGAACTTTTCGAAGCAATTACACTTATACAAACCAAGAAAATAGGTCGTTTTCCAATTGTACTTGTAGGTTCTAAATTTTGGGGTGGATTATTAGATTGGATAAAAAATACTCTAATAACAGAAAAAAATATTGGCTTAGAAGATTTGAGCTTATTTAGAGTGGTAGATACTGCTGAAGAAGCTGTTGAACATTTTAACAAGTTCTACGCGAAATATCAATTAAAACCAAACTTCTAAAAATTAATTAACGCTAATTAATTTATTCTTAATTATTGAAAAAACAAGTTTATATACTATTTTTCATACTACTTTATAGTGGCTTTAACTTAGCACAACAAAATGCTATTAATGTTAAGGCCACTTTAAACGTAGAAGACGATAAATTGTTAATTCAACAAGAAATCATTTACACAAACACCTCTAATCAAGAGTTAAACCATATTTTCCTTCATAATTGGGGTAACAGTTTTAAAGATAGAAAAACACCACTTTCCAAACGTTTTATTCAAGATTTTAGAAAAGACTTATATTTTGCTAATAAAAAAGATATTGGTTTCTCAGAAATCAAAAACATCACAATAAACTTTAATAACATTGTTTATAAAGAGCTAGAAAGCAAACAAGATATTTTACAATTATTTTTAAACAAACCTTTAAAACCAAAAGAAACTACTAAAATTAATGTTACCTATATTTTAAAAATTACAAACTCTAAATTTACTGGTTACGGTAAATACAATAACGGATACAGATTAAGATACTGGTATTTAACTCCTGCAATTTACAAAGATGGTTGGCAGATAATGAGTAATTTAAATCTTAACGATTTATTTGAAGATTATACCACTTTTAACATTCAATTTAAATTACCCAATTATCTAAACATAACAAGTAGTTTAAAACAGCAGAAAACTAATACCGCAGAAGTTTATTCTACTTACAAGCTTTATGGTAAAAACCAAAAAGATGTTATTTTAGACATCCAAAGAAAAAATACCTTTAAAAAATTTTATACAGATAGCCATGAAATTCAAACTGATATTTTACAAGATGATTTCAACAAAAATCTAACTGAAGTAATTTTAAATAGAGAATTAAACTTTTTAACTTCGTATTTAGGAGTTTTACCAACTGATAAAATTTTTATTGATGAAGTAATACGAAAGCAAAACCCTATCTATGGATTAACACAATTACCAAGTTTTATAAGACCTTTTTCTGATGTTTTTAAACAAGACCTAACCTTATTTAAAGTTTTATCAAAAAAATATTTACAACAAACTTTACTAATTAATGAAAGGAAAGATTATTGGTTAATAGATGGTTTGCAAAATTATTTAATGATAGAATATGTAAATAAATATTATCCTGAAATTAAACTTTTAGGTAAAGCTTCAAATTCTTGGTTTTTAAAAAGGTTTAATATTTCTAAACTTCAGTTTAATGAAAAATACCCTTTTGTATATCAATTTACTGCAAGACAATTTTTAGATCAAGCCCTAAATACTCCGGCAGATTCTTTATCTAATTTTAATAGAAGAATAGTAAGCAAATACAAAGCTGGTTTAGGTTTTACTTACCTTAAAGGATTTTTAGGTGAAAAGATTTTAAATTCGAGCATTAAAGAATTTTATCAGAATAACAAGCTTAACGTTACGAACGATTCAGATTTTAAAGAAATTCTTACCAAAAATACCTCAAAAGATGTTTCTTGGTTTTTTAAAGACTTTATTAAAACAAATAAAAAAATAGATTACACTATTGATAAAGTCTCAGAAACAAAAGATAGCTTAAAAGTTACGCTAAAAAACAAAAGAAATATTACTGCTCCTATTGCTTTATACGGTATAAAAAATAAAGAAATTAAATATAAAGAATGGTTTACTAACATATCTGATACGCTATCTACCACATTACCAAAGGGTAAATTTGATCAAATTGCATTGAACTACGAAAATATTTATCCAGAATACAATACACTTGACAATTATTACAACATCAAAAGAAAACTATTTAACAAACCTTTAAAATTCTCTTTAATTAAAGACGTTAAAGCACCAAATTACAATCAGATTTTTTATCAACCTAGTTTTGGATATAATTTTTACGACGGATTAATTTTGGGTGTAAAATTACACAACAAACCAATCATAAAAAGAAATTTAGAATTTAAAATTTCTCCGGGATACGCTACTAGAAGTAAAATGATTAATGGTTCTTTTTCTGTAGCGTACAACCAGTTTTTTGAAGAAACAGATATTTATAAAATTACTTATGGTATTGCAGGAAACACCCTACAGTATGCACCAGAATTATCTTATAGTTCTTTAATACCTTATGTAGATATTCAATTTAAAAGAAAGTCTTTAAGAGATGCTAGTACAGAGAATTTAAGAGCAAAAATTGTACATATAAATAAAGAAATTTCTCCTTTAGAAACCAAAACAGATCAAGACAACTATAACGTTTTTAGTTTAAGCTACAACTACATTAATCCTGATATTATTAATGAAACTAGATATAGCTTTACTGGTGAAGTTGCTAAAAATTTCTCTAAAATCTCTGCAGATTTTAGATTTAGAAAATTAACAACCTCAGACACACAATTAGATTTTAGAGTTTTTGCGGGTGCTTTTTTTCATAATAAATCTGAAGGAGATTACTTTAGTTTTGGTTTAGATAGAGCTAATGACTATTTATTTGAGTTAAATTATTATGGTAGATCAGAAGACTCTGGTATATTTAGCCAACAATTCATTATCACAGAAGGTGGTTTTAAATCTGTTTTACCAACAAGGTTTGCCAATCAATATATGTTATCCCTAAACTCTAGTATTGGTTTATGGAGATGGGTAGAATTTTATAATGATGTTGCTTTCCTTAAAAATAAAAACCAATATTTATTTTTTGGTTATGAAAACGGAATCCGATTAAATTTTATTCATAATATTTTCGAAATTTATTTACCATTATACTCTAACAACGGTTGGGAAGTTTCACAAGAAGCATATCCTCAAAAAATTAGATTTACTTTTACCGGAGATTTGGGGTCTATTTACAATTTCTTTAGACGAGGATTTTTATAAAAACCAGCTCTAACTTCTTCTAATTTTAAGACAACTTTAACATAGCACTTTTCTTTACATAAGCATTAATCAATGTTTAATAAAATTTTATAATATTCATTAAAAATCTACATTTAGTTCTATTTCATAGAGATTTTTAAAATAAATGTATAAAATTTAATTATTCGTAAAATTTTAAACTAAAAACATTAATTTGTTGATAAATTACTAAATAAATAAGAAATTTTTAAATATCAACTAAAATGACTACTTTTGCAAAAGTATAATTCAAGAAAAATATGGCTCAGAAAACACTTACTCAAGATACAAAAGAACTTTCTTTTAAAGATTTTAAAGCAGAGGTCTTAAACGACTATAAAATTGCTAAAATTAGTAGAGAATGTAGTTTACTTGGTCGAAGAGAAGTTTTAACTGGTAAAGCTAAATTCGGAATTTTTGGAGACGGTAAAGAAGTACCACAATTGGCATTAGCAAAAGCCTTTAAAAAAGGAGATTTTAGATCTGGATATTACAGAGATCAAACTTTTATGATGGCAATAGGAGAGTTAACTGCACAACAATTTTTTGCAGGGTTATATGCGCATACAGATATCGAAATAGAACCAATGTCTGCTGGTAGACAAATGGGTGGTCATTTTGCAACACATAGTTTAAATGAAGATGGAAGTTGGAAAAACTTAACAGAACAGTATAATTCTAGTTCAGACATTTCTCCAACAGCTGGTCAAATGCCTCGTCTATTAGGTTTAGCCCAAGCTTCTAAAATCTATAGAAATGAAAAAAGTGTTCAAAATAAAACTAATTTTTCTAAGAATGGTAATGAAATTGCCTGGGGAACAATAGGTAATGCAAGTACTAGCGAAGGTTTATTTTTCGAAACAATTAACGCAGCTGGTGTTTTACAAGTACCAATGGTTATGAGTGTTTGGGATGATGAATACGGAATTTCTGTTCACGCAAAACACCAAACAACAAAAGAAAGTATTTCTGAAATCTTAAAAGGTTTTCAAAGAGATAATAATGCCAATGGTTACGAGATATTTGTTGTAAATGGTTGGGATTACGTAAAGTTAATCGACACATATAATAAAGCAGCCAAAATTTCTAGAGAAGAGCATGTACCTGTATTAATTCACGTTAAAGAATTAACACAACCACAAGGGCACTCTACATCGGGTTCTCATGAAAGATACAAAGGAAAAGAAAGATTACAGTGGGAAAAAGAACACGACTGTATAGCTAAAATGAGAAAATGGATTTTAGATTTTGAATTAGAAACAGAAAACGGAGAAACATTACGTTTTGTCGATTCAGAAGCCGATTTAATCATTTTAGAAAAAGAAGCAAAAAAAACAGTTACCACTGCAAAAAGAAATGCTTGGAACGCTTATAACAACGAACTAATAGGAGAAGTAAAAATTGCTTCGAGCTTACTCGAAAGAGTAGCTAAAAAAAGCAAAAACAGTGCTTTTATTACAAAACTTAAAAACGATTTAGAAAAATTAGTAGAACCAATTAGAAAAGATATTTTAATTGCAACTAGAAAAACACTTCGTTATATAAAAGATGAAGAATTTTCTGAGAAAATAGAACTTCAAAACTTTATTAAAAAAACTATTGATGCAGCAGCTTATAAATATTCTTCTTATCTGTATAGCGAAAGCAATCACAGTGCTTTAAATGTAAGCGCTAAAAAACCAGTTTATGCTCAAAAACAAAACTTGGTAGATGCAAGAATTGTAATGAGAGATAATTTTGATGCAATTTTAAAGAAACATCCAGAAGTTGTAATTTTTGGTGAAGATGCAGGTTTTATTGGTGATGTAAATCAAGGATTAGAAGGTTTACAAGAAAAATACGGTGATATTAGAATTTCTGATACAGGAATTAGAGAAGCTACAATTATAGGACAAGGTATTGGATTAGCAATGCGTGGTTTAAGACCAATTGCAGAAATACAATATTTAGATTACTTACTGTATGCTTTACAAATAATGAGTGATGATTTAGCAACATTACATTACAGAAGTTTTGGCAAACAAAAAGCACCATTAATTATTAGAACTCGTGGTCATAGATTAGAAGGTATATGGCATGCAGGCTCACCAATGGGCGGAATTATAAATAACATTAGAGGAATGCATGTTTTGGTACCTAGAAACATGACTAAAGCTGCTGGTTTTTATAATACTTTATTAGAAGGAGATGAACCTGCTTTAGTTGTAGAGTGTTTAAACGGTTATAGATTAAAAGAAGAATTACCAATTAATTTAGCTGAATTTAAAACACCAATTGGTTATGTAGAGACCGTTAAAGAAGGTACAGATATTACTGTTGTTTCTTATGGATCTACTTTAAGAATTGTTCAAGAAACAGCTATAGAATTACAACAAGTTGGAATTAATATTGAAATTATAGATGCACAAAGTTTATTGCCATTTGATTTAAATTCTGATTGTGTTAAAAGTCTTGCTAAAACAAATAAATTATTAGTTGTTGATGAAGATGTACCAGGTGGAGCATCTGCATATATTTTGCAAGAAATTTTAGAGAAACAAAACGGATATCAATATTTAGACAGTAAACCTGCTACATTAGCATCTAAACCACATAGACCTGCTTATGGTACAGACGGAGACTACTTCTCTAAACCTTCTGCAGAAGATATTTTCGAGAAGATTTATGATATTATGCACGAATCAAATCCCGAAAAATTTAAAAGCTTATACTAGAAATATTTTATTTATAAGATTTATTAGAACCTCAAAAAAATACTGTTTTTTGAGGTTTTTTTTTAACAGAAATATAAGAATCTACTACAGCTAATTTTAATAATTTAGTAGACTTATTAATTAACCAATCTATCATGAAAAAAATAATTTTATTTTCATTAGTCACTTCTCTCCTATTCACATCAGACTTATTTAGTCAAAGTGGTAGAATTAAATTAAAGAAGAAAAATAAAACTGAAAAAAACACAGAAACCAAAGCTCCTAAAAAAAGTAAAACTCCTAAATATTCAGACTTTGTAAAAAAAAGCACAAAGACTGATGATGGTTTATTTAAAGTACATGAAAATAAAGATAAATTTCTTTATGAAATTCCTAATTCTTATTTAGGTAAAGAAATGTTATTAGTAACCAGAATTAAAGAAATTCCTGCTAATTTAGGTGGCGGTTATGTAAATGCTGGTTCTAAAATTAACACACAAGTTATTGTTTGGGAAAAATATAAAAACAAAATCTTATTAAAAGTAAAATCTTATAACGCTATTGCAGAAGATAATTTACCTATTTACAAATCTGTAAGAGCAAACAATCTAGAACCAGTAATTTATGCTTTTGATGTGAAATCTCAAAATATAGATTCTACAGCAGTTTTAGTAGACGTTACCAAGTTTTTCTCTACAGATGTTAAAGCTATTTCTGGCTTACCATCAAGTTACAGAAGAAACTACAAAGTAAGAAGATTAGATGCTTCTAGAAGTTTTATCAGTAGTATTAAAAGTTACCCAAAAAATATAGAAGTAATTCAAGATTTTACATTTGATGCAGATGCACCACCAAGTAATAGAAACACAAATACGATTTCTATGCGAATTAATCAATCAATGATCTTATTACCAGAAAAGCCAATGATGTCTAGAATTTACGACAAAAGAGTTGGTTATTTTACAATTGGTAATGTAGATTATAGTTCTGAAGCTTTAAAGGCAGACAGTAAAAGATATATAAGAAGATGGAGATTAGAGCCAAAGGATGAAGCGGCTTACAATAGAGGTGAATTGGTAGAACCAATTAAACCGATTGTTTATTACTTAGATCCTGCAACGCCAGAAAAACTAAGAAAATATATAAAACAAGGTGTAGATGATTGGCAAAAAGTTTTTGAAACTGCTGGTTTTAAAAATGCAATTATGGCAAAAATGCCTCCAACAAAAGAAGAAGATCCAGAATTTAGTATGGAAGATATTCGTTATTCTTCTATTAGATACGTGGCAAGTACAACAAGAAACGCAACAGGACCAAGTGTTTCTGACCCAAGATCTGGTGAAATTTTAGAAAGCGATATTATTTGGTACCACAATCATTTACGTTCTTATAGAAATAGATACTTATTAGAAACTGGTGCGGCAAACCCTTCGGCTAGAACTTTAGACACACCAGATGAAGAAATTGGGGACATGATGCGCATGGTAATTGCTCATGAAGTTGGTCATGCTTTAGGATTACCTCATAACATGGCTGCTAGTTATGCTTATCCAACAGATTCTTTAAGGTCTGGTGATTTTACTCAAAAAAACGGAATTGCAGCAACAATTATGGATTATGCAAGGTATAATTACGTTGCGCAACCTGGTGATAAAAACATACGTTTTATTAGACAACTTGGGCCTTACGATCATTATGCTATTAATTGGGGTTATAGAAAAATACCAAATGCTACTTCACCAGAACAAGAAGTTAAAACTTTAGATAAATGGATTGAAGAAAAAGGAAATGACCCAATTTATAGATTTGGTGGGCAACGTTTTGATCCATCTGCGCAAACGGAAGGAATTGGTAACAATCAAGTTAAATCTAGCACATATGGTGTAAAAAACTTAAAAATTGTTGCAAAAAACTTACCTAATTGGACATCTAATCAAACAAATAATTATGAAGATTTAAATGAATTATACGGTGAATTATTAAGTGTTTGGGGACGTTATGTTGGCCATGTTACTGGTAATATTGGTGGAGTTTACGAATTCAATAAAAAACCATCTCAAAAAGGAGCTATTTATGTACCAGTTTCTAAAAACGTTCAAAAAGAATCTATAAATTGGTTAATAAATAACGTCTTTAAAACTCAGAATTGGTTACTTGATAAAAACATTCTAAACAAAATAGACGAAACTGGTTACACAGAAAAGCTAGGTCGTTATCAAGACAGAAATCTAGCAACATTATTAAATTATAGAACTTTAGAAAGAATGATTGAAGCAGAGGTTATTCAAGATGATTTCTATCCTGCATCAGACATGATAAGCGATTTACGTAAAGGAATATTTTCTGAAGCTAAAAGCACTAAAAACGTAGACTTACAAAGAAGAAAGCTTCAAAAATCTTTCATTAAAAGATTAGGTATATTAATGAATGATAAATCTGCTACAAGTACAGATATCTCTTCAATTGTTAGAGGAGAATTAACAACATTAAAATATCAGTTAAACACTGCTAGTAAAAGAGCTATAAATAAAATATCTAAGTATCATTACAAAGATTTAATTGTAAACATTAACAACATTTTAGATCCAAAGTAATCTAACTTTTACTTAAAACATTTTTACCTATTGCGCATTCTAAACATCGTTTTAATGCGCAATAGTTGTTTTTAAGCTCTAATAAAGCTTGTGAGTCGAATGCATTTTCAGAAGAAACTTTTAACTCTGTAAACTTAGAAATAATACTGTTTTTTTCTGATTTAATTTCCCTTAAAATTTCTAAATAAGTTTCTTCATTTACTTCACCTCTACCCTTATGGTACATAAACTTTAAAGGTATTATTGTATTTATAATTAATAAATCTATAAATGATTTGGTAAGACGTTTAGGTGATTTCTTAGAAACTGATTCAAAATTATAGTGCGTTTGCCAAAAATCATTTATTTCTATTTTAAATAAATCATAAAAGTCTTTGAGCTTATTGGATTCAATAATTTTAGAAAACAAATTTTTCTCTTTAGAAAATAATGCCACTAGTTGCGCAATTCTTATTGTAGGGAAATTATTAGGGCGCATTCTAAAAAAAGAAAACTGATTATTTAACATTGGTTTTAGTTTAAATTTATGTTTTATAAAACCATACTCTTCTTTTAAAAGCATATAATAGTTATGCTGAATACCTTCCTCTAAAAATCCCGCTTGACCAAAAAGTAAGGCAGAAAACTGTGTAGAATTTGAACTTACTTTTTTTACTACCGAAAAATCAATTGATTTTGCGAGAGCCAAAAACGCATCTCCATTAATTTTTAATCCGAAGTTTTTAGCTAATAACTGAAATAAAACTGCTTCAAAGTTATTTTGCTCAAGTTCTAAAAGTATTTTAATTTCTGATGATTTCCTTTCTAATCTCTCAAAAAATAGACGTTCTTTCCAATTATTAAAAGTAAAATAATCTACCTGTGTAAAACTTTTCTCACAAGGAATCCAGTTTTTTGGAGAAAACAATAAATTCTTATAATTCTTTAAAAGATTTTTATCTACAAAAGGTTTAAGTACCAATGTAGGTATCGCCTTATTATTTTTCATGTAAATTAAAGTATCGTTCTCCCAAACAACATGTAAAATTACTGCATCATAATTCGTATCAACTTCATGGTTATGCATATACCAATCTGATGATTTTAAATGAATCTCTACATTTCCTACCCAAGTTTGGTCATCAATCTTTATCTGTGCATTTAGAAAATCTGGTCCTGCATTTTGATTATGTAAACCTGTTTTAAGAATCGAGAGTGTTTCATTATTTATTGTGCACAGTTTTACGCTAGAAAATATTTTATATTTCCAGACATAATGAAGAAAATCTTCATTCATAGTTTTTTATTTAAATGTACAAAAAAATTGATACTTCTATAGATTTATATAATTAGGCAATTTTATTTAAGCAATTTTAATGTCATATTTTTGTTAAATAAAATCAGCTTAATACAAATGAATATTATAGATAAATTAAAATGGCGTTATGCTGTAAAAAAGTTTGACGCTAATAGAAAACTAACAGAAGAACAAGTAAATACTCTAAAAGAAGCTTTTAATTTAACAGCTACTTCTTATGGTTTACAACCTATAAAATTAGTTGTAATTCATAATAAAGAAGTTCAAGAAAAACTACTTCCTTACTCTTTTAATCAACAGCAAATTACACAAGCCTCTCACCTTTTTGTCATTTGTATACAAGACAATTACACAACAAAAGAAGTTACAGAATATTTTAACTTAGTAAAAAAAATAAGAAATACACCAGATGAAATTTTAAATCCTTTTAAAGATTTTTTAACGGCAGAGATTCAGAAAAAAACACAAGAAGAATTGTCTATTTCTAATAAAAACCAAGCTTACATTGCTTTAGGAAATTTACTAACCGTATGTGCAAGTTTAGATATAGACTCTTGTCCTATGGAAGGTTTTATTCCTTCTAAATATGATGAAGTTTTAGCATTAGAAAACCATAATCTAAAATCTGTTTTAGTACTTCCTGTTGGTTTTAGAGCCGATGACGATTATATGAAAGATTTATCAAAAGTTAGGAAAAATCTAACAGAAAGTGTTATCGAAATCTCGTAAATTTACACTTTAAATTAAAACATTTTTATGAGCACAGAAGTTAGAAATTTAGCACCAAAAGAAGTTTGGAATATGTTTGCAGACCTTAACGCTGTTCCGCGTCCTTCAAAAAAAGAAGAACGTGTTATACAGTTTATGGTAGATTTTGGTAAAAAACTAAATTTAGAAACATTTGTAGATAAAGTTGGTAATGTAATTATCAATAAAAAAGCTACCAAAGGTTTAGAAGACAGAAAAACAGTGGTTTTACAAAGTCACTTAGATATGGTGCACCAAAAAAATGCAGCAACTAATTTTGACTTTGATTCTGAAGGAATTAAAATGATTGTTGACGGAGATTGGGTAAAAGCAGATGGCACAACACTTGGCGCAGATAATGGTTTAGGTGTTGCAGCAATAATGGCTATTTTAGCCTCTACAGAAATTGAACATCCAACTATTGAAGCGCTATTTACAATTGACGAAGAAACCGGAATGACTGGCGCAATGGGTTTAGAAGGCAATATTTTAAAAGGTGATATTCTATTAAATTTAGACACAGAAGAAGATGATGAAATAGGAATGGGTTGTGCTGGTGGCGTAGATATTACCGCGACAAGAACATACAAAGAAGAAGAAGTACCAGAAAACTCAAATGCCTTTTCTATCACTGTAAATGGTTTAAATGGCGGACATTCTGGTATGGATATTATTAAAGGTTTGGGAAATGCCAATAAAATAATGAACCGTTTGTTATTTGACGGATTTACTAATTATGGTTTAAGAATATCTGAAATAAATGGTGGTAGCTTAAGAAACGCTATACCAAGAGAAAGTTTTGCTATTATTACTGTTGATGCAATTTCTAAAGAAGCTTTTTTATTTGAAAGCAACTTATTAGTAAGTAACATAAAAAAAGAATTTGCAACTTTAGAACCAAATTTAAACATAGAAATATCTGAAACTAAAAACCCTGAAAAGGTAATGGAATTGGGCGTGCAAGAAGGTTTTATAAAATCAATTTACACAGCTTTAAACGGAGTTTACAGAATGAGTCCGGATATTGAGGGCTTGGTAGAAACCTCTAATAACATCGCTAAAGTAGTTGCAAAAGACGGCAATATTAAAATTAGTTGTTTAACAAGGTCTTCATCGGAAACCAATAAATTAGATTTAGCAAATTCATTAAAATCTGCTTTTGAACTATCTGGCTTTACTGTTGATTTTTCTGGAGAATATCCTGGATGGCAACCGAACGTAAATTCTGAAATTTTAGATATAGTTTCTAATTTATATGAAGAAATACATAAAGAAAAAGCAAATGTTGCAGCTTGTCACGCTGGTTTAGAGTGTGGCATTTTAGGACAAAATTATCCAGAAATTGATATGGTTTCTTTTGGACCAACAATTAGAGGCGCACATTCACCAGATGAACGCGCAAGCATCTCATCAACACAAAAATTCTGGAACTTTTTAATTGAAATATTAAAAAATATACCAAAAAAATAGCAGTTGTTTTTTAGTAAAAAGCCGAAGGATTCCTTCGGTTTTTTATGATATCAATTTGTGTAAAAAGAAAATAAAAATAAATTTAATTTACTGATTATCAGTTTTTTAAAATTTTATTCATTTGTTAACATCTTTCACTTCTAAAAATCATAAAAAAATGTAATTTTACATTTAGATAAATCTATTTATTTTCATGGGTAAAATTATTGCAATAGCAAATCAAAAAGGTGGTGTTGGTAAAACAACAACAAGTGTAAATCTAGCAGCTTCTTTAGGTGTTTTAGAGAAAAAAGTTCTATTGATTGATGCAGATCCTCAAGCAAATGCTTCTTCTGGTTTAGGTATAGATGTAGAAACTGTAGAAGGCGGAACCTATCATGTTTTAGAGCACACTTTATCGGCTAAAGACGCAATTATTAAAACAGATTCTCCTAATGTAGACATCATTCCGGCGCATATAGATTTAGTTGCTATTGAAATAGAACTTGTAGATAAACAAGAAAGAGAATACATGTTAAAAAAATCGTTAGAAGAAATTAAAGACGATTATGATTATATTTTAATAGATTGTGCCCCATCTTTAGGTTTAATTACATTAAACTCTTTAGTTGCTGCAAACTCTGTAATTATACCAATTCAATGTGAATATTTTGCATTAGAAGGTTTGGGTAAATTGTTAAACACTGTAAAAAGTGTTCAAAATATACACAACCCAAGTTTAGATATAGAAGGTTTATTATTAACCATGTTCGATGCTCGTTTAAGATTATCGAATCAAGTAGTTGATGAAGTTAGAAAACATTTTTCTTCTATGGTTTTTGATACAATTATTAGAAGAAATACTCGTTTGGGAGAAGCACCAAGTTATGGTGAAAGCATTATTGCTTATGATGCAACAAGTAAAGGAGCCGTAAATTATTTAAATTTAGCTCAAGAATTATTAAAAAAGAATTCGTAAGATGGCAAAAGCGACTAAGAAACAAGCACTAGGAAGAGGATTATCTGCTTTATTACAACAAGATACACCAAATATAAATTCTGCATCAGATAAAAATGCAGACAAATTAGTTGGTAGTATTATTGAAATAGAATTAGATAAAATTGATGTTAATCCGTATCAACCTAGAACATATTTCGATGAAGAAGCTTTAAGAGAACTTGCTAGTTCTATTAAAGAATTAGGTGTTATACAGCCAATTACTGTTAGAAAATTAGAAAGTAATAAATTTCAGTTAGTTTCGGGTGAAAGAAGATTTAGAGCTTCTAAGCTAATAGGTAATAAAACTGTACCAGCTTATATTAGACTAGCAAATGACCAAGAAATGCTAGAAATGGCATTGGTAGAAAATATTCAGCGTAAAAACTTAGACCCAATAGAAGTTGCACTTTCTTACCAACGTTTAATTGACGAAATTCAATTAACACAAGAAGAATTAAGTACAAGAGTTGGTAAAAAAAGGTCTACGGTAACAAACTATTTACGTTTGCTAAAATTAGACCCAATATTACAAACAGGTATGAGAGATGGTTTTATCTCTATGGGCCATGGTAGAGCAATGATTAATGTTGATAATACAGAAGATCAGTTAGCTATTTATGAAAAAATTTTAAGAGAAAAACTTTCTGTAAGACAAACAGAAGATTTAGTAAAAAGCTTAAAATCTGGATCTATTGCTAAGCCTAAGAAAAAAACTGTACCAACTTTTGTAAAAAATAGCTTAAAAGATATTAGCGATTATTTTGGTCATAAAGTTGATGTTTCTGTGAGTGCAAACGGAAAAGGAAAAATTTCAATACCGTTTCATTCTGAAGAAGATTTTAACCGAATAAAAAACTTATTAAAATAAGTGATTTCAAAAAAAATTATAATAACCATTTCTGTTTTGTTTTTTTCTTTTCATCTTTTTGCTCAAAAAGATTCAACAAAGGTTAAGACAAAACAGAACCTTATTATACAAGAAGGTGTTTATAAACCTTTAGCACCAGCTAAAGCTGCTTTTTATTCTGCAATTTTTCCTGGTTTGGGTCAAATTTATAATAAAAAATACTGGAAAGCACCATTAGTTTGGGGCGCTATGGCAACACCTACTTACTTTTATTTAAATAACAACAGCGAATATAAACGATACAGAACCGCTTATAAACTTAGAAAATCTGGTTTTCAGGATGAGTTTACCAATGACTTAGGAGAAGTTACGGTATCTCTAGAAACGCTAGAAAGAGCACAAGAACAATTAAGAGAAAATAGAGATTTATCTTTAATGTGGGGTGTAATTATTTATGTATTGCAGATTGTAGAAGCTAGTGTAAATGCACATTTAATACAATTTAATACTGATGATAATTTATCATTTAAACCTTCATTTGTTCAAGATCCTATTTTATTTGATGCTCCTAAAGTTGGTTTTACACTAAAATATACTTTTTAAAAATGAAAATTGCATTATTAGGCTACGGAAGAATGGGTAAGGAAATTGAAAAAATTGCAATTTCTAGAGGACATGAAATCGTTATAAAAAAAGATGTCGATACAGAGATAGATATAACTTTAGCAGATGTAGCTATAGATTTTAGTATACCTAATTCTGCTTTTAACAATATTTCTAATTGTTTTGAAAATAAAGTACCTGTTATATCTGGTACAACTGGTTGGTTAGACAAATACAACGATGCTGTTAGGTTATGTGAAGAAAAAAAAGGCGCTTTTATTTATGCTTCTAACTTTAGTTTGGGTGTAAATATCTTTTTTGAACTAAACAAACAACTAGCTAAAATGATGAGTAATTTAGAAGATTACAATATTTCTATGGAAGAAATTCATCATACAAAAAAATTAGACGCACCAAGCGGAACAGCAATTACTTTAGCAGAAGGAATTATAGAAAATTCTTCTAAAAAAGATTGGGAATTAGACAATAATACATCCGAAGAAAACATTCCTATTGTTGCTAAAAGAATTCCAGAAGTTCCTGGTACACATACGGTTTGGTACAATTCTAAAGTAGATTCAATTGAAATTAAACACACTGCACATAGTAGACAAGGTTTTGCTTTAGGTGCCGTAGTAGCAGCAGAATGGATTCTTGGTAAAACAGGTGTTTTTAACATGAAAGACGTGTTAAACATCAGTTAAAATCTGTAACAAAATTGATTATTATCGCCTAATAAAAAATTAAAATACATTCCTTTATCTAAAGGATTTTAAAATATAATTATTATGACTTTTACCCAATGGTTTATCTTTTTTCTAGTAATACAAGTAATTCATTTTTTAGGAACTTGGAAATTATATGTAAAAGCAGGCAGAAAAGCGTGGGAAGCTGCAGTACCCGTTTATAACGGAATTGTATTAATGCAAATAATAAACAGACCTAAATGGTGGGTTCTTTTACTATTTATTCCTATTGTAAACTTACTAATGTTTCCTGTAATTTGGATTGAGACGATTCGTTCTTTTGGTTTTTTCAAAAAAATTGATTCGTTTTTAGTAATTGTAACTCTAGGTCTTTACATTTTTTATATTAATTATGCTACAGATGCAACTTATAACGAAGATAGAAGCCTTAAACCAAGGTCTGAATTAGGAGAATGGGTAAGTTCTATAACTTTTGCAATTATTGCCGCAACTCTTGTGCATACCTATTTTATGCAACCTTTTACAATACCTACATCTTCATTAGAAAAATCTTTATTGGTTGGAGATTATTTATTTGTAAGTAAATTTCATTACGGAGCAAGAGTTCCATCTACAGTTATAGCTGCACCAATGGTGCACGATTCTTTACCTTTAGTTGGTACTGCTTCATATTTAAAAAAACCACAACTACCTTACACAAGACTACCTGGTTTACAAAGTATTAAAAACAACGATATCGTTTGTTTTAATTGGCCAACAGATTCATTAGCTACAATGTGGGGAGATACTTCTGGTAAATTTACCTATAAACCGGTAGATAAAAAAACAAATTATGTAAAACGAGCAGTTGGTATTGCTGGTGATTCTCTAGAATTAAGAGATGGTTATGTTTATATAAATGGGAAAAAAAATGTACTTCCGTATAGAGCCAAAATACAATTTTATTATACCTATGAAGCAAAAAATGATATAGACGCAAATAGTTTTCCTAAGTTTCTAATTAAAAAAGAAAAGACTGGTGTATACAGAATATTATCAGAATACTGGAATAATTCTAAAATACAAAAGGCAATTAAAGAAAATGGAAACCTATCTAAAATTGGTGCCGATTCTTTATATACAGAAGTTGCGGGTGGTATAAATCCTAATTTCGCGAGAAGACTTAAAATGGAATCTGTAGCAAATAAAATAAATATTAATTTAACACAAGACGAAGTTGAAAGGCTTAGAAAGCTACCTCAAACTGTTGCTGTTACAAAAATTAATTATGATGCAGATAATGCCATTTTTCCTCATGTAGAAAGCAACAATTGGAGTCAAGATAACTTCGGACCAATTTATATACCAAAAGCAGGTGCTACTGTAAAATTAGATGCAAAATCTTTACCTTACTACGAACAAATCATTAAAAATTACGAAAATAACGACTTAACTTTTGCTGGAGATGATATTTTTATCAACGGTAAAAAAGCAGATACGTACACTTTTAAACAAGATTACTACTGGTTAATGGGTGATAATAGACATAACTCTTTAGACGCTCGTTATTGGGGTTATGTTCCTTTTGATCATGTTTTAGGTAAACCTGTAATGATTTGGTGGAGTTGGGATGCCAATGCTGCAAGCTTTGGAGAAAAAATTAAATCTATTAGATGGAATAGGTTGTTTACAACTGTTGGTGGAGATGGAGAACCAGTATCTTATAGGTATTTAGTCTTTGCTTTAATTGCAATATACATTGGTTACAGTTATTTTAAAGGGAAGAAAAAAGCTGCTAAAAAGTAAAATGGCTGTATTTATACCAACATACTTTTCTCCTATATCACAATATCGCGCTATTATTAATGCAGATACTGTTTTATTTGAAACAGAAGATAATTTTCAGAAACAAAGCTATAGAAATAGGTGTTATATTTTTAATACAAATGGTAAGCAACTCTTAAATATCCCGGTAAAACATCCTGCAACCTCAGGTAGAAAAAAAACGAAGGATACTATTATTGAAAGTGCAACAAATTGGCAAGATCAACATTTTAAGTCTTTAAAAACCGCTTATAGAAATTCGCCTTTTTTTGAATTTTATATAGATGATTTAGCTCCAATATTCGATAAAAAATATACTTTTTTACAAGATTTAAATTTTGATACTTTCGACTTTATTACAGATGCTTTACAATTAGAAATTGATTACAAAAAAAGTAAATCTTACATCGATTCTGATGAAAAATCTGATTTTAGAAGTTTAGCTGACGTAAAATTTTCACCCAACAATCTTACCGACAAGTACATACAAATGTTTGATGACAAACATGGTTTTATACCAAATTTATCGATTTTAGACTTATTATTTATGGAAGGCCCTAATGCAATTAGTTTTTTAGAAAATTAGTTGTATCTTTGCAGACTCTTAAATAGCAAATCTTCTTAAGCTATTTGGGGTTCTAAATTAATGAATAACTTAAAAAAAATACTAGATAAATTTTGTGAAATCTCTGACGAATCACAAAATCTTATATTTTCTTTAGCAAAAAATATCGAGCTCCGAAAAGGAGACTCTATATCTAAAGCTGGAGAAATATCTAAAAGTATTTATATTCTAGAAGAAGGTATTGCTAGATCTTTTTATGTTGATGAAAAAGGGAAAGAATACATTAGAAACCTATTTGTACCAGTTAGAGCTATTGGCCCTTTAGGCGCTTTAATTCTAAGAAAAAAGTCTAAGTTTTCTTACGATTGTTTATCTCATTGCAAATTACAAGTTATTAATTATGATGATTTTATAGATTTAACGAAACAAAATCTAGAAATTGGTAAACTATATTCTAAAATACTTGAAAAAGTATTTTTAGAATTAGAAGCTAAGGTTTACGATTTATCTGTTTTAAATGCTACAGAAAGGTATTTAAAGGTAAAAGCACAAATACCAAATATAGAAAACTTAATACCACAATACCATATAGCTTCTTACTTAAATATTACACCTGTTCAATTAAGTAGAATTAGAAAAGGTTTGTATTCTAAAAAATAATTTTAATGATTAGCATTAAATTTATAGTTCATTACAGCTTACATTTTATTGTTCCGTTTTTATTTGCTTTTGTTTTCTTTAGAAAAAAATGGAAAGCGGTTTACATTATTTTTATACTTTCCATGCTTGTAGATTTAGATCATTTATTAGCAAATCCTATTTTTCAAGAAAATAGATGTAGTATCAATTTTCATCCATTACACACATTTTGGGCAATGGCTATTTATATTTTAGGCTTATTCTTTAACAAAACAAGAATACTCTGTATTGCCTTATTATTTCACATGTTTACAGATTACTTAGACTGTTTATTGTAATACTTACCAAGTAAAATATCTAATTCCGGAGAAATATTAAATTTAAAAATCAATAAAATATACACCGGTACAATTAATATACTTTTCAAAATAATGTTAATAATTGGGTGAATCGGAAAATCCCATACATAAATATTATCCACAGGAAAATCCCAAAAATTAAATGCAAAATATAAAATTGCTATAATTGCAAGCATCTTTGCAGTTTTATTGGTAAAAGGTGTTATAGAAAACTTCTTTTTTACAAAGTATAGTTTAAATGTATTAGCACAAAAAATTACAATTAGGGTTGAAAGTGCCAAACCATTTGTACCCATTTCAAACTCATAATAAAATAATTTATTTAAAGCATAAACAGATAGCGCCATAGCAATACCAACAGGTAATGTTATTTTATAAAACTTAGAATTATTAATGATTGCACCATTATTACCTAAAAAGCCGTTGTACATTTTTAAAAATGAAATCATAAGCACTACGAGTCCGCCACCCGCATATTCTTCTGGTAGTAAGTTGAATAATTGTTGCACATTTGTATTAATTAAAACAAAGAAAAAACCACTTATTAAAAGTAAGTTAATTGAGCTTTTCTTATACAAAGAACCAACCTCTTTTTGATTATCTTCATTTAATGTTTTAGAAGTTAAAGGCTGTAAAATATTTAACATCGCTCTACTTGGTGCTTCTATAAAAGAACCTATAAAAACGGCTACAGAATAGTAAGCAGCTATTGCCAAAGTTTCTTTTCCAGGTATCATAAACTTATCAATATCTAAGATAATTGCACCTGCACTACCAGCCAAAATTATGTATCCAGAAAATCGTAAAACTTCAATAAAATTAGCAGGTTTCGCAAATGTAAACTTTGGCACGTATAGTTTTAGTGCATAAAACATCATTATAAACATTCTTAAAAAATACGCTGCAGTTAGGTAGTAAATAAATTCTGGTTTGCTTATAAATTCAAAATAAACGGCAAAAAGTAACAACATTACCACTACTCTGTTCCATAATTCTTTTAAAATATTACCAAAAACAGTTTGAAACTGTACTTTTGCCCAAGAATAAAAAATTTCAAAATACGCACAAGCTACTGCTATCAAATAAATTACTATTGTATAATCTTTTATAATAGGATTTTCTTCTGATAAATAATCACCTATTTCTTGATAAAAAATATTACCAAAATAAGCAATCGGTAATGCAATTAATAACGGTAAAAAAACAACAGATGATAGAAATTTATCTTTTTCTGCTTTTGTAAAATAACTAGAAAAAAACTTTACAATTGTATGATGAATTCCTAATGCTATTAAAGGCATCAAAAGATTAGATGTAGACAATAAAAACGTAACTAATCCATAGTATTCATCTTCTAAAAACCTTGTATATAAGAATAAAGTATTTATACCTCCAAAGGCAAAACCTAAGTATATAAAAAAAGTGTTTTTTAATGATTGTTTTAATACAATTCCCATTCTACGAAGTTATGTTTTTTAGAATAGAAGCTAATTCTTTTGTCAACTCTTTTCTATGATATTTTTTAATGTTGCTTGATGAAACCAACAACTTATTATTTTTATAATCTTTATATAAAGACTTTATTTCTTCTGATAGCTTTAATTCATTCTCAAAATTCACAACCTTACCAGCATTGGTTTCTTCTAAAATTGATGCCAAATCTCCTTTTTCTGGTCCGACGGCTAAAATAGGTCTTTTGGCTGTTAAATACTCAAATAACTTTCCTGTTAAAATACCTTCGTTATTTAATACATTCGGAATTAACAATAATAAAACCTGAGATTTTTTTTGATATTCGATTGCTTTATGATGTGGTAAATATCCTAAAAATTTTGTGTTTTTTGATAAATTAAAGCATTGTATATCTTGTTTTACATCATCTACAATATCACCAATAAAATTAATTTGTAAATCGTTTTTAAAACTTGAATCTTGTAAACTAAGCTTTTCTAAAACTTTAAACAATACGGTTGGATTACTTTGTTTAGGCAATAGACCAATGTAAGAAATTGTAAATTTTTTATCTAATCTTATGATATTTTTAGTCACAACTTCATCATCGAAACCATTGGTAATAACCTCTACTCTTTTGGCTGTTTTTAAAAACTCCTTTTTTAAGGTGTCACTAACAGTTAATATACAATCAGCATTTTTTAAAACTGATTTTTCTAATTTTATATTTTTATTTTTTGCAAAAGACAACTGATTAAAATCTTTATTATAATATAAGTTAGACCAAGGATCACGAAAATCTGCAACCCATTTTAGATTGTTTTTTTGATGTAATTTTTGTGCTATTAAATGCATGCTATGTGGCGGACCCGTAGAAATTATTACATCGATTTTATAAGAATCGATAATTTTCTGCAAATATTTAACCGATGGATTCACCCAAAAAACTTTAGGATCTGGAATAAAAAAATTACCTCTTATAAAAGACAAAAAACCGCCTTTACTAACATTAGAAACTCCTTTTTTTTGCTGATTATTTTTTTTCCAAAATAATAAATCTGTAGGTTCCCAAATTGGTTGTTTTAAAACCTTTATATTTTTAGGAATTTCATTTATCAAAGTTTTATCTTCTTTCGGATACTTTGGATTGTCAACTGTATACACTATGGGTTCAATATCAAAATTCTGTAAATATTTTACAAATTTTAACCAACGTTGCACGCCAGAACCACCTGCTGGTGGCCAATAATATGTAATTATTAGAACTTTCAATCGTGTAAATTGTTATACAGGTTCAGTAGCTTTTTAGAAGTTTCTTCCCAACAAAATTCGTTTACAATAAAATTCTTACCGTTTTTACCTAAATTATTTCTAAGCGAAGTGTCTTTATATAATAATTGAATTTTAATTGCGAAATCTGCGCTATTTTTTTGTTCGTGTACTAAACCAGCATTTGCTTTTTCTATCAATTTTTTCTGAGCAATCGCATTGCTAACCAAAAGAGGCTTAGCAAAACTCATGTATTGAAAAATCTTATTTGCATAAGCAACATCATGTTGTAAATTTCTATGCAAAGGCGATATACAAACTGCACTTGCCAAAATATAAGATTGAAAGAGAGAAACATCTTGCCAACCTTCAAAATCTACATATTTTTCTAGATTTAAGTCTTCGACTTGTTTTCTTAGTATTGTATCGGTAGTATTTTTACCCACAATTACCAACTTAATTTCTGGTATAGATTTTTTTAACCCATTTATAGCAGTAATCGCTGTTTGTAACCCCCTTCTAAGGTGCGTATCACCCAAATAAAGAATCACAAAATTGTTTTTGTATTTATCTATAATAGATTTTTTTAATGTATAATTTTCGAAAAAAGATTTTCTAATTGTATTTGGTACAAGTACCAATTTATCTTTGTGTTTTGGTAATCTTTGTGCTAAAGTTTCTAAAAATTCTGGAGATACAGAAATTACCTTATCTGCTTTTGCAATAAACTCTTCTTCTTTAACTTTCCATTTTTTTGGCGATATAATATACTTTCCTGGAAACTTCTGTAAATGAGGATATAGTTTCATCACCTCTGGCATATTATCATGTAAATCTAAAACTACAGGTAATTTTTTGTTTTTGTTAGATTTAAAAACAGCTTCTGCAATTCTTATATCGTGAATATGAATTACTTCAATTTGATTATCTGCAATAAATTTTGATATTTTCCTTTTCATTAGTAAAGTATATAACGGAATCGTATAAGCCAATGCAGATAATTTATACTCTAGTTTATTAGAGTTAAAACGTCTTACTTTTATACCGTTTATTACTTCTGATGTTTTTTGATTTGTATAATTTAAACAAAATAAAAAAACTTCATGCCCGTCGTTTACCAAAGAAATGGCTTCATTTTCTACTCTCGGATCCGGAGGAAAAGAAGCATCGAGAATCATTCCTATTTTCATGCTTCTTTACGTTTCTTCTTCTCGTCATAAAAAAACCATCCGGCAGAAACAACAAATAATAAAGCATAAGAAATCAACGAAAATATTTTACCTTCTTTAATTACTTTTGGTTCAAATTTAAATGAAATATCATGGTTTCCTGCAGGAATCTCCATTCCTCTTAAAACATAATTCACATTGTAATACGGTACTAATTCTCCGTCTAAATATGCATTCCAACCATCTTCATAATAAATTTCAGAAAAAACTGCAAATTGCGGTTTCGTAGAATTTGATTTATATTTTAAATTGGTTACATCGTTACTAATCAATTTAATTATTGCAGTAGAATCTCTCTCAACAAATAAGTTTTCTTTCAGTTTATTAAAATTATCTTCTAAAATTACAGCTGTATTTTTAGTATTTAAAGAATCTAAAGCTTGTATTTCTTCATTTGCATTGCTTACAGAAATTAACTTTTCTACAAACCAAACATTACCGTTTGCTTCTGTATTTTGTTGTGCTTGTACGTTACCTTTATTATCTGGTACAATAAAGTACTTGGTATTTAACATATTTAAAACTTGCATGTTATTTTTTGCAATTTGATAATCAAATAATTCTTGATAACGACCAAGTTTAGCGGCGTGATAACCACCAATAGAATTATGAAAGTATGATGTGCTTCCATCATTCATAGGATCTACAGAAAAATTTGCAACTCTAAAATAAGATGTGTCATTTAAAATTGCTTTATCAGCACTCGAAGCTACAAATGGTTTTTCTATTTTTCTTGAGGATTTAAAATCGTCTGCATTTACATAATTAAGATTTACAGATAACAAATCGAAAAGAATTAAGACTGTTATTGCAATAACCGCAAAAGGTATTTTAATTTTCTTCTTTAAAGTAAACCATAAAATAGCCCCAGAAATTAAAACTAAAATTAAAGATCTAACTGTATCTGAAAATAACATTGCTTTTCTGTCTGCAATTACTGCGTCCAAAAAGCCAGGAACTTCGCTATATTGTTGCGCATCTCTTAAGCCTTCGAACGTTCCGAAAATATGCGCAAAAGCAAAACCAACAATTATTAAGCCTCCAAATACAATAATCGCCTTCTTTAACGCAGCTTGTTTTTCCTTTAATTCTATGGTTTTAGAAAACAATTCTTTTAAACCTAAAACGCCTAAAATTGGTACACATAATTCTGCAATTACTTGTATTGATGAAACTGCTCTAAATTTATTATAAAGTGGTACATAATCGATAAAAAAGTTAGTAATCACCTCAAAATTTCTACCCCAACTTAAAATAATAGAAAAGATTGTTGCAACAACTAACCATTCTTTTATTCTTCCTTTTACTAAAAATAATCCTAAGAAAAACAGAAAAAACACAACAACACCAATATACGCAGGTGCTTCTACAATTGGTTGATCTCCCCAATACGTTAAAACTTGTTTAGAATATTCTTTTGCAGTTTTTTTATCCGTTTTTTCTTCAATAAACTCATAAAAATTAGAATTTTCTCCTAATTCTTCTACAGTTCCACCGCCCATAAAACGCGGTACAAATAAATTAAAAGTTTCTAATTTTGAGTAACTATATTGAGTTATATAAGATTTATCTAAACCTTCTGTGGCCTTTTTTGTAGAACCATCTAAATTAATTGTTAATTCTGATTTTCCTCTTGTACTGTGTTCAGAATATTCTTTCATTGCCATTAATCTTGGTGCGTTTGCTCCTATTCCTAAAACTACAGCTGCAACAATTACTGCTGCTTGTTTTATAAACAATTGCACCTTACGTTCTTTAATCGCATTAATTAATTCTACTAAACCAAGAATTAATAAACAGAAACCCAAATAGTAGGTCATTTGAATATGGTTAGCATAAATTTCTAAAGCCATTGCCAAACCTGTAACTATAAAACCTAGCACAAATTTTCTATTAAAAATCCAAATAACACCCGCTAAAACTAAAGGCATATATGCAATTGCATGGGCTTTTGCATTGTGTCCTGCACCAAATATTATAATTAAATAAGTAGAAAAACCAAAAGATAAAGCACCCAAAATTGCCAATCGCCACTTAACTTTTAAAGCCATCATCAAGACAAAAAAGCTTAAAAAATACAAAAATGTATAATCTGCAGGTCTTGGTAAAAACCTAAGTAATTTATCTACACTTCTTACAATATCATTTGGGTAATAAGCACTTACAGGGTAAGCAGGCATTCCGCTAAAAGAAGCATCCGTCCAATAAGGTTCTTCATTTTTATCTGCTCTATAATCATTAATGTCTTTCACCATTCCTCTAAATTGAGTAATGTCTGATTGATTTAATTTTTGACCTTTTAAAACAGGATGAAAATATATTAAAGAAGCAATTACAAATACAAGAATTGCTACTAAATAAGGAAAAATTTTGTTAAGTTTCAATTTAAAAATTGTTTTAGATTGCTATTTATTTTGAAGCTGTTTTAATTTAATCGATTTCTTCAAAATCTACATATTCACCAACAGACTTTTTACTTTCCTTTTGGCTTCCTGGTTTTTTATCTATAATTGTTTCACCTTCTTTTACCGAAGGCTTTTGTGCTTGTCTATGTTGACCACCAAATTGTTCTTCTGCTTTCTTTTGAATAGTTTCCGCAGCTTTTTTCATTAAAAAAGGCGCAAAAAGTCTTGCTAAGAATTTAAACGCATAATAAAATAAGAAAATAAAAAAGAGTGTTTTAAGTAAACCCATTTATAAATTTAATTTAAAAAATATATCAAAAATAACAATTTGAGTACAATTGAGACGTTATGAATCTATAAAAGTTTCTTAAACCTAAAAAAGTAGTGTTTACCTTTATAAAACAGCTTTTTTGTTCTATGTTTGTGAAGCATGTTAGATTTAAAATGTAAACCCTATTCTTTTTCTATGAATGTAAATAAATTTCAGCTATTTATTGTTGTCTTTTTTAGTTGTATTGCTTCTATTTTTGCGCAATATACAGATGTTATCAATTCTAATAAACCTGGTTTTTCTGAAAGTCCTTATAGTGTTGGTACAGGAGTTTACCAGTTTGAAAGCAATATTTTTTATAGAAATACAAGTATAGAACCTACATTTTCAAGACCAGAATCTTTGGGTTTAGATTTTATGTTTAGAACGAGTTTTCTTTTCGAAAAACTAGAATTAAACACACAATTAACTTACCAAAGAGATAAAGTAGCTTTTAAAAATATTTTTACATCGAGTTATGACGTTTCTGGTTTTAGTAGAATTACCGTTGGGGCAAAATACTTAGTTTATCAACAAGAATACGAAGATAAATCTAAAGAAGTAAGAAGCTGGAAAAGAAGACATGCTTTCGATACAAAAAGACTAATACCTTCTGTTGCCGTTTACCTTGGTATGAACACCGATTTTGTAAACGAAATTCATAAAACGGGTAGTATTACACCAAAAGTAGGAATTCTTTTACAACATAATCTTACACAAGATTTTAATGTAATTACCAATGTTTTTTACGACAATATTGGTTCAGATTTTTCTGAGTTTTCTTACATTATAACAGCTACTCAAAATTTTAGCGACCAATGGTCTGCATTTATAGAAAATCAAACTATATTTCAAGAATACCAAAACAATACCAATTTAGGTTTAGGTTTGGCTTATTTATACAGTAGAAATTTACAGTTCAATACATCTGCAAGATTGCTTTTTGAAGGTCAATCGAAAGGTTATTACGCTAGTTTAGGTGTTTCTTATAGAATTAACAGACATAGAGACTCTTTTATAGAATTAGATGATAATGGCAAAGAAGTTAAAGACACACCAATATCTCGTTATAATAAAAAACAAAATAGTTTTTTTAACAGGTTTTTAAACATCTTTAAAAAGAAAGATAAAAAAAATAGAACAAGACCAACTAGAACTAGAAAAGCAACCTCAAAGAAAAAAAGTGGTGACTTCTTAGGTATCTTCGGAAAGAAAAAAAGGAAAACCACCAAAAAAGAAACTGAAATTGAAAAATTAGAAAGAGAAATAAAAGAGCTAGAAAAGGAAATGAAAAAAGATGAAAAGAAAAAGAACAAAAACGACAACAATTAGACGCTACTTTTTACGATGATTACCTTAAAAAAAATAACTACCAAAAAGGAAATGAAACAGTTTGTAACATTTCCTTTTTCATTATACAAAAACAATAAATATTGGGTACCGCCAATAATTAAAGATGAAGTAGATAATTTTGACCCTAAAAAAAATCCTGTTTTTGAGAATGCGGATGCTCAATTTTTTGTAGCAATTAAAAACGGAAAAATTGTTGGTAGAATAGTCGCAATAATTAATTGGTTTGAAATTGAAAAACAACAAATAAAAAAAATGCGTTTTGGTTGGTTCGATGTAATTGATGACATCGAAGTTACTAAAGTTCTATTAGCAAAAGTTAAAGAAATTGGTTTAGAAAATAATTTAGAATATATAGAAGGTCCTGTAGGATTTAACAACTTAGACAAAACGGGTGTTTTAGTTGATGGTTTTGATCATATTGGCACAATGATTACATGGTACAATCATCCGTATTACAAAGATCATTTAGAAAAACTTGGTTTTATTAAGGAAAAAGAATATTTAGAAAATAAATTTAAATTCGATAAAGTAGATAAGGTTTATTTTGATAGAATTAGCAATATTATTAAAAGGCGTTTTAAGTTAAAAGCATTAGACTTTACAAAAACCAAAGACATAATGCCTTATGTTGATGAAATGTTTGATGTTTTTGATAAATCGTACTCTAAACTTTCTTCTTTTGTTCCTATTTCTGATGCTCAAATTGCTTTTTTTAAGAAAAAATATATTTCTTTTATAAATCCAGAATATATTAAGTTTGTTGTTGATGAAAATGAAAAAGTTATCGCTTTCGCCATCGTTATGCCCTCTTTTTCTGAAGCATTACAAAAAGCAAGAGGTAAATTATTTCCTTTTGGTATATTTCATCTTTTAAAAGCCAGAAAACATGCTAAAGACGTTACTTTCTATTTAATTGGTGTACATCCAGATTATCAAAATAAAGGTGTGCATGCAATTATTTTTGACCAATATGCTAAAACATTTGCACCATTAGGAATAGATAATTGTATTCGAACCCCTGAGTTAGAAGATAATGAAGCAATTAAAAAATTATGGGAAAATTTTGATCCTGTAACTCATAAACGAAGAAGAACTTACAAAAAAAGTATTGTTTAATAATTCTGATAAAATCTAACACATGCAATTATTTTATAATTCAGAAATTTCTACAGAAACAAAACAAATAACTTTCGATAAAATTGAAAGCAAACACATTGTGCGTGTTTTAAGAAAAAAAGAAGGTGATATTCTTAAAATAACAAATGGTAAAGGCTTTTTATTTGATGTAGAAATTATTTTAGCGAGCGATAAAAAATGTTTAGCTTCTGTTACTTCTTATACAGAAAAACAAAAGCCTTGGCAGTACTATTTGCACATTGCAATTGCGCCTACAAAAAATAACGACCGAATAGAATGGTTTCTAGAAAAAGCAACCGAAATTGGTATAGATGAAATTACACCTATTATTTGTTCTAATTCGGAAAGAAGGGTTGTAAAGTTAGAAAGATTTGAAAAAATTATTCAGTCTGCCATGAAACAATCTTTAAAATTTACATTACCAAAATTAAATAAACCCGTAAAATTTAATGATTTTATCAGTCAAAATTTTGATGGCAAAACGTGTATTGCACATTGCGAAGAGCAGGATAAAAATCTATTAAAGTCTGTAATAAACCCCTCTGAAAAGTCAGTTATACTTATAGGTCCCGAAGGAGATTTTTCTTCAGAAGAAATAAAGAAAGCATTAAAAAATAAATTTACACCAATTTCTTTAGGAGACAGTAGATTACGAACAGAAACAGCAGCTTTAGTTGCTGTAAATACTATATCTATTATCAATCAATAAGTTTTTTCTTATATTGCTTTAAAATTTCCTAAAATATTTTATGAAGCAATTTCTAACAATTACGTTTACCTTTTTACTAAGCATAATTTACGCACAAGATGTTGCTATTTTGAAATACAATGGTGGCGGAGATTGGTACTCGAACCCTACAGCAGTACCTAATCTAATTGCTTTTACTAACGCTAACATTAACACCAAAATTTCTAAAAATCCGCAATCTGTTGCGGTTAGTAGCGAAGATATTTTTAATTTCCCTATTCTTTTTATGACAGGTCATGGTAATGTTTTCTTTTCTGAAGATGATGCCGAAAACTTAAGAAATTACTTAATTTCTGGTGGCTTTTTACATATTTCTGATAATTATGGTTTAGACAAATTCATTCGTAAAGAAATGAAAAAAGTTTTTCCAAAATTAGAATTTAAAGAAATACCTAGTACTCATAAAATTTACAATCAGACCTTTAAATTCCCAAACGGAATTCCGAAAATTCATGAGCATGATAAAAAATCTGCGCAAGGTTTTGGTATTTTTTTCGAAGGAAGGCTTGTAGTTTTTTACGATTATGAAACAGATTTAAGCGACGGTTGGGAAGATCAAATAATACACAACAATCCGAAAAGTGTAAGAGAAAAAGCTTTGAAAATGGGCGCCAACATTATCGAGTTTGCGTTTAGCAATTAACCTTTTCTCTCTAAAATTAATCAATAAAAATTTTTAAAAATGAACAATCAAATAGATATCGATGCTATTAAAATAAATTTTGATTCTAGTGGTTTGTGGGTTTTAAACATTGCTATTGGTATTATAATGTTTGGTGTAGCATTGGGTATTTCTATTGATGATTTTAAGCGCTTGCTTAAAAACCCTAAAATACTTTTTGTCGGTGTTTTATCTCAGTTTATATTACTACCGGCTTTTACTTTTTTAATTATATTAATTTTAAAACCACACCCTAGTTTTGCTCTCGGAATGATGATGATTGCTGCTTGCCCTGGCGGAAACGTTTCTAACTTCTTTAGTAAAATGGCTGGCGGAAATGCCGCTTTATCTGTTAGTTTAACTGCTTTTGCAACGCTAATTTGTATTTTTATGACACCTTTTAATCTTCAGTTTTGGGGTAGTTTATATGAACCTACAAATACTATTTTAGAAACTGTTGCTTTAGATTGGGTCGATTTATTAAAATTGGTTTCTTTAATTTTAGGAATTCCGTTATTTTTTGGAATGTTAATCAAACATTACCATTCAGAAATGGCTCAAAAAATAGAAAATGTATTAAAACCTTTATCGATGCTTGTATTTATCGCTTTGATATTTATAGCGTTCTCTCAGAATTTAGAGATATTTTTAAATCATATTCATCATGTTTTATTTTTGGTAATTTTTCATAATATTTTCGCTTATTTTTTAGGATTTTATACTGCTAAAAGTTTTAAATTGAATAAAAAGGATACCAAAACTATTGCTATGGAAACCGGAATTCAAAATGGCGGATTGGGTTTATTATTAATTTTTGGTTTTTTTGACGGTTTAGGCGGAATGGCTCTTTTGGCTGCTTTTTGGGGAATTTGGGACGTGTTTTCTGGAATTCTACTTGCAACTTATTGGGGAAGAAATTCTAAAAAAGAAACTTTAAATACATAATTTATGCTTCAAAAAATTTGGTTTGCACTTGTATGGACATATGTAAAACTTGGGTTATTTTTTTACAGTAAGAAGATTATAGTTAAAGGCACAGAAAACATTCCTAAAAAAGGGGCAGTTCTGTTTGCTGTAAATCATCCTAACGGATTGGTAGATCCTTTATACGTTACCACAACCCACAACAGAAGAAACCATTATTTGGTAAGAGCCGCTACATTTAAAAACCCAATTGTAAAGAAAATTTTAGAATCTTTATACTTAATGCCCATTTATCGAATTCGAGACGGAATTAAACAACTCGCAAACAATCAGCAAATTTTTGATAAATGCCACAGAATTTTCGAAAAAGGAGAAACTTTAATGATTTTTCCGGAAGGAAGTCATGATAAAAAGAGATCCATTAGACCTTTAAGTAAAGGCTTTACTAGAATTGTTTTTGGCGCATTAGAGAAACATAAAGATTTAGATATTATTGTTATTCCAGTTGGCTTAACATATCAACATCCGTCAGATTATCCGGCTAAAATTATTATCAATTATGGCAAACCTATAAAAACAAGAGCTATTTATGATACTAATTTACCTGCAAAAGCTATTAATGTTTTAAAAGCAAATGTAACCGAACAATTACAAAAACTTACTGTTCATATTCCGGATGATGACAATTATGAAACAGTTTTACAAAAACTAAATAATGCACAAGTTGATTTTACTGAAGTAGATAAGGTAAATTCTATGATTCAAAAAGACAGTTTCCCAGAACAAAAAACTCCGAAAAAGAATTATGTGAAATCGCTTTATTATTTAATCTTTTTAAATAGTTTGATTCCTGTTTTTATCTGGAAAAAAGTTTTTAAATTAATTAAAGAAGTAGAGTTTATAGACACTTTTAGATTTAGTATAAATCTTTTAACTTTTACAATCTTTTATTCTTTACAAGCTTTGTTAATAGGTTTGTTTTTTGGGAATGACGTGGCTTTATTTTATATTACATTTTCTGTATTTCTTGTTTTTGTATATACAAAACTAGCGCCAACAAATACAAAAAAGTTTTTAAATCTGTAAAAAGTTGGCTTAAAAGTTTAGCCCTGATTGCAGCAATTGTTTGAGCTCTTTTTTAGAGCAGTTTCGATTATAAATTTTGAAGAATGAAAAAATTGTAATTCGAACAAACTAAAAAAATCGAGTGCGGAAAGCAGGAAATAGCTTCTAATTAATAATTGCGTCTTGAATTACTTGCTGAATTTTGGTTCTCATATTACTTCTTATCAAACCTCTATTATCCATATTTGGGTATACTCTATTTGATAAAAACACATAAACCAAACCGCTTTTTGGATCTGCCCAAGTGTAAGTTCCTGTAAAACCAGAATGCCCAAAACTTTCATCGGAAACACAACCACAAGTTGCCTTAACTTTAGGGTTAAGTTGTGGCTTATCAAACCCTAAACCTCTTCTAACCTTTTCTTTAGAAAAATATCTATGATTAAATTTGTCTACAGTTTCTGATTTTAAATAACGTTTGCCACCATAAAAACCTTTCTGTAAATACATTTGCATTATTTTACCAACATCGTTTGCGTTGGCAAATAAACCTGCATGACCACCAACACCACCCAACATTGCAGCACCCATATCGTGCACATAACCTTGCAGTAATTGATTTCTGTAGTACGTATCAATTTCTGTTGGTACAATTTCATTTCTATGAAACTTTTTTAGGGGTAAATAAGTAGTTCTGTCTGCCCCTAAAGATTGATAAAATTCTTGATCTACCAGTTTCTCTAGAGGTTTATCATATTTTAATTCTAGAGCTTCTTTAAAAATATAATATCCTAAATCGCTGTATTTGTAACCAACTCGCTCTCTTTGGTCTGCTTCTTTTATATATTTGTAAATACTGTCTTTATAATTCTGATTGATAAATAAATTTTCTGCAACTTTAATATTAAAGTTATTAGATTTCTTTTTTCTGTAAAATGTTGGTAAATTTTTATGAGTAATACTGTCTTGCGTTGCTGTATAAAAAGGAATCCAAGCTTTTAATCTACCAAAATGAGATAAGACTTCTTTTACTGTCACTTTCTCTTTATTTGAATTAGAAAAACTAGGCAAAATATCTCTTAAACTTGCCGATAAGGGTATTTTTTCTTCCTCTTCGGCTTTCATAATTAATGGCAATGAAGCTAATATTTTTGTTAACGAAGCTAAATCGTAAATATCAGAATTTTTAACAGGTACTTTCTTATCGTGTGTATGGTAACCGTAACTTTTTTCTAATACTACTTTGCCGTTTCTAGCCACAAATACCTGTAAACCCGGTGCCATTTTTTGGTTAATAATTGTATCAGCCATTTTATCGATAGCTGCCAATTTTATAGAAGACATGCCTGCTGCTTCTGGTATTGTATACTCAAATCTACTTAAATTTGTACTTGCCAAACCAAAACCTTCTTTAAATTCTGTACCTATAGAAACAGGCAATTTACCTTTTGCTGTAATTGCACCAAACAATATTTGTGCAGATATTTCTTGAGAAATTTTACTATTTTGATACGAAACAATTAAGCCTTCGATATTTGCAAAGCTTTTAATTTGTAATAAACTATACGGACTCGCAAAAACATCTAAAACAACCGATTTTTCTCTTGCAATTTCTTGCAACCAAACCAATTCTTTGTTCGTAAACTTATAACTTTTCCAAGGATGCTGGTTAGATTTATGAAACCCAATAATAACATAATTATATGGTTTCAATTTTGTTATCAGTCCGTCTAAGTTTTTATCAGCAATAACATCTACTTTTGTATAATTTTTTAGCATGTCTACGTAAGCAGTATTATCTGCATCTCCTAATTTTACATACGCTATTTTTTGTTTTTCTAAATCTCTAATAGGTAAATTTCCATTTATGTTTTTTAATAAAGTAATCGAGTTTTTAACCAATTCTCTGTGTAACAATTTATCTTCTACTCTATTTAAATCTTGTTCTATATTTTCTACTTCAACAGGCTTGTAGTTGTGCAAACCTGCCCAATATTTAGATTTTAATATTTTTCTTACAGAAAAATTTAATCGTTCTTCTGTTAACGTTTTTGTTTCTAAAGCCTTTTTAATTAAGGCAACAGAACCTGGTACATCTTGCGGTATCAACAACAAATCGTTACCAGCTTGTATTGCTGCCAAATCTATTTGTGCAGAAGTAGCGTAATTAGTAGCTCCTTTCATGTTTAAACCATCTGTAATTATTAACCCCTGAAAGCCTAATTTTTCTTGCAATAAATTTGTGACAACATTTTTAGAAAGTGATGTTGGCAAAGTTGCATTTGGCTCTAAACTTGGTATATTTAAATGCGCAGTCATTACGCTTGCCAAACCAACATCAAATGTTTTTTTGTACGGATACAATTCTATAGAATCTAAACGCGCTGCATCAAAATTTAAAACAGGTAAAGTATGATGAGAATCTGCTGCGGTGTCACCATGACCCGGAAAATGTTTTCCGTTAGCCAAAACACCTTCGCTCTGCATTCCTTGTATAAAAGCAATCGCTTTTGCGGTTACATTTTCTTTACTCTCTCCAAAAGATCTGTTTCCAATAATAGGATTTTCTGGATTTACGTTCACATCAATTACTGGCGCAAAATTTACGTGAATTCCTATTCTTTTTGCGTGTTGCCCTAAATGCTTCCCAAATTTTTTAATTAAAGAATCGTTTCTTATAGCACCCAAAGTCATATTCCACGGAAAACGATAGGTATTTTTTAAACGCATATCTAAACCCCATTCACCATCAAAACCAATTAATAAAGGCACTTTCGCAGAATCTTGATATCTATTATTTAAAATTGCCTGTTTTTCTGGCGTACCTTGCATAAAAATTAAACTACCAACATGGTATTTGGTAATCATCTTGTTTATAAAACGCTCATGCTTTTCATCTAAATTAGAATACGCTTGCACCATAAAAAGTTGTCCAATTTTTTCATCAATAGACATACTATTCATTAAACTATCTACCCAAATTTCTTGTGCAACATAGTCTTTAGTTCTTAACGGATCTAATCTTTGTGCACTTAAACTTAACGTAAAAGCAATTGCTAAAAATGCTAATATATTCTTCTTCATTCTAAATCTTTCAATATTTTTTTTGGGCGTTTTAACAGGCTTTCGCTACTCGCTTTTTTTATTTTTTTCTTAAAAATAAAAAAGAGCTCAAACAAACCGCTCTATCCTTAACGCAACTTTTTTGAGACTAATTTTAATCTTTTAAAACAATAGTTATACCAAAAAGCGTTTGTGCCAACTATCTTTAGCGATAACTTCCCAATTATTCTCAAAATCTTCTTTGGTATTTACCATGTTGTTAAAAACAATTGTTTCTGCAGTAATTTTTTTCTCTTTTGCAAACCTCTGAAAATCAGACAATTTTACTAGATTAATATTTTCGTTATCTTTAAAAGTAACGTTCATCTTGTTCATTAAATCTAATTGCAATTCTTTTTCTAAATCTTGTACAAAACGTACAGAACTATCTATAGAACAACCCGAAACATTGTTAAAACTTTCGTCTACTGCCAAAACTAAAAACTGATTATATTTAATAGTAAAAGAACCTTTTAAATCATCTCCGTGACGTGTCCATTGATTTATAAATTCTTCTGCTTTATCAGAAATAAACTGAATTTCATTTTCTGTAAATTCTCTATCTGCTTGGTAAATCCAAACGCGAGAATTATTTGGTAAATTATTATATGCTGTAAACATTATCTTTATTTTATTTTACAATTGTAATTCGTCAAAAAAAGTAATTCTATCTTAAATTAAACTTTTGTTGCAGCGCTTGTAACTTCTCTGCATCCGTCATTTTCTTTTTTGGCGGATTCATTCTTTCTTTTATTTGTCTTAAAACCTTTTTTGTGTACAACGGAAAGTCTGCGTTTTGCATCCAATTATTATATCCAGGGTTTTCTTTAAAAACTTCTTCTACCGTTCTGCCTTTATATTTACCGAAAGAAAAAATCTCTTGTTTTTTATCATTCATCAAAATAAAACCTGCAAAATCTGCTCTCTCGCCATGTGTCGAAAATTCGCTTAAAGCATCAACAGTGTTTTCTATATCGTCGTATTTATCTAACTGAGCTAACAAAATTTCGTACGTTGCATTTGTATCTGCTTCTGCCCCATGAGCACCTTCTAATTCTCTACCGCAATAAAACTGGTAACCAGCACTTAATGTTCTTTGCTCTTTTTTATGAAAAATAACTTGTACATCAATTGCTTTTCTGTCTTGCATATCAAAATCGATTCCGGCACGCATTAATTCTTCTGCTAAAAGTGGTATATCGAATCTATTAGAATTAAAACCTGCCAAATCGCAACCTTCTATCATAGCATTTACTTCTGTTGCCAATTCTTTAAAAGTTGGTTCGTTTGCAATTTTTTCGTTTGTTATTCCGTGTACATCAATAGAACTTTGCGGAATTTCAACCTCAGGATTTACCAACCACGTTTTACTTTCTTTATTTCCGTTAGGAAAAACTTTTAAAATTGCAATTTCTACAATTCTATCTGTGGCAATATTAACTCCTGTAGTTTCTAAATCGAAAAATACAATTGGCTTTGTTAAGTTTAAATTCATTTTTATATTTTGTAAAAGCAAAAGACTAAAACATATTAATTTAGTTTTTACTTATTTATTCGTTGTTTAATTGATTCTTAAATTCTTCGATTCTTACAGCATCTTTAGCTGGCAAATCTGGTGCTTTAAAATCGTATTTATCTAATTCTTTTTTTAATATTTCTGCTAAAATATATCTAGCAGAAGGTTTATCATCTGCCGGTATTATAAACCAAGGTGCATTTTCTTTTGATGTTCTGTTTAATAAATCTTCGTAACAAAACTGATATTTATCCCACAATTTACGTTCTTTTAAATCTCCTGCAGAAAACTTCCAATTCTTTTCTGGTATGTTTAACCTTCTTAACAATCTGTTTTTCTGTTCTTCTTTTGATAGATTTAAAAAGAATTTAAGAACTATGGTTCCGTTTTTTGCTAAATGACTTTCAAATTCATTAATTCTATCCATTCTATCATGATAAAAAGCATCGTCTAAATCTTCTAAACTTTTTACAGTTGGTATATTTTCTCCGAAAACATATTCTGGATGCACTCTAGTTACCAAAACGTTTTCATAATGTGTTCTATTAAAAACACCTATTTTTCCTTTTGCTGGTAAAGCTATATAATGCCTCCACATAAAGTCGTGTTTAAGCTCTAATTCTGTTGGCACTTTAAAACTATGTACTTCTACACCTCTTGCATTTACATCTTTAAAAACCTCTCTAATTAAGCTGTCTTTACCAGAAGTATCCATACCTTGTAAGCAAATTAGTACACTATATTTACCTTCGGCATACATAGTATCTTGTATTTTACTTATTTTTTTACGCAATTTTTTTAATGATTTTTCCGCGTCTTCTAGAACTTCTTTTGTATTAAAATCTTGTAATTTAATAGCACTAGAAACTCTATATTTTTCTGTTTTCATCTGATAAATATTAATTTTTAAAGATAAAAAAAATCTCTTTTTTATCGTGGTTTTTAAAAGATATTTAACAAAACATTAAAAAAGGTTTCAGAATTAAAAAAAGCTTAACAGAAAAGGAATTTTAAAGTTCTTATCTTTGATAAAATCGTAAAAAAATACTCAAAAATGAAACTTAAAATAACATACTTATTAATTGTAGCTTTTTCTATTTTTTCTTGTAAAAAAGAAGAAACCAAAAAACCAAACGAAAAAACAGTTACATCAACAGAAAAAGTAACAAATAATTCAGAATTAAAAATTACACCAATTTCTCATGCAACTGCAGTATTAACTTTTAATGATGAAGTTATTTATTTAGACCCAACTTTAGGCCAAGAAGCTTTTTCTAGTTACAAAAAACCTACTTATGTTTTAATTACTGATATTCATGGTGATCACATGGATTTAAAAACATTAAACGCTTTAGACTTATCATCAACAAAAATTATTGCACCAAAAGCTGTAGCAGAAAAAATTACAACCATAAATGCTAAAGAAATTATTGTGATGAATAATAGTGAAACTAAAAGTTTTACAAATTTTACAATTGAAGCAATTCCGATGTATAACTTAAGAAAAGAAGCTTTAAAATTTCACTCTAAAGGAAGAGGAAATGGTTATATCTTAACTATTAATAACGAAAGAATTTACTTTTCTGGAGACACAGAAGACATACCAGAAATGCGCAATCTAAAGAATATAGACAAAGCATTTGTTTGTATGAATTTACCTTATACAATGACGGTAGAAAGTGCTGCAGATGCGGTTTTATCTTTTAAACCAAAACAAGTTTACCCGTATCATTATAGAGGTACAGAAGGTTTAAGCGATGTTTCGAAATTTAAAGAAATTGTAAATAAAAACAATAATTCTATCGAAGTTGTGCAGTTAGACTGGTATCCAAATAGAAAATAATTAAAAAATATATTTTATGAAATATTTAAAAAAAATATCATTATTACTAATAGCAACTACAATCTTAACAGCTTGTAGTTCAAACCCCAAAAAAGCAATTGCAGTTATTAGTCCGAAAAGCGGTAGCGATATTTCTGGAACTGTAACTTTTATAGAACAAGATGGCATGGTTACCATGAAAGCAGAAGTTAAAGGCCTTTCTAAAGGAAACCACGCAATTCATATTCATAAAATTGCAGATTGTTCTTCTGATGATGGAAAATCTGCTGGTGGTCATTGGAATCCGACTGAAAAAAATCATGGTAAATGGCTACAAGATCCTTTTCACATTGGTGATATCGGAAATTTAGTTGTTGATGAAATCGGAAAAGGTTCTATTGAAAGAAAAACTGATTTATGGGCAGTAGGCGGAGAAAATGATTTGAAAAATGTTATTGGTCATGCAATTATAATTCATCAAGGTCCCGATGATTTTAGTTCTCAACCTTCTGGCGCAGCAGGTGCAAGAATTGGTTGTGGAGAAATTACTAGAAAGTAATATCTAAAAAAATTAAATGCCAATTATTAAATTAAAAACAGAAATAAAAGCAGACATCAATATAGTTTTTGACCTCGCTAGAAGTATCGATTTACATAAAATTTCTACTCAACAAACAAATGAAGAAGCAATTGCAGGTAAAACCAGTGGTTTAATTGGCTTGAATGAAACTGTTACTTGGCGAGCAAAACATTTTGGAATTTATCAAAACTTAACATCTAAAATTACCGCTTTTAATAAACCAAAATCTTTTACAGACGAAATGGTAAACGGTGCTTTTAAAAGTTTTAAACACGAACATCTCTTCATCAATAAAAATAGGAATACTTTGATGATAGATGTTTTTTGCTATGAATCTCCTTTTGGAGTTTTAGGAAAGTTTGCTGATAAATTATTTCTGAAAAACTATATGACAAAACTTTTAAACGAAAGAAATCTTATAATTAGAGAATTTGCAGAATCAAAAAAATGGAAAGAAGTTTTAAAATAGTATCCATTTAAAAAAAGTTATTTCATAATTCCTTAAAAAACTTACATTTGCAAAATGCGAATAGATATTATTTCAGTTGCCCCAGCCTTATTAGAAAGTCCGTTTAACCACTCTATAGTTAAACGCGCTAAAGAAAAAGGATTGGCAGAAATTATAATTCACGATTTACGCGAATACGGTTTAGGAAACTATAAACAAATAGACGACACTCAATTTGGCGGAGGTGCAGGTATGGTTATGATGATAGAACCCATTGCAAACTGTATTAGAAAACTACAATCTGAGAGGAAATATGATGAAATAATTTATATGACTCCGGATGCCAAAACACTAAACCAAAGTACTGCAAACACACTTTCTTTAAAAGAAAACATCTTAATATTAACAGGTCATTATAAAGGTGTAGACCAAAGAATTAGAGATTTGTTTATAACTAAAGAAATTTCTATTGGAGATTATGTTTTAACAGGAGGTGAATTAGCTGCAGCTGTATTGGTAGATGCTGTGGTTCGTTTAATTCCGGGAGTTATTGGTGATGAGCAATCTGCACTTACAGATTCTTTTCAAGATAATTTATTATCACCACCAGTTTATACAAGGCCTTCAGACTTTGAAGGAAATAAAGTTCCTGATATTTTATTGTCTGGTAATTTTCCAAAAATTGATGATTGGAGAGCTGACAAAGCTTATGAAAGAACGCAAGAAATTAGACCTGATTTACTAGACGAAAATTCTTAAAAAACATTTTAAATTTTATTTAATTGGATACATTACTAAATTACATAAAGCAACACAAAGCAATTTCTTGGGTTTTAGGTTTTCAATTATTTAGAATTTTACTTTTACCATTTATGGGGTTAATGCCTCAAGATGCGTATTATTATTTATACGGACAAAATTTATCTTTATCTTATTTTGACCATCCAGGTATGATTGGATATATTTTAAGAATATTTACAGATATTTTTGGTACATCTATTTTTGCAGTTAAATTTGCAGATTTTTTTATTACCTCATTAACTATTTTAAGTTTTTACAAATTAGCTTCTTATTTTTTATCCAAACAAAAACTAGAGCGAGCTTTTGTTTTATTAGCTTCTACCATTTTTATTTCGATTTTATCTTTTAACTCAACTCCAGATGTACCTTTATTATTATTCTGGTCACTTAGCTTAATTAGTCTTTACAAGGCTATTTTCGAAAGTAAAAAATGGCATTGGATATTCGCTGGTTTAGCAATGGGACTTGCATTTAACAGTAAATACACTGCAATTTTATTGCAATTTGGTTTGTTTGCTTTTTTACTTTTCTCTAATAAATACAGAAAATTGTTACTATCGCCTTGGTTGTGGTTCTCTATAATAATATCTGTAGCAGTTACTTTTCCTGTTTGGTATTGGAATTATCAAAATGAATTTGCCTCGTTTGCTTTTCAATCTTCAGAAAGAACAAGTTCTATTACAGAGTTTAAAGTTTCTCCAAACTATTTCTTTGGTGCAATTGGCCATCAAATGTTTTTATTGTTGCCTGTTTTATTTTTAATTTTTATAACATTTACTATTAAATATGTAAAAAGAGCTGTTACAAAATTTAAAATTCCGCAAGCCAAAACGTTATTTTTATTAGCTTTCTTTATTCCTACTTTTTTAGGTTTCTTTTTGTTAACACCAATATATTGGGTAAAATTAAATTGGATGATGCCATCATACATCACTGGAGTAATTATTGCAGGAATGTTTATCAATAAAAAATTACTAAAAATTCAACTTATATTTTCTATAGTATTTCATTTGTTAGTTAGCTTACAAATTATCTTTTACCTAGTTCCTATTAAAAGTGATGATACTTGGGTTGGATGGAAAGAATTAGCAGCACAAACAGAAAAATTAAAAGAACAATATACAGATGTTTTTGTTTTTTCTAATGATAATTACAAAACCTCGGCGGCCCTAAACTTTTTTATGGATGATAAAGTATACGCTCAAAATATTATTGGTTTACCTGCATTACATTTTGATTATTTAGGCGATAATTTAAACGATTTAAAGGGTAAGAATGCAATTTTTATAGATTCTGACAAACGATTTAAAGATAAAAATAAGTTGGGTAAAATTGATAGTTTACTAATTGCTAATTTTAAAAATGTAACTGAATTAGAACCAATTATCATCAAAATAAACAACAAAGAATCTAGAAAATTCTGGATTTTCTATTGTACTGACTATCAACCTTAAAAATAGTTAGTTTTTAGTTTTAAGAACTAAAAAAAAATACTACTTTTGCAACCGCTAAATTAACCTCTGACGAAAAAATCGTGAATGTTGTTTTACAAAACCAATTAAATTAAAAGATATGGAATCTTTAGTAAAATTTGTACAAGACGAATTTGTAACAAAAAAAGAATTTGCAGAATTTGCAGCAGGTGATACAATCACTGTTTATTATGAAATTAAAGAAGGTGAAAAAGTACGTACTCAGTTTTTTAGAGGTGTAGTTATTCAAAGAAGAGGTGTAGGAGCTTCAGAAACTTTTACTATCAGAAAAATGTCTGGTACTGTAGGTGTAGAAAGAATCTTTCCTGTGAACTTACCTTCTATTCAAAAAATTGAAGTTAATAAAAGAGGTAAAGTTCGTAGAGCTAGAATCTTTTACTTTAGAAGTCTTACTGGTAAAAAAGCTAGAATTACAGAAAAGAGAAGATAATTCTTCAATTTATAAAAATACAAAAAGCACTGTTTTATTACAGTGCTTTTTTTTTGCGTAAAATATATTTAGTGTGAATTTTTCAAAAATAGTTTTGTAAAAATCACACTAAGTCTACTTAAACAAATTGTTAAATTTTGTTTGATTTTTCTTTTAAAAACATATTCACACAAATAGCATTCTTTTATTATCAATAACACACAAAACCGAGGTAATTAATAACAATTAAACAATTAAAATTTCACATTAAATTCATAAATTTGTTCCGCTTTTTTTACGAAATCCATTTCGTTAAAAGTATAATTTCTAAAAAAACAATTAAAAATGAGCAAAATAGCCAAAATTGTATATACAAAAACTGATGAAGCTCCTGCTTTAGCAACACGTTCTTTTTTACCAATAGTAAAAGCATTTACAAAATCTTCTAATATAGAAATTGAAGTAAAAGATATTTCTTTAGCTTCTAGAATTCTTGCTAACTTTTCTGACTACTTATCAGAAGAACAAAGAGTAGAAGATGCCTTAGCATACTTAGGTAATTTGGCAAAAAAGCCAGAAGCTAATATTATTAAATTACCTAATATTAGTGCTTCTGTACCACAGTTAAAAGCTGCAATATCAGAATTACAAGATTTAGGCTATAGCTTACCAGATTATCCAGAAGAAATTACTACAGATGAAGACAAAGCTGTATTAGCTCTTTACAATAAGGTAAAAGGTTCTGCAGTAAACCCGGTTTTAAGAGAAGGAAATTCTGACAGGAGAGCACCAAAAGCTATTAAAAATTATGCACG
This sequence comes from Polaribacter sp. OB-PA-B3, assembly GCF_054589375.1. NCBI lineage: Bacteria > Pseudomonadati > Bacteroidota > Flavobacteriia > Flavobacteriales > Flavobacteriaceae > Polaribacter > Polaribacter sp. OB-PA-B3. The sequence continues at coordinate 79,521 of NZ_BAAIIX010000004.1, forward strand.
TAAAAACCCACATTCTATGGGTACTTGGAGTGCAGATTCTAAAACACATGTAGCTACAATGAGCGAAGGAGACTTTGCTCATAACGAAAAATCTGTTACAATAAATAATGCCACAAACGTAACAATTACACATGTTTCAGAAAACGGAACTAAAACCATCTTAAAAGAAAACTTATCTTTAATTGACGGAGAAATTATAGACGCTACTGTAATGAGTAAAAAAGCATTACTTTCTTTCTTAGATAAAGAATTTGCAGACGCTACAGCACAAGGCGTTTTACTTTCTTTACATATGAAAGCGACTATGATGAAGGTTTCTGACCCTATTATTTTTGGGCATGCAGTAAGAACCTATTTTAAAGAATTATTTGAAAAACATGCTACTACTTTTGATGAAATTGGAGTTGATGTAAACAATGGTTTCGGTAACTTATTAAGCAACCTAGATGAAGTATCGGCAGAAAAAAAAGCAGAAATTTTAGCTGATATTGATGCTATTCTTGCAAAAAATGCTGATTTAGCAATGGTGAATTCTGATAAAGGAATTACAAACTTACATGTTCCTTCTGATGTGATTATTGATGCTTCTATGCCAGCAATGATTAGAACATCTGGAAGAATGTGGAACTCTAAAGGAGAATTACAAGATACAAAAGCAGTAATACCAGATAGTTCTTATGCAGGTATCTACTCTGCAACTATCGATTTCTGTAAAAAGAATGGTGCTTTTGATCCTACAACAATGGGTACAGTTCCTAATGTTGGTTTAATGGCTCAAAAAGCAGAAGAATATGGTTCTCATGACAAAACTTTTCAAATGTCTGCAGCTGGTAAAGTTGTAGTTACAGATGCTGACAACAATACTCTTTTAGAGCACAATGTAGAAGAAGGAGATATTTGGAGAATGTGTCAAACTAAAGATTTACCAATTCAAGATTGGGTTAAATTAGCAGTTACTAGAGCCAGAGCTTCTCAAACTCCTGCTGTTTTTTGGTTAGACGAAAATAGAGCACATGATGCAGAAATAATTAAAAAAGTAAATACATATTTACCAAATCATGATACTTCTGGCTTAGATATTAGAATCTTATCGCCTGTAGAAGCTACAGAATTTACTTTAAAAAGAATTGTAAAAGGAGAAGATACAATTTCTGTTTCTGGTAATGTATTAAGAGATTATTTAACAGATTTATTTCCTATTTTAGAGGTTGGTACTTCTGCAAAAATGCTTTCTATCGTTCCGTTAATGAATGGTGGTGGATTGTTTGAAACAGGAGCCGGAGGTTCTGCACCAAAACACGTTCAGCAGTTTATTGAAGAAAACCACTTACGTTGGGATTCTTTAGGAGAATTTTTAGCATTAGCTGTTTCTTTAGAGCATTTAGGTACGGTTAATAACAATTCAAAAGCAATTGTATTATCAGAAACTTTAGATGATGCTACAGATAAATTTTTAGATAATGATAAATCTCCATCAAGAAAAGTTGGCGAATTAGATAACAGAGGTAGTCATTTTTATTTAGCAATGTATTGGGCTGAAGGATTGGCTAATCAAGATAAAGATGCAGAATTAAAAGCTACGTTTACAAAAATTGCAAACGATTTAAAAGAAAACGAAGCTAAAATTGTATCAGAATTAAATGAAATTCAAGGTAGCTCTAATAATATTGGTGGTTATTACCAGCCAACAGATAGTTTAGCAGATGCTGCTATGAGACCAAATACTTTACTAAATTCTATTTTAGCAAGTATTTAATCTTTAAAATTACAAGTATTATAAAATCCGGTGTTTTACACCGGATTTTTTTTACTCTTATACGATTCTTATTCTAAATTTTTAACGTTCTATTAAAATTAAGAATTGTACTTTTGTTTAATTAAATATTACTGCAATTAAACAAAACAAAAAAATGCTACGTAAAAAACAACTATTTGTTTTCTTTCTCTTAATTAGCTTGTCAATCTTAGGACAAGAAAAAATTACACTTAGCGGTACTGTTTATGACAATACCAATAACGAAACCCTAATTGGTGTTTCAATTTTCTTTCCAGAATTAAATGCGGGTACAACTACCAATGAATACGGATTTTATTCAATTACAATTCCCGAAGGAAACCATAAAATTCAAATAAGTTACTTAGGTTACGCTACACTTTTAGAAACCATTAATTTATCAGAAAAAACTACAAAAAACTTTAAACTTCTTGAAGCTACAGAAAGTCTAAACGAAATAGTGATTGAAAGTAATATTGAAAAACTTAATTTAAAAACACCACAAATGAGTGTTAATAAGTTAACTTCTTCAACCATAAAACAAATTCCGGTTGTGTTAGGAGAAGCAGATATTATTAAATCTTTAATTCTTTTACCTGGTGTTACAAGTGCTGGCGAAGGCGCTTCGGGTTTTAATGTAAGAGGTGGTGCAGCAGATCAAAATTTAATTTTATTAGATGAAGCTATTGTTTTTAACTCGTCTCATTTATTTGGTTTTTTCTCTGTTTTTAATCCTGATGTAATTAAAGATGTTAGATTATACAAAGGTGGCATTCCGGCAAAGTACGGAGGAAGACTTTCTTCTGTGCTAGATATTTATCAGAAAGAAGGAAATAGTAAACAATTTAAAGTTACTGGTGGTGTTGGCTTGGTTTCATCGAGATTACTAATCGAAGGACCTTTAGAAAAAGAAAAAAGTTCTTTTCTAATTGGTGGTAGATCTTCTTATGCTCATATTTTTTTACCTCTTTTTGATAATGACAACAAAGCTTATTTTTACGATGTAAACTCTAAAATTAATTATCGTTTTAACGATAAAAACAATTTATTTTTATCTACGTATTTTGGTAAAGATGTCTTTGGTTTAAGTGATAATTTTGTAAATGATTACGGAAACACTGTTGTAAACTTACGATGGAATCATTTATTTACAGACAAATTATTTTCTAACTTATCTTTAATTTATTCTGATTATTTCTACGGATTAATTCTCGATTTTGTTGGTTTCGAGTGGGATTCTGGTATTACAAACTTCAATCTTAAATACGATTTTAACCATTATGTAAGTGAAAAAGTAAAATTAAGTTACGGAATTAATAATATCTACATCAAATTTAATCCAGGAGAAATAATTCCAAACAGAGAAGATTCTGGTATTGTTGCCGAAAAATTAATCGATAAATATGCCAATGAGTTTGCGGCCTATATTGATGCTGAACATAAAATTAGTGATAATTTTAGACTTCAATATGGTGTTAGATTCAGCAATTTTACTCGTTTAGGACAAGATGAACTAAACACATATGCAAATGACCAAGCGGTTGTATACAATTCTGAATTTAAAAAATACGAATCTGCAGAAGCAACTGGCGTAGAAAACTATAAAAGAAGCGATGTACTTGCAAGTTTTAACAATTTAGAACCAAGAGTTTCTATGTCTTATATTTTAGATGATAACACATCAATAAAAGCGAGTTATAACAGAATGGTACAATATCTACATTTGCTTTCTAACACCTCATCTCCTACTCCGCTGGATGTTTGGACGCCAAGTGGAACGTTTGTAAAACCTCAGCAATTAAATCAATATGCTCTTGGTTATTTTAAATCTTTTAATGAAGGAAAATACACATTAGAAACAGAAACTTTTTATAAAGGTATTAGCAATAGAATCGATTATATAAATGGCGCAAATTTAATTGCTAATAACGAAATTGAAACCATTATTTTAAATGGTAAAGCTAGAGCTTACGGCTTAGAAATGTTATTTAAAAAAAATGAAGGAAAATTTCAAGGTTGGCTTTCTTACACTCTTTCTAAATCAGAACAATTAACTGCAGGTAGAACTGCAGAAGAACCGGGAATTAATAACGGAGAATGGTACAGCACGCCATACGACAAAACACATGATTTTTCTATAAATGCTAGCTATAAATTAAATGATAAGTGGAAATTCAATTCAAACTTTGTGTTTCAAACAGGGCAACCAACAAATTATCCGGTTGGTCAATACGAATACCAAGGTTTAAATGTACCAATTTACGATGATAATAGAAGGAATTCAGATAGATTGCCAAACTATCATCGTTTAGATATTTCTGCAACTTTAAATCCAAAGAAAAATATAAACAGAAAATGGCAAGGAGAATGGGTTTTTGGAATTTATAATGTTTATGGAAGACAAAATGCTGCTTCTTTAGCTTTTACACAAAACCAAGAAACTTTTAGAAACGAAGCTGTACAAACTTCAATCTTTGGTTTAGTACCATCAATAACTTACAATTTTAAATTTTAATAAGATGAAAAAAATATTTTTCTATATAACTTTAACTGTCTTACTATTTTCTAATTGTGAAAAAGTTATAGATGTTGATGTACCAACAATTAAACCTAAATTAATAATAGACGCATCTTTTGAAGTTTATTTTGATGAAAGCCCAGTAACCTCAAAAACTATTGTAAAACTTAGAGAATCTGCAAATTATTTCGAAGAAACGATTCCTATAGTTACTAATGCAACTGTTTTTCTTACAAAATTATCAGATAATTCTGTTATTAATTTTTCTGATGTAAATGCTTCTGGAGATTACGAACCGATAAACACTTTTATACCAGAAGATAATACTGAATACGAATTAACCGTAATTTATAATAATGAGGTTTTTAAATCAAAAGCAACAAAGGTTAAATCTACACCTTTTATTAGTGTAGAACAAGGTGATGAAACTTTATTTACAGGTAATGAAACCGAATTAAAGGTTTCTTTTGAAGACGACGGAAATGCCGAAAACTTTTACGTTATAGATTACACAAACAATATATTTTTAACTTTAGATGACCGATTTTTTAACGGAGCAGTCTATAACTTCTCTTCTTTTTACCAAGAGGATGAAATAGAATTGCCTACAACAGTTACCATTAAACTTTCTGGTATTTCTAAAGATTATTATACGTATTTCGAGATTTTAACAAGTCAAGCAGGTGGTAATGATGGTGGTCCTTTTCAAACAGCGCCTACAGCTTTATTAGGTAACATTATTAATACTACAAATGATGCTAATTATCCTTTAGGCTATTTTCATATTTCCGAAACGGATACTTTTGAAATTAGTTTAGTAGAAAAAAACTAAAACTTCAATTAAATCATCATTCAAGAATACAAAAAATCTGTATTTTTGAATGATGACATTTATAAAAACTACAGAACAAGACTCACATTACAATCATCTAGAAAAGATGTCTGTAAAAGAAGTATTAACTAATATTAATAACGAAGATAAAACAGTACCATTAGCTGTAGAAAAATCTTTACCTCAAATAGAAAAATTAACAAATAACATTGTTAATAGTTTAAAAAATGGCGGAAGATTATTTTATATAGGTGCTGGTACTTCTGGTAGATTGGGTGTTGTAGATGCCTCTGAATGCCCACCAACTTTTGGTGTTTCTTATGATTTAGTGGTTGGAATTATTGCGGGCGGAGATGATGCCATTAGAAAAGCAGTAGAATTTGCAGAAGATTCCAAATTACAAGGTTGGCAAGATTTACAAGAGCACAATATCACAAATAAAGATATTGTAGTTGGTATTGCTGCATCTGGTACAACGCCTTATGTAATTTCTGCCTTAGAAAAATGTAACGAAAATAATATTGTAACAGGTTGTATTACTTGTAATAAAAATAGTCCGTTAGCAAAAGTTTCTAAATTTCCGGTAGAAGTTGTAGTAGGTTCTGAGTTTGTTACCGGAAGTTCTAGAATGAAAGCAGGAACTGCACAAAAGTTAGTTTTAAATATGCTGTCTACAACTACTATGATTCAACTTGGAAAAGTAAAGGGGAATAAAATGGTAGATATGCAACTTTCTAATAACAAACTAGTAGAAAGAGGTCAAAAAATGTTAGCATCAGAATTAAATATCGACTTACAAAAAGCAGCTTCATTATTACAGGAATTTGGCAACGTTAGAAATGCAATAAAAAATTATACAAAATGAGTACAGATGTAAATTTATTAGGCAAAGGCTTAAAACATATCGCAATCTTAATATTACTTTTTATTGTTTCTCCTATTGTATTAACAATGGCTTTTAAAGCCTTAAAAAAGTTTGAAGATACTTCGCAAGAATATCTTTCGTATATCTTGATAGTTGTTGCAGTCGTTTTAGTTGTATTTACATTATATTTTGCTTTCAAAACGTTTCAAATATTATTAAAAGCAATATTTAATAATTCTTAACAATGCAGCATTCAGACGGAATAATCATTATTCTTTCGTATCCAGATACGGTTGTAAGACCAGCTTACTGGGAAACTTTAAGTAATTTCTGGCCAAAAATTGGTATTGGCAGTAAACACGCTGTACAAGCTGGTCACGCGGCTTTGTTGTTATTAGAAAAAGGAAATAATACTATACAATATTTCGATTTTGGTAGATATATTACAACCTATGGTAATGGTCGTGTTCGTTCTGCAGAAACAGATCCAGAATTGAAAGTTACAATTAATGCTGAGTTTAAAAATGACAAATTAATAAACTTAGAAGAAATTTTACTTTGGATAGAAAGTAATCCTCAAAAAACGCATGGAGATGGTAGATTAGTTGCTAGTATTCATGAAGATATCAACTTTAATAAAGCACAAACCTTTATTAAAAACCTAATTGATTCAAAAGAAATTCCTTATGGTGCTTTTTTAAAAAACGGCACAAATTGCGCAAGGTTTGTAACCGATACTATAATAGCTTCTACAAATAACAATAAGATTGGTAAAAAATTAAAAAAATCTAATTTACTTACTCCAAGCCCTATAGGCAATGTTATTAAAGCAACTACAAGCAATACAATTTATTGTATTTATAACCAAAAAGTTAAGTCTTACTTAAATAGATCTATTCTAAAAGAATATAAAGCATCTTTTTTTAAAAAATTTAATGGCGAACCTAATTTAAAAGGAACGGAAAAACCCAATTTAGACGTATTTAATTTAATAAACGGAACTTGGTTGGGCGGAATTGGAAGCGGTGCTTGGTTTAAAATTGAAGAGAAAATTGACAATCAAACCTATAAAATTGCAAGATATGATGCTTTAGGAAACAAAGATTTTGAAAGTTATTTTTGGTTAAATGATCCCGAATTTAATTACTTAAAAAAGTACATTTTTATACATCCAACCAATTGTAAAGAAGTTTATATTCAGCAAAATAACTCTAAATTTACTTTTACTCAAATCATTTCTAAAGCAAATTAAGTAATTTTTAACTCAATCAATATTTTTGTTACTCTATTTAAGTTTTTAGGTACACTATTACATTTTAAAAAATTAGATTTGTTATATCAAACAACAAATCATGAAATTAAAACTACTATTCTCTTTTGCTTTTGCGTTATTAATTGGAACAATTAATTATGCTCAACAAAAATCTAACAACGATATAAAAAAACTAATATCATCTTACAAAGATGATATTCGTGGGCCTTACTACAGAATAAAATGGTATTGTAAAGACGGTTCTGTTAGAGATGCTAAAGATCCATGTCCAGATTCTATTGGCGGTGGTATTCAGCATGCATCTTTTAAACAATCCGTATTAGACCTAAGAAAAACAAATCATGTATTTTTCGGAGAAATTTTAGCCAGCTTAAACAATCAAGATTTTTTAGATTCAGAAAATAATTATAGCAGATTAAAGCAATATCAATTAGGTAAATATCTTGCAAGTATAGATGATGGTTGGATTCTAAAAAAAGGACAATACTACAGAGGTTCTGTACAATCTGAAGATGAAGAAGCTTGGGGAAAACAGTTTTTTGAAACTATTTTGAAAGACGATAGTTTTGTTAACAATAATTATTATTTGTTAAGACAAGCTTTAAAAGACATACCTCACAATGGCGATTCTAACATTGCACAACAAATGCGTAGCGAATCTAAAGTTTTAGCAGACGAAATATCAGAATTTATGGATGTCAGAATAAAAATTCATGGTAATCCAGAGAAATCAGATATTTATTTAGTGCAGAACTTTATCAAAAAAAATGCTTCTAAAATTAATACAAAACAGAAGAAAATTTTTGACAAACTTCTACAAACAATGCAAGAGTTTTACGCAGCTTTAAATTATAAAACTATTGCAAGTGAAGTTTCTAAAATTAAAGATAAAAATAATGTTTTAAGTAGTTTAAATGATTTTATAAATGAAGATAAATCTAATTTAAGCGCTAAAGATATTGTTATAAAAATCACAGAAAACTTAGACTTTTTAAGATATAATATCACTTTATTTAATAGTAGTAAAGACCGTTTGATACTTTTAGATTTAACCAATCAATTAGAAAAAATTTTATTGATAGAAACTCAAAAATGGCAACCAGAAACTTTAGAAGAAACAATCTTAAAAACACAAACTTTAACTTGTGCATCTTATGCAACTGGTTTGGTAGAAGCTTGGGAGTTCGATTTGATAAAACCAATATACGCAACAACACTTTTAAATGATAAGATAACGCAAAAAGAATTAAATACTTTGGTTACTTGTGCGAGAAGAATTGTAGAATGGAGCACTTCTTTAGTAAAAGCAAACTACCAAGAAACTGTAAATATTTATGCCGATTTTGAACCTTTTGCTTATGGTTTTATAGACGATAGAATTCGTAATTCGATTACATTAAACTTAGGCGAAACAGTAAGTAAACTAAATAGTTTTGCTGCTAATATTTCTAATGTTAACAATAATGTTATGAATATAAGCAACCAAGGTTCTATTAGGGGTTTAAATCCTGGTTATGCATTTGGTAAGTTAATTGTTGTTGATGGTAATCCAGAAAATATTGAAGTAAACACAAACAATATTTATATTTTTCAAAAACCACCTTCAGATTTAAAACCTGTTGCTGGTATTATGACCGTTTCTGAAGGAAACTTAGTTTCCCACGTGCAATTATTAGCAAGAAACCTAGGAATACCTAATGCCGCTTTGTCTAATGATAATTTAAAATCATTAGAAAAATATGCAGATAAAAATGTTTTTTACGCTGTTTCAAATAAAGGTAATGTTATTTTAAAATTAGAAAATGACATGACGGATGAAGAACAAAAGCTGTTCGACAAAAAAGAAAGAACTAAAAATATGATTGAGGTACCAACCGATAAATTAAGGCTAGATGTATCTAAAATTATAAATATGAAAGATGTAAAAGCATCTGATTCTGGTATATTATGCGGACCAAAAGCTGCCAATTTAGGAGAACTAAAAAATCTATTTCCAGATAAAGTAGTTGAAGGTATTATTATTCCTTTTGGTATTTTTAAATCTCATATGAATAAAGAAATGCCATCAAAAAATAAAACTTACTGGCAGTTTTTAAATGAGACTTTTAATAAAGCAGCACAATTAAAAAAAGAAAACGTTGCTGAAGATGCAATCGAAAAATTTGTAATAGCATCTTTAAAAGAATTGCATACAGCTATTTTAAATATAGATTTAGACGCTTCATTCATAGAAGATTTAAAAAGCAATTTTTCATCAGTTTTTGGCGATAATTTAGGCAACGTTCCGGTTTTTTTAAGAAGTGATACCAATATGGAAGATTTAAAAGAATTTACAGGAGCTGGTTTAAACCTAACTTTGTTTAACATTCTAAAGGAAGAAAAAATAATAAATGGTATAAAGCAAGTTTGGGCATCGGCTTATTCTGAAAGGAGTTTTAAATGGCGCCAAAAGTACCTATTAAACCCAGAAAATGTATATCCATCAATATTAATTATACCAAGTGTAGACGTAGATTACTCTGGTGTAATGATTACAAAAGGGATAAACGAAGGATCTGAAAATGATTTAACAGTTGCATTTAGTAGAGGCGCTGGTGGCGCCGTAGACGGGCAATCTGCAGAAACCAGATTAATTACAGAAAAAAGCAGCTTTTTATTAAGCCCTGCAAGACAACCAGATTATATTAGACTTCCTGCAACCGGAAGTACCAAAAAATATTATACAACCTTTAACAAGCCTATATTAAACTATAATAATGTTAACGAAATAAGAGAATTAGCATCAGAAATAAGACAAAAAATAGATAAACAAAATAAAGAAAACCACGCTTATGATGTTGAATTTGGTTTTAAAGACAACAAACTTTGGCTATTTCAAATAAGACCATTTGTAGAAAATAAACAAGCTAAAAGTTCTGATTATTTAAACGCTATTTCACCTAAAGTAGATATTAACAAAGAAATTAAACTAAAAGAAAAAATATAATGATTAAAGGAAAACACTTATTAATAGCCGTTTTGGTTTTAGCTTCATTTGGCTTTATTAAATACCCAATTGATGGTTATGAAAGAACAGGAATTGCTAGATTGTACCAACTTAGAAAATTTCAACTAGATAGTGTTAGGTATACAAGAATACCTGCCGGAGCTTATAAAAATTTAGCAGACATAAAACTAAACTTAACGAAAAGAAAAAAAGATAGTGTAAACGATTTATTAATTTCTGATAAAGATTTTGAAAGAAAATTAAAGAGAATTATTCCTTCTGGCGCTTACTCTATGACTGCTTTAGACATGAGTAATCCCGATAATTTAAAATATGCAGAACATAGAGAAAATGTGGGGTATCAACCCGGAAGTGTAGGGAAAATTGCTGTTTTATTAGCCGTATTTGATCAATTACAAAAACTGTGTCCAGATTCTTTTGACGACAGAGCAAACTACCTAAAAAATATAAAAGTTACTGCGAGATATTGGGGTACCGGAGATCATCATACAATACCAATTTATGATATCAAAAATGATAAATTAACAAAAAGACGCGTAATTGCTAGTGATGAATTTTCTCTTTACGAATGGTTAGATCACATGGTTTCTGTAAGTAATAACGGTGCCGCAAGTGTAATGTATAGAGAGGCAATGTTAATGGCTGCATTTGGTCAAGATTATTTCTTTTTAGATGCAGAAAAAGCAGAAAATTACTTTAAAGAAACACCAAGAGATTCTTTAACAAACTTAGCGCATACAGTAGTAAACCAACCTTTAAGAAAATTAGGAATTACAGAAGATGAATGGAAATTAGGCGGAATGTTTACAAGACCTGCTGGTAAATACGTTGGTCGTAAAGGTGGAAGTATTGGTACACCTAAAGGTTTAATGAAATTTTTATTACAATTAGAGCAAGGTAACGTTGTCGATGAAGCCTCTAGTTTAGAAATGAAAAGACTTTTATATTTAACCGATAGAAGAATTAGGTACGCAAAATCACCGCGATTAGATAGTGCTGCTGTTTATTTTAAGTCTGGTAGTTATTATAAATGCGATAGAGAAAAAAATCCGGATTGTAAAAGTTATGCAGGTAATGTTTTTAATTATATGAACTCTGTTATTATTGTTGAACATCCAAACGGAATAAAGTACATTGTTTGTTTGATGTCTAATGTTTTAAACAAAAATTCTGCCGGTGCCCATATGTATCTTGCTAGTAAAATTGATGATATTATTGATGAAGCTAATCCTAAAATAAAACCAGTTATAAAAGAGGAAGAATATAAAAGTGATGCAGATGAAGAAGATAATTAATGATTATTAGATATAAATAGATGATATGCTTTGGTGGCAAAAGCTTTTGCATCTGCATTTCTAAATTGTTTTAAAGGAAGTAATACAGAAATTAAATTCTTGTTGTTAGATATTTGAACATATTTAATAACAAGAATTTTTAATTTAAAATTTCCCATTCTAATAATTCTTCTAAGAGCCTTTCTTTCGTTTAATTGATTTAAATTTATAATGGTAGATTTATAATTAGCATCATCAACTACATAATACTCTATAATTGGCAAAACCATGGTTTTAATTTTGCTTTGTAAAATATTATCTAAAAACTCTAAAGAATTAATTTTTGCTTCTTTTATTTCACTCTGAATTCCGATATACGTCATCTTTATATCTTCGGGATTATACACCAGACTTAGAAGATTAAATATTGCCTTTAAATTATTATCTAAAAGTATTTCTAATTCTGTAATTAAATGATTTCTAACAACATTTAATTCGGCCATTTCTACTCCTGATAAATTAGCTTCTGTAGCTGCCAAATTTTGAATAGATACTATAATTTCTAATGTATTTTTATAATAACTACTTTCTCTTAAAATTTGGTTTTTTATAATTCTAGAACTTACCGTTAAGTTTTTATTTTTCTTTAAAATTTTAACCAAAGAATTAGATGTATACAACCTAGTTACAGCATTTCTACTTCTTAACAAACGCAGTAATATTTTTACAGATTTTTCATTATTAAAAGATTCTACAACTCTTGGTAAATGTTTTTTAATAGATGGTTTCAAAACCCCTTTTTTATCTAATTTAAAAAGATAGTCTATTATTTTTGGCCCATAATTTTTAAGCGCCTTTACAGCTCTTTTACGATATTTCTTTTTTAATAAGAGATTTAATAAATCATCAATAAAAATTTCATCAGAAGTTATACCCGCAGCAATTGTAGCAAACTTAGCAACATACGAGTTACTATCTTTTAAATGCTTACTAATTAAATGATAATTATTTGTCATTCTTGCATAAGCAATACTCATTAACAAACCAGCTAAAACCTCTTGTCTATCTGATAAATTACCATTTTTAAGAGCTACTACTTTTTCTTCTAATCTGCCCAAAACATTATATTTTAAACCAAGTTTGGCATTGTTATAGCTTTGTTTTGCTAAAGAATGTAATGCTCCGTTAGCAATATACTCATTAGAGTGATTTAAGTATTTATTAAAAAATGAAGCATCAGAAATTGGCGAATGTGCTAAAATATAATCCAAAGCAATATATACTAGTAAATCATCTTTTTCGAATACTAAAACTTCTACTTTATCTAAAATATTTACACTATCAAAAGCATCTAAATACTCTATAGCTTTAGTTTTAATTTTATTTGAAGGATGCTCTAGAAGCCTAATTATTGCTTGATTAAAATTGGTTTGTTTATAATCTTTTAACCGATCTAAAGCACTTAAAATAGCCTCTTCATTTCCGCTAGAGAGAATCTGTTTAACATCTGCAATTGTGTTAGTTCTTTTTTTACTTTTTACAGTTTCTAACGTAAGCGTTTTCTGAATATTTTCTTTAAAAGACGTAAAATATGCTTCTCTTAATTTGTAAATAAACAATATCCAAACAAACGTAAAAAATAAGATAATTACCGTTATATATGTTGTGTCTAAGTTTAATCTTTTAATCAGAAAAATTAATAAGAACCCTGCAAAACCAGTTGCTATACTATCAATTACTACATCAATATATGACTTTGCCTGATTTTTAACTTGAATTGGAATTGGCATTATAGACAACTCTATTGCTGCTTTGTTAACAGATTGTTTTGCACTACCATCGATACCTTTAATGATGATTAAAACCCATAATTCTGGAAAAGTTAAAAATAATAAACTTCCAAACGCAATAGTTAATGGTAAAATTAACAAAGTAGTAGAAACACCTAATCTGGTTAATACTTTGTTGGTTAAAAACAATTGAATTACCAATGCAATTACATTAAATGTAGAGAACCAAAATCCAAAAAAGGCAGCTAAGTCATCAGAATCTGGTAATGCTTTTTGAGCAAAATCACTAAATTGAAAATCAACCAATTTTGCAACAACTACTCCAATACCTGTAATTAAAGCTATGTATGTTAAGTGTTTAGAGTTCTTAATTAATTTTAAAGAAGAACTTTCTAAGTTTTCTTGATTTGCAATTACTTGTTTTCTTTTAAAGGTATTAAGAAATTTAATTTTTAAATTATATACTTTCTTTAAAATAGGAATACAAACTAAAATTAAAGCTGCAGCCATAAAAATAGCGACTTCATTTCCAAAACTAGTTGCAATAATACTTGTTAAATATCCGCCAAATATACCTCCAGAAATAGCACCTGCACCTATAAAACCAAAGTTTCTTTTTGCTTCTCTTGCATTAAAAACCATGTTTGCAAATAACCAAAACTGAGAAGTAGCAACTACTGCAAATAAAGAAATAAATGTGTAGTAGAAGTATAACAGCCAATTACTAATAACAGTAAACTTTATAATAAAACCTAAAGCAATAAAGGCAATACTAAAAACTATTAAAGAGATTACGGTTACTTTTACCAAAGAAAAATATCGAATGGCCCTATTGTAAAAATAAGAAGTTAAAACCGCAATACTTGCTACTAAAAGATAACCAAGTGGTAAATTATCTGCACCTAATTTAGATACAAAAAGTGCATTTACTGTTGGCTTAACTATTAGTAAAGTTGTTATTATTATAAATATATATAAGAACATAAAAAAAGAGATGCTTATTTCATCATCTCTTAATCCAAATGTTTTTGTAATAATTTTTTTCACGATTTAATTGTCTTCAAACAGATTATAAAGAACGTGATTTTTTTAATACTTTTTCTAACGGTCTTACTAAATTTCTTATTATTTGTTCACCATAATCATTGTCTATCAAGGCTACAATAATGTATTTTCTTTCTGGCCCCCAAACTAAAGCAGAATCTGAGTGATAATTTCTCCAAGAACCAGATTTTCTATAAACTGTAGCCTTTGGTGCAATTTTGTCTAAAGTATTCACAAATTTGTGATGCAACTTCGGATCTTTCATAATTTCTAACATCTCAGCAGATCGTTCTGTACTTATTAAATTACCCAATGCCAATTGATAATAAAAGCTACATACTTGTCTTGTAGTTGCCGCATGACTTAGTCCTTTTAAAGGATCTGGATTTCTTTTACCAGAAGCAGCATACCTCTTACCTACCCATAAACCTCCACCAACATTCTCATCATATAATTTATTTTTTGGCGCTCTTAACACCTCTTCAATTTTCTTGTAACCAAGTCTATCTATCATTCTAGTTGAAGCCTGATTGTTAGATTTACTAATCATTAAACGTAAATCTTTTTTAATTTCATCGGTATATTCTAATTCATCATTTTCTATAGCATCCATAGCGGCTAAAAGAATCGCAATTTTTGGTAAACTTGCGGCATACATCATAAAATTATCATTCATCCCTGCATATCTATAATTTGTAGAATCACTTAAATCTACAATACCAATAGACATTTGCTTACCAGCAATTAATCGTTTCCATTTTTTATTGGAGTTAATCTCATTAACTAAGATTGTTTTTAACCCTGGATCTTCTATTTGAGCAATAGGATCTATCTCTGCAACATGGCTTATCGGTAAGCTCTGTCCGTAAACAACAGTAGATAATAAGATTGTAAGTGTTAATAAATGATTCTTAATTTTCTGTAAATACATATTTTAATTATTTTATTAATAACTACACACATAATACAATATATATACCATCTTACAAGTAATAGATGTTAATGTTATCTAAAAACACAAAACTAACGTTTAACTGTACTAGGATTAAAACCAAAATCTGCAACAGGTAATTCGATTCCTAATTGATAAATAAGATAACCAATACTCGCATAATGATGTGTAGTATGACTCTGTGCTTGCATTAGGGCTGCTGCAACCGTATAGCTTGCGGTTTCATTTCCTAAACCTACATTGTCACAAACTTTAACGCTTTTATTAAAATCATCTTTACTAATTTGATGTAATCTTTTGATTACAGTCTCAAAGTATTGTATTCCAACTTCAATTTCATTTTCTGCGCATTCATTTCGTTCTCTAACCGATAAATCTATATAACCACCATCTAAGCCATTAAATATACACGAATAAACATCTAAAATATGCCTCATATGGCAACCTATACTTGAGTGATAAGGTCCTACGGATTTATTTCTGTATTGCTCATTAGAAATATTTTTTAATAATTGTACTCCTCTTTGTAAATTCTGCTCGATGGCTTCAATCATAAATATTTTCTGTTAACAGTCGTAAAAAGTTTTTCTAATTTACAAGATATTTTCGGATTTATAAAATTCGTAATCAATTAAAAAACAAACAATTAAATAAATTATTTTATACAAAACAGACATTTTGTAATCGTATATATAAATTTTTGGCACACTCTTTGAAAATAATCTAACCAAATGCGGATGTCGAAAAGCAATTAGAGTAGACAAAACCCTTAAAACCATATATTATGAAAAAAGGTATACTTATTTTATTAGGATTGTTCATGATGGTTTCTACTGTTGAAGCCAAAAACGGCAACTATTTACCAAACAACATTAGGGTTAATTACTCTTACAATGAAGCTGTAAACTTTACAGAAAGAGGAATTGATTTTTTTATTTTTACAAACGGAGATTTCGATTTTGATACAAATTATAATAATACATATTACGATTATAATGGTGTTAGAACAAGAACTGTAGGCGTTACGATTAAAAGAGATTTTAGAGGACGAATTAGACGTGTAGGTAATGTTTTTATTAATTATGATTATAGAGGAAACGTATCTAGAGTTGGTAATGTCTTTATGAGATATTATAGAAACAGACTTACCAATGTTGGTAATTTAACTGTAAAATACAACAGATACGGAGAACCGATTTTTTACGGTGAGGTTAAAGACAATTATTATTTTGATAACGGTGTTCGAATTAATTTAAATATTGGAAGCATTTATAATTATAATGATGCATATTTTTTTAAGAGAGACTTTAGAAGAAACTTTACAAAGTTTAGAGAAGATAGTAGATATTATTACTATAGATCTAACAGAAATAGTAAAGGAAAAAAAAACAATATTATAAGACGAAGAAAGCCAGTAACTAAAAAAGCGATAAACGCTAATAGACGTCATATAACTTATAGAAAAGCAAATACTACTAGAAATACTAACACTTCTAGAAATGAAAATACAAGAACAACTAGAAATACAAAACCTAACAGAAACAATTCTATAACAACTCGTAGAAATAATACAGTTGATACAAGAAGAAAGGTTGTAACTAAAAAAGGTAATTCTAAAAGAACTGTTAAAGAAATAAAAAAAGTAGTTACTAAAAAACCAGTTGTAAGAAAAAGAACAACTAAAAACAATAAGGAAAAAAAAGGAACTTCTAGAAGAAGAAATAATTAAAACAGGTATTTATACCTATTTACAAAAACAGAGATTATTTTACATTTGTAAAATCAATTTATAATTTCAAAAATGCTTAATGATTAATGAATTGTGATAGGAGAAGTAGAAGTTAAAAGTCCCATTTTTTATATAAAAAATGGGACTTTTTAATTGTATTTATTATTATAATATCGATAGTTAATTCCTAAAAACCAAACCCACTATCAAAACAAGTTCCTGGTACCGGTTCGTCTATGCAAGTTTGCCCTCCATTACCATCACTATAACATCTTTTTCTAGTCTCACAATCACTTTCTTCTTCACACGAGTAAAAAGATATGACTACCAGTAATATTATTAATTTAAAGACATATTTTTTCATAGCTTATTAACGAATTAGCTTTTTATATTTAATACGTTTTGGCATTAAATCTCCTCCTAAACGTTTCTTCTTATTCTCTTCATAATCAGAGAATGATCCTTCGAAGAAATACACTTCACTATTACCTTCAAAAGCTAAAATGTGCGTACAAATTCTATCTAAAAACCATCTATCGTGACTAATAACAACCGCACAACCTGCAAAGTTTTCTAAACCTTCTTCTAAGGCTCTTAAAGTATTTACATCTAAATCGTTTGTTGGCTCATCTAAAAGTAAAACATTTCCTTCTTCTTTTAAAGTCATGGCCAAATGTAACCTATTTCTTTCTCCACCAGAAAGAGTCGAAACTTTTTTGTTTTGCTCACTTCCAGAGAAATTAAAACGACTTAAATAAGCACGAGAATTAACTTGCTTACCACCCATCATAACTAAATCTTGTCCGTCAGAAAAATTCTCCCAAATTGTTTTATCAGGATTAATATCTGAGTGCGCTTGATCTACATATGCAATTTTAGCTGTTTCACCAACTTTAAAACTACCGTTATCTGGGTTTTCTTCTCCCATAATCATTTTAAAGATTGTTGTTTTACCAGCACCATTTGGCCCAATGATACCAACAATACCCGCTTGTGGAAGGTTAAACTCTAGGTTTTCATATAAAATTTTATCATCAAATGCTTTAGAAACCCCAGTAGCTTCAATAACATTGGTTCCTAATCTTGGTCCGTTTGGTATAAAGATCTCAAGTTTTTCATCAACTTGTTTTTGATCTTGACTCATTAACTTATCATAGTTTTTCAAACGAGCTTTTTGCTTTGTTTGTCTACCTTTAGCGCCTTGCTTTACCCATTCTAACTCTCGTTCTAATGTTTTTTGACGTTTAGAAGCTGTTTTACTTTCTTGTGCCATTCTATTAGATTTTTGATCTAACCAAGAAGAATAATTTCCTTTCCAAGGTATTCCTTCTCCTCTATCTAATTCTAAAATCCAACCAGCAACATTATCTAAGAAATATCTATCGTGAGTAACAGCAATAACGGTTCCTTTATATTGTGCTAAATGATGTTCTAACCAATGTACCGATTCTGCATCTAAATGGTTTGTTGGCTCATCTAATAATAAAATTTCTGGTTCTTGTAATAAGAGTCTACATAGAGCAACTCTTCTTTTTTCACCTCCAGAAAGTACTCCTATTTTCTTATCAGAATCTGGAGTTCTTAATGCATCCATTGCTATTTCTAACTTGGTATCTAATTCCCACGCATTAGCTGCATCAATTTTATCTTGTAATTCTGCTTGTTGCGCCATTAACTTTTCCATCTTATCGGCATCAGAATATACTTCTTCTAAGCCAAACATGTCGTTAATTTTGTTATACTCATCTAAAATGGCAACTGTTTCTGCAACACCTTCTTTTACAACTTCTAAAACTGTTTTTTCTGGATCTAATTGTGGCTCTTGCTCTAAATAACCCACTTTATAACCTGGTGAAAAAGTAACATCACCTTGAAAATTCTTTTCTACACCTGCAATAATTTTTAACAAAGTAGATTTACCCGAACCGTTTAAACCAAGAATACCAATTTTGGCTCCATAGAAAAAACTTAAATATATATCTTTTAAAACTTGCTTTCCTGTAGATTGATAGGTTTTAGAAACCTTATTCATCGAAAAGATAACTTTCTTATCGTCGCTCATTTTTATTATTTTATAAATTTATTTTTGAAAAATTGCTACTAAAATTAGTAGACTTAAAAACTATACTCTTCCTTTTAGGGCGTTAAAAACCCAAGCAATCGCAAAAAAACCGGCACCAACTGCAGCAAAACCCCAACCTGCAACATCATCATATCTAAAAGCACCCAATGCTATTAAACCCAAACCTACAAGTATCATTATAAATGTTGCCCACGCAAGCACTGTATTCTTATTCATTCCCATAATTTGTAAATAGTTATTTCTGGCGCAAATATCGTTAATTTATTCTGTTTCTAAAACTTGTTGAAAAGTATAGCTTAAGATAACTTAGATTTGCAGAAAGTATTTAATATCTTCTACCACCCATTCCTGGACCATTTCTTCTTCCCATCATACTCTGTGAACCATTATTATTTTGGTTTTTTGGTGCTTTTGGTAGTAATTCTCTTTTTTGTGCCTTTTGATATTTAGTCCATTTTTTAAATTGTTTTTTATTTAAAAAACTTTTTAATTCTTCGTTTAAAACCTTTTCATGCACATCTATGCTATCTCTTATTGGTCTTATTGTTTCTCTAACTTGTTTACCTACTTTCTCTGCCAAATCTCTATTAGAATACAATTGTTTTCCTAAAGAGTTTATAGTAAGTTCTAATTGTTGAAGTTTTGCAGAATTTAAAAAAGATATTTTTTTAATTTTATCGTTATACTGTCTAAGAACTTTTATTGTTTTATTCTTAGTTTCATCATCTTTCACTTTTATTTTAGGAGGTACTTCAGCAAAATTATAGTAAAAAATATTTGCAGAATTTTTTGCGTTGTATTTAGGAAATTCTCTCTCTTGCTGCGCAAAAGAAAAATATGCTGTAAATAATGCTAAAAATAATATTGCTTTCTTCATGTTTTTTAATTTAATAGCAAAAATATAAAAAGAATTATAATTTTGCGGCTAATCTACTACCTTGATTTATGGCTCTTTTAGCGTCTAATTCTGATGCAAAATCTGCACCACCAATTACGTGTACTTTTTTATTTGCATCCAATAAAGGTTGATACAATTCTTTAAACGGAGTTTGACCCGCACAAACTACAATATTATCTACTTCTAAAACCTTGTTTTCGTTATTTTGCGTGTAATGTAAACCTACGTCATCTATTTTAGTGTAAGCTACTTCACCTATAAATTGTACTTTTTTCTTTTTAAGTGTAGATCTATGAATCCAGCCCGTAGTTTTCCCTAAATTATGACCAAATTTACCTTTACTTCTCTTAAACATAAAAATTTCTCTTGGTGAAGGATGATATTCTGCCTTAACACCCTCTATACCAGAACGTGCTTCTAAGGTTTTATCTATTCCCCATTCTTTTAACCAAGCATCAATATTTTGAGATGTTGCTTCTCCTTCATGAGATAAGTATTCTGATACATCAAAACCGATTCCTCCTGCTCCTATAACCGCAACTCTATTTCCTACAGGCTTTTTATGTTTTAAAACATCTAAATAACTTAATACTTTTTTATGGTCTGCGCCATCTATTTTTAGCTCTCTAGGTTTGATTCCCGTTGCTAAAACAATTTCATCATAATTAGAAGTTTTTAAATCTTCTAAAGAAACTTCGGTATTTAATTTTAAAGTAACATTATGCAATTCAATTTGTTTTTTAAAGTAACGTAAAGTTTCATAAAACTCTTCTTTACCTGGTATTTGCTTAGCAACATTAAATTGACCTCCAATTTCATTTGCAGCATCAAATAAAGTTACATCATGCCCTCTTTGTGCTGCGACAGTTGCTGCAGCTAAACCTGCAGGTCCTGCACCAACAACAACAACTTTTTTAGCAACGTCTACTGGTGTGTAATTTAATTCAGTTTCATGACAAGCTCTCGGATTTACCAAACAACTTGCTACTTTCTGCTGAAAAACATGATCTAAACACGCCTGATTACAACCAATACATGTATTAATTTCATCATCTTTTTCTGCTTTCGCCTTATTTACCCATTCTGGATCTGCTAAAAATGGTCTCGCCATAGAAATCATATCTGCATCTCCTTCTGCAAGTACTTTTTCTGCAGTTTCTGGCATATTAATTCGGTTAGAAGTAATTAGCGGAATCGATAATTCTTCTTTCATTTTCTTAGTTACCCAAGTAAACGCAGCTCTAGGCACTGAAGTAGCAATTGTAGGAATTCTAGCTTCGTGCCAACCAATACCAGTATTAATAATTGTTGCACCAGCTTTTTCTATTTCTTTACCCAATTGTACAACTTCTTCCCATGTAGAACCATTTTCTACCAAATCTAACATCGAAAGTCTATAAATTATAATAAAATTTTCGCCAACAGCTTCTCTTGTTTGCTTAACCAATTCTATTGGTAGGCGCATTCTGTTTTTATAATCTCCACCCCAAGAATCTGTTCTTTTATTGGTTCTTTTTGCTATAAACTGATTGATTAAATAACCTTCTGAACCCATTATTTCTACACCATCATAACCAGCTATTTTAGATAGTTTAGCAGAATTTACAAAATCTCTAATTGTTCTTTTAATACCAGATTGCGTTAACTTAAATGGTGTAAAAGGTGTTATTGGCGATTTAATTTTAGACGGCGCTACATTAAAAGGATGATAACCATAACGCCCAGCATGCAAAATTTGCATACAAATTTTACCTCCTTCTTTGTGTACAGCCTCTGTTATTTTCTTATGATGTTTGGCATGTTTTTTTGTAGACATTCTAGAAGAAAACGGTCCTGTCCAGCCTTGTATGTTCGGCGAAATTCCACCGGTAACAATTAATCCAACTCCACCTTTTGCTCTTTCTGCATAATAAGCAGCTATTCTTTCTAAACCATTTTTTTCTTCTTCTAAACCTGTGTGCATAGAACCCATTAAAATTCTATTTTTTAACGTTGTAAAACCTAAATCTAAGGGTTCAAAAATGTGCTTATATTTCATAATTGTCTTTTTAAATTTACTATGCATGCATAATACTTTGCAAGATATGTTTATTTTTTCAACTTAAAAAGTAAAAGAGCTAAATACAAATTTAAATGAACTAAAAGTAACCTTACCTTCTAAGTAGCTTTGTAGAAATAATAAAACTTAAAGATATGAAACTTAATAATAAAGTAATAATAGTTACAGGTGCATCTAGTGGAATTGGAAAAGCAACTGCAATTAAACTTGCCAAAAACGGGGCTTCTGTAGTATTGACCTCTAGGAGTGAAGACAAATTAGAAGAAATAAAAGAATCCATAGAAAATAATGATGGTAAAGCTCTTGTAATAACTTGCGACGTTACCAATAAGGACGACTTTTCGAAATTAGTAGAAAAAACAATTCAAGAATTTGGTACCGTAAATGCAATTATTAACAATGCAGGGTTAATGCCTTTATCTTATATAGAGAAGTTAAAAACTGATGAATGGGAAACAATGGTAGATGTAAATATTAAAGGTGTTTTAAACGGAATTGCTGCCGTTTTACCTACGTTAATAGAAAATAAAGGAGGTAATATTATCAATATTTCTTCTACCGCAGCGTATAATTACTTTCCTGGTGGGGCCGTTTATTGTGCTACTAAATCTGCAGTAAAAATGTTTTCTGAAGGTTTAAGAAAAGAAATTACACCTAAATACGGAATTAATGTAACATCTATTGAACCTGGTTCTGTAAACACAGATCTTTTAAGTACAATTACTGATGAAGATATTAAAGAAGAATTAAAAGAGATGAAAGAGATGACAAGTTTAGAAGCAGAAGATATTGCCGATGCCATTTTTTACACATTAACCCAACCAGAAAGGGTAAACGTAAACGACGTTCATATTTTACCAAGTGAACAAAAATAATCATTAATTAAAAAAAACACTCGTCATGAGCAAAGAACATATAATCACAATAAATCCCGCAACAGAAGAAAAGTTAGATGAATATACTTATTTAACAGATAAAGAATTAAAAAATAATATCGAAGCATGTAATACTGCTTTTTTAGATTGGAAACTAAAACCAGTTAAAGAAAGAGCTAAAGTTATCGAAGCAATTGGTAAAGAATTGACCAAGAATAAAACAGAATTAGCCAAACTTATGACTAACGAAATGGGGAAAATCATTAGTCAAAGTGAACACGAAATTGATTTATGTACAGGTATTTGTAACTATACGGCCAAAAACGGACCAGAAAATTTAGCTACTGAAAAAAGAACTTTAAGTAATGGTAATGATGGTTTAGTTGCCTACTCACCAATAGGAATTGTGTACGGCATTCAACCATGGAATTACCCATCTTATCAAGTAATTAGATATGCTATCGTTAATCTAATGGCTGGTAATGGTGTGTTACTAAAACATGCATCTAACGTTACAGGAACAGGTCAATTTTTAGAGAAAATTTTTGTTGATGCAGGTTTACCTAAAGGATTATTTCAAGCCTTAAAAATATCCCACGATCAATCGGATACAATTATAAAAAACAAACATGTTAGAGGTGTTACTTTAACAGGTAGTTCTGATGCTGGTAGAAACATCGGAGAAAAAGCAACTGCAGAGTTAAAAAAAGTTGTTTTAGAACTTGGTAGTAATGATGCTTATCTAGTATTAGAAGATGCCGATTTAGAAATAGCAATTGAAGAATGTGTGAAAGGTAGAATTTATAATAACGGAGAAACTTGTATCGCTGCAAAAAGATTTATTGTTGTAGAGAAAGTATATGAAGACTTTAAAAAGGGATTTGTTAAAGCAATGAAAAACGTTAAAGTTGGTAACCCATTAGAAGATGGAGTAGATATGGGACCCATTGCGAGAAAAGATTTAAGAGAAACTTTACACGAACAAGTAGAAAAAAGTGTTAAAAATGGTGCCGAAATTCTATGTGGTGGTAAAATACCAGATGGTAAAGGATATTTTTATCCGGTTACAGTTTTAGGTAATGTAAAACCTGGGCAACCAGCATACAGTGACGAACTATTTGGACCAGTAGCTTCTTTAATTAAAGTTAAAGATGAGCAAGAAGCTATAAAGGTTGCTAATGATAGTAGATTTGGTTTAGGTGGCGGAATTTTTACAAAAAACATCGAAAAGGCAAAAGAAATAGCAACCAACCATTTTGATACTGGTATGGTATTTATCAATACTTTTGGTATAGCAGATCCTGCAATGCCATTTGGTGGCGTTAAAGATTCTGGTTTTGGTAGAGAACACGGTGGTTTTGGTATCAAAGAATTTGTAAACATTAAATCTATTGTTTTAGGATAACAGATTTCACATCATAAAAAAACCCTATTCTTAACTGAATAGGGTTTTTCTTTTTAACACATTTTAAAATTGCATAGGAATATCTATAATTAATAATTTACTGTCTTTATTTGCTTTAATTTTCACCAAATCAGTTTCATAAATACCTACAGCATCTCTTTTATTTAAAATAACATCTTCTATTTCTAGTGCACCATCTATTAAGAAAAAATAAGCTCCATTTTTTAAACGATATTCGATGTTAAAATCTTTATCTAAATCTATCATAGACAAATATCCTTGCTGGTTTATTGGCAAAGAACCATCAACTAATTTATCTTTTGGTGAAACCAATGTTTGAAATTGATTCTTTCTACCTGATTTTTCAAAATACTTTTGATTATAATAGGGTGTTACATTTTCTTTCTCTGGAATTATCCAAAGTTGAAGAAAATTAACTTCTTCGGATGAACTATCATTAAATTCTGAATGCGTTACACCAGTTCCGGCACTCATAACCTGTACTTCACCAACTTCTATTGCTCGCTTATTTTGCATGCTATCTTTGTGAGATAAAGAACCAGAAATTGGTATAGAAATTATTTCCATATTTTTATGAGGATGGGTGCCAAACCCCATTTTTGGTTGTACAACATCGTCATTTAAAACTCTTAAAGCACCAAAATTCATTCTTTCTAAATTTTGATAGCTTGCAAAGCTAAAAGTATGGTATGAATTTAACCATCCATGATTCGCAAAACCTCTTGTTTCTGATTTGTGAATTATTTTTTTCATCTCTAAACCTGTATAATTTCTTCTAATTTATGTGTTGATGCGTTAGTGATTGCAACGGCATCCTTTTTGCTTTTTCGGCAAAAAGATATAGTGGAAAGCACGCCCCTTTTCGGGGAACGCCCTAATACAAATAGCCCATTTTACCTTGCTGATAATCTCTCATTGCTTCTAAAATTTCTGTTTGAGTATTCATAACATAAGGTCCGTATTGCGTTATTTTCTCTTTAATTGGATTGCCAGAAAGAATTAACAAATTGCTTTCTTTTTTAGCTGAAAAATTAATTAAAGAACCGTCTTGATTAAATGTTATCATTTGGTTTTTACCTTTGGATAACTCTTCTGAATTATTAACCAAAATCTCGCCATCTAATAGGTAAATTAAAGATTGATGCATTTTTGGTATTTCGATTTCTATAAAGCCATTTTCTTTAGCATTTACAGTATAAACATTTACTTCTGTTTGTGTTTGTACTAAACCAAAAGTTTCTTCTAAATTACCCGCTACAATATTAATTGCTACTTTTTTATCTTTTGATGTAATTTGTGGTATTTGCTCTTTTTCTAAATGTTGATAATTAGGAGTTATCATTTTAGATTTAGCTGGCAAGTTTAACCATAATTGAATTCCTTCTAAATCGCCACCTCTTTTAACAAATTCTTTAGTTGGTGCTTCCGCATGAATAATACCACGACCGGCAGTTGTCCATTGCACACCTCCAGCTTTCACAATCATTTCGTTACCCAAAGAATCTCTGTGCAATTGTTCTCCTTTAAATAATAATGTTATCGGTTCAAAACCTCTGTGAGGATGCGGACCTAAATCAAAAGGATTATTGAATTCTGAAATAGCATAAGGACCATAATGATGTAATAATAAAAAAGGGTCTACATTCTCTAAACCATTTGATGGTAAAGGTTGGCGAAGTTTTATGGGCCCCATATTAACCAATGGACTTTCTACTACTTTTTGAATAGTTTTATATTTTTTCATACTTTATAAATCCTTGTTAATATATTTCCCAAGGAAAATATATTTTTAAATTTTTTTTATCTTATTTTATCTAAAAGATTGCTTAATGTTAATGCTTCTTCTTCTGATAACTTGTCTAAAAAAGATACGTTTTTAAAATCGTCTATTTTAGATAATAAATGTAAACCTTGTTGTGTTATTTGCACATAAACAACTCTTCTATCATGTTCACAACGTTCTCTTTCTATTAAGTTTTTATCACACAACTTATCCATTAATCGAGTTGCATTTGGTGCTCTTTCTATCATTCTATCTTTGACAACCTGCACCTTAATTTTAGCTTTTGCACCTCTTAATATTCTTAAAATGTTGTATTGTTGCGGCGAGATTCCGTGAGGTTTAAAAAAATCGTTTTCTCTACTACTTAACCAATTAGAAGTATATTTAATATTTATTAAAGCTTTTACTTTATTACTTGTAAACTTAGAATTGATATCTTTCGAAATGTCTCCCATCTGCTACTGTTTTTTATTTTCAAGTTAAAGTTTTAAGCTCTTAACTTTAAATCTTGCATTATCTTATTAAATTCTTCTGTAGTTGGTGTTAAATACACTTTTTCATTTACAATTAACGTAGGAAATTTAGCTACACCATTGTATAATTCTTTACTGTGTTCTCTTGCTTCTACATCTTTAGAAATATCTTTATATGTATAAGGCACCTCTGTAGAATTTAAAAAATTTTTAAATGCTACAGTATATGCATGACCTTGTTTACCGTATAATACGATGCTTAATTTATTGCTCATTAACTAATTTTTCGAAGGTGTTTACTTGTTCTTTTAATGCTATTAGAAGATCTTCTCCTGTAATTTTACCTTCTTTAAAATTATCGTAAAAACTTGGTAAAGAAAAGGTAACAATATTACTAGCACCATGTCTAGAAAATCTTTGCTCACCAGCACTTAAAACAAATTGACCGCCCATTCCGCCTGGTGAAGTTGCCATTAATAATAATGGTTTATCTCTAAATACTTTTACGTTTATTCTAGAGCTCCAATCGAAAATATTTTTAAAAGCGGCAGCATAAGAGCCATTATGTTCTGCTAAAGAAACTATGAATCCGTCATAACTATCTAAGCTAGTTGTAAAGTTTTTAATATCTTCTGGAAAACCGTTTTTCTCTTCATCTTCGCTATAAACGGGTACTTTAAAAGCAGCAAAATCTATCACTTCAAAAGCTAAGTTTTCTAAATTTTCTGCTGCAAAAGTAGCTAACTGTTTGTTTATCGATGTAGAACTTGTGCTTCCTGCAAATGCTAATATTTTTTTCATACTAATTTTTTAAATAATTTTTGATTCTATTCTAGTTTCTCCTTTTACCATTTTTGCTACCGGACATTTTCCTGCAATTACAAGTAATCTCTTTCTTTGTTCTTCTGTAATTTCTTTCTCAAAAGAGATTTCTTCCGTTAAAAATTTCTCATTATTTTCTACTAATTGAGTAACTTCTACGTCTATCTCGCCTACATCCCATCCTTTCCTTTCAGAATACATTCTTAAAGTCATGGCTACACAACCACCAATTGCAGTTAATAAATATTCTACTGGCGTTGGTCCGTTATCATCTCCTCCATCGGCAACAGGTTCATCTAAAGTTAAAAAATGATTTCTAGCTTTTGCTTCTGCTAAATAATTTTTATTTGATAAAGTAACTTTAGAGTTTGTCATGATGTATTTTTTTTGAAGTGATGTATGAAGTAATCAAAAGAATCATTGCAACTAAAGCACCAATTTGCTCACCATCGCTAATCATTACATGGGCAAAAAACGCTAAAATAAATGCAAAGAAAAAACTGGCATATGCCCATTCTTTAATTACGCTTTTGGTAAAAAACCAAATTGCAATTAACCCCAAAATCTTAGCAATAGCATACGGATAAATAATGTAAGTTGGATATCCAAAATTGGTAAACATTTGAGCTACTTCTTCATGATTAAAAAAGTACATGCCCGCAGAAAAAAACATCAATAGTGTTAACAATCCTGTGGAAATATAATATATAATTTTTACTGATTTCATTCTTTAGTGAATTAATTAGAGTACAAATTTACAAAATAAAAATTTATTTACCAAGGAAAATAAATACATGGAAGTATTTACTAGTTGTAAAAAAAGTAAATTACAATATTGTGCTCTTTATTTTTTTAAGAAGTTTTATTAAAAATATAGAAGAGACAATAACTAAAGATGTTAAAATAATTGCTTGTGTATAATCACCATAAATCCAAAAGCCAGTTGCAAACAAACAACTATAAATTAACACACAACTAAGCAACATTGCTAAAATTGCATTAGGTAAACTCCAATTTTTTTCTGTTGAACCAAAACTTATGCCTTCTGTTTTTGCTTTGGCAATAACCGAGCGCCAACCTGCACCACTTGGCAAAATATTTTTATAGAATAATCGAAGAGTTTCATCTTTTTCTGGTGGAGTTAAAAAGGTAACTGCCAACCAAATTATTGTTGTTACTAATACTACAAATGGAAATTGAAACCAAATAGGAAAAATTCCATCTTCTACTCCGAATAAAATAGTTTTTAAAGATGTAAAATTTAACAATATCGAAATTATTCCAGATGAAAACATTGCAGAAATTTCACTCCAAGCATTTATTCTCCACCAAAACCATCTCAAAATAAATATTAAACCAGTACCTGCCCCAAACATGATAATAATATCAAATACTTGTTTCACATTTGTTAAAGTTAAAGCTAACAAACCACTTATAATCATCATTAATATTGTACTTATTCTACCAACATTTACCAATTGTTTTTCAGTGGCTTCTTTCTTTATAAAACGTTTATAAAAATCATTTACAACATAAGAAGAGCCCCAATTTAAATGTGTAGATATTGTACTCATATACGCTGCAATTAAAGATGCTAAAACGATTCCTAAAATACCTTTTGGTAAAAAGTTTAACATTGCAGGATACGCTAAATCATTCCCTAATTTATCTGCAGGAATATTAGGAAACGCACTTTGCAAACTTGCAATATCTGGATATATTACCAAAGATGCCAAAGCAACTAAAATCCAAGGCCAAGGTCTTAGGGCATAATGTACAAAATTGAAAAAAAACGTGGCACCTATTGCGTGGTTTTCGTCTTTTGCGGCTAACATTCTTTGTGCGATATAACCTCCACCTCCTGGTTCTGCTCCAGGATACCAAGAACTCCACCATTGTAATGCTAACGGAATAATTAAAATTGTAATTACTGTATTTATATCATTAAAATCTGGCAACATATTTGTTTTTGTAGCCACTAATTTATTATCAAATAACCTTTCTAAACCACCAACTTCTGGTAAATTTACAGCATAATAAGCGGCAGCTAACGCCCCAAACATTGCAATTATAAAAAGTAAAAAATCGGTATAAACAACACCTCTAAAACCACCAAAAGCAGAAAATATTACTGTAACAGATCCTGCGTACAGAACAACTTCCCAAGGTTGAATACCTAACATTATTCCGCCAATTTTAATAGCTGCTAATGTTACTACAGACATTACCAAAATATTAAAAATAACACCCAAATAAATAGACCTAAAACCTCTTAAAAAACTTGCAGCCTTACCGCTATATCTTAATTCGTAAAACTCTAAATCTGTAGTTACTCCAGATTTTCGCCAAAGTTTGGCATAAACAAAAACCGTAAGTAAACCTGTAATTAAAAACGTCCACCAAACCCAATTACCTGCCACACCATCTCCTCTAACAATATCTGTAACTAGTAATGGTGTGTCTGCAGCAAATGTAGTTGCAACCATAGAAAAACCAAGCAACCACCAAGGCATTGATCTGCCAGAAAGAAAAAATTCTGAAGAACTTTTTCCTGATTTTTTAGATACTACAAAACCAATTAACAAAATAACTGAAAAGAAAAGAACGATTATAAAATAATCTAATGCAGATAGTGCTATCATTTATTTAATTTATTTTTTAATAAAATAATTTATTCAAAAATAGGTAAATAAATTTTATGCCAGTTTTGTCAAAAGATGTAATACAAGATAACTAGAAATACTAGTTCATTTTGATAGAATCAATCTTTTTTTGTAGTTCTTTAATCTTTTTAAAATCTAATTCTTTTTTTGAAATAAGCTTAATAGAATCTAAAATAGATTTATTTTTTTCTAGAATTGTTTGTTCTTTTTCAAAGTAAATATTTCCGTTTTCACTTGCTCTCCAAGCTTCGTTTAATTGAATGTAGACATCTTCATTCCAAGTACTTGGTTTTTTTGCATCAATCCAAATAACATCTCTATATTCACTATCTATTAATGCTAAATCTGGGGTTGCAGAACCATCAAACTGTGCATTTTCTTTTTTTATCGCAGAAATTGTACTTAGAAAAAACATTCTCTTTTTACCCGCAATATTTTTAATGTAAGGTCTAAATTCTACTGGCTTATTTGCAGACCAGTCATATTCTTTTCTAGATTCTATTACTTTTAAAGGCATTGCAGAAACACCTGCATAACCTTGTTTTTTAGAAGCATGATCGTAATAATATAATTTATCGGTTCCATCCGCAGGAATAAAAACACTAAATGTTAAACTTGTTCTTTCGTCTCCAACAGGTTCTAGACCAAACCAATGATACAAACCGCTAAAAGCACCAGTTTTTGTATCAGAAAAATCGAAATCTGTTACAAACGGCTGCTGATTTTGGTCGTCTGGCAAGTCCGGAATTTTAACTGCCGTCTTCATATTCCATGGCAAAGGATCTCTAAAACCTCCTAAAAACTTTAAGCTTTCTGCTTGTAAACGAGATACTTTTTCTGATAACGTATTTTGCTTTGTTAAGTATTCGTAATTCTTCATTTCATCTGGCGAAATATAAATTCCTTTACCAATTGTAATTCTTTCTAAATAATCATTAAAATCATGTTCTCCGCTTTCAACAACCATTACACCTCCAAAAGTTGGATACGGAAAAAAGAAACCTTTCCACTTAATTAAACTTACTACTTGTACCCATGCGCCTTTATCATTTTTCATATAATAAGTATCGCTTGGTTCGTAATTAAATAACATCCACGGATTTAATCTTTGCACAACAGCATTGTAAGTATTTCTACTAAATTTTAAAGATTCACCAATAGAAAAAGTTACAGGAATTCTATTTTCTGATGAAAAACGAGGAAAAGGAGTTGTACTAGATACTGAAAAAACCTCTTCTGTGTTGTCTTTAATTCCTTGCCAAACATATTTTTCGGTTGGCTGAATTGCCATTGTCCATTGATTATGACCATCGACTCTTACCAAATGCGGTAAAGAAACATCTTTGGTTTCTCCTACGGATTCATTTGCCATAGAAAAAATGTTTCTTAAGGGCTGAATTCTTTCATTTTGAGTTAATGGTAACTCAACAATTTCGATTCTTTGCAAGCTATTAAAAACATTATACGTTTTCATATAATCGTAGAATTTCAAGTTCCAACCTACATAATAAACAACTGCGAAGAAAATCGTTAAAAAAACTAGAATACCAATTCTTTTGCCTGTACTTGCAGATTTTCTAAACGTTCTTAGACTAAAAAACAAGATTATAAAACATAATAATATGATAAAAATAAACTTTCTAACAAATAATAATGCTGGTTGATAATCATCTCTTAAAAAGAACAACAAACCAAGAGTTATGATACTTAAAAACACAACTGTTTTTTTTTGTCTTGGGCCTTTATTCCAGTAATTCTTAATCATTTTTTAAATTTTAATTTTATACAAAACTACTTTAGATACTTATAATAAACCTTTGTCTTTTAAACGTTCTCTAGCACTTTTCTCTTCTACCTTGTTTTCTTTAATTTCTTCTTGTGCTTTTTTAATGGCAACAGGTTCTTCTGTTTTTAAATCTTTAACAAAATCTTTTCCTTTTTCTAAAACATCATTAAAGGTATCGCCTAAATTTTCTGATTGTTCTTCTATAATTGTAGAAGACTTAAAAATAAAACCAGCAATATAAGTACCTAATAATGTACCAAAAATCATCGAAGTAAATAATGAAACAGTAGTAATATCTATCGGAATTATAAAGCGTGCTACAAGAACTAAAACTAAGAAAAACGAACTTATATACACAAGTCTTAATAAAAAGTTTTGCTGATAAATAAAACCTTTTTTATTTGTAGCCTCCATTTGCAACTCTTTAGAATTCATTATTTTATTAAAGAAACTATATAGTTTATTTCCTTGAGATTCTCGCCAGTACAAAATAATACCAAATAGTATCGATGCTATAAAAATTATAAGTTCTAGTGTCATATAGTTTATGTTATATTGTTAGTTTAAAAATTATTTAAAATCGTTTCTATTACCCAATCTTGGGTAGAGTTTTCTAATGTTTTAAATGTGCTATAAAATTGTTCTTTGTCATACCAATAAAGAAATAAAATATCTTTAGGCGAAATATTCACCAACAAATACCAAATTAAATCTTGGTGATTTGGTTTTAACGAAGAATGCGGTTTGTGTAAAGCTACAAATAAGTCTTTAGCTAAAATATCTTTAGCTTTTATGGTTTTAGAAACTTGCTTTTTTTGTAAAAACAATTCTAATCCCATTACTTTTTTTCTAGCAGAAATATCAATTTTATTTAAATAACTCTTAAAAAGAATGTCGTTTTGTAAAATATCTTTAACCGGATGAGTTGGAGATATTAAATACTTAGAAAGCGTATATTTCTTAATTCTATCGTATTTCTTTTGATGTAACTCTTCTTCTAAATCTGCCTCAATAACATCATAACTTAAAAGCCTATCTATTAACTCATCATGAGAAATATGATACATTAAGACATCTTGTACCGTATCGTTTATTGCTTGGTTGTAAGTTTCTTTTTCTTGAAAGATTAAAATTGGTTTTACAAAATCTTTCAATACAAAAATTCCGCCAAATGCTTTTGTGTAAAACGAATCTGTAGTATAATTAATTTCTTCTAAAATTAAATTTCTTTCACGTAAGTCTCCGTATTTTTTAGCAGATGCTAATAGCTGTTTATGAATATTTTCGTCTATAAAATTATTGTCTAAATTAAAAGTATGAATTAATTTTAATTGGTTCTCTTTAGCTTTATTTAAATTATTTGTTAGATGAAATTTTATTACAATATCTTTATATTTTAAGACATCTAAAGGTTCGTAAAAAACATCTATTTTTTGATCAAAATCTAAACATATTGCAGCATCTCTAGTAATATCTTTTATAAAATCGGCATGTTTTTTAAAAACAATCTTCATTAGTTCTTTATCAAAAGAATGAAAAGGATTATAAATTGGCAAATCTTTTTGCAAAGGTGTAATAATAATAGCATGGGTATTTGCCTCGCCATTATTTAAATAAAATTGTTCATTCTTTTCTTCGGCAATCTCTGGACTCCAACCCAAACCATCAATAGAAAAAGAGGTTAACGCTGTTTTAGAAAAACCTAATTTTTCTAAACATTTATTATAGCGTTCTACTAACTTACCGTTAACAGAAATTAGTTCGTTTCTATATAATTTTGCGTCTTTTAGTTTTTGCATTTTAATTTAACAAATTATGAATTTGTGCATATTGTAACAATACAATTGTTCTTGTATCTTCTATTTTACCATTATTTAGCATATCAATAGCTTCTGTAAAAGGTATTTCTAAAACTTCTATATCTTCATTTTCTGATGCTAAGCCGCCACCTTCACTAACTTTCATATCATCAGAATATTCTGCCACAAAAAAGTGCATTTTCTCTGTTAAAACTCCCGGAGACGAATACCCTTCATAAACTTTTTTAACAGACTTTAATCGAATACCAACCTCTTCTTCGGTTTCTCGTATAATACATTGCTCTGGATTATCTTGATCTAATAATCCTGCGGGAATTTCAACTAAAAACCCATCATCATTGTCATGTACAAACGTAGGAAATCGAAATTGTTTGATTAAAATTACTGTTTGTTTTTGGATGTTGTACAATAAAATTCCGGCACCATGACCACGCTCATAAACCTCTCTCATTGGTTTTACCCAAGTTCCATCAGATTTTTGATAATCAAAATTAAATTTAAAAAGCGTATAATAATTATCTGATAATACAGTTTTTTCAATATTTTTTACTCTTGAACTACTCATTTCCAAAAGATTTTCTTGCTTCTAAATCTATGTTTAATTGATTTACACGAGCATCAACTTTTCGTTTAAAATCAGTATCTGCAATCGTTGCAACATTGTCTAAATATCTTACAACTTCTTGCCTTCTAATTTCAGAAAAATCTAAACCTTTCATATTAGTTTTCATCAATTCTTGCAACATACCAAACTTGGTTTCGTAATTCTTTTTGAAATAAATTTCTGGATTTTCGAACCAATCTTCTTCCAAATCAAAATCTGTTAATCGTAAAGAAATTGCAGATTGAATGTTTCTGACATCTCTAGACGAGAAAAATGGAAATATTTGCTGAATTTCTTTATACAAACTTGCAAAAAACAAATGCTGATTTGTACTATGCTTTTGCACAGCTTTATCATAAGCTTCTAAAACTCTTTCTTCGGATGGTTTCTCTACAGAACTAAGAATCTCGCCCATATTTTTGGTAAGTCCTTGATCTTTTAAATATTGATAATTTTCTGGATTTTGCATATTCACAAAATCTGGAATTGTTTTTTCAAATTTTTTCCACCAGATATAGTCTTGATCTAAAAAGTCATTTTCTGTTCGTGCACCATCTATTTTAAACCTACCTTGTACTCTAGAAATTACCGCTTTGTCTAACATTTCTGGTAAATTGGTAAAAAGTCCGATAGAGGAATTCCCGTAATTTACAGCATAAGCACCTTCTGTATAACGCAAGAAAACACCAATTACTTCTTTAACACCAGCAGAAACACCTTGTGCAGTTCTTTCTTGCAAGTTATTTTCGGCATCATCAATGGGTGCAAAAATTAATTTAGTTGGGTCTTGCATAGGCTTCATCCATTCTACCATTTTTTCGGCAGAACCACCTTGAAATGTACTTATTAAAGTATCTGGCATTGGATGAAATAAAAACGGAATATCTAAATTGTCTGCATGCTCTTTTAATCGGGTTGCAATGGCAGCAATCAACATACTTTTACCCGTTCCCGGAATTCCATAACCCATAAAAACTGGCATAAAACCACCCAATTCTTGAAACGGGTTTTTCTTTGCATCAAAATCGTAACTCAACATTCTTTCTGTTAATCTACGTGCAAAATGCTTTGCATCTTTATTACCAACAATTTGCTCGAATTTTATTTTATTAAACTCAACACTTTTTGCGGTTCCAGAAAATACGTTTTCCCAACCAGAAACTGCAAAATCTGTATTTTCTAATTTATAAGTTCTGTCTACAATTGTTTCTGTATACTCTAAAGTACTTTTTCTTAACTGAATTTCGTCTATTAACGCTTCAAAAAACACAACCGTAAAATCGATGACGTCTTTATCTGTTTTTACAATTTCTGGATGCCCTAGATATTTATCAAAATAAAACAAAGCACATGCAACACCTTTTAATGGTGATAAAAATGAAACTTCTGGAATACCAGCAAATTTCTGTTTCATTACCGATAAATCGTCTGAGGCATTTGGTTTTAAATCGTGTATAACTTTGTAAGCTGTTGCATACAATTGAAAAGCTGTCGCAGTATGCAACTTACTTTCATATTCTCGTTTTCCGTTAGAATCTAATGCTGCTTTACGTTCGTTTAAAGATGATAATCCGGAAGAATCGTAATAGCTGTCTTTTATCCAGATTCCTAATGTTAATCCTTCTTGTACAGCATATAATGTTTGATTTAAATAAACCGGAATTGCAATAGAATCTGGTAAAAGCCTTTTCTTTAAACCTAAAATTGTTTTCGAAACTGATGTAATTTCTACATTACTACCAGAATTAGCTCTTGATAAATACAATAAAATAGAATTGTCTTTTGCGTCTTTATCTTTATTTTTTGCTCTATTACTTTGTTCCCATTGTACACTTTTTAAATAACCAGAAGCTTCATCGCGAAGCATGTCTAATTCGTTTTGTTTTATAGGAAATGTTGAGTTGTGTTGCATTCTTTTTCTAATTTTACTATGATTCTAAGACAGTTAGCAATTTATGTCTTTAAATTTCTATTGTATTTTTAAACTAGCTAATTCTATTGGGTTTCTTGCTAATTTATGTAACGCTTCTGGCGCATTATTGTGTAAAAGCTGAATAATTCTATGCGGTGCAAAAACATATTTTTGCTGAATAACTTCACTCCATTTTTGCATGGTTTGTTTTGAGAAAAATCCGCCTTCTGTAAAGGTTTCTCCAGAAAAAACCTCATCTATCTTTAAAGATAAAGCATACGATTCTAACGGAATTTCTTTTCTTGCAATTGCGCTTAAAATTGCATGCGTAATTTTATTTTCGTCTTTTGCAAAAACATTATGCAATGGTCCTAAATCTATTCTTTTGATATGTTTAGGTTCTAAATCGACTAATTTTCTGTCGATATTATATGCCATTGTATCTAAAGACATTTCTCTATCTGCTGTTTCTTTTAAAGTTTGATAAATCTTATCTCTGTCTTTTAAAACATTGTTACCTTTATAATTAAAATACATATAGCAAATAAAAGGCCTATTTTGGCTAACGTCGTAAAAGCTCCAACTTGTTAAATATTGATGATTTGCGTCTTCTGGTGCTTCTAAAATTTTACCTTGCACAAATCTGTTAAATATATATTTTTTATCTACGGATGAATAGTAGACTAAAGACGATGCTTTAAATAAATCTAACCTTCTAATTGGTTCTTTTTTAACTAAAAGCGTATTTAAAAAAGATTCTTTTAATGCATCTACACTTGTAAATTTATCTAAATACTCATTTCTTAATTCTAGATCGTTGTATAAAAATCGAAATTCTAAATAATTAGGAAAACCAGAATCTGTTAAATCTACTTTCATATTATCTTCTTCGTCATACATATATTTTATACGCATGGCTTCTATAGAATATAAAAGTAAATCTGAATATTGTTTAAAAATAAGCAACTCTTGTTGTGTACATAATTTTTCTTGCTGAACACTTACAATAAGTTCTTTTAAAACAAAATCTACCATTTTATGATAAAAAACATATTGTTCTTTTGAGTCTAATACCGCAGAATCTAAAGGTGTTGTAATCATGTTTTAATTTGATATTCTTAAAGCTAATAAATTGATTTGTTTTGGCAAAAAAGCCTGCGTTAAGGATTGTAATGGCATCCTTTTTTGAGGTACGATAAAAAGATATAATGAAAAGCCTGACCCCGATTTTTCATCGGGGAAACGCCCTGATTATTTTAAGACAACATATCGTCGTTAGAACTTGTTTGTTTTGGAGTTTCTGCTGGTGTAGCATCGTCTCCTGTTGGTGAATTTGCATCTGCTTTATAGTAATCTTCAAAAATTTCTTTCATATCGATACCATATCTATCTGCAAAGTTCTTTTGTATATCTACGTCTTTCTCTCTTATTTCATGTAATGCTTCTGCGTAAGTACTATAAACTCCTTTCATTACTTTTTCGTGAACCGGAATGTTATCCATCATATCTTGACGCGCTCTTGCACTTGCAGAGTGCATAGATGCTAAAGTTTCTCCGATATGCTCATCTGTTTTTACACCTAGATGCTCTAAAATTGCTGCAAATTCTTGATCTGTTCTTGCTTTTAAGGCAACAATATATCCGTCGTAATACTTTAATCTTTCTTCTGTATCACTTTTTAATTTTGCTCTATGCGTTTGTAAATTAGAACGTAAAGAAGTTAAAACTTTAATAGTTAAATTGTGTTTATGCACAAAACTATCTTTACTTGCTGCTAATGTTGTGTACGCATTTTTAAGACCTTCTAACTCTTCTACTTTTTGCTCTATTGCTGTTACTTTACCTATTGCTTCTGAGTATGCTGTAGATTGCTTGTCTGCAATTTCATCTAACTCTTGTCTTGCTTGTTTTAAAAGCGCATATTGCTCTTCTAGCTTATCTTCTACTTCTTTCTTTTTCTCTAAAGCTTTGGTATGGTTTTTAGAAGCTTCTACAATGGCAGTTTTTAGTTTTTCTTCTACTTCTTTTATTTCTACTTCTCTGTTTTTTAAACGTGTAACCGCTGCTTGAGATTTAAAAGAAAGTTCTCCTAATAATGTTTGAATATCTGCACTTTCTATACGTTGCTGAAATAATGCTTTTGCTTTATTATCTGCACCAGCACGTTCTTTTTCTGCTGCAGCAAATTCTATTTCTTCTTTTTTAATTTTAGATTTTCTTCCCCATAAATTGTTCCACCAAGTATCTGGTTTGTTTTGTGCATCTTCTAACTCTACTCTTGCTCTTTCTAAAGCTTTTTGTGCATCGTCAATTACTTTTTGCTCTGCTTCGTTTAATGCTGAAAACCCTTCAAACTTAATACCAACTTCATCTTGATAATCTGTTAAATCTTTAATAGCATCTAACAAAGAAGTTCTGTCTTCTTTTGCCATATCAACAACATCATCTAAAGTAGCATTTAAAATTTTTTGACGCTTTTCTGGGTCTTCTTCTTGAGAAAGTTTCGATTTCATGGTATCTATGGCTTTCCCCCAATTAACATCTACTTTTTCTGTTTTTTGTGTTGAATTCGTTTCTAATAAATCAAAATCATCAGACATATTGCATTGTGTTTTTTAAGTTGAACAATTTTTTTAAGTGTAGCAATTTCGTTATTTTTTTTCAAAAAAAGAATATTTACTTTACATATATGTTGCCTTAAATTCTTTTTTGTTACAAAAAAAATAAAGTTTTTAAAAGTTTATAAAATATTTCTTAATTTCTTGTTATTTTTAACTCAAATATTTTTTTTGCATGTTAAAAAAAACAACCTTAATCATCTTTTTTTTTGCAATCTGTTTTACTCTTGTAGAAAACAGCTATGCTCAATTAAGTAAAAAACACTTTATACCGCCATTAACTAGTTCAGAATTTGGTAACGCCAATCCAGAAAATCAATACTTATATATTTCTACGCCAAGTAATTCAAATGTTACTTATAAAATTATTCCCGTAGGCCAGCCGAATTCATCTGTAATTGAAGGAGTAGTAACAAAAAACACTCCAAAAAACCACCTAACAGGTAATGGTAATAGCCAATTATTTGTAACTTCTGCTGCTACTAGTCAAATAACAAATAATAAAGGTTATATAATTGAAGCTGATGATGCTATTTATGTATCTGTAAGAGTTTTAGCTGGCGGCGGTGCACAAGCAGGTGCATTGGTAAGTAAAGGAAATGCTGCTTTAGGAAAAATCTTTAGAGCAGGAATGTTTACTAATGAAAATCCTCAAGACAATTATTTAAGTTTTATCTCTGTAATGGCTACAGAAAATGAAACAGAGGTGATATTTTCTGATATTCCAACAGGAATTTCAATAAAAAATTATACCGGTTCATTACCAATTACTGTATCTTTAGATGAAGGCGAAAGCTATATTGTTGCCGCAAATAGTTTTGAAAACACCATAAATAGAGATGGATTAATTGGTGCACTTATAGAATCTGATAAGCCTATTGTTGTTAATTCAGGTTCTACAAACGGAAGCTTTCATAACGGAGGTGGAAGAGATTATGGTTTTGATCAAATTGTAGGTATCGAAAAATTAATTGTTCCTGGTAAAACTGGTAGTGAATATATATTTGTAAAAGGTGACGGAAATGATAATTGGGAAAATGTTTTAATTGTTGCTCACGAAGACAATACCGAGGTAAGAATTAATGGTGGAGGAATTTTTACGACTCTTGATAAAGGAGACTACACTCTTATAGAAGGAAATGAATACAATACGTTTGGCAATATGTTTGTAAAAACTTCTAAACCTGCTTTTGCTTACCAAGGTGTTGGCGCTAATAATAGTGAAGCAAACCAAGGTTTATTTTTTGTGCCACCCTTAAATTGCGAAAACAGAGGTAAAGTAGATAATATTCCAAATATAGAAAATATTGGTGGTGTAAATTTTACAGGTGGTGTAACAATTGTAACTAATAAAAATGCAACTCTTAGAATAAACTCTCAAGTTTTATCTAACTTTAACACAACCGGACCATTTAATGTTGATGGAAATACAGATTATGTAACCTATCAAGTCTCAGATTTAACCGGAAATATATCCATCGAAAGTAGCGAAGAGCTTTACTGTGCTTATTTTAACCAAAACGGTGCCGCTTCTTCTGGTAGTTTTTATTCAGGTTTTCCCTCGAATCCAGAAATAAATTTTGATGTTAACATCTCTTCACTTGGAAATTGCTTAGGAAACGACCTTACTTTAAATGCGGCAAACACAACTGTTTTTGATGGTGGAATTGAATGGCAATATTTTAACGAACTCATAAGTGATTGGACTTTTAAAAGTAACGCCACGTCATACAAACCTTTAATGTCAGAACCTGGCAAGTACAGGTTGATAGGAAAAATAACTTGTTCTAACAACGAATATATTTCAAATGAAATTTTAGTAAGTATTTGCCCTGATGATTATGATAATGACGGAATTATAGATAATATTGATTTAGACATCGACAACGACGGAATTCTAAATTGTGATGAATCTCTTGGCAACGCCAATGTAAACCTTTCTAACCTTAATACGCCTAACGTAGTTTTAGAAGACGGAACCGTTAAAAACATAATTTCAACCTCTTTTCTTATGCAAAGTGACACTAGTAATTCTTTTACTGGCACTAATAACGGTGATTTTACAAGCACATTAGTAAATGATATAAATGCTGTAAATGAATTTAAATTAAGTTTTTCGCAAAGTATAAACCTCCGCTTAAAACAAACAAATTCTACAACTCATCAAGTTAAAGAAAATGAATATTTTATTATAAAAATCAAACCAGAAAATAAAAACATCACACTCTTAAATCCAGACAATCAATTATTGGTAGATACAAATAATGATAATATATATGAATCTGGAATTACTGAATTTTCTGCTTCCGAAATAAAATTTAAATACAATACATCAATTGCTGGTACAGCAAGCACATTCAAATTTTTAGCAAATCAAATCGATGAAATTCATTTTTATCATTCAGCAACTAACACAGATGCTTCTACTTTTAGCGGTAATTATACAATTACTTGTTTTGAGAAAGACTCCGATAATGATGGTATAGAAGATATGTTTGATCTTGATTCTGATAACGATGGAATTCCTGATCTTTTTGATGCGTATGGTAAAGAGATAACTTTATTAAATACTGATGCAAATTCTGATGGTATTGATGATATTTTCAATTCAATTACAACCAATTTAGACACAGATAATGACGGCATAAAAAACTACTTAGATGTAGATGTAGACAATGATGGAATTTTTGATGGAACTGAAGCAAATCATGGTAAAATCATCAACTCTAACGGAATTTTAAATACTTTCATCGATACTAATAAAAACGGATTAGATGATTCTGTAGAAGATTCTAGTGCTCTTATAAATTATACAATTTTAGATACAGATGCAGATTCTATCTTTAATTTTGCTGAATTAGACGCAGATAATGATGCTTGTTTTGATGTTTTAGAAGCCGGTTTTAACGACAATGATAATAACGGAATTCTAGATACATCAACTTTTGATGTAAATAACAATGGTAAAGTAATTAATAATTCTGACGGATATACTTCTCCTAATTTAAACTACACAACCTCTGCACCAATAATTATAAATACACCCTTTGAAGATTTTATTTTGTGCGAAGAAACCATCGGTATTTTAACAATCGACGCCACTGCAGATGCTTACGAATGGCAACTATCTACAGACAATGGTAGTAATTTTACAACCTTAACTAATAATACAATTTATAGCGGCGCAGATACAAAAGACCTTCAAATTAATAATGTTTTACAAAGTTATAATAATTATCAGTTTAGAGTCATTTTATCGAGAACTGGTAACGCATGTAATTTTACTTCAAATGCTATAAAGATTACTGTTAATGGTAAACCCGAAATTTTAAATCCGGTGGTAACAATTTTACAATGCGCAGATGATCCAAGCGAAAACACCGTGGTAAACCTTACCGAAGCTGAAATAAATATAAGCAATAATACAACTCATAGTTTTAAGTATTTTAAAACAGAAACAGACGCTATTAATGGTGTGGCAGAAATAACAGATAAAGAACATTACCCGGTAATTGCTGGTTATGCAGAAGCTTGGGTTCGTACAATTTCTGAATCTGATTGCCATACAATTTCTAAAATAGAAATTAATGCAGCTTACGTTACTGATGTAGATTATGACAAAACATTTGAATCTTGTGATGATTTTCTAGACAAAAATGGTAATAACAATGTTGATAATTCTGACATTGACGGTATTACAAATTTCAATTTTAGTTCTGCAAGACAAGATATTATAAACAAATTTCCAACTGCAATTCAATCTGATATAATTGTTTCATTTTATAAAAATGCAGATAATAGAAACGCTGCTGTAAACCCAATAACTAATATATCAAATTATAGAAACAACTCAGATCCGGCTTTCGCTTTCAATCAAACTATTTTTATCAAAATTAAAAATAAGAACAACAATAATTGTGAAGGGATTGGTAAACTCTTTTTAAAAACGAACACTATCCCTGTATTTGAAGTTGAAGGTGAAGCACCAAACGACCCTATAATTATTTGCGCTAAAAATATTCCGTATAATTTAGAAGTGAAAAAACCTGTAGATGATTACAATTATGTTTGGAGAAATGAGAATGGAACTCCAATAGGTGGAAATTCAACATCAATACAAATTTCTAACGGAGGAAGCTATACAGTAACTGCATTTAGTAAAGACAATACAATCTGCGAAAACACTAAGACAATTGTAGTTCAAAAATCTGACTTTGACCAATTAGATGAAACATTTGTAAAAATTATAGATGATTTTACAAGTTCTAGTTCTGGTTTTAGTATCGAAATTGATATTCCGAAAACCCAAACAATTAACCAAACTTTTGAATATGCTTTAGAAGATGAAAATGGCAACATAATCCGTTCTTTTCAAGAAAATAATATTTTTTCTAATCTAAAGGGAGGAATTTATAATGTTGTTGTCGAAAATAAAAATGGTTGTGGTACCGCCAAACTTTTAGTTTCTTTAATAGAATATCCAAAATTTTTTACACCTAATGAAGATGGTGTTAATGATACGTGGCAAATAAAAGGGATTAATGATAAATTTTATAAACCTACTACTCTAAATATTTTTGATAGATATGGAAAACTTTTAGCCGAAATACCTATAGATAGCAACGGCTGGAATGGTACAAGTAATGGTAAAACACTTCCCTCTGGCAGTTATTGGTATTCGGTAAATTTAATTCCAGTAGATAGCAGTAAACCCATCATTTCTAAGAAAGGAAATTTCTCTTTGCTAAGAAAATAGCAATTAAATTACATATTTAGCAAAAATCATTAAACATTTCCTTAAAAACTAGAGGTTTTAAGAAGAATTTCACAAGTATATTTATTAATTTAGCAAAAACTAAGAAA
Source organism: Polaribacter sp. OB-PA-B3 (assembly GCF_054589375.1). Lineage (NCBI taxonomy): Bacteria > Pseudomonadati > Bacteroidota > Flavobacteriia > Flavobacteriales > Flavobacteriaceae > Polaribacter > Polaribacter sp. OB-PA-B3. The sequence goes on from NZ_BAAIIX010000004.1 coordinate 123,264, forward strand.
AGATTTCCTATGGATATTAACTTCAATAAAAACGAAGATTATAACAAGCTTTTAGCTTCAGACTTACGTAAAAGATTAGTAAAAGTAAATTTAGGTGGCGGACAAAAAAGAATTGATAAACACCACGAAAAAGGCAAATTAACTGCCCGTGAAAGAATTGATTATTTATTAGACAAAAATGCTAAATCTATAGAAATAGGAGCTTTTGCAGGAGATGAAATGTATGAAGAACATGGCGGTTGCCCTTCTGGTGGTGTCGTTGTAAAAATAGGATACATTAAAGGTAAACAATGTATTGTTGTTGCTAACGATGCTACAGTTAAAGCTGGTGCTTGGTTTCCTATTACAGGAAAAAAGAATTTACGTGCTCAAGAAATTTCTATCGAAAATAAATTACCTATTATTTACTTAGTAGATTCTGCTGGTGTGTACTTACCAATGCAAGATGAAATTTTTCCAGACAAAGAACATTTTGGTAGAATTTTTAGAAATAACGCAATAATGAGTAGCATGGGGATTACACAAATTTCTGCCGTTATGGGCAGTTGTGTTGCTGGTGGCGCTTATTTACCTATTATGAGCGACGAAGCTTTAATTGTAGATAAAACTGCAAGTATATTTTTAGCCGGAAGTTATTTGGTAAAAGCTGCAATTGGCGAATCTATAGACAATGAAACTTTAGGGGGAGCTACTACTCATTGCGAAATATCTGGTGTAACAGACTATAAAGCCAAAGATGATAAAGATGCTTTAGATAAAATAAAATTTATCGTTGATAAAATTGGTGACTACGACAAAGCTGGCTTTAGTAAAACAGAAGCTTTTCCGCCAAAAGAGAATGAAGATGATATTTTCGGAATTTTACCAAGAGAAAGAAATGCGCAGTACGACATGTTAGAAATTATTAAGCGTTTGGTAGATAAATCTGAATTTGAACAATATAAAGAAGGTTACGGTCAAACAATAATTACTGGTTATGCTAGAATTGATGGTTGGGCAGTTGGTATTGTTGCCAATCAACGTAAATTAGTAAAAACTAAAAAAGGAGAAATGCAGTTTGGTGGCGTAATCTATAATGATTCTGCTGATAAAGCTACTCGTTTTATTGCCAATTGTAATCAGAAAAAAATTCCATTAGTTTTCTTGCAAGATGTTACTGGTTTTATGGTAGGTTCTAAATCTGAACATGGCGGAATTATAAAAGATGGAGCAAAAATGGTGAATGCCGTAAGTAATTCTGTGGTACCTAAATTTACAATTGTAATTGGTAATTCTTATGGCGCCGGTAATTACGCAATGTGCGGTAAAGCCTACGACCCAAGATTAATTGCTGCGTGGCCAAGTGCAGAGTTAGCTGTTATGAGTGGTAATTCTGCTGCAAAGGTTTTATTGCAAATAGAAACTGCTTCGTTAAAGAAACGTGGCGAAGAAATTACTCCAGAAAAAGAAGCCGAATTATTTGATAAAATTAAATCTCGCTACGATAAACAAATTTCTCCATATTATGCAGCCGCAAGAATTTGGACAGATGCAGTAATAAATCCGTTAGACACCAGAACTTGGATTTCTATGGGAATTGAAGCTGCAAACCACGCCCCTATTGAAAAGCAATTTAACATGGGAGTTTTACAGGTTTAGATAAAATAAAAGCTATGAAAAAGAAAAACATTTTATTTATACTCTTATTATTCTCTCTTTATACATTTTCTCAAGTTGAAAGAAAAAAGAGACTTATTAAAATTGAAGATTTTAGAAAAAAATATCCAAATAAAAAATTAGATTTATCAACTCACTTTTTTCATATTTATAAAAAAGACACATTAGTAGAAGATAACGATAAAAGATATTTAAATGCAAAATCTGTAGAGTATGAACCTAAAGATTCTTTGTTTTTAGAGGTATACAAAGATATAGTATATCAAAAGTATCAAATATCAAGCGTTAAAAATCAGAGAATGAAATTATGGAAAGAACCTTTAAAGATTTATTTTGCGCCATCTTTAAATCAATTTTATAGAAATAAAATAGAGGATGCAGCTAATAATCTATCTCAGAATATAGATTCTTTAGAAATTAGGTTTGTAAACAACATTAACGCATCAAATTATATTATTTATCAATTAGACGAAAATAATTCTAAAAAATATTCTGACGATATTAATAATAATGAATATGTTAATTATTACATTAAATGGAATCGATCTAGAATTTATGATGCAAAATTAGAACTTAACCTTAATAAGTACAAAAATGTAAATAGAGAAGTCAATGCCAATTTTTTACTTGTAAACTTTTACAAAACTTTAGGTCAATTTCATAATACATCAAAAGTTTCATGCGAAAGTGTCTTTTCTACTTGCAATTCAAATAAAAAAGAATTGACAGATTTTGATTTTGAAATTATTAAATATCAATATTCTTATGGAATTTGTAAATTCACTAATTTAGAGGATTTCGAAGAAAACCATAAAATAGCTAAAGAGAGAATTAGTAGAGGTGAAAAAATGATATTTATACATTTAGAATAAATAGGAATTATATCAAAATAAATAATAAATGACTAATATCACAATTAGTCATTTTTTTATGCCTTATTTTTGTAAAACAATACATTTAAAACATGAGTAAAGCTATATATATTGCTACGGTAGAGTCAGATAGTGGTAAATCTTTAATTTCTTTAGGTTTATTAAGAATGATGTTAACCAAATCTGCTAAGGTTGGTTATTTTAGACCAATTATTAATGAAATTGATGAAAATGGTTACGATGAACACACAAACACTGCAATAAATTTTTTCAACTTAGAAATAGATTATAAAGATTGTTACGCATATACACAAAGTGAAGTTGTTGAGCTCTTAAGTGAAGGAAAAGAAGATGAAGTAATACATTATGTAATAAAAAAATATAAAAAATTAGAAGCTAATTATGATTATGCACTAGTAGAAGGTACCGATTTTTCTGGTGGCGGAGGTTTTACAGAACTTGACGTAAATCTAATGATTGCTAAAAACTTAAATATACCTGCTTTAATTGTGGGTTCTGGAAACGGTAAAAGAAAGAAAGACTTTATAAACACAATGCAACTTTCTTACAGTTCTTTTATTAACAAAGAAGTAGATGTTATTGGCATTGTTGCTAATAAAATTGAAGAAGATGAAGTAGATTATATTAAAACAGAGTTAACAAATAGTTTTCCAAAAAAATTACAAATAGACATTATTCCAAAGGTAGATTTTCTTTCATTTCCTACTGTAAAAGAAGTTTTAAAAGCTTTAAATGGTCGTGTACTTTTTGGTGAACAATTTTTAGAAAATGCAATTGGTAGTTACAGTACTGGTGCCATGCAACTAAGAAATTATTTAACAAGAATTAAAGAAAATGCCTTGGTAATAACTCCAGGTGATAGAGCAGATATTATTTTAGGTGCTTTACAAGCAAATGCGTCTAAGAATTATCCAAAAATTGCTGGAATCATTTTAACAGGAACATTAATTCCTGAAGAATCTATTATAAAATTAATAGAAGGTGTGCAATCTACTGTTCCTATTATTTCTGTTGATGGTGGTACTTTTGGTATTTCTAATAAAATTGGAAATGTAAAATCTAAAATATACGCAACTCATAATAAGAAGATTCTTTTATCATTAGATACTTTCGACAAATATGTAAATGCAGAAGGTTTAACAAACATTTTAACTTCACATAAATCTGACAAGTTAACGCCTAGCATGTTTCAATATAATTTATTGCAAAAAGCTAGAGTAGAAAAAAAACATATTGTTTTACCTGAAGGAGATGACGAACGCATATTAGCGGCTGCAGCTCGATTACAATTATTAAATATTGTTGATTTAACTTTACTTGGAGACAGAAACACAATTCAATTAAAGTGTGATCAAATTGGATTACAAATAAATCTAGATGAAATTAATATTTTAAATCCTGAAGATTCAATACACAATAAAAGTTTCGCCAATACTTTATATCAATCGAGAAAACATAAAGGAATGACAGAAACAACTGCACTAGATTTAACTAGAGATGTTTCTTATTATGGTACTTTAATGATTATGGAAGGATTAGCAGACGGAATGGTTTCTGGCGCTGTACACACAACAATGCACACCATAAAACCGGCGCTACAATTGATAAAAACCAAACCCGGAGTTTCTGTAGTTTCGTCTGTATTTTTTATGTGCTTGTCAGACAGAGTTTCTGTTATGGGAGATTGCGCAGTAAATCCTAACCCAAATGCAGAACAATTATCAGAAATTGCAATTTCTTCTGCACAATCTGCAGAAGCTTTTGGAATAAAAGCTAAAATAGCTATGCTTTCTTACTCTTCTGGAAGTTCTGGTAAAGGTGAAGAAGTAGAAAAAGTTAGAAAGGCTACAGAACTTGTTAAGACTAAAAATCCTGAATTAAAAATTGAAGGACCAATACAATATGATGCAGCAGTAGATATGTCTGTAGCAAAAACCAAAATGCCTAATTCTGAGGTTGCAGGACAAGCATCTGTTTTAATTTTTCCTGATTTAAACACTGGAAACAATACTTACAAGGCAATACAAAGAGAAACTGGTGCATTAGCAATTGGCCCTATGTTACAAGGTTTAAATAAACCTGTAAACGATTTAAGTAGAGGCTGTACTATTGATGATATTTTTAACACTGTTTTATTAACTGCAATTCAAGCAAACCAACAATAATTATGAATATTTTAGTTCTAAACGCAGGTTCTTCTTCTTTAAAGTATCAAGTTATAGAAATGCCAAACGAAACAGTTAAATGTGTTGGTCTGGTAGAACGAATTGGTATGAAAGATGCTATTTTCAACCATGAAGTCGATGGTAAAAAACACCAGGAAGTTCTTCCTATTTTAAATCACGACATTGGTTTACAAAAAATTGCTAAAACTTTATTAGACAAAAAAAATGGTGTTTTAAATTCTGTTGATGACATAAAAGCGGTTGGACACAGAGTTGTACATGGAGGAAACAAATTCAATAAAACAGTAGTTATAACACAAGAAGTTAAAGACAATATTCGAGACTTATTTGATTTGGCCCCATTACATAATCCTGCTAATTTAACTGGAATTGAAATTGCTGAAACAATTTTTACTTCTGCAAAACAAATTGCCATTTTCGACACTTCTTTTCATCAAACAATGCCAAAAGAAGCTTATGAATATGCAATTCCTAATAAATATTTAGAAGAAAATCATATTAGAGCATATGGTTTTCATGGCACTAGTCATAAATATGTTTCAGAAAAAGCAATTGAATATTTAGGTCAAGAAAAATCAGAAAATATTATTACTATCCATTTAGGTAATGGCTGTAGTATGTCTGCCATTAAAAACGGAAAAAGCATAGAAAACTCATTGGGTTTTGGACCTATGAATGGTTTAATAATGGGAACTCGTTCTGGAGATATAGACCAATCTGTTATTTTCTTTTTGATGAAAAAATTAAATAAATCTGTAGAAGAAGTAAATACATTACTACAAAAAGAATCTGGAATGCTCGGTTTAACTGGTTTTTCCGATTTAAGAGAAATTACAGAAAAAGCGGCACAAGGAAATGAAGAATGCCAAAGGGCATTAAAATTAGCAGGTTATAGAATTCGCAAATATATTGGAAGTTACACAGCTATTTTAAATGGGTTAGATGCCATTATTTTTACAGCAGGTATTGGAGAAAACTCTTCTATTATGAGAAAATTAGCATGTGAAAATTTAGACTTCTTAGGCATCAATTTAGATTTTGAAAAAAATAAAATCCGATCTAAAAAAATAAGAGAAATACAAAAACCGAATTCAAAAGTAAAAGTTTTAGTAATTCCAACAAATGAAGAAATTGAGATTGCGAAACAAGCTTATCAATTATTAACCTAATAAAAAACCACGATTTTTTAAATTTAAAAAATCGTGGTTCGTTTTAATAATTTTATTTTTTTACAATTTTTGTCGTTCCAATTTTTCCTTTATCTGTTTCTATTTTTAGAACGTACACACCTTTATTTAAGTTTTTAAAATCTAATTGATTTTGTGTTGTAGAAAGCACCTTTTTCCCTAAAACATTATATAGACTTAGACTCTTAATTACAAAATTAGAATTATCAATAGTTAAAAAATCTTTTACAGGGTTTGGATATGTTTTAAAATCTGTAAGTAAAACATCTTTTACACTTGCTGTTGCTCCATTGTAAAGATATGTTGTTCTAAAATTATTATCACTACTTATTCTTGATACTATTTTATTAACAATACCATTAGAATTAACTAGAAAATCTAGACCAGATTTATCTTTAAAAGGATGAGCATATGCGGACATTTGTTCATTTAAGTCAAAAGTTATTGTCTCATTAGCAGCCACTACAAAAACACCATTTTCTAAGTATGATTCTTTTTCTACAACTATATTACCGTTAGCATCAAAAGTATTTTCTAATTTATAATCAGATACCCAAACAGAACCATTCCAAGTTTGTGAATCTTCTAAAACAACCCTTTTATTGGCATCGTAAGTATATAAAGTTCTACTATCATCTACCCAAGCACTTCCATTCCATGCTTTGTTTATAAAAGCACTAATAGTTCCATCAGAATTATAATTAATTGTAGTTTCAGAAGAGTCTTCATCGAAAACCCAAATACTTCCATTCCATTCATAACTTAAACCACCAGTAACTTTTCCGTTAGAATAAGTAAGATCTATTTTATAATCGTTAACCCAAGAATTGTTTTCATATTCCTCATCTAAAATTTGTATAACATTACCATCATTATTATAAGTGTATTTCGTTCTATATTGATAAGAAATTTGTGTTGTACCATTTGAGTATGAAACGTAAGAATAATTTGTAACCTTATTATTAGCATTATAACTATAAGAATCTTCAAAACTTTTTTCCCAATCTTGTAAAGTTGAATTCCAATAATAACCAGTTTCTAAGGTAAGATTATTATTTGAATCGTACATAAAAGTGCTTTTACTACTATTTGTCCAAGCAGTTCCGTCATATGATTCACTTAAACTAGAAGTCAATTTATTTTGAGCGGAGGTTATTAATCCACAAAAAACAAAAAGTATAAGAGTAATTTTTTTCATAATTGATAGTGTTTTAGAATAGATATAAAGCTATCTTAAAAAGTTAACTGAAACAATACCTATAAGTAGGTATATTTTAATAATAATTGAAGTTTAAAATAATTGTAAAACAAACTTCAAATTTTTACATTTGTAGCTATAATTTTAAAGAAAAAAGAAATGGGTAGAGCATTTGAGTTTAGGAAAGCAAGGAAGATGAAACGTTGGTCTGCAATGGCAAAAACATTTACCAGAATTGGTAAAGACATTGTAATGGCTGTGAAAGAAGGTGGCCCAAACCCAGAAACAAACTCTCGTTTACGTGCTGTTATTCAAAACGCCAAAGCGGCGAATATGCCAAAAGATAATGTAGAGCGTGCTATTAAAAAAGCTACAGACAAAGACACTGCTAATTATAAAGAGGTACTTTTTGAAGGGTATGCACCTCACGGAATTGCAGTTCTTTTAGAAACTGCAACAGACAATAATAATAGAACTGTAGCAAATGTTAGAGCAGCGTTTAATAAATGTGATGGAAACTTAGGAACTTCTGGTTCTGTTGTTTTTATGTTTGACCATACCTGTAATTTCACTTTGAAAAAAGAAGATATTACCATGGATATGGAAGAATTAGAACTAGAATTGATAGATTTTGAAGTTGAAGAAGTTTTTGATGACGAAGAAGGTGTTATTATTTATGCCCCTTTTGAGCAGTTTGGTGCAATACAATCTTTCTTTGAAGAAAATAATGTAGAAATTTTATCTTCTGGTTTTGAAAGAATACCAACTACAACAACTAAATTAACAGAAGACCAACAAGCAGATGTTGAAAAGTTATTAGAAAAGTTAGAGGAAGATGATGATGTACAAAATGTATACCACTCAATGGAAATCTAATCAAACTAACATTTCTGTAAAATAATAAAAGTCGTGATAATTAAATCACGACTTTTTTTGAATGTCTTATGCAATAAGTTCAATCCCCCAATCTTATTATTACATAGCTTATTCACTATTACCACAAATATAATATACTTTTTTTAAAATGTTAATTTTTAGCATCAATTTATCTACTACAAAATTAAAATAATAACAATTTAACTACTATATTTGCATTACAACAAAACCTAATAAACTTTAAATGAACGCATTAGTGGTTAAGAAAAAATTAACTATATTTTTATTATTATTTAATATTATTCTAATATTCTCTCAAGAGACTTTAATAAAAGATCAAGATAATTGGTTTTATTATGATAAAGGATACTTAGAAAACGATTGGGCAGAAATTATAAATTTATCAAAATGGCAAAAAGGTTTGACCCCAATAGGTTATGGAGATAAGAAGTTAACGACAATTATTAGTTATGGTGGCAATAAAAAGAAAAAACACATTACTAAATATTTTAAAAAAAACATAGTTATTAATGATGATTTTGTTGCTTATGAATTTAGACTAAAAAGGGATGATGGTGCTGTTGTATACATAAATGGTAAAGAATTGTTTAGAGATAATATGCCTAATATTACCATTGGAAAAACTACTTTAGCAAGTAGCACAACAAAAGGTGCTGAAGAAAAAAAATATTTTCAACATTTTTTTGAAAACAATATTTTTAAAAGAGGATTAAATACAATAAGTATCTCTATTCACCAAGCCTATGAATACTCAAGCGACTGTATTTTTAGTCTAGAGTTAATAGGTCATAAAAATCCAGAAATTTTATCTTTTGTCATTGAAAATAAAGACAAAACTAATAACGAATTATCTAATAAAATTAAAGTTCTAAATTCTAAGTTAGAATTTGACAAAATTTCTATACAGAAAGACAATCTAGAAAGCACTAATTACAATCTAAAAATTATTGTTCTTCTAATAATAGTACTTTTTATTATAGCTATTTTCGGATATTATTTTACTTTATTGAATTTTAAAAAAATAAATAAAGAAAAAAACAAAAAAATTGCTTCTTTAAGCGCAAAGAATAATAATAGAGACAAAAAAATTATAGTTTTAACTACAAACTTACTTCACAATAAACAATATTTTAAAGAGATTAAAGCAGACATTAAAGGTCTAAAAACCGAAGATAAAAAAACAGTAAAAAATATTGTTAATCAAATAGATAATGTATTAGAAAAGGATGAAGATTGGAAAACACTTACACAACACTTTAATGCCTTACACAACAATTTCTATGATAAATTAATTGAAAAACACCCTAGCATTACAGAGACAGAACTAAGACATTGCATGTTTATAAAACTACACCTGCAAACAAAAGAGATTGCAAGAATTTTTATGATAGACCCTAGATCTGTGCAAACTGCTCGTTATAGAATAAAAAAGAAATTAAATTTAAACGAAGACGAAAATTTAAGAGATTACCTTTTAAATTTTGATTAAAAACCTATTAGACTTAAAGTTTCATTTCTTTGTATTTTACCAGATTCTGTATACTTAAATTCTGGTAAAAAATAAATTTCTTTGGGTATTTCAAATTTAGTAAACACACCTAATGATCTCATGTTGTTTATAATATCTATTTTCAATTCTTGGGTATTTGAAATAAAATCTTCAACAACTAAGATTAATTTACTACCAAATAATTCATCTGAAATACCTGCAACAAAAAAAGGTTTTTCTAGAACTTTAACCAACTTACTTTCTATTAATTCTGGTTGTAATTTTACGCCTCCAGAATTAATTACGTTATCGAATCTACCCAACCATTCAAATTGCGTATCAGAAATTAATCGAACTACGTCATTTGTAAATAATATTTTTTCACTAACCTTTAAAGCTTTAATTACCAAACAACTTCTTTCATCAATATAAATGCTAACATTTGGTAAAGTTGTGTAATAATTAGATTTATTAAAATTGGTTTTTAATGGAGAAAAATTATTCAACTTTTTTACAGCAATATGTGTTATTGTTTCCGTCATTCCGTAGGTAGCAAAAACATCCGTAGAAACATTTTGTAGTTTTATTAATAAAGGGTTTGATACTACACCACCACCAACAATAAGTTTACGTATCTTATCTAAATAACTGATAGAATTTTCTACTTGCAAAGGTACCATCGCAGAAAAATCATACATTTTAGAAACATTCTCTAAAGGATTCGCATTTGATTGAACAATGTCTAAAGACCAACCTAAAGTAAGTGCTCTAATTAACATCATTTTACCCGCAACATAATTAATGGGTAAACATAACAAAGCTGTTGTTTCTGCTTTTAAACCAAAGTAATTCCCTGTTGCTATTGCAGAATTGAACATCTTCTCTTTTTGAAGTTCGATGTTTTTAGGCTTTCCCGTAGAGCCCGAAGTTCGAATTATTACAGAATTACTTTCTGAAAACCATTCTTCTAGAAACAGAAAAACATCATTAGATATTTTAGCAGTATAATTTAATACCTCTGTAAAGTTGGTAAAAGAGTTTCCGTTTAATCGAAAGCTATTGTGAATAAAATTCTTGCTATAATTCATCTATAACCCTGTAATTTTCCTTTAAATTAACAGGTTTTACTATAGATCCTGTTAACTTTTCTTTCCAATTAGACCAACCATATTTTTTTGAAAATAAAAACAGCATTAAAGGATATAAAACGAAAACTGGTAAAAACATTTCCCAAGTTACAGATGGCTCTGAGGTATCTATATATAAAGCGTCCGTTTGAAAAACTGTCCAATCTGTAGTTATAAAAAAGGCTGCAGTTATATTGTTTATAGCATGCAAACCTAACGCAATTTCTGTACCCTCATCCATTAGAGTTACAATTCCGTAAAACAAACCTGTACCAATATAAAAAACCATGGTAATTTGACCTAGCTTAGCAACTTCTGGATTAGCGCCATGTAAAAGACCAAATACAACAGATGTAAAAAGCAACGGAAACCATCTATTTTTTGCTAAAATACCTAAACCTTGCATCAAATAACCTCTAAATAACAACTCTTCTAGAGTGGTTTGAAATGGTAAAAACAAAAAAGAAATTGCCAATAATGTAAAAAATGGCTTCGCATTAAAATTCCAAGTATAATTTTCTGGAGCCATTAATATACCTATGTAAGAAAGTACAATTGCTAAGATTCCCCAGACAAAAAATCCGTAGAAAAAACGTTTCCAATCTACTTTATTTCTGCTGGTTATTAATGATTTAATTGTTCTTTTATGAATAAATTTAATACTAATAAATAGAAACATTAAACCTACAAAGAAAGTTGTTATCATTAGAAACAATAATAAATTTTTGTCTAAACCAGAAGTCATAAAGTTACTTTCTGCAAATTCCACAAATTGGTTTATATCTTTTGATTTTGCGGCAACAGCCATTGCTAGAGGAATAACACCTAATATTTGCCATCCAATAAAAACTAATATAATTGTAAAAACCCAATGATACCATTCATTTTTACCTTTATATGCTTGTTGTATAAAATTCATTATTTATAATTTAAAATTCCAATTTACAGAATTATTATATTTTAAAGCCCCATTATTTACCTCTAACGGACTTTCGAAATTATTTGTAAATAAACTACCAGTACCTAAACCTTGTGGCAAATTATTTTGCAAACTAAATGTGTATTGTGCAATTGCGTTTAAGCCAATATTACTTTCTAAAGCAGATGTAATCCACCAATTTATAGATTTTTTTTCTGCTAATTCAATCCAAGTATCACTTCCTTTAAATCCGCCTATTAAACTTGGTTTTAAAATAATATACTGCGGATTCACCATATCTAAAACATGTTTCTTTTCTTCTGTTGAAAAAACACCAATTAACTCTTCATCTAAAGCGATAGGTAAAGGTGTTTCATCACATAATTTAGCCATTTCTTCTAGTTGGCCTTGTTTTATTGGTTGCTCAATTGAGTGTAAATCTAATTCTGATAGCTGTTTTAGCTTTTCTAAAGCTTCCTTTGGGCTAAAAGCACCATTTGCATCAACTCTTAACTCTATTTCTTCTGAAGAAAATTCTTTTCTAATAGATTTTAAGAGATTTAATTCAGTTTCAAAGTCTATAGCACCAATTTTCATTTTAATACAAGTAAAACCTATTTTAAGTTTCTCTTGAATTTGAGTTTTCATAAACTTTTTATCGCCCATCCAAACCAAACCATTAATGGCTATTGATTTGTTCCCTTTTGTAAATTCTGAAGGAAATAAATTAAAACCATTACTACTTTCTAAGGATAAAAAAGCTTGTTCTAAACCAAATTGAATGGATGGATAAGTTTTTAACTCGATTAAAAGATGTTCTAATCCTAAATGAATATTATTACATACCCAAATTAGTTTTTCTTCATAATCTGCCACATCATCTATACTTAAACCTCTAAACAAACCCGTTTCTCCGAAACCTTTTTTACCGTCTTTATCAAGAATAATAAACCATGTTTCTTTAGTTCTTAAAACTCCACGTGATGTTCCGCTTGGGTTCTTAAAATTAAGAATGTATTTTTTATAGACTGCCTTTATCAACTTAAAACTATTTATTTTCGATGAAATCTTTAAAATTATTTAGATATGTTTGATCTTGTTCTTTAAAAGTACTTTTAAAATAAGGAAACATACATGCCATTATAAAAGAATCACTTTGGCAATTGGCATTTAAAGTAATTGTTGTTTTTCCGTTTTTTTCTGTAAAAAGATAATCATCTTTTTTTAACATATTTTCTGCGTCGTAAAACAACGTTAGTTTTTCGTTAGGAATATATGCAACAATTTTTTCTGTTAAATTAATTTCTTGTTCTTGATTGATAACTACAACATTATAAATACTACCTGTTATACCTGGGTTTTTCTTTACAATTTTTACAGATTGCACTTCAGGAATCCAATTTTTAATACTGTCAATTTTAGAAAAATTATTAAATACTTCTACCAAAGGTTTGTCTATTTCTACTTTAGCACTGTAGGTGGTTTCTTTAACTATTAGACCCGTAGCTAAAAAGGCTAAAACCAATACCGAAATAATTATTAAGATAATTTTTATTGTTTTCATTTGAGAATTTTAAAGGAGTTGACCCACAGAAAATAAAATGGCAAACAAAAAAGTACTTAAAGCAACTTTTTTTAATTCTCCATCTAATTCTGAAGGTATTTTATTTTTAGAAACGGTGTTTATATTTTTTATTAATGGTATAAATGCCATTAAAAATACTACTTGATAAATAGAGGTGAAATCTATAAAAACATACATAAATGTAAAAACTAATGCAGATATAATTAAAAAATAATGATATTTTTTAGCTTTAGATGTTCCTAATTTTACGACCAATGTATTTTTATTATTTACCTCATCTTCTTCTCTATCTCTTAAATTATTTAAATTAAGAACTGCTGTACTAAGAAAACCAACAGAAATAGCAGGTAAAAAAATATTGAAATTTAATTGTTTTGTATATAAAAAGTAGCTACCAACCACACTAAGTAAACCAAAAAATAAAAACACAAACAAATCTCCAAATCCGCTATAACCATAAGCAGATTTACCAACAGTATATTTTATTGCAGCAACAATAGAAGCTATTCCTAATCCAAAAAATAAGATTGAGTACGCGAAATTCTCACTACCAAAAGCAACGTAAATAAGCAACAAAGCGATTAATAGCGTAATTATTGCAGTAACAATCATTGCGATTTTCATTTGTTTAGGAGTAATTGCTCCAGAAGAAACCATTCTTGCCTCTCCTGTTCTGTTTTTATCACTACCTTTTATACCATCTCCATAATCGTTTGCAAAATTAGACAATACTTGAAACCCAATTGTTGTTAAAATAGCCAACCAAAAAATTGGCGATTTTAAGACCGAACCTACAGTATTTATTTCATTAAAGCCTAAAGAACTGCCTATAATAATTCCAGAAATAGATAAAGGAAGTGTTCTTAATCGAGCTGCTTTTATATAACTTTTTACATCCATGATTTACTACTAGATTCTATTTTAAACAATGTATAATTATATATTTTATTAGCATTTTCAAACGAAATACAAGGTATTTTAACTTTACCTGAAGCTGTTTGGAAAACAATGTCTGCAACACCTCTGTTTACTTGAAAAATATTTTGCTTTAAGGTTATGTTTTGAACTTTAAAAAAAGGCAAAAAAGTTTTATGAGTTTCTACAGTACCTCTAGCAAGCATAATTATATTATCATTAAAATAATAATATCTCTTTTTATAATTAAGCTCTATAGAAAACACAAAAATAGGTAGTAATATAATATTTAACCAAAATATATTAACATTTTCGATACCAAAATAGAACCCAAGATTTAATATTATAAAAAATATAAAACTTCTGTTATAAAGTCTAAATCGATAATATGGTTCTGCTTTATTTTTATTAAAATCGTTTAAATTTTCTTTGGGAAAAAGTAAATTTTTGATTGCTGTGATATGTATAGACTCACAACCCACAATTTTTATAGATTTATCTTTTTTCTTATTTACTTTACCACTAACCGCTTGTTTAAAAGTAATGAAAGAAATTCCTAATTTCTTTTTAACAGGATTATGAGAAATAGTTATGTGTTGTACCTTTTCTTTTTTTAAAACTACAGAATTCTTTGTAGTTAAACCTTGATAAATTTCAAAAGCATTATTTTTAAGATACATAGTTAAATTAAAATGTCTTAAAAAAACACGAACAATAGAACTAATTACAGCTACAATAGATAAAAACACTAATAAACTTATAATTAAAATAACACTTGTTTTTAATGCGGATGTATTATTCGATATAAAATTACTTAATTCTTCTTTTTTACCTAAACCTTTAAATAAGTCGTTTACTTGCTGAAAAAAACCGACTAAAAGTGCAAACAATAATAATAAACTTTGCAAATGATTTTCTGTAAGACTAACTTTTAACAGCGATAAAAAACCTATTTTTAATAGAGGTTTCTCTTCTTCTATTTCTATCTGGTCTGCTTTTAAATTTTGCTTTTTATTAATTATCGTAACAATATTCTTTAAATCTTTTGCATCTTTAAAAGTTAAGGCTTTTATAGAAATTTCTGCTTTACTAGACCCTGCAGTTTCAACATTAACTTCGTGTACATTTATAATTTGTTGAATAATATTCTGCTTAAAATTTATGTTCTGAATTCTATCAAAAGGAATAGAAGTATTTGTTTTTTTTATAATTCCTTTTTGTAAAACAAAGTGCTTGTCTTCTACTTTAAATTTAAAGTTTTTGAAAATTAAGTAAGCACGTATCAGTAAAAAGATTAGTAAAACTGCAACTCCTAAATAAATATATAAAAGCGTTTCTTGAGTAATTTTAGAAAATTTTTGAATAAATAAAAATAGTAGAATCCAAAAGGCTTTTAAAAATTTATAAATTAAGTTAAGATAAATTACAATAATTCCTTTTTTAGATTGTCTTCTAAATTGGCTAAAATCGTTTATATTATCCATCTATTTTGTTCGTGATGAATTCTTTAATTTGTAAAGATTGTTCTTTTAAAAGGCCTTTAATTTTTAAATCGTCGCTACTATCACCTGCTGTAAAAACACTTAAAGTTGCTAATCCGAAGAAACGAGAAATTGGGCCTTGATCTATTTCTATATGCTGAATTCTATTAAAAGGTACTGTGGTTAAACTCTTATATAAAAATCCTTTTTTGTAAGAAATATCTTTTTCTCTTACAGCATATTTTCTCTTTTTAAAACCTATAACTTCAAAAATAAATGTAACCACTAAAAGTAATATAAGTGCGGAAAATATCCATATATAATGTTGCCCTAACTCTAACCAATCTTTATAGATTATAAAAGATGCAACAGCAAACAAAACTAAGAACACTAAAATAAGGTTAATTAATATTACCTTAAAATAATTCTTTTCTATTTTTTTAAAATCTATACTTTCTATTTCTGGAAAAGAAAAAACCTCAATATTTTGAAAAGAATCTGTCATTAAATTAATTATGTAAAGCTTCTGAAATCGCTATAGGTTTATCATTTAACAAAGCTTGCACAAAAGCTCCTTGATACTTTTTTCTTAAAGTTCTACAAGATTCTTTTGCTTCTTGATACGTACTAAATGCCCCAAATCTGTATTTAGTTAACGAATTTTCTGAGTATAATGATACTCCTTCTAAGTTTTCTAATGATTGATTTGCATTCTTTAAAGCAGCAATTTGAACTGTAAAAATTAAAGTATTTTCTTTTATCATAGGTTCTATAACTGAAACTATAGAATCTTTTGGTTGAATTACTTCAACTGGTTTTTCTTGTTTCTTTTCTGTTTTAGAACAAAAAAGAAAGAGAAAAGAAAAACATAAAAAAAATACTTTTTTCATCTTTATAAATTATTTGCTTCTGCAATTAATTCTGCAATATCTTTTACAACAACCTCTGCTTCTTTTTCTTTAAATTTTATACCATCTGTCATCATAGTATTACAGTAAGGACAACCTGTTGCTATAATATCTGGTTTTGTTTCTAAAGCATCTTCTGTTCTTAGAATATTAATTTCTTTATCTCCTTTTTCGGCATCTTTAAACATTTGAGCACCACCAGCACCACAACATAAAGCTGTAGATTTGTTACGTTTCATTTCTGTTAAATTAACACCTAATCTTCTAATTAGATCTCTTGGAGATTCATAAACCTCGTTTGCTCTACCTAAATAACAAGGATCATGAAAAGTAACTTTTTTTCCTTGCAAAGTAGTGTCATTAATATTTAAACGACCTTCTGATATAAGGTTTTGTATGAATTGTGTATGGTGAAGTACTTGATATTTACCACCTAAATTAGGATATTCATTTTTTAAGGTATTAAATGAATGCGGATCGCAAGTAACAATTTTCTTTACTTCATATCCGTTTAAAACTTCAATATTCATCATTGCTTGCACCTGAAAAAGAAACTCGTTTCCTGCTCTTTTTGCTGCATCTCCTGTAGAAGATTCTTCAGTTCCTAAAACTGCAAAATCTACATTTGCTTTATGTAAAATTTTTACAAAAGCTCTAGATATTTTTTTAGCTCTATCGTCATAACTTCCTGCTGCTCCAACCCAAAACAACACTTCTGGTTGTTTACCTTGAGCCATCATATCTGCCATTGTTGGTACGTTCATCTTTTAAGATTTTAGTGTTTCATTTTAATTTCTAAACTAGAAAATTAAAATCAAAAAAATTAATTCTATTCTTCGTTAGCCCAATTTAACCTATCTTGTTGATTGTATGGCCAAGGTGCACCGTTGTTTTCTATGTTTGTCATCATAGAATTTAATTCTTGTGGCGCAGCACTTTCTTCCATAACTAAATATCTTCTCATATCCATTATAATAGAAAGCGGATCGATATTAACAGGACATTCTTCTACACAAGCATTACAACTTGTACAAGCCCATAATTCTTCTGGAGTAATATAATCGTTTAATAATTGTTTACCGTCTTCTTTAAAAGCACCACCATTAGCATCGATATTTCTACCAACTTCTTCTAAACGATCTCTTGTATCCATCATAATTTTACGCGGAGACAACTTTTTACCTGTTAAATTCGCAGGACAAGAAGATGTACAACGACCACATTCTGTACATGTGTAAGCATTTAAAAGCTGAACTTTATTAAGATCTAAAACATCTGATGCTCCAAACTTTTCTGGCACCTCTTCCTCTGCTCCTTCTACAGGTGCAGCATAAGGGTCTGCATCCGGGTCCATCATTAACTTTACCTCATTAGTTACAGATTCTAAATTTGTAAATTGTCCTTTCGGATTTAAGTTTGCAAAGAATGTGTTTGGAAAAGCTAATAAAATATGTAAATGTTTTGAATAGTATAAATAATTTAAGAATACTAAGATTCCTAAAATATGAATCCACCAAGCTGCTCTCTCGATAAGGTGTAAAGTTTCTGCTGTGAAACCATCAAATAATGGCGCCACAAATTGACTTATTGGATTTCCAATTCCGGCTTGCTGGAAACTTGTATCTGTGGCGTTCATCACAATAAAAAGTGTCATCAAAACCATTTCGAAATATAAAATCATATTCCCGTCTGCTTTTGGCCAACCTTTCATTTCAGAGCTTAAAAAACGTTTAATATTTGCAACGTTTCTTCTTGTCCAGAAAATAATTACAGCTACAAATACTAAAAATGCTAAAATTTCGAATGTTCCAATAAGAAATCCGTAAAAAGCGTCTCCCAAGAAACCTAAAAAGATTCTATGCGTTCCAAAAAGACCATCAATAATAATTTCTAAAACTTCTATATTTATAATGATAAAACCAACATAAACAACAATGTGTAAAAATCCAGAAAATGGTCTTTTTACCATTTTAGATTGCCCTAAAGCAATCTTTATCATATTTTTCCAACGTTCTGGTTGGTTGTCTGTTCTATCAATTTTTTTACCTAAATTAATATTTCTATATAATTTACGAATATTCATCACAAAAAAGCTGATACCAGCAATTAATGCGATAGCAAATAGGATATTTGGTAAGTACTGCATGTAAATAGGGCTAATTATTAGTTAAAATTAGGTTTTATTTCTTCGTCGTAAGGCTCTGGACTTTTACCAAAGATAGAAAAATGTATATATCTTTTTGGATTAAGTTTAATATCTCTTAGCAATTCTTCTAGTTCTTTAGTAGCGGCTTCTAAATTATCGTACATTCTTTTGTCGTTAATTAGTTTACCGATTGTACCTTCACCAGAATTTATTTTTTTAGACATCGCATTAAAATTACTAACCGCTTCTTCTGCTTTTCTAATAATTTTATTAAAGTCTACAGTATTTAAGCTATCAGAAACTTTACTGAAGTTTTCTGTAATATTTTTTGTGTTTTCGAAAGTAACTTTTAAATTTTCTTGGTTATCTACAACCATGGCATTAACAGCTTGTATTGTACTTCTAATATCTGATATTGTACCAGATAAATTAGATACAGAACTATTTATACCGTTAATTGTTTTATCGTTTAATATCTTGTTAACACCACTAAATAAAGTATCTGCTCTAACAATTACCCTTTCTATTTTTTGTTGCAATGGGTTTAATCTTTCACCGATTGATGTAAAAAGACTCTCTTCCATTTCACCTTCTAAAACATCTCCAGAAACTGCCATTTCCCCTTCATAGTTTGGCACAATTGCCAAATTAGAACCACTTAACGGATTAGGTGAGTAAATTTTTACAATACTTTTTTTAGAAAACTGAAAATCATTATCTACAATAAACGTTACAATTAAATGCCCTCTTTTTTCTTCACTTGTATCAAACTCTATCTTGTCTACTTTACCAACTTTTAAACCATTAATTGTTACGGCGCTAGATCTAGAAAGACCTCCAATTTTAGCGTATTCTACTTTAAAAGTTCTTGAACCAGGATCTAGTATATTTTGTCCTTTTAGGAAATTAAATCCCCAAACAAAGATTACAATAATGATTAATGCAATTATTCCTGTTTTTAATTCTTTAGACATGTCTAGACGTTTTACAACAAAATTAGTGATAATTTTTGTTAGAATCTGTTTATTTTACTGCATTTTTAAAGCCTCTTGAACAGAAATTTTTTGTCCGTTATTAATAGCCACAATAAATGCACTTTTGTAACCTTTTGATTTTGCAAGAGATAACGCCTTCTTAACTAAATTATAAGAAGTAGAGTTGCCATAATAATATTTATAATAACTACCAACTTTAACGCGTTCTATGTTTTTTAAACCTTTAAAATTATAAGATTTAGTTGCAATTTTATTTTTACCAGATGCAACTTGTACTTTAAATTCTACTTCATCAAAATAATTTTTACTAGTTACATCTTCTAAAACTGTGTTTAATTTTTGATTTTTGATATAATTATAAATAGCGTCTGCAATTTCATTTGCCATTTTAGTTTGACCGCTACTAGAATTTAAAAACCTACCTTCTTTTTTATTTGTTAAAAAACCCAATTCTACCAAAACACTTGGCATAATAGTTTCTCTTAAAACCTGAAAGTTATCTTGCTTTACTTTTCTATTATTTCTCTTTAAATTAAAAGTGAAGTTATTCTGAATAAGGCTTGCAATAGCTAAACTTTTATCTAAATTTTCTTCTTGTAACAAAGACAACCCAATTACAGATTCGGCAGAATTAGAATCGAAACCTTCATATTTATTTTGATAATTATCTTCTAGTAAAATTGCAGCATTTTCTCTTTTTGCTATTTCTAAGTTTTTTTTATTTCCTCTTAAACCTAAAACAAAAGTTCCTGCTCCGTATGCATTTGATGTATGCGAATCGCAATGAATTGATACAAACAAATCTGCTTTGGCATGATTTGCAATATCACCTCTTTTCCAAAGATCTATAAAAACATCCGATTTTCGTGTAAAAATAACTTTAACGTCTTTGTACTTCTTTAAGTTAGCACCTACTTTTAAAGCTACCTTTAAAGCAATATTTTTTTCTTTATATCCGTTACCTAAATTACCAGGATCTTTGCCTCCGTGGCCAGCATCTAAAACCACTACATACTCTTTTTGAGCATGTATTGCTACGCTGTTTCCTACAAATATGAAGAGTAGTAGAAAAAGAATTTTACTTTTGATGATATTTTTGTGTTTTTGTTGGGATTGCATCAATAAAATTTAACTAATTTTGAATTCTTAAATTTGGTGTTTCAAATATTACGCCATATTTTTATTCATTTACAAAAATAGTATTAAAAGCATTGCAAACAAACCTATCATATATACTTTTATTTTGCTGCTTCTTTTTTACAAAGTTAGGTTTTTCTCAAGATATTAAACCTACTAAAAAAATAGTAGTTCCTATAAAAAAGAAAGATACTATTCCGAATAAAAAAAGAGATAGTATTTTATCTGTAAAAAAAGACTCTTTAGCTATCAAACAAAAAGATTCTGTGTCTATAGATTCTATAAAACCTAAAGAAACTATAGAAGATCTTATTACCCACGTTGCTAAAGATTACACTATTCAAAATGCCAAAGACAAATCTGTAACGTTATATAACGAAGCCAATATTACATATACAGATATCGATTTAAAAGCAGGTATTATAAAAATAGATTATACTAAAAACACCCTTTTTGCAAAAGGAATTATAGACAGCACAGGTTATACACAAAGGCCAATTTTTAAACAAGGCAACGAAGAATCAGAACAAGATTCTATCATCTATAATTTTAAATCTAAAAAGGCAATAATTTACGGTTTAAAAACCAAACAAGGTGAAATGTTTACGTTTGGTAATAAAACTAAACGTGTAAACGATTCAACAATTTATGTAAGAGATATAAAGTTTACAACTTCAGAGAAATTAGACTATTATATTGGCACAAATAAAGCTAAAATTATTCCTGGTAAGAAGATTATTGTTGGTGGCAGTCAATTATACATTGCAGATATTCCAACACCTATTTATTTACCTTTTGCTTATTTTCCAATTACACAAACCAGCATCTCTGGTTTCTTAATTCCGGCTTTTGATACAGGTAGTAGCGATCGAGGAATCGGATTTCAAAATGGTGGTTATTATTTTGCAATTAATGATTATGTAGATTTAGGTATTACTGGTGATGCATATTCTAATGGTAGTTGGGGGTTTAGAGCAAATTCTAATTATAAAGTTCGTTATCGTTTTAATGGTTCTTTTAATTTTAGTTACGAAAACAATATAAATGGTATTAGAGGTTTTGATGATTTTAGTAAAAGTAATAACTTTAATTTAAGGTGGTCACATAATCAAGACACAAAAGCAAGCCCTAATTCTCGATTTACAGCTTCTGTTAACCTAGGAAGTAGTAAGTTTTTTAGAGAATCTCAAAATCAATTTAACATTGCACAAACACAAACCAACACGTTTAACTCTTCTATAAATTATAGTAAAACTTTTGTAGGCACTCCATTTAACTTAAATGTAACTGCCCAACATCAACAAAATACAAATACAGAAAAAATTACTATGACGTTGCCTGCTTTAACTTTAAACATGAATAGAATTTATCCGTTTGCAGGTAAAAATGGAGTAAAAAAGAACGCGATTCAGAAAATGGGTTTTAACTACATTTTAGATAGTAAATACCTTATCAATACTACAGATGATGATTTTTTAACGGCTAAAATGTTTGAAACGGCTAGAGCCGGTATGCAACATAGAACTGGTACAAATACAAATTTTAAAGCGTTTAAATATTTTACAGTGTCACCAAGTGTAAATTACGAAGAAACTTGGCAATTTGACTATATTGATAAAAAATACGATGCTGTTAATGAAACGGTAGTTACAGATACAATTAGCGGATTTAAAACATTTAGAGAATATAATGCAGGTTTAAGTTTATCTACTAATATTTACGGTACTTTTAATATTAATAAAGGTCGATTAAAAGCAATAAGACATACAATTAGGCCTTCTATTTCTTATTCTTACAGACCAGATTTTGAAGAACAATACATTCGAAAAGTACAAGCCAGTACAGATCCTAATGATTTAGAGGAATTTACAATTTTTGATCAAGGTATTTACGGTTCTCCTTCTTCTGGAATAAGTAATTCAATCGGAATCACATTAAATAACGTTTTAGAAGCTAAAGTTGCACCTAAAGATCCTAATAGTGATGCCGAAGATGAAAAAATATCAATTTTAAATAATTTAAATTTTAGCAGTTCTTATAATATTGCTGCAGACAGTTTGCGTTGGTCTAATGTTAATTTTTCTGCAGGAACAAGACTTTTAAAAGACAAATTATCAATAAATTTTAGTGGTTCTATAGATCCTTATAAAGTTGTTGCTTCTGCCTCTGGATCTCCAATTAGAATTAACGAATTTAACTCAAACTTTTTAGGACGATTATCTAACGCAAGCTTAACAGCCAATTACTCTATTTCTAGCTCTGATTTTAAAAAAGATAAAGAAGGTAAAAAAGAAAACAACAGAGACCCTAACAATACACCAGATATTACAGGCGCAAATATAGATCCGACCAACAGATTCGGACAAGTAAACAATGCAGTAAATAACACAGAAGAAGACAAAAATAAATCTGCAAAACTATACCATGCAGACATACCATGGACATTAAGTTTAGCTTACTCTACAAGTTATGTAAATAACGGAATTGATGGCGGAAACATTGGTATACATAGTATTATTTTTAATGGAAATATAGAATTGTCTCCTAAATGGAAGTTAGGATATTCTTCTGGTTATGATTTTAAAGATGGTGCATTTACTTTTTCTAGATTTAATTTTACAAGAGATTTAGATAGTTGGAATTTTAACTTTAATTGGGTTCCTTTCGGTACAAACTCTTCTTATACATTTTTTATTGGTGTAAAATCTTCTGTACTATCAGACTTAAAATGGGATAAAAACAAACCGCCAGATAGAAGACTTTTTTAAAATGAATGTAATCTCTTTTTTAGGTTTAACATCATTTGGGTTTTATTCAATTTATACAGCAATTAAATCTTTAGATAAAATTGATTTATTTTATAAGGAAGGAACAAGAAAAGAAGCTCTTGTAACAAAAATTAGAGAAGTAGAAACAAAAATTGATAATACTTTTGATGAAGATGGTTTTGTAATTAATCATGAAAAAATAAATTATTTCTACACCGTTAAATTTATTGATAAGAGAGGGAGAGAAATTGAACAAGAATTGGAGTTTTCTACTACAGAAAATCAGAAAAGAAACCCACCTTTTAATATAAGCATTATATATAAATCTAATAAAAATCAAGAAACAGAAATCATTTTAGAAACTAATAAGTCTAGAAGAAATTTTTATTTTTTATTTATTATGGGCTTAATATTTCTTTTTAACGCTGCATATAATTATGATGGAGAAATTGAAATTATATTTAACTTTATAAACAACTTACTACAATGAAAAAAATAATTACAACTAAGAACGCACCTGCTCCTATTGGGCCGTATAATCAAGCAGTTTTAACAGGAAACACATTATACACTTCGGGTCAAATTGCAATTAATCCAGATACAGGAGAATTAGTTTTAGATTCTATTGCAAATGAAACAAAGCAGGTAATGGAAAATATGAAACAGGTTCTATTAGCGGCAGAAATGACTTTTGAAAACGTTATAAAGTCTTCAATATTTATTTCTGACATGCATAACTTTTCTGAAATAAATGCGATTTATGGTACTTATTTTAATGAAGAAACGGCACCTGCTAGAGAGACTGTAGAAGTTGCAAACTTGCCTAAATTTGTTAATGTAGAAATTAGCATGATTGCAGTTAAATAATCCTTTAAAAATATTCATAAAAAAACCTGATAGAAGATTCTATCAGGTTTTTTTTTATAATCTATTGTGCATCTTACAAAGTTGCAGCATATTCAATTAAATCTACAATTTTAGTAGAATATCCTATTTCGTTATCATACCAAGAAACTACTTTTACAAAGTTATCGTTTAAAGCAATACCTGCTTTAGCATCAAAAATAGAAGTTCTTGTGTCTCCAACAAAATCTTGAGAAACAACCAAATCTTCTGTATAACCTAAAACACCTTTCATTGGTCCGCTTTCTGATGCAGCTTTCATTGCAGCACAGATTTCATCATAAGAAGCAGATTTTTCTAATTTCACAGTTAAATCAACTACAGAAACATCCATAGTAGGAATTCTAAATGCCATACCAGTTAATTTACCGTTCATTGCAGGAATTACTTTTCCTACAGCCTTAGCAGCTCCTGTAGAAGAAGGTATTACGTTACCAATTGCGGAACGCCCACCTCTCCAGTCTTTCATAGAAGGACCATCAACAGTTTTTTGTGTTGCAGTTGCAGCATGTACAGTTGTCATTAAACCTTCTACAATACCAAAGTTATCGTTTAAAACTTTTGTAATTGGCGCTAAACAGTTTGTTGTACAAGACGCGTTAGAAAATATTTTTTGATCTGCTTTTAATTCAGTGTTATTAACACCCATTACAAACATAGGAGTATGATCTTTAGAAGGTGCAGATAATACTACTTTTTTTGCACCAGCTTCTAAGTGTTTACCAGCTGTTTCTTCTGTTAAGAAAAAACCTGTAGACTCTATAACATAATCTACATCAACTTCATTCCACTTTAAATTAGCAGGATCTCTTTCAGCAGTAATTCTAATTTCGTTACCGTTAACAACTAACTTACCATCTTTAACTTCTACAGTACCATCAAAAGCACCGTGAACAGAATCGTATTTTAACATGTAAGCTAAATAATCTACATCTAATAAATCATTAATTGCTACTACTTGTACATTATCTCTTTTTACTGTAGATCTGAATGCTAATCTTCCAATTCTTCCAAATCCGTTAATTCCTACTTTTATCATTTTTTTTACTTTAATTACTAGTTAATATTATGTTGTCATTATATCAGAAACTCTTAAAAGTTCTTGATTGATAGAATGACCACCTTTTATTGCTTCTGCAATACTTGTACTAATTACTTCGTTGTCTTTTAAACCTACCATAAGGTTCGTCTTACCGTCTAACAATAATTCTACAGATTTAACACCTAATCTACTTGCTAAAACTCTATCAAAACAAGAAGGAGAACCACCTCTTTGCATGTGACCAAGTACAGAAACCCTTACGTCATATTCTGGTAAATTCTCTTCTACATATTGCGCTAATTCATAAACATTTTTACCCGATTTATCACCTTCTGCAACTACAACAATACTAGAAGATTTACCTGTTCTTCTACTCTTTTTAAGAGACTCTAACATTCTATCTAATCCAAGATCTTCTTCTGGAATTAAGATTTCTTCTGCTCCTGCACCAACACCTGCGTTTAAAGCTATAAAACCAGCATCTCTACCCATTACCTCTACAAAGAATAATCTGTTATGAGAAGACGCGGTATCTCTAATTTTATCAATTGCTTCTACTGCTGTATTTAAAGCGGTATCATATCCTAATGTATGTGATGTACCAAAAATATCGTTATCTATAGTACCAGGAATTCCTATAATTGGAAAGTTATATTCTTCATTAAAAATTACAGCTCCGGTAAAAGAACCATCTCCACCAATTACAACCATGGCTTCAATTTCATTTTCTTGTAAGTGTTCAAAAGCTTTTGCTCTTCCTTCTTTAGTTCTAAATTCTTGCGATCTTGCAGATTTTAAAACGGTACCACCTTTGTTAATGATGTTATTTACGCTTCTTGCTGTAAGCTCTATAAAATCACCTTCAATAAGCCCTTCATACCCTCTATATATACCTACACAACTTACTCTGTAGTATGCACAAGCTCTTACTACAGACCTTATTGCTGCATTCATTCCAGGAGCATCTCCCCCAGAAGTCATGACTGCTATTTTTTTAATTTTCTTCATATTCTATATTGTAAAATTACTGCTTTTTAAGCACTTAAATAAATAAATCTACGAAATCGTTTTAGCCTATTTCCCCTTTATTACAAAGGAATCTTTATTAAAAAACAGACTAAAATTAGATGTTTTTAGTAAAAGTAATAAATAATTTTGAGGCCTATTTAAACAAGAAGTTATCAAACTAAAATTGATAAAACTTTATTTTAAAAAATATATAAATTAAGACTAATGATTAATTTCCTTCAAAATTGTCAGGTAAAATCACCTTTGTTTTTATTGTGTCTTTCTTTTGTAGTTTGCTCTTTTCTAATTTGTTTTTTTTCTTAAAACCTAACTTTTTTAAGAGCCCAGAAAGTGTATTAAAATTAACTTGATAAGATAAACCAACACCTTGCGTATAGCCTTGGTCTTCGATTGTATATTGAATTTCGTTTTGCCTATTAAAAATAACTCCTCTAAAATTGCCTTCTTTATTTAATAGAACCTCTACTTTAACTTCACCAACAACACTAGACTGAGTCTGTGCTCCAATAGGAACGCCTACCTTACCATTTATTATAACTCTATCACTTACTTGAGTACTTACAGATAAATCTACTTGATTATCTGTATTTAATCTGTCTAAATCGTTATTACTTTGCCCTTGCTGATAATCTACACCCAATTGAAATTTACTATCAGGACTATTAAATAAACTAGAAAAAGCTGCTGCAATTGCACTAGAAGCAGTACTTGTTATGGTTGCATTGGCATCAAAATTTACTTTATCTGGATTTACAAAATTACCAAATGCAAGTAAAGAGATAAACTGTGTTGTTTTTTCATTTACATTATTGTCATTTAATATAAATTCTAATTCGTTTGCAATTGTTGGATCTACATTTGTAAGCTGAATATCTAATTCTTGCTTCGAATTAAACAAACCGCCGGTAATTCTTGTTACTAAGTCTACTTCTATATTTCTGTTCGAATTAAAATTTTCTAATAAAACTCCAGGATTTGCTTTTGCTTTATAAACTGCCGTTACATCTAAATTTGCGTTTGCCGGATTCCCGTTCCAAGAAACGGTTCCTCCTTTTTGAATTACAAATGGCTTATTTACAAAACCGCCATACTTAAAATCGTAAACTCCGCTATCTACCACATAATCGCCAAACATATTAAATTTACCACGTGTGTTAATTTCTATTTGTAGATTACCCGAACCTTTACCAGATAATTGGCTTCCGTAAACCTCATCAATAACAACCTGGGCTACAGCATCTTTTGTTACTTCTAAATCGATGTTTAAAGACAAACCTTTTAATGCTTCTAAAGCGATTTCATTTTGTCTTTCTTTTACAACTGTTTCATCCGACTTAAAATGAATTAAGCTAAAGCTGTCCACAGTTTCTACATCTTTTAATGGAACCACAAAAATTGTCCCAGGCATTGTTTTTGCATTTACATCTATAGTTAACCTATCTGTTAACCCAAAAATATCTGCAGAACCATCAATATACGCTGTACCATAATACAAAGCTTCTTCTTCATTTTTGGTATCTAAAACCATTAGATTGTCACTTTCAATTTTTAACCTTAAAAACCATTGCTTAAAATTAAAATGAGAAATATCTCCTCTTAAAATTCCTCTTGTTTTATTTTTTGTGTCTAATAATTTAAAGTCTTCTAAAATAAATGATTGTTGCAATAAAGTAATTTCAGATTCACCTTCAAAATCATAATCTACATTTAAATAAGGAAATTTTAATCCTGCATTTTTAAGACGCAAGCTCCCTTCCATATCTGGGTTGCTTAAAAAACCTCTTAATGTAAAATCTCCAGAGGCTGTTCCTCTTAAAGATGACAATACATCTTGCCCTAACGGACTAAAAGCGTCTAATTTAAATTCTTCTAAAAAAACATTTAAATCTATTATTGGTCTTTGTGCAGAAAAATCTAAAGCACCAGTTGCTGCAATACTTTTAACGTCTTTATTTTCTATCGATAAATCTACGCGATATTTTTTATAAGAATTTTCTCCTTTAACATTTACAAACAAATTACCTTGTTTAAAATCATTTACTTGAAAATCTTTTACAGTTAAAGAACCTTCTGGCGTGTAGTTACCTTCGTTTTGAACAAAATCTAAATGCCCAGACAGCACACCTTTTAAAGCTAAACTATCTATTTTAGGTAAAAAACTTTGCAATTTAACCTTTGTAAAATCTGCCAAAAGTATTTTTTGCTCTGTACCTTTTAAATTACCCGTAAATTCTATTTTTTGTTCTCCGGAAACAAATTTGAATTGACTAAAGTTAAATTCGTTTGTATTTAAATCAAAAGTTATTTTATCAGTATTCTTTTTATCTGGATTAATATTCCAGGTGTTTTCTTTAAAAACAAAAGATGATTTTTCGAAACCTAAAACAGATTTACCTTCTGGATTAAAAGTATAGAAGAAATCTAAATTAAAATCTTCATTTTTCTTTTTCCCTCCTTTAAACACAGATTTAAAATACAACGTATCATTTTCTGTTCTGTTTAACAAGTTTAATTTAGATATATTGTAGTAATCGGTATTAATTTCTTCTGCAGTTAAAGAAGTGTTGTATAAAGGGTTTTTATTATCTGTTCTTAAAGAAATTGTTTTTACTTCTGTACCGTAAGCATCAATTCTTGGCGAATTAAATGTTAGTCTAAAGAAATTTTCATCAGAAATTATTCTTCCTTTTAATTTTGTTTTATCGTCAATTGAAATTTTAGGAAAAAAAACATTTACAATTTGGTTGTAAACAGTAAAATTAAAATCTAAAAACTGATTAGGAGCTACCGTGTATGGATTGTAGTTTGTATATATACTTCCTAATGCGTTCTGTGCTACTTTTGGCAACTCGGAAAACGAAAACTTACCAGTAATATAACCTTGCGCAATATCTTTAGATGCAACATCAATCGTTTTAACACTATCTTTAATAGATGATGTAACTGCAAATTCTTTAAATGTATATTCTTTTTTCTGATTAGTGTATAACACATTTTTAAAAACTGCTTTACCAAGAATATCATCAAAAGTATTACCTTCTATATCTAATTCTATGTTCCCTTTTACTACAGCTGTAGAGTCTCTAACAAATAAATTAGTTTCTTTAAGGTTTAAGTACTCGATATCCGACTTAAAATCGAACTTATGAACTTTAGCTGATAAATCTGCCAATCCATTAAACTTCATTTTAAAATTCGCATCATCAATAACTAAATCTCCGTCGAATTTGTTATTCTGATACTGGCCATTTGCAACGATATTTTTGTAAGTATACTTATTAAAATTTAGTTCAGAAATATTACCCACAAACTTTGTATTGATATTTTCTAACTTAAAACCGCTACCATTAACATCACCCACTAAAGAAACTTTACCAAACAAAGGATCATTAAAAAAAGTACCAATATTAAAATTAATCAATTCTATATCACCAACATAAGAAGCTGTATCAATTTCATCTATATTATCAATTTCTAAATCTGAAACCACACTACCAATTTGAGAATTCATTCGTAATGAAGCTCTCATTCTAACCGGAGTTACATTTACATTTCCACGAATTCTAAACAAACCTAATTTATTAAATTCTGTAGGCAAATTTTTACCTAACAAATTAGGCAGAATACTTTTTAAATCGTTATATGTTGCTGTTAAATTATTTAAATCACCATCAAAAACAAAACCTCTTTCGGTATTAACTACGTTTTTAAAAGCTAGATTTCCGTTTAATTTAATTCCTTTTTCTGATGACAGATTTAAGTTATTTAATTTAAAATCGTTTAGTTTACCGTTCATATCTCCAGAAAAACTAACTACATCATTTCCATTTAACTCTTTGTAGAACTTATTTAAATCTTGAATCTTAATACTACTTTTTTCAAATTTTGCACTTATATCAACTTTATCATTAAAATCTTTTAAATCTTCTCTCTTGTATGTAAAATCGATATCACCAAAAACATTCGAATTTTCCGTTTGTAATTGTGTATCGTAAAACTTCATATCCGTTTTAGTAAACTTGTAATCTGTAGTAAAATTGGTAATTTCTAAACCTTGATTCGTTTTAAAATATAAACCTCTTGCATTTATAGAAACATTAGCCCCTTCTATAGATAAATCTTGTACATTACCACCAGTATTGTATGCCGCAAAACTTAAGGGAGTTGTGTTATTCTCGTTTACTAATTTAAAATCTAAATTTTGTACATAAACATTGGTTGCTTTTAAAATAAATTTTGGTGCTAAGGAATCTTTTTTCTGATTATTATTGAAAGAATTTAAAAAAACAGCCATATTATCTTCTGTTTCTCCTTTATAAGTTTTCATGTAATAATATGCATCTTGCAGTGTAATATCACCTAATAACAATTGATTATTTAAAACTTTTTTAGCACTTAACAACGAAGTATTTAATGCAGAAACAAAAATTAAAGTATCTTTATGATGATCTCTAATTTGTACATCTTTAAAAGCTACACTGCCTAAAAAAGACAGGTTTACCTTACCAATACTTAAATTAGTATTGTAACTTTCATTAATTTTTTTAGTAGCATATGCACCTAGTTTTGTTTGCACAAAAGACGTAGAAAGCAAAATGCTTATTAATAGTAGAAAAAGTACAAAGTACCCTAACCATTTTAATATTTTTTTACTAAAGTTTTTAATGATAGTGTATTTTAGTTTTTATAGAATATTTAAAGAAAAGTAATCAAAAATATTGCCACATATTACAAAGAACGTGCAAATTTAACAAAGAATTAAATTTCTATTATTAAAAAAGGAAAATCAACTTAAAATTATACTTAATTTTGCAAATTATATAGCTTTTTAATTTTTATGAAAACACCCATTTATATTTTAGGTATAGAATCTTCTTGTGATGATACAAGTGCATCTGTAATTTGTAACGGAAAAGTACTAAGCAATGTCGTTGCAAACCAAGAAGTGCATTCTAAATATGGTGGTGTTGTACCAGAATTAGCATCTAGAGCTCATCAACAAAACATTGTACCCGTTGTGCAACAAGCGTTAGAACAAGCTAATATTGAAAAAGAAAAATTATCTGCAATTGCATTTACACGCGGTCCTGGTTTAATGGGTTCGCTTTTGGTTGGCACATCTTTTGCTAAATCTTTAGCACTTGGTTTACAAATTCCATTAATTGATGTAAATCATATGCAAGCTCATATTTTGGCTCATTTTATAGAAGATGAGGATAGTAAAATTCCGCCATTTCCTTTTATTTGCTTAACAATTAGTGGCGGTCATACGCAAATTGTAAAAGTTTCTGATCATTTTAAAATGGAGGTTTTAGGTGAAACAATTGATGATGCTGTTGGAGAAGCTTTTGATAAATCTGCAAAAATTTTAGGATTGCCTTATCCTGGTGGACCTTTAATAGATAAATATGCGAAATTAGGAAACCCGAAAGCTTATCCTTTTACGAAACCTAAAGTAGGCGATTTAGATTTTAGCTTTAGTGGTTTAAAAACCGGAATTTTATATTTTATTCAGAAGCAACAAAGAATAAACCCAAATTTTATTGAAGAAAACCTTAACGACATTTGTGCTTCGATACAATATACAATTGTAGAAATTTTAATGACCAAATTAAAAAACGCGGTTAAACAAACAAACATAAAACACATAGCAATTGCTGGTGGTGTATCTGCAAATTCAGAAATTAGAAATCGATTAGGATTAGCAGAAAAACATTTTGGTTGGACAACTTACATTCCAAAATTCGAATACACTACAGATAACGCTGCAATGATTGCCATAACAGGTTATTTAAAATACTTAAACAAGACCTATTCTGATGTTACTGTAACAGCAAAAGCTCGTTTAAAAGTTACAGATTAATATCATGAAAAACCTTGCATACAGACTTTCATTTATCATCTCCTATTTTTTAATTTGGATTGGTTATTTTGTCTTTGCTCGTTTGTTTTTTTTACTTTTTTATGTTTCTGAAACTTCAAAACTAGATTTTATTACCATCTTAAAAACCTTTGGTTATGGTTTACGACTAGACGCTTCTTTTACCTCCTATTTAAGCATCATTCCGTTTTTTCTTGTCGTAATTTCTATTTTAACAAGTCCTTTACAAATTAGAAATATTATTAAATGGTATTCTTATTTCGCCATTACAATTATAACTTTATTTTTAATTATTGATGCAAGTCTTTATGCTGCTTGGGGCGTTCGTTTAGACACTACTTTTTTAACGTACCTTAACACCCCAGAAGTAATGATTGCTTCTGCTTCTAATTTTCAAATTATTTCTGGATTAATTTTATGGCTCTTAATTTCTTTTGCCTTTATCAAACTTTTTCAAAAGATTATTAATAAAAACTTTAAAATTTCAAAAACTAAAAACTTATTACAAATACCTATATTTATATTACTTACAGCTTCTTTAATTATACCTTTAAGAGGTGGTTTACAAGAGATTCCTATAAATCAAAGCAATGTTTATTTTTCTAAAAAAATGTTTGCAAATCATGCAGCTATCAATTTTATTTGGAATTTTTCTAACACAATAACTCATAAAACAAGTAACATCAATATTTATAAACAGTTTGATAAAGAGGTAGCCGTAAACATCATCAATAAAACTAAAAATCAACTTTTAAAAAGTGATAGAGATTCTATTTTAAATATAAAAAAACCCAACGTTATTTTAATTATTTGGGAAAGTTTAACTGCCAAAGTTGTTGGCGCCTTAAATGGCGAACCAAACGTAACAGAAAACTTAAACAGATTATCTAAAGAAGGTATTTGGTTTACAAATTTCTACGGAAATGGAGATAGAACAGATAAAGGAATTCCTGCAATTTTAAGTGGTTATTATCCGCAGCCAGTTAAAAAAATAATGAGAATGCCCAACAAATCTAGAAGTTTACCAATGCTACCTAAAGAAATGAATGCCTTGGGCTACAAAACGTCTTTTTATTATGGTGGCGATTTAAACTTCGGGAATTTAAACACTTATTTAAGAATTGCAGAAATAGATAAAATTGTTGATGGTAGTGAATTTGATAAAAAAGATTGGAACTCTAAATGGGGTGCTTTTGACAATGTATTTTTAGAACGTTTTGGTAACGATTTAGCTAAAAAACAAGAAAAACCTTTCTTTGCTATTGCCTTAACATCAACTAGCCATGAACCGTTTGAATTAAACGACACTTATAAATTTGGCAAAAAAAATCATGACGAACTGTTTAGAAGCTCTCATGCTTACACAGATAAATATATTGGAAAATTTATTGATTTTGCCAAGAAACAAGATTGGTATAAAGAAACACTAATTGTTATTATGGCAGATCATGGACACAGTTCGCCTAAACATGAAGGTGAATACTTTTCACCAAAAAAATTTCAAATTCCGATGCTTTGGCTTGGTGGCGCATTGCAACAAAAAGGAGTAAATGTTGATAATATAACAAGCCAAGTAGATTTTTCTTACACACTTTTAGATTTATTAAAAGGAAATAATACCGAATTTAAGTTTGGCAAAAACCTCTTTAACAATTCAGACAAGCAATATGCGCATTATGTATTTAATAAAGGCTTTGGTACTTTAAATAAAGATGGTTTTTATCTTTTTGATTATGTTAGTAAAAAACCTATGCAGAAATATGGTAAAACTAGTGCTAATTTAGATTCCTTAGGAAAAGCAATAACCCAAGACTCTTATCAAGATTTTTTAGAAAGAAAATAACCTAAATTCACTTTTATAAATAATAAGAGTAACTTAGCTAAAATTTTT
Organism: Polaribacter sp. OB-PA-B3; assembly: GCF_054589375.1. NCBI lineage: Bacteria > Pseudomonadati > Bacteroidota > Flavobacteriia > Flavobacteriales > Flavobacteriaceae > Polaribacter > Polaribacter sp. OB-PA-B3. The sequence continues at coordinate 157,497 of NZ_BAAIIX010000004.1, forward strand.
ATTTGTGATTCAAAAACTTAGAAAATTTGGTTTTTTTACCAAAGGATTCGTTTACATTATTATTGGCATACTAACTTTTTTAACTGCTTTAAATTTTGGTGGTAAAATTTCTGATAAAAACGGTGTAATTTCGTTTTTAGAAAACCAGATTTTTGGTAAAGTTCTTTTGTTAATTCTTAGTTTAGGTTTAATGTCTTACGCTTTATCGAGGGCTTATAAATTTTACGACGTTCTTAAAAATGAAGATTCTAATAAAAAATACATTGCTGCTGTAAACTATCTTTTTAGAACATTTTTTTATGGCTCTTTTGCTGTTTCAATATTTCTTAAAGTATTTAATAAAGCTTCAAGTGATGTCACTAAAGAAACGCTAGTTTCTAGAGTTTTAAAAATAGAAAACGGTAATATAATTCTAATTCTAATTGGAGCTATTTTTTTAGGATCTGCAATAAATCAATTTTACAAAGTAATTTCTAACAGTTATTTAGAAGATATTAAAAAGAGTAAAAATATTGCCTCATTTAATGTCTTAAAAAAAACAGGAGCGTTTGGAATTTTTGCTAGAGGAATTTCTTTTCTTATTTTCTCTTGGTTTATCATTTCTGCTGCTTTTTATAACAATCCTCAGAAAATTAAAGGCACTCAAGAAATGTTTAGCTTTCTAAACTCTTTAACTTTTGGTAATATTTTAATGGCTATTATGGCATTGGGTTTTGTATGCTACGGAGTTTTTCAATATTTTTATGGAAGATATAGCAACTCTTAAAATCTAAAAAAACACACTGTTTATGAAAAGTATTTCTATTTTGCTTGTTTTTCTTTTTTCGATAAGTTTAGTAGCTCAAAAATTACCAGAAGGTTTTGTATATCTTGATAACATAATTCCGACTGTAAAAGTTGAATTAAGGTATTTTTCTAACAATAATTTTATAGGTAAACCAATTGAAGGTTATCGAAGTAATTGCATTATAACAACTACTACCACAGCAAATGCACTAAAAAATGTCCAAGAAGAATTAGCAGAAAAAAACTTGGGTCTAAAAATCTTTGATGCTTATAGACCACAAAGAGCGGTGAATCATTTTGTAAGATGGGCCAAAGTACTAGAAGATACTTTAATGAAGAAAACCTATTATCCGAAGGTTAAAAAATCTGAACTTTTTAAACAAGGTTATATTGCTTCTCGCTCTGGCCATTCAAGAGGAAGTTCAGTGGATCTTACAATTGTAGATTTAAAAACAAATAAAGAATTAGACATGGGTAGTATTTATGATTTTTTTGGTTCAGAATCGCATCCATCTTATAGAAACATCTCAAAAAAACAATTAGAGAATAGAATATTACTGCGTAATATTATGATAAAACACGGATTTAAGCCTTACAAAAATGAGTGGTGGCATTTTACTATTAGAAACGAACCTTTTCCTAAAACTTACTTTAATTTTGAAGTAAACTAATTAAGTTTAACAAAAACTAAACAGGTTCAATTTATTTAGGCATTATATTTGTACACATACAGTTAGAAAACTATTCTACATGAAAAACAAACTTATTTTATTTATTTTATTTACATGCGTTTTTTCAACATCAAATGCTTTTGCTCAATTAGATAAAAATAACGGAGCTAGTAATAAAGGTAAAATTAAAGCTGTAATTTTAAACAATGCCAAACCAGTAGAAAAACCCAAATCCATTGAATTAAAAGGAAATAATGGTTTTAAACAAGCGTATGATAACGAGCAAAAAAAATTAAAGAAAAAACAAGAAGAAGATAAAATTAACAATAAAGGCGTCATTTCTCAGAAAAGAATAAATGAAGCTCGATTTTTAAAAGCTTTTAAAAAAATTAACGGGCAATATATTTATCCAGTTATAGACCAAGATTTGGGTAGTTTTAGAACGAACTCGAATAGTGTAAATATAATTTGTAGAGATTTTCAATATCCCGACGGAGATCGAGTAACCATAATGGTTAATAACATTCCTGTAGTTACAAACATTACTTTAAAACAAAGGTACCAAAGCTTTACAATACCTTTAGATGTTGGTATTAATAAAATCTCTTTTGTAGCTTTAAATCAAGGTACCTCTGGCCCAAATACAGCAGCTTTTAAAGTCTATAATGATGCTGGTGATTTACTTTCTTCTAATGAATGGAATTTGGCAACAGGTGCTAAAGCAACATTAGTAGTTGCAAAAGACAAATAAACAGTTAACGAAATCGTTGTAGTTAAATGTATAAAATCAAGTTTTTTTATTCTATTTAAAACAGTTATTTTTGTATTTCGATTATTAAAATTTAATAAAATAATCTCACAACAAACAATTTATCACTAGAATGAAAAAAATCACTAAACAAACGTATTTAGACTGGTACAAAGACATGCTTTTTTGGCGTAAGTTCGAAGACAAACTAGCTTCTGTTTACATTCAACAAAAAGTTAGAGGTTTCTTGCATTTATATAATGGACAAGAAGCAATTTTAGCAGGAGCATTACACGCAATGGACTTGTCTAAAGATAAAATGATTACTGCATACAGAAATCACGTACAGCCAATTGGTATGGGAGAAGATCCTAAAAAAGTGATGGCAGAATTGTATGGTAAAGCAACTGGTACTTCTAAAGGTATGGGTGGTTCTATGCATATATTTTCTAAAGAATTTGGTTTTTACGGTGGTCATGGTATTGTTGGAGGTCAAATACCTTTAGGTGCTGGTATCGCATTTGGTGATAAATATAAAGGTAGTGATGCTGTTACTTTAACATGTTTTGGTGATGGTGCTGCAAGACAAGGTTCTTTACACGAAGCTTTTAACATGGCAATGTTATGGAAATTACCAGTTATTTTTATTGTTGAAAACAATGGATATGCAATGGGTACTTCAGTAGAAAGAACAGCAAACCATACAGATATATGGAAATTAGGTTTAGGATATGAAATGCCTTGTGGACCTGTAGATGCAATGAATCCTATTAAAGTTGCAGAAGCTGTAGATGAAGCAATACAAAGAGCTAGACGTGGAGACGGACCTACATTTTTAGAAATGAAAACTTACAGATACAGAGGACACTCTATGTCTGATGCACAACATTATAGAACTAAAGATGAGGTAGAAGAATACAAGAAAATTGATCCTATCACTCAAATCTTAGATATAATTAAAGAAAAAGAATATGCTACTGCAGAAGAAATTGCTGCAATAGATAAAGAAGTTAAGGATAAAGTAAAAGAATGTGAGCAGTTTGCAGAAGATTCTCCTTATCCAGAAACTCAACAAATGTTCGACATGGTTTATGAACAAGAAGATTATCCTTTTATAAAATAAAATATGGCTACAGTAATAAACATGCCCCGATTAAGTGACACCATGGAAGAAGGTGTTGTGGCAAAATGGTTAAAAAATGTTGGAGATAAAATTGAAGAAGGAGACATTTTAGCCGAAATTGAAACAGACAAAGCTACAATGGAGTTTGAGTCGTTTTATGAAGGAACATTATTACATATTGGTATTCAAGAAGGCGAAACTTCTCCAGTTGATGTATTATTGGCAGTTATCGGTGAAGAAGGTGAAGATATTTCTGATATTTTAAATGGAAATTCTTCTAACGACAGCTCTTCTGAATCGAACAAAGAAGAGAAAACTGAAGAACCAAATACTGAAAAATCTGAAGAAAACACCTCTAATAGTTCTGTTACTATTCCTGAAGGAGTGCAAGTAATTACAATGCCTCGTTTAAGTGATACGATGACAGATGGTACTGTAGCTACTTGGTTAAAAAATGTTGGTGATGCAGTTGAGGAAGGTGATATGCTTGCCGAAATTGAAACAGATAAAGCTACAATGGAGTTTGAATGTTTCTACGAAGGAACAATTCTTTACATTGGTGTGCAAGAAGGTGAAACTGCGCCGGTAGATAGTTTATTAACTATTATTGGACCAGAAGGAACAGATGTATCTGCTATTGTAGAAAATGGTGGTGCCGTTTCTAACTCGAATGATTCTGAAACTAAAAAACCTGATGCTAAAAAAGAATCTTCTAAAGAAGAAGTTAAACCTGAAAATTCTAAACCAGCTGAGATAAATAACAATAATTCTACGAGTGTTAATGGCGGAAGAATTCTAGCATCTCCTTTAGCTAAAAAGATAGCTTCTGATAAGGGTATTAATTTAGCCGATGTTAAAGGTTCTGGTGAAAATGGTAGAATTATTAAAAAGGATGTAGAAAACTACACTCCTTCTGTTAAAACTGAAGAAAAAATATCTACAACCAATACAGAAGCATCAACTACTGTTGCTGCAGGAGTAGAAAACTCTAGAGAAGTTAAAAACTCTCAAATGCGTAAAGCAATTGCAAAATCTTTAGGGAACTCTAAATTTACTTCTCCAGACTTTAGTTTAAATATCGAAGTAAACATGGATAATGCAATGGCTTCAAGAAAAACAATTAATTCAATACCAGATACAAAAGTATCTTTTAACGATATGGTTGTTAAAGCTTGTGCAATGGCATTAAAGAAACATCCTCAAGTAAATACATCTTGGTCAGACGCAAGCACTATTTACCATGATCATATTCATGTTGGTGTAGCAGTTGCTGTTGCAGACGGATTACTTGTTCCTGTTATTAAGCATACAGATCAATTAAGTTTAACTCAAATTGGTGCTGATGTAAGAGATTTAGCCGGTAAAGCTAGAAATAAAAAAATTGCTCCTGCAGAGATGCAAGGAAGTACTTTTACAGTTTCTAACTTAGGTATGTTTGGTATTGATAATTTTACATCAATAATTAACCAACCTAACTCAGCAATTTTATCTGTAGGTGCAATAGTTGAAAAACCAATTGTAAAAGACGGACAAATAGTTGTAGGTAACACTATGAAGTTAACACTAACTTGTGATCACAGAACTGTAGATGGTGCAGTAGGAGCCCAGTTTTTACAAACTTTAAAAACTTATATAGAAAACCCAGTTACTATGTTAGCTTAGGTTTTAAAAATATTTTTATTTTGAAAAGCCCGCTTAATAAGCGGGCTTTTTTTATTTTCTTATTACAAATATGGCTACACTAGAAGATAAATTAAAAAACCCTGTTTGGTATTCTTTACAAGAAACACATAACAAATTTCTTATAGAGTACAATGGCGTTAAATTTTACAACCCTGAGATAAATAATTTTGGTTCGTTTTTTGAAGTAGATAAAACATTAAAAGCTGCTGATAATTACACTAAAATAACAGATAAGTTTTTCTTTGTTTCAGAAAATGATGTTCCTGTAATAAATACTGATAAAATCAAATTAGAAAAAAAGATTAATGGCTGCCAAATGGTTTTAGATCAATTAACCGAGGTTGCTCTAATTGATGAAATTACGCCGTTAACTAAAAAGCATATAGATGAAGTTTATCAACTTATTTGGTTAGTAATGCCAGGATTTTATCAAAAGAAAGGTTTTAATATGGGTAAATTTTTCGGCATCTTTAAAGAAAATAAATTAGTAGCAATTACGGGGCAAAGAATGCAAACCAATGATTTTATTGAAATTAGTTCTGTTGTAACACATCCCGATTTTACAAGGCGTGGTTTAGCCAAACAATTAATTTATCATACTACAAAAGATATTTTAAACGATAAAAAACTGCCTATTTTACATACAAACAAAGGCAATGCGGCAATACCCTTGTATGAAAAGCTAGGTTTTAAATATACTAGAGATATGAATTGGTGGCTTTACAAAAAGCTATAGCATAAAAAAAGCCCTAAGATATATCTTAGGGCTTTTTAAGTTTAAGATTTAAAAACTTATTTTTTTGTTGTAGTACTTTTTGTTGTAATTTTCATTTCCATTCCGCCTGCATTCATGTTCATAATTAAGTCTAAAGTTTCTTGAACACCAGAATCAGCATTTACAATTAAATTTCCTTTTACATCTCCAGTCCCCATACCAGAAACGGTTCCAGAAACATCAATATAAACCTTTCCTGCATCGATTTTAGAGACTGTATAAACAGTTTTTATAGTCATTCCCTGCTCACTTACTTCATCTTCCCAAGAAGAACCTACAGATACTTTTTCTTCCGGATAAGTAACTCCTTTAGTTTGTTTTGTAAACTGATCCATCATAGGATTAGAAGGATCAACTTTTGTTTCTAAAATTTTACCTCTTGATGTTAAAGTAGAGATAATTTTTGCCTGCATCATTGGCTTAAACTGTTGACTCATCATCTTACCCATTTCATCTAAATCTTCTTCTTTTGTAGAAGAATCATAAGTCATCACATTACCACCTTGTAACATATTCATGTTTATAGACTTAATGTTAGATGAAGTTGTTATTTTTTCATTAGAAGCCTCTGTAACTTCCATAGACATAGTCATTTTCATATCAACACCACCTTGAGCGCCCATACTTTGAGACTGGTCTAAATTTACTAAATAAGTATCTCCTTTTTTATAATTAGCTCTTAACAACACAGATTCTTGAGCAGTTGTGTTAAAAGCAACAGACAATACAAATAATAATAACAATTTTTTCATTTTTATCTTTTTAAATTTTAGTTTTATTTGGTTACGAATATAATACAATACAGCATAAAAAAACACGGAAAATTAATCCTTTTTTATATTCTATACTTTAAATATCGAAACGATAATTCATTTTAAAAGCAACACCCCAATTTTGTCTATGCAAGTGTTTGTTAAGGTTATCTGTAACCACTAAATATACATAAGAAAGCGGTTTATACTCCCACTGTAATCTTGTATTAATATTAAAATTATCTCTTTGGTTATTATACTGTAAATATGTTGTCCAGTTTAAACGATTGTTAAAAAATAACTCTCCAGTAAATCGTGTTAAATGAAATGTTTCTTTACCTAATTGATGTAAATTAATTCTGTCTTGATTATAACTTAATTCTATGTTAGCAAAAGGCAGTAATTGATAATTTAAATACATACCTACGGATATTCTATTACCATTGTAATAAGCCCCTTTTTGAAAATTTACATTATACCTAAAATCTTGATTATTGGCTGAATTGTAACCTACTTTTAAAAGTGCAAAATTGTATTTTCTAGGGTTTATAACATTTCCATTTCCTAAAGGATCAAAACCATATTTTAAATCTATTTCATCATAGTTAAGTACATAATATACAGCAGAAAAATCTTTAAAGAACACTGCAGAATTTAAAAAATGAGAAACTTGATTTACACTTCCGTCATCATTAAAATAAGTATTATTTTTATAATTTACATATCTAACTGAATTCAAATTTTTAGAGTTTTCATAAAATTTCTGATACTCAAAACCTGTATTAGCTTGCAAATAACCTTCCCTAACAATTTTGTTATTTATAGCATCAAAATTATACAAACGTGGCGTAAACCCAACATCAGACAGAAAATTCTCTTCAACTTTTTTCAAAGAAAAATTCCATTCTAAACCTCGTTTATTATACCAAACACCTAAATTGTAAAGATTATTTTTATTATCTACATCATTATTTAAGCTCTTCGCATAATTTATCAAGGCAATCCATTTATTATTTGTTGATTTAAAATTTAAATTTGTACCTACTACTCTATTATAATCATTTATAAAACTAAAATTATTTGTAGTTTGTCTGTTAACTACAAAAGCAGTAGATGTAAAGTTTTTAGTTAACTGATGTTCTGCAACTAAAGTTCCGTAATTTTGAGGTAAATTATTACCTTCTTTTTTAGTTTGGACATTTAAAACGCCAATACGAGTTTTACTACTTAAATTACCGCTTAATTTAATACCGAATTTTATATCGGAATTAGCACCGATTCGTCTAGAATAAAATGGATTTACACCATCTACACCTAAGTTAGAAAATAAATCTGCATTTTCTAAAAAGAAATTTCTTCTTTCTGGAAAATTTATAGCAAAACGAGTTAAATTAGTTACTTGTTGGTCTACATCAATTTGAGAAAAATCTGGATTTACTGTTACATCTAATTTTAAGGAGGATGTAAGGTTGTACTGCACATCTAAACTTGGTTTAAAAGATGTAGTTTTACTTCTTTTAAAGACATCTTCTGCAAAACTTGTGGTAACCGAAGGTGTAATTGTAAATTTAGAATTAGACTTTTGGGGGAGTTTATCTATTGTAAACTTTTCTGTAAAACGTAAATCTAAATTGGCATAATTCCTTTTTACATTTTTAAAAATTGTCCAAGAATTATTTTTAATATCTCTAACATAAAACTGAATACCGAAAGTAGTATTTGTATTATTAAAATTTAAAGATTTTAAAGGAATCGCAATTTCATATTGCTTTTTTTTACCATTTAATATTGCTTTCGATTGCCAAACTGTATTCCAGCTAAAACTTAAATCGTAACTTCCATTAACTCTTCCAATTAATCCGTCTGTTTGGTTTCCTAGAGAGTTTACAGCAAAAAAATAACCGTTTTGTTCTTGATTTTGTGTATCTATAACCATAACAAAAGAATCGCTTAAAAAAATAGAAGTATCTCTTTTTAAAGTACTAACTTTAGTTTTTTCTGTGGTATCAAAATAAGTTGCACTTATAAATAAATACTCGCCATTATGAAATAATTTTACAGATGTTTGATTATCTGCTAAACCAATATCCGAAGGTAAATAATTATAAAAATTTGTATACTCAGGTAAATTAGTCCAGATGAGCTCATCAAAAAAACCATCAATTTTAACAGAGGTATCAACATATTTAATGTTGGCATTTTGAGCAATTAGTGATGTAAAACTAAGTATCACTATAACAAAACAAAATAGATTTTTAAAGCTATTTATCATCACTAACTTTTGTAGCTGTTTTACTAATTATCACCCAATTTTGATCGATTTTTTTCAACAAAAACAAATCTATATACACCCATTTTCTATCTGGTCCAGAAATTTCAACTTTAGCCGTTGCAATATCTTTAATTACCTCTATTGCTAGAACTTTAGAATTTCTTCCATTAAATTTTCCTATTTCAGAATTTTTAAAGAAAGCAACATACTCTTTTGGTGAATAAACATTAAACCCTTTTTTGCTTGTTAAATATAACGTAGCCTTACTATAAAAAGCACTTTCTAACATTTTTGGCTTATTATACGAACTACCCTCTGTATAATTTTTTAAAGTTTTTTCTATTAAAGAAGTTTCAGATTGAGAAAAACTTATTTGAAGATTAAAAATTGCTACAAATAAGAACATGTAATTTTTCATAAATATTAATTTTAAAGATTATTTTTCAAATCTCTAAAATCAATCAAAAGAACAAGTGAAGTATTATAAATTATGTGTCCGAAATTATAAATTTGGATATAATTCTTAATAGAATTGTTTTCTATATGCAGACGGTGTTTTACCTACTAATTTTTTAAAGGTAGCGTAAAAAGTAGATTTTGATGAAAATCCAGCTTCAAAACCAATAGCTTCTAAAGTAAACTGATTATTTTCTTCTAAAATTCTTTTTGCCTCTGTAATTCTGTGTTCATTTAAAAAAAGAGCAAAACTTTTACCCAAATTATCATTTAATAATTGTGATAATTGATGTGAAGTTATATTTAATTCTTTGGCAATATCAATTAATTTAATATTTGTGTTTTTATACAGCTCTTTGTCTTGCATTAATTTATGCAAAGCTGTTAATATCTCATTCGCTTTATTATCATTAATTTTTTTTGAAGCATATTTTTCTGGAATATCCTTAAATACATTTTCTCTATTACTTTTAGATAAAAGAAAAATTAAAAGCCCGTAGAAGATAACAGAAAAAGTAATAGTACCAACCAAGTATAAATAGAAATAACCAATTATATAAGCCGCAAATATTAAAACGTTACCCATCAAGACACATACCAACCAAGATTCTGAAATAGTTAATTTCTGACTTCTTCTAAAAACTTTTAGCATTATATTCTTTAAGACAAATATTGAAAATACTAAATACAAGCCCCAAATACTATAAATTGTATGTACAACATATAATCGCCACAACTCTACATTCGATTTATAAGGTTTTAAGAAACCAAAAATTGTAATGATAAGAATAAGAATTATGATATGAATTTTCCATGATTTAGAGAAAGTCTTTTTATTTTCTACCGAAGATTTTAGATAGTAATATAAAAACACACCAATTACAAAGCAAGCAGATAAACCTATTTGAGATATTAATAAATCTCGGTTTTCTCTTTCTGTAAAAATAATATAAACCGATTTACCAATTCTTAAACTTAAGCTTAACAATAAAAAACCAAACAAAAGATTTTGGGTACGTTTTTCTTTACTGAAGAATAAAAAATAAAGACTTGCCAAGAAACCATTAAAAACACCTAATGAGCAAATAAAAAATAAAATAGGATTTTCGAAAGACATAGTAGTAATAAATTCTAAATTCAAAGTAACAAAAAAACGCTTGGAAAATCCAAGCGTTTTGTTAATCTATTTATAATTTACTTTATTAAAAATCTTGATTTACATCCCAAGCTTCTAATATTTCTTTTAAAGTTTTAATAAACATTCCACCTAAAGCACCGTTTACAACTCTATGATCGTAAGAATGAGAAACAAACATTTTTTGTCTAATTCCAATAAAATCGCCTTCTGGTGTTTCTATTACCGCAGGTACTTTTCTAATTGCACCTAAAGCTAAAATTGCAACTTGTGGTTGATTAATAATTGGAGTTCCCATTACAGAACCAAAACTACCAACATTAGTAACTGTATACGTACCACCCTGAATTTCATCTGGCTTCAATTGATTATTTCTTGCTCTAACAGCTAAGTCGTTTACAGACTTTGTCATACCAACCAAATTTAATTGATCTGCATTTTTAATAACAGGAACAATTAAATTACCATCTGGTAAAGCTGCAGCCATACCCAAATTGATATTTTTCTTCTTTATTATAGTATCTCCGTTTAAAGCGATATTAATTAAAGGATATTTTTTTATTGTAGAAGCTACAGCCTGCATTAAAATTGGCGTAAAAGTTAATTTTTCTCCTTCACGTTTAAAGAAGGCATCTTTAACTTTAGACCTCCATTTTACAATGTTTGTAACATCTATTTCGATAAAAGATTGCACGTGTGCAGATGTCTGTACAGAATCTACCATATGTTTTGCAATCAATTTACCCATTCTACTCATCTCTATTACCTCATCTTCTCCGTTTACCGAAACAGGCGCAGCTTTAGCAACAGGTTTTGCTGCTTTTATAGTAGCTTGTACTGACGCTTTCTCTGAAGTTTTTGGTGCATTATTTCTATTTTCTATAAAAGATAAAATATCTTCTTTAGTAACACGACCGTCTTTGCCAGAACCAGAAATATTTTCTAAATCTTCCATAGAAACATTTTCTTTCTGAGCGATATTACGAACTAAAGGAGAGTAAAATTTACCAGATTCTGAATTTTTAGAAATCGGTGTAGTCTTAATCTCGACAGCCTTATCAATAGTTTGCTCAACAGCAGCTATTTCTGCAATCTTTTCTTCTGCTACTTCTTTAGGAGATTCTGTATTTACTTGTCCGTTATCTTCGCCTTCTGTTTCTATTACAGCAATTACATCACCAACGGCAACAACATCATCTTTCTGAAATAAAATTTCTATTAAAGTTCCTTCAACTTCACTAGGTACTTCAGAGTCTACTTTATCCGTAGCAATTTCTACAACCGCTTCGTCTAATTCTACCGTATCTCCTACTTCTTTTAACCAAGAAGTTATTGTTGCTTCTGCAACACTTTCACCCATTTTAGGTAACTTTAATTCAAATCTTGCCATTTCTTACTGATTTTTCAGGACACAAAAATACAAAAAAGCATGTTTTTACACTAATTTTTAAGACTAAAAATAAATGTTAATAATAACTTAAATTAAATTATTCGTAAAAAGTATGTTAAATTAAAAATTTATATAAATTAAATTCAATAAAAATGAACTTAAATTACGAAATCAATAACTAAACCCATTCTTTAGGATTTGCTAATACTTCTAGTAATTTTGCTTCGTTAGAGTTTTCTTCTGGTTGATGATTATACTTCCATTGTACAACGGGCGGTAAGCTCATTAAAATACTTTCAATTCTTCCGTTGGTTTTTAAACCAAACAAGGTTCCCCTGTCATGAACCAAATTAAATTCTACATAACGACCACGTCTAACTTCTTGCCAATCTTTATGATTTTCATCAAATGCTATCTCTTTTCTTCTATTTACAATTGGCACATAACTTTCTAGGAAACTATCTCCTACTTGGGTAACAAAATTAAATCTGTCTTCTATAGAAAATTCTTCGGTTTCTTTTAAGTAGTCGAAAAATAGACCTCCAATTCCGCGTGCTTCATTTCTGTGAGCATTCCAAAAATACTCATCACAAGTCTTTTTAAACTTCGGATAAAATTCTGAATTATGCGCATCACAAGCTGCTTTACAAACCGAATGAAAGTGAATTGCATCTTCATCAAACAAATAATAAGGCGTTAAATCTTGTCCGCCACCAAACCATTGCGTTACAATATTGCCAGCATCATCATACATTTCAAAATAACGCCAATTGGCATGAACCGTTGGTACAAAAGGATTTATAGGATGTAAAACTAAACTTAATCCGCAGGCAAAAAAATTACCTTCTTTTACTTTAAATTGATTTCTTAAAACTTCTGGCAATTCACCGTGCACAGCAGAAATATTAACACCTCCTTTTTCAAAAACATTTCCATTTTCTATTACACGTGTTCTACCACCACCACCTTCTGGTCTTTTCCAAATATCTTCTTTAAACGAAGTTCCTCCATCAATTTCTTCTAATTTAGAAGTAATTTTGTCTTGTAATTTTTCTATGTATTTATAAAACTGATCTTTCATTATTCTAAAATATTCAACGTATTATTTTTATAATTAACAGCTATCATCTTATTTAAAAACAATTTATTTCCTGTCGTTCCAATAACTTGTAATCCATTAAGAAAAGTTTTATTTACTGGTCTTGTATTATAATGCATTTTAAAGTTTTTTAAATTCATATCCATTAAATAAACATCTTCTTCTATAGTAGAACCGTAAACATCATAATATTTTCCAAAAGATGAGACACTCAAAGTATCCATATTACTGTTTTTCTTTACTCCATTCCAAATAGTTTTATCAAAAGTAATTAATGAAAAAACACTTGACCCTGTATCAAACATTATATAAAATGAATTACCTCTTAATTTAATAGGCAAATAAACTCTGTTAATATCATCTAAAACAAATGGTATACTTTTTTTAATCTTGTAATTCGACGGTATTTCTTCTAGAATAGTTAATCTTTCAGAAACATAATCCATTATAAGAATTTTATTTTTTAATAGATCTACACCTAAAGTTCCTAAATGAATTCTACTTGTATCAAACTCTTCTTCTGTATATATCTTCCCCGTATTTGGGTAAAGAAATACTTTTTTTTGTAGTACTACAGTATCCTTAAATTTTAAATTTAAATTACTTAATCCTGATTTTACCTGTAAATTATTTAAGTTTTTATTACCTGATATACTATCAAGTTTTTTTAACAGTTTTGTATTATTTTCTATAAAAGATGAAATTGTGTTTTCTTTAAAAAAACTTTCTGCTCCTGTATCAAATTGTGCAGAAAAACGGTTTGGAAAACTGTCTATTTTAAAACTGAGAAAAATTGCAGCTTTTTCAAATTTATGTCCACTCATATTTATGGGAACCCAGTTGAAATCTATCCAATAAGATTCTCTCTTAGAGCATGAAGTAAAAAAAACTATTATGCTCAAAATAAAGAATAGATTTCTTGCTTTCATTTTTGTTAACAATTAGTTCTTATAAATAACTGATTATTGTTCTTTTAACAAATCTACTGTTTTTGTAGTTGCTGCAGTTACAGATAAAGGTAAAACAATAATGATTCCTATAAACGGTATTAGCAAACATAGCATAAACACAATTCCGTTTCCTATTGCTATCCCTTTGTTTTTACGAACAAAAGAAATACTATCGTTATAATTTAAATGACGCTCTAATGTGTAATCTATATTACCAAAACCAGCATAGTAAGACTGTACTAAAAACAGTAAAATGGTCGAAAAAATATTTACTACCGGAATAAATTTTAATAATAAAATAGGAATCGTAATTAATAATTCTTTGGATAAATTTCTGATATTAATTCGAATTCCTCTAATTAATTGTTCGTTAAAACTTGTTTTTCTGTGTTGATGTTTTAAACTTCCGTTGAAATAATTTTCTATTTTTTCTGAAACCGGGCTCATAAACGGAGCAGACAAAGCTAAAACGATGTGTTTGTATAAAATTAAACCTATTACCAAGACAAAAATTCCGCCAATAAAAGATGCAAAGGATGTAAACGTTTCTTTGCCCCAATCCCAAATCCAAACTTTAGCTATAAAACCACCTACATTGTCCGATAACCCATAAGCTGTAAAACCAATAATGGTTGCTGTAACAACACTAATAATTATAGGAATTATAAAATATTTCCAAAGTTTTAATTTTGAAATTAAATTAACAGCTCCTAAATATGCTTTTATTGCTGAAAGTATATTTTTTATCATTAGCCTTGGTTTGCGTTAGCGATTGTAATGGCATCCTTTTTGCTTTTTCTGCAAAAAGATATAATGGAAAGCGCGACTTTGTTTTTTTTAACAAAGTAACGCCCAAATTACTTATTTAAATCATAGATTTATTACAATAAGTAGCTTGTTCAAAATTTCTAATATTCATAGAAATGATAGGAACCTTTGGAAACAGCGTTGTTAATGTTGCTACAATTGCGTAGGATAAATCAGATTTTTGTTCTTCTGTTCTACCTTCCATAATATTACCAAAAACATGTATAAAATCTGCTTCTGCACTTTGCACTAAAGAGTGTTTAAATGGATTTAAACGAACTTTTATATCATCTCTATCAAATAATCCTGTAGAGAATGCTGTTTCAAAAACAGCTTCAAGCACCTTTCTTGGTTCTTGAAGCTTTAAAATATTTTCTGAACAGTCTAAAATAAAATGAGGCATTTTTTAATTTGCTTTATATTCTTTTACTGCATCTACAAATGCTTTTGCATGATCTAACGGAATATTTGGCAAAATACCATGTCCTAGATTTACAATGTATTTATCTTTACCAAACTCATTAATCATCTGGGTTACCATTTTCTTAATTTCTGATGGTGGAGAAAACAATCTTGTTGGATCGAAATTACCTTGCAAAGTTATATTTCCGCCAGATAAATAACGTGCATTTCTTGCAGAACACGTCCAATCTACACCTAACGCAGAAGCACCAGATTTAGACATTTCGTTTAACGCAAACCAACAACCTTTACCAAATGCAATTACCGGAGTAATATCTTTTAAAGCATCGATTATTTGTTGCATGTATTGCCAAGAAAATTCTTGATAATCTACTGGAGATAACATTCCTCCCCAAGAATCAAATACCTGAACAGCATCTACACCAGCCTCTACTTTTGCTTTTAAATACGCAATAGTTGTATCTGTAATTTTTTGTAATAAAGAATGTGCTACAACCGGATTTGTAAAACACAATTCTTTGGCTTTATCAAAGTTTTTAGAACCCTGACCTTGTACACAATAGCAAAGAATCGTCCAAGGTGAACCTGCGAAACCAATTAACGGAATTTCGTCATTTAGTTTTTCTTTAGTTGCTTTAATAGCATCCATTACGTAACCCAAAGAATCTTGAATATCTGGAATAATAACAGAGTCTAAATCTTTTTGAGTACGAATAGGATTTGGTAAATAAGGCCCGAAATTTGGTTTCATTTCCACATGAATATTCATTGCCTGCGGAATAACCAAAATATCAGAAAATAAAATAGCAGCGTCCATACCATACCTTCTAATAGGTTGTACAGTAATTTCTGATGCTAATTCTGGAGTTTGACAACGCGTAAAGAAATCGTATTTATGCTTGATTTCCATAAACTCTGGCAAATATCTTCCAGCTTGTCTCATCATCCAAACTGGCGGTCTATCTACAGTTTCTCCTTTTAATGCTCTTAAAAATAAATCGTTTTTTATCATTTTATAGCTTTTGGCTATTAGCTTTTAGCTTTTGGCTTTGGCTTTTAGCTATTCTTTATTTTATTTATTAATCCATTCATCATCTTGCCTTCTTTTTCTATAAGTTCAAAAATGACCTTTAATTCTTCTGATTCTATTAATTCTAATTCTTGAATTATTATAAGTTGAGTTTCAACCTCAAAAAGTGAACCTGTTGCAATTTCTAAAAATCGTTTAAATTCAACTTCACTATTTCTACTAGAACCTTCGGCTATATTTTATGGAATTGAAACGGCAGCTCTAGTAATTTGACTTTTCAATCCAAACTTTTCATCAGAAGGTAATTTTTGAGCTATTTTATAAATTTCTTTGACAATAACAATTCCTTGTTCCCAAATCTTTAATTTTCTAAAATTTCCCATAAATTCTCTACTAAAAGCAAATAGCTAAAAGCTAACGGCTACTTTTTTCATTGCCTTGTCAGTTGCATTTGCTATTATTTTTATATCCTTATCTTTTAATGCTGATGATAAAAACCAAGCTTCAAATTGACTTGGTGGTAAAAACACACCGTTTTTTATCATTTCCCAAAAGAAAACACCAAACTTTTCTGTATCTGAAGTTTGCGCTTCTTCAAAATTTGTAACTTTAGTTTTTGTAAAGAACGGATTTAACATAGAACCAAATCTATTTACTGTTAAATCTACATTGTATTTTTTAGCGGTTTCTAATAAAATTACTTCTATTATTGCACCAACCTCTTCGAATTTTTTATACGGATTTTGTTTTTTTAACTCGGTTAAAGTTGCAATTCCACCAGCCATAGCTATTGGGTTTCCAGACAATGTACCTGCTTGATACATTCCTCCTAATGGCGCAACATTTTCCATAATTTCGTTTCGTGCTCCGTAAGCTCCAACAGGAAAACCTCCACCAATTACTTTACCTAAACACGTAATATCTGCTGTAACACCTAATAATTCTTGTGCTCCACCAAATTTAGAACGAAAACCTGTCATTACTTCATCAGCAATTAATAAGGCTCCTTTAGTTTCTAAAAACTCTTTTAAGTCTTTTAAGAAATTATTTTGCGGAATTACAACACCCATATTACCACCGATTGGCTCTATAATTACACCAGCAATATCATCGTGTTCTTCAAAGTGTTTTTTAACACTTTCTAAATTATTGTATTCTGCAATTAACGTGTTTTTTACTGCGCCTTCTGGCACACCTTTAGAACCAGGTAAACTTAAAGTTGCCAATCCAGAACCTGCTGCAACCAATAACGCATCTTGATGCCCGTGATAACAACCAGAAAACTTAATAATTTTGTCTTTACCTGTAAATGCTCTAGCTAATCTAATTCCGCTTAAAACAGCTTCTGTACCAGAGTTTACAAAACGAACTTTATCCATTTCTGGAAAAGCGTCACAAACAATTTTTGCTAATTTTATTTCTGCTTCTGTAGATGCACCAAAAGAATAACCATTCTTTAAAGCTTTATCAACACCTTTTTGTACTTTTTTATGTCTGTGACCTAATATCATTGGCCCGTAAGAAAGTACTAAATCTACATATTCATTTCCGTCAACATCTGTAATTTTAGTTCCTTTTGCTTTTTTAATAAACAACGGATTTCCGCCAACAGAAGAAAATGCTCTTACCGGAGAATTTACTGCACCTACAAGATTTTTTAATCCTTTTTTGTATAATTTTTGTGATTTTATAAAGCTCATACTTTACTAGTTATTAGTCTTTAGTTGTTAGTCTTTAATACCCTTGCTGCTTCTTTAGCAAAATAAGTAATTATTATATCTGCTCCTGCTCTTTTCATAGATAACAGACTTTCCATCATCACTTTTTCTCCATCAATCCAACCTTTTTCTGCTGCTGCTTTAACCATTGCATATTCTCCGCTTACATTATAGCATGCAATTGGTCTATCGAAATTATTTTTTAAATCTCTAATAATATCTAAATAAGAAAGAGCTGGTTTTACCATTAAAATATCTGCTCCTTCTTGGTCATCAAAAGTAGCTTCACGCATTCCTTCATCTCTATTTGACGGATCCATTTGATAGGTTCTTCTGTCTCCAAATGTTGGTGCAGAATCTGCCGCATCTCTAAAAGGACCGTAAAAAGCGGATGCGTATTTTACAGAATATGCCATTATTGGTAAGTTCGGGAAACCTGTATTATCTAAAGACTGACGAATCATATCTATAGTTCCGTCCATCATGCCAGAGGGTGCAACCATATCTACACCTGCTTTTGCATGAGAAATTACTTGTTTTGCAAGATTTACTAAAGTTGCATCATTATCTACATCATTTTCATGTATAATTCCGCAGTGTCCATGAGATGTATATTCGCAAAAACAAACATCTGTAATTACATATAAACTAGGATAATTTTTCTTGATATAACGAATCGCTTTTTGCATAATTCCATCGTCATTCCACGTCTCTGTGCCTTCATCGTCTTTTTCTGATGGAATACCGAATAAAAGAATCGCAGGAATATTTAAAGAAACTACCTCATCTAATTCTTTCGAAATTCGATCTAAAGAAAAACGCTTAATCCCAGGCATAGAAACAATTTCTGTTTCGATGTTTTCTCCTTCTTCTATAAAAAGCGGATAAATAAGATCGTCTACAGACAGTTTAGTTTCTTTAACTAATCTTCTTATACCTTCTGTTTTTCTTAATCTTCTAGTTCTAAACATGTATGCTAACTTTAGTTATTTCGGAGAAAACTGACGAAATAATTATTTTTAAATACTCTTTGTCATTAATTAATTTGAAGAAAATTCTTCCCCGGAATAATAACTATTTATCAATTCTAAAACACTATCTACACTTGGTAAATTAGCAACTTCTACGTTTGCAAAGTGTTTTCTAGCTTCTACCGCAGTGGTTTCTCCTATACAAAATGCTGTTTTATCTTTAGAATTTACTTCTAAATAACTATTTATTCCAGAAGGACTATAAAACAAAACACCCGAAAATTCATCAGAAATTTTAACCGGACTTAACATTGTCTTGTAAGCTTCTATTTCGTTTACAACAATTTCATGGGCTTGTAAATACGTAGGAAAAACATCTAATCTTACATCGCTACAGAAATAAGTAATTTCTTTTACTTCTGTTTCTTTAGAGATGTACTCTGCAAGTTTTAAAGCATTTTTAGCAACGTAGGTTACTTTTCCTATTCTTTTTTCTATTAATTTCTTAGTTCTTCTACCAACACAATAAATATTTTTAAAATCTAATTCTTCTTTGGTAAAAGAGTTTAAGATAGCTTCTACACCATTTTGACTAGTAATTGCAACGTTTTCATGCGTGTGCTTTACTACTTTTGGCGAAATTCTATTAAATCTTATTTTTATAAAATCACTATCTTCTATACCTATCGCAGAAGAAAGATTTTCTTTTTGTAATTCTGATAACTTTTTAGTTGAATAAACTTTCGCAATCGAATCATCTTTACCTTCATCTTCTTGCATTAATTCTTTACCACCTCTATTTATCACATAATCAGCGCAATCTTTTGCTAAAAATTTATGGCTTCCAATTTTTGCAGTTTTGGTTACTGTAATTTTTTTAGAACCGTCTCTTTTTAATAAAATTCCTTTAAAGTTAATTTCACCTGTTTTATCATCAACATAAGCTAAAGCACCAATTGGGGCTGTACAACCACCTTCTAGCAATTTTAAAAACTCGCGCTCTATACCAACACAAACCTTAGTTTCATGATGATTTAATTGCTCGCAAGCATCAATAACAAACGTATCATTTTCTAATGCAGCAATCATAATTGCGCCTTGTGCTGGTGCAGGAATCATCCAAGTTAAAGGTATTGCACCTTTATCTCTTAACCCTAATCGTTCTAAACCTGCTGCTGCAAATACAGCTCCGTTCCAAGTCTCGCTAGTTCTAAGCTTCTCTAAACGCGTATTTACATTTCCTCTTAAATCTTCTACAGAATGCGTAGGGTAACGGTTTAACCATTGTGCTTTTCTACGTAAACTTCCTGTTGCAATTACTCCGTTTGGTTGACCAAAAAATTCTTCAGTATCTTTTAAAACCAAGATATCTGTATAATTTGCACGCTTTAAAACTGCAGCTTGCACAATACCTTCGGGCAGTGCGGTAGGCACATCTTTTAGAGAGTGTACAGCTATATCAATATCACCGTTTAACATGGCAATATCTAAGTTTTTAGTAAAAATACCTGTGATTCCTAATTCGTACAAAGGTTTGTCTAAAACAATATCACCTGTAGATTTAATTGGAACCAAAACAGCTTCATAACCTAATTCCTCTAATTCTTTGCGTACTTTATTTGCTTGCCAAAGCGCTAATTGGCTATCGCGAGTACCTATTCTTATTATTTTTTGCATGGAGTTTTAATTATGATTGAAACACTTTTTGAATAACTTCTATACTTTCTGAAACAGAAGTCTCTTCATCTTTTAAATGCTTAACAAACTGTGTAGTAATTTTTTGTATAAATCTTGAAGTTAAGATTTCTGCTTGATTTTCATCAAAATTTATTATCTTCTTTTTCTGAAAATTAATTTCATCTTTCTTTATTACTTCTAAAGATTCTTTTAAAGCCGCAATTGCTGGGGTAAATCTTCTATGGTTTAACCAACTATTAAACTCTGCCTTATGAGTCTCTATAATTTCTTTTGCAAACGGAATTTCTTGTTGACGAACAGCTAAAGTTTCATCTGTAATTTTAGAAAGCTCATCTACGTTTACCAAAGAAACACCTTCAACTTCTAAAACATCTTTTGCCACATTTTCTGGCATCGATAAATCTAAAATTAAAGTTTCTTTTTTATTTACAACGTGTTCTTTTGTAATTGTAGGCTTATCTGCACCTGTAGACACAATAATTACATCTGCATTTGCCACCTCTTCTGTTAAATTTTCGATAACAGATTTACGAATAGAAGCATGCTCTTTTACGAAAACATCTGTTTTTTCTTCGGTTCTATTGATTAAACTAACCTGTTTATTCTGCGTATATTCTGCTAAATTTTTACAAGTATGTTTTCCCATTTTACCTAAACCAAAAACTAAAATATTTTTAGAATTGTAATCTGGTAAATTCTTAATGATATATTGCACTGCAGCATAAGAAACTGAAGTTGTACCAGAACTTAATTTAGTATCGTTTTTAACACGTTTACTTGCTTGCAAAACACAGTTTACAAGTCTTTCAATATAAGCATCTGTAGTTCTTAATTGTTTTGCCAATTTAAAAGATTGTCTTAATTGACCAACAATTTCATAATCTCCTAAAATCTGACTTTCTAAACCTGTACCAATTCTAAACAAGTGACTAATTGCATCTTGATCTTTATTAATACTACAAATAGCATTAAATTCTTTAACTGTACCTTCAGAAAAATCACAAAGCAACTCTATAAGTAAACAAGGTCTATTGGCAAAACCAAAAATTTCTGTTCTATTACATGTAGAAATTATAAAGATAGATTTTATACCTCTTTCTTTAGCTGCAGTTAAAAGTGCGGCTTGATTTTCTTTGGATACAGAAAACTTACCACGCATTTCTGCATCTGCCTTTTTATAACTTACACCAATATTGTAAAAATGTTCTTGCCCTTGTTCCTTCATAAATCGTAAAAGATGATGCAAAAATAAAAAGAGGAATCAAAAAAAAGTATCGCTTAAAGAACTTTTAATAACGTTCTGTGTTTTTTAATGCTTTTATTATTAAAAAACATTCAAAAATCCTTATTTTTGTAGTGTTAACAAGTAATTAAACATTTTTTATATAGAATGATTCTAAATAAAAGAAGTTTCAATATTTAAGAAAATTATGTTTAAAAATGTCGGAGAAAGTTCTTTTGATGAAATAAACCTAGAAAAAGGGTTTTATGTTCTTCATTTTCAGAACGAAAGCAAAAAAGCCATCAATTTCGAAAGAGATATTGATAGTACATTTATACAAATGCACTTTTGTTTACGCGGTAATTCTAAATTTTTATTTAATTCTGGCGATTACACTTTTGACGTTTTAGACAACCGATCTATTCTATTGTACAATCCGCAGAGAACATTACCAATTAATCTAGAGATTCAACCAAAAACAACATTGGTTTCGCTTTTAATTTCTATTGAAAAATTCCATTCTTTATTTTCTAAAGAATCGGGTTATATACCTTTTTTAAGTGACGAAAATAGCAATCGAAAATTTTATGACGACACAGAAATCAAACCAACGGTTTCTATTGTTTTGCAACAAATCATCAACTCGAATATAAACAGTTCTATTAGACAGTTGTACGTTAAAGGTAAAATTTATGAGCTACTAAGTCTTCATTTTCAAAAAGAAGAAAGTGCAGATGCAGAATACTGCCCATTTTTAGTTGACGAACAAAATGTTATTAAAATTAGAAAAGCAAAAGATATTATAATTTCTAGAATGGCCGAACCACCAAGTTTGCAAGAATTAGCAACTGAAATAGGTTTGAACTTAAAAAAGCTAAAAGAAGGATTCAAGCAAATTTATGGCGATACAGTATATAGTTTTTTATTCGACTATAAAATGGAACACGCTAGAAAATTATTAGAATCTAATAAATATAATGTAAATGAAGTTGGCACACAAGTTGGCTATAGCACCGCAAGCCATTTTATTGCAGCTTTTAAAAAGAAATTTGGTACAACACCAAAAAAATATGTAATGAGTTTAAATAAATAATTGCAATTTGGAACAACTTACACATTACGACATCGAAAATAAGCAACAACAATTTCCTATAACAATTGTATGCGACGCTATTAGAACCCCAGAAAATATTGGAATGTGTTTTCGTATTTCTGAAAGTTTTGGTGTAGAAAAAATATATTTTCATGAAAACTCACCAACTACAGAAAATAGAATCGTAAAAAAAACTGCTAGAAACACTCTTAATCAAATAAAACACGAAGCCTACTCTAATTTCGATAAATTAATTACCGATTTAAAAGAAGCTGGCAATACAATTATTGGTATAGAAATTACTGATAAAAGTATCGATATTCAAGATTTTGATTTTAAAAATCATGAAAAAATCGTCTTACTTTTGGGAAGCGAAAGAAACGGTATCGAAAATATAAATTTAGTAGACAAAACCGTTGCAATACCAATGTTTGGAAGAAACTCTAGCATGAATGTAATACATAGTTTAGCGATAACTTTATATGAAGTTACCAACCAAATATCAAAAAAATAAGTAAACAACCACTTTTGAAGCATATATAAATGAAAGGTATTTTATTAAACAATTTAGGGTCTCCAGATTCTACAGATACAAAAGATGTAAAAAAATATTTAGGAGAATTTTTAATGGACGAGCGTGTAATTGATATTCCTTTTTGGAAACGCTGGATTCTTATTAAAGGTATCATCTTAAAAATTAGACCTAAAAAATCGGGTGCTGCTTACAAAAAGATTTGGTGGAAAGAAGGCTCTCCGTTAGTTGTAATTTCTGAAAGGTTTACTAAAAAAGTTGCCAAAAAAGTAGATATTCCTGTTGAGTTGGCAATGCGCTATGGTTCTATGTCTATGGAAAAAGGAATTAAAAATTTGGTTGACAAAGGCGTTACAGAAATTATGTTAGTTCCTTTATACCCACATTACGCAATGTCTTCTTATGAAACCGTTGTTGTTCTAGCAGAAGAAATTATTGCAGAAAAATATCCGCAGGTAAAATTAGATACTTTACCACCGTTTTATAACAAACCAGATTATATTAAAGTAATGAGCAACAACATTGCTAATCATTTAAAAGGTTTTGATTACGATCATGTTCTATTTTCTTATCACGGAATTCCAGAGCGTCACATCAAAAAATCTGACCCAACAAACAGTCATTGTAAAATAGATGGTTCTTGTTGCGATCGAAATTCCGTAGCACATCATACTTGTTATAGACATCAATGTTTTGAAACTACCAAAGCAATTGCTAAAGAATTAGGTTTCGATGAAACAAATCATAGCAATTCATTTCAATCTCGATTGTTAAAAGATCCTTGGTTAAAACCTTATACAGATTTTGAACTAGAAAAATTTCCAACAATTGGTAAAAAGAAGCTTGCTGTAATAACACCTGCGTTTGTTGCTGATTGTTTAGAAACTTTAGAAGAAATTGCCATGGAAGGTAAAGAAGAATTCTTAGAAGCAGGCGGAACAGATTACAAACATATACCATGTATGAATGATAATGATGATTGGGTAGATGTTATGGTTTCTTGGATAAATGATTGGAAAAACAAATAATTAATATGGATTTTCTTTACGTTAAAGCATTACACATTATTTTTGTAGTAACTTGGTTTGCAGGTTTATTTTATATTCCGAGATTGTTTATTTACCAAACTGAAGCTGAAAATAAATTAGAACCTGCAAAATCTATTTTGCAAACACAGTACAAATTAATGACAAAAAGGTTATGGTATATAATTACCTGGCCTTCTGCTATTTTAGCAAGTACTTTTGCTTTTTGGATGCTTATCGAAAATCCTACTTATTTATCAGAACCTTGGATGTTAGTAAAACTAGCATTTGTTTTAGCTTTGTATTTCTACCACGGATTTTGTCATTCAATATTTAAAAAACTTCAAAAAGATATTGTAAAATATTCTGCCTTTAGATTGCGAATATTTAACGAAATATCGACTATAATTCTATTTGCAGTTGTCTTTTTAGTAACTGTAAAAAGCGCAATAAATTGGATTTGGGGCGTTGTAGGAATTATACTTTTCGGAATTTTAATGATGCTTGGTATTAAACTCTACAAAAAAATTAGAGAAAAAAAATCTTGGGAAAAAGCAGAAAAAGAGGTTTTAGACAAAGACTAATTTAACCTCTTATGCTTTGTTCAAAAGGTATTCTATTTAAAATAGATCTTCCTAATGTAACTTCATCTGCGTATTCTAATTCGTCGCCTACAGAAATTCCTCGTGCAATAGTACTTGTTGTAATTTCAAATTTTTCTATTTGCTTAAAAATATAAAAGTTGGTTGTATCACCTTCCATAGTAGAACTTAAAGCAAAAATTAATTCTTTAATTTCACCACTACTTACTTTATTAATTAAAGACTCTATTTTTAAATTCTGAGGCCCAATACCTTCGATAGGAGATATTTTTCCACCTAAAACATGGTACAATCCTTTAAACTGAGCTGTACTTTCTATTGCCATTACATCTCTTATATCTTCTACAACACAAACAATTTCTGGGTTTCTCTTCGGATTTTGGCAAATATCACACAAAATAGTATCAGAAATATTATGACATTTTTCGCAAGTTTTTACATCATTTCTTAAATGCAAAAGAGCTTCAGAT
The DNA here is from genome assembly GCF_054589375.1 of Polaribacter sp. OB-PA-B3. Taxonomy (NCBI): domain Bacteria; kingdom Pseudomonadati; phylum Bacteroidota; class Flavobacteriia; order Flavobacteriales; family Flavobacteriaceae; genus Polaribacter; species Polaribacter sp. OB-PA-B3. The sequence goes on from NZ_BAAIIX010000004.1 coordinate 182,928, forward strand.
AAATATTTTGTATTTTCTGATGGTTGTTTTAATAAATGTAACACTAAACGCAATGCAGTTCTTTTACCAATACCCGGTAATCTAGAAACTTCATTCACCGCATTTTCTAGTAATTTTGAAGAAAAATCCATAACTGCAAATTTAACTCTTTCAAGAGAAAAGAATCAATAAAAAAGAAAAAAGACTCTTAAAAAACATATATTCGTAACCAAATAAAAACTAAAATGAAACCCGAATATATCATCTTATTAATAGTTGCATATTTTACTGTTTTGATACTTATTTCTTATATCACAGGTAAATCTGCAGACAATAAAACGTTTTTTAAAGCAAATAATTCGTCGCCTTGGTATTTAGTAGCTTTTGGTATGATTGGTGCATCACTTTCTGGTGTAACATTTATTTCTGTACCAGGTTGGGTAGAAGGTCAAAACATGAGTTATTTTCAAATGGTTTTGGGTTATATTGTTGGTTACACAGTTATTGGTTTGGTTTTATTACCGCTGTATTACAAATTGAATCTAACATCAATTTACACCTATTTAGAAGATAGATTTGGTAAAAATTCTTACAAAACCGGAGCTAGTTTTTTCTTATTATCTAGAACCATTGGTGCCGCTTTTAGACTCTTTTTAGTTGCCAATGTATTGCAATTATTATTATTTGATAGTTATGGTGTTCCGTTTTGGGTAACTGTTTCAATTACAATACTTTTAATATGGTTATATACTTTTAAAGGAGGTATAAAAACCATTGTTTGGACAGATACTTTGCAAACTTTATTTATGCTGATTGCAGTTGGCGTTTGTATTTATACGATTTCTGATGAAATGGGAATAAGTAATCTTTTTACATATGTTGCAGACAACGAACTATCTAAAACATTCTTTTTTGAAGATGTAAATGCTGGTAACTATTTCTGGAAACGATTTCTTGCGGGTGCTTTCATCTCTATAGTTATGACTGGTTTAGACCAAGATATGATGCAGAAAAACTTAACCTGCAGAAACCTAAAAGATGCTCAGAAAAACATGTTTTGGTTTACAATTGTACTTGTTATTGTTAACTTTTTCTTTTTAGCATTGGGTGTTTTACTTACAGATTATGCCAAATCTAACGGAATAGACGCACACAAAGACGAACTTTTTCCTATAATTGCAACAAAAGGCACTTTAGGTTTGGCAACTGCCATCTTTTTCCTATTAGGATTAATTGCTGCGGCATACTCTAGTGCAGATTCTGCACTAACATCTTTAACAACTTCTTTTAGCATTGATATTTTAGAGATTGACAAACAAAAAGACAAAGCAAAACAAGAGAAAACGAGAAAAAAAATACACGTTCTTTTTTCTTTAATTTTAATAGCAACCATTTTAGTATTTAAATATTTTATTGCTGATGCAAGTGTTATTGCTAAAATATTTACGTTTGCAAACTATACTTATGGTCCATTATTAGGTTTATATGCCTTTGGTCTTTTTACAAACATTAAAGTAAAAGACAAAATGGTACCGCTTATTTGTTTAGCCTCTCCCTTTCTAACCTATTTAGTAAATTTTTTGTCTTTAGAGTATTTTAATTTTGATTTTGATTTTTCTCTATTAATCTTAAACGGATTTATTACTTTCTTAGGATTGTATTTTTTTAAGAAAAAATAACATGAAAAAGGAGATTTCTATAATTGGTAGCGGACCATCAGCTTTATTTTTAGCTGCTTTTTTAGATCTTGAAAAATACAACGTTACTATTTTCGAAAAAAATAAAACTGCTGGTAGAAAGTTTTTAGTTGCTGGTAAGGGCGGTTTCAATTTAACACATTCAGAATCTATAGCCGAACTTATAGATAAATATACACCAACAACTTTTTTAAAAAAATCAATTACAAGTTTTACAAACCAAAACTTTAGAGATTGGTTATTAAAAATAGGAATTCCAACTTATATCGGAAGTAGCAAAAGAGTCTATCCAAAAGAAGGAATTAAACCGATAGAAGTACTAAACACTATTTTGAAATATCTAGAAGATAAAGGAGTTCAATTTAAGTTTAACCATCTCTTTTCGACTTGGGACAATGAAAACAACATCATAATTAATGATAAAATAATAAAATCTGATTTTACGGTTTTTGCCTTAGGAGGCGCAAGTTGGAAGGTTACAGGCTCTGATGGAAATTGGCTTGATACTTTTACATCCAAAGGGATAAAAACAACACCTTTTGAAGCCTCTAATTGTGCTTTTAAAATTAATTGGAAATCAGATTTTTTGAAAAAAAACGAAGGAAAACCGCTTAAAAATATTGCAATTTATTGCGACTCAAAACAACAAAAAGGAGAAGTAGTAATTACAAAATTTGGCTTAGAAGGAAACGGTATTTATGGCTTAAGTCCGCAAATTAGACATCAATTAAACTTAGCAAATAAAGCCAAAATTTATATTGATTTTAAACCCGCTTTTAATTTAGAAAAAGTAACGCTTAAAATTAAGAATGCATATTCTAAAAACACTACCCAAATCTTAAAAAAAGAATTAAAATTGAGCAGTTCTGTAATTGATTTATTAAAAGATTATTTAATTAAAGAGGAGTATTTAAATCTAGATATCCTTTCAAAAAAAATTAAAAAATTTCCATTAGAGATAATAGCTGTAAATTCTTTAGACAAAGCTATTTCTTCTGTTGGCGGTGTAAGTTTAACCGCTGTTGACAATCACGGACAATTAAATGTCTTAAAAAATCAATTTTGTATTGGCGAAATGTTAAATTGGGATGCACCAACCGGAGGTTATTTAATTCAAGGTTGTGTTAGCTCTGGATTTTCTTTGGCAAATTACCTCAACAAATTGAGCTAATAATTTAAGATTGTACTTAAATTATTCAGTATTTTTACATAATTAAACTTTTTTAAATGTCTAAAGACTTATCAAATTACCGAAAATCATACGAAAAGGAAGAGTTATTAGAAAGTAATTGTCCTGAAAATCCAATGGAATTATTTCAAACTTGGTTTAAAAATGCAGATGAATCTAATACTGTAGAAGAAACAAATGCTATGAATGTTTCTACGATTGGTAAAGATGGTTTTCCTAAAAACAGAATTGTTTTATTAAAGAAATTTACTTGGGAAGGTTTTGTTTTTTATACAAATTATACATCAGAAAAAGGAAAAGCAATAGAAGCTAACAATAACATTTGTTTGTCTTTTTTTTGGCCAGCATTAGAGCAACAAATTATAATTAAAGGGATTGCAGAAAAACAAATCGAAAACTTGTCTGATGGTTATTTCGAGTCGAGACCAGAGGGCAGTAAACTTGGTGCTTGGGCATCTAACCAAAGTAGCGTTGTTGCTTCAAGAAAAACTTTAGAAGACAATTTAAAATCTTTCGAAAAGAAATTTGAAGGTAAAGAAATAAATAGACCAAAACATTGGGGCGGATTTTTGGTAAAACCCATCTCTATAGAATTTTGGCAAGGTAGACCAAATAGGCTCCATGACAGAATAAGATATAGTCTAGAAAAAGATTTTTCTTGGAAAATTGAACGATTAGCTCCATAAATTTTTATATTTACCCTTATCAATTAAAATTTAGATGAAAACACTTTATATAGTAAGACACGCAAAATCTTCTTGGGAATACTCTGGTATTGAAGATATTGACAGACCCTTAAAAAAGCGTGGTATTAAAGACGCTCATTTAATGTCTAAGTTTTTAACAAAAAAAATAGAAAAACCAGATGCTTTTATTACGAGTAGTGCCAACAGAGCATTGCATACAGCTGTAATATTTTGCGAAAATTTTGGCTTTCCTCATGCCAATCTTCAAATAAAAAGACAACTTTATAGTTTTAGCGATGGCTATCTAGTAAAAACCGTTAATGCATTAGATGATGGTTTCAACTCGGCAATAATATTTAGTCACGATCATGGTATAAATACTTTTGTTAATGAATTTGGAAATAAGCCAATTGCACATGTTACAACTTGTGGTGTAATAGGCATTCAATTTGAAGAAAAACACTGGAAAAATATTAGAAGAGGTAAAACAATTTTAGTAGAGTTTCCTAAAAATCTTAAATAAAGTACTTTGTTAGAAATAAAAAAATTCGCAGCAATAGACATTGGTTCAAATGCCATTAGATTATTAATTTCAAACGTAATAATCTCTGATGATAGAGAACCTCAATTTAAAAAATCATCTTTAGTACGTGTGCCTATTAGATTAGGTGCAGATGTATTTGTTAATGAAGGCATTATTAGTGATGCAAACATTAGCAGAATGATTAATGCTATGGAGGCTTTTAAATTACTAATGAATATACATGGCGTAGAAAAATATAAAGCGTGTGCAACTTCTGCTATGAGAGAAGCTTCTAACGGAGAAGTTGTAGTAGAAGAGATTTTTAATAAAACCGGAGTAAAAATTGACATTATTGGTGGTAAAGAAGAAGCAGCAATTATATCGTCTACAGATTTAAATGAATTAATAGAAGGAGACAATTCTTATTTATATGTAGATGTTGGTGGAGGAAGTACAGAATTTACTGTTTTCTCTAAAGGAAAAATTGTTAATTCTAAATCATTTAAAATGGGTACAGTTCGTTTATTAAATAATAAAAAATCTGTAAACAAAGAAATGTTTGCCAACGTAGAAAAATGGATTAAGAAAAATACAAAAGATTTAAAAAGAATTTCTTTAATAGGTTCTGGTGGAAACATCAACAAACTATTTAAAATGTCTGGTAGAACAGAAGGAAAACCAATCTCTTTTATCTACTTAAATGCTCAATATCAGTTCTTAAAAAACATGAGCTATGATGAAAGAATTTCTGAACTTAGTTTGAATCCTGATAGAGCAGATGTTATTATTCCTGCAACAAAAATATACTTATCTGCCATGAAATGGAGTGGCGCTAGAAAAATTTATGTGCCAAAAATCGGTTTATCAGACGGTATAATTAAAAGCCTGCATAACAACACCTTAACCTAAAAATAACATTAACTTTTCTTTCACCTTTCTTTAACTTTTCATTAACATTTAATAATATTTTGTATCTTTATAGTGACTTTTATACAACAATAGAGTCTTAATAGTGAACATTAATATTAAAACAATTACAATGAAAAAAGTATTACTTAGTGGTTTTTTCTTAATGATTGGAGCTGTAGCTTTCGGTCAAGATTTACCAACAAACCCAGAACCTGGAAAATGTTATGTACGTTGTAAAACTCCAGAAGTATGGAAAAATGAAGACGTAACAATTGAAGTAGCACCAGCTTACAAAAAAATAGTTACGTATCCTGCAACTTATAAAACTGTTACAGAAAGAGTATTAATTAAAGAAGCAGACCAACGTTTAGTTGTTGTACCAAGTGTTTGGGAAACTAAAACAGTAACGTATACAGGTAAAGAAGATGCAAATAGCTTAAGAGTTATTAATGCTACTTTTAGTCCAGATTCTCAAGTAATAGAAACTAAAGCTGCATCTGCAGTTTGGGAAATGAGCGAAAAAGCACCTGATTGTGAGTCTAGTGACCCTAACGATTGTAGATACTGGTGTTATAAACCAATTCCTGCAAAGTTTGTTACTGTATCTCAAACTGTATTAAAATCAGATGCTTCTACAACTAAAACTGTTGTACCTGGTTACGAAAAAACGTACACTAAAAAAGTTATGGTTTCTGGTCCTACAACTAAAACTATCGATATACCTGCTGTTTATGGTTCTATCAAGAAAATTGTTTTAGTAAAAGACGCTTACCAAGAAGAAGTAACTGTTCCTGCTAAATACAAGACTGTAACTAAAGAAGTTTTAGTTAACAAAGGTGGTTTAACTACTTGGAAAGAAGTTGAATGTGAATTAGTAAACAACACTCCATTACCAATTAACTGGAACTTAGGAAGTGCTACTTTAACTAGTGCTGCTAAAAGAATTATTGATGCAAGATTATTACCAATCTTAAAAGACGGTGTAGCTGTAGCAATTGAGTCTCATACAGATTCTAGAGGAACTAAAGCTAACAACCAAAATTTATCTGAAAGAAGAGCGCAAGCAGTAACAAACTACTTAATCTCTAAAGGAGTTAATCCTAGCCAATTAACTGGTAACGGTCTTGGTGAATCTAAATTAACTAACAGGTGTGCTGATGGAGTTTCTTGCACAGAAGCAGAACACAGAGCAAACAGAAGAACAACTTTTAGAGTTGTAAATCAAAAATAATTAATAGTAATTAATACTATATTAAAACCGAAGCAATATGCTTCGGTTTTTTTGTTTTTGTAAGTTTTTTAGTCACTTAATTTATAGACCACAAAGAACTCTAAGCGTATTAAAAATAATAAAACCATTATCTCTAGTCCAAAATAGAGCAATCCTAATTTTGTAATTAAATTGTAATTACAAAGAACTATTGCAATTGATAAGAAGCAATAAAATAAATTTAAAACCGCTATTATCCTTAAAAAAGCAAGAACTTTAATAGGGGTTCTAAAATAACAGTATACGTTATAAACAAAAAAAATAGATGGAAAAACAGCTAAAAAAACTAAAGTAGTTTTAGATAAACCTATAAAAGGTTGAAACTTTACCAATACAAAACCTATAAAAAATGCAGAAAACAAAGCACCTAAGCCGTCAATGACAAAAAGCACCCTTGGTTTACTTTTTATGTTCTTAAAAATAGAAATTAACATAAATTAAAAGTCGCAAAATTCACCAGAATTTACTTAAGATAATTTAGTAATTCTCAATCACAGAATTGATAAAAGGATAATAATATTCAGTTAGAATCAACCCCTTTTTGTAACCAATTATTTTACCTTTATGATTCACAAAAACCAATGTTGGGTAAGATTTAACGTGATATTTACGAATTAAATTATACGTTTCTTCCAATCTTTTTGCTTCAACTAAATCTTTATTTCTAGGATTATCCGCCTCGTATAATATCAACTCTTTATCTGCGATATTTACAAACTTTTCTGAATGAAATAATTTTTTATCTAAAACCTTACACGGTCCACACCAATCTGATCCCGTAAAGTAAATTAAAACAGGTTTTTTTTCTTTTTTAGATTTATTTAAAGCATTTTTATACGAAGATTCCCAGGTTGCAGTGGGTAAAGCTTGTTCGATTTTGTTTACTACAACATCTTCTAAAGGTAAATCATCTATATCTTCTTGAGCAACGAACATCGTTGTAAATAAAAATGCAAACGATAATAAAAATATTTTTTTCATTCTAAGGTTTTAATTTAAAATATCAATTATAATACCAAATTTATACTTTTTCTTTTAAATGACTGTTTATTAAGACATCAAACTTATTTTTAGATTCATTTAAAAACAATGTTTCTATTGGTAAATAACTTAAATCACTTAATTTATTATGCAATCTCACGTAGTCTTTTTCGGTAGTTAAAAGAAGTTTATTACTTGGTAAGTCATCAAAATTAGTCTTAATATCATTAATTTCTTTATTACTAAAATGATGATGATCTGCAAACTCTAAGTGTTTAAAATTTACATTAAAGTTTAATAAAAAATCTAAAAGCGGTTTCGGGTTTGCAATACCGGTAATCAACAAAACTTCATAATTCACAATATCTTTAGTAAAGATTTCTTTAGAACCCAAAACTTTATTTCCGTAAGAAATTGTAGTAAAAAAAACTTCTTTATCAAACTTTTTAAGTTTTTCTAAAACTTTGGTTTTTGTATCTTGATCTAAATCGTATGGGCATTTTGTAACCAATATTACATCTGCTCTGTTTGCACCTGTTTTACTTTCGCGTAAGTTTCCTGTTGGCAGCAAAAAATCATCTACAAACAAATCGTTAAATTTTGTAAGCAAAATATTAAAACTTCCTTTAACTTTTCTATGCTGAAAAGCGTCATCTAACAACACAACTTCAGCATTATGTTCGTTTATCAATTTTGTAACTCCCGCTACTCTATTTGCATCAACAGCTATAACAACATCTTTAAACTTTTTAAAATATTGTAAGGGTTCATCCCCAACATCAATTGCTTTATGATTGTCTTTTACCAACACAAAACCTTTTGTTTCTCTTTTATAACCTCTACTTAAAACTGCTGTCTTATATTGATTTTGAAGTAATCTAATAAGATATTCTATCTGCGGAGTTTTACCTGTACCGCCAACACTTAAATTGCCAACAACTATTACTGGCGTCTTAAAACTTGTTTCCTTAAAAACCCCAACATCAAAAAATAAATTCCTAATTTTTGTTACAAAATCGTACAAAATAGCAAACGGAAATAGAAAAAATCTAAGTACTTTCATTGTGGTAAAAATACATTAAAAATGTTAACTTTGGTTTTAGAAAAAAACACCCAATGAAGATAAAAGAAGTAACAAATTATTTAGAAGAATTGGCGCCTTTAAATTATGCTGAAGATTTTGATAATGTTGGCTTACTTGTAGGCAACTATAATACAGAAGTAAACGGTGTTTTAGTTACATTAGACACTTTAGAAGAAACTGTAGACGAAGCAATTGCTAAAAACTGTAATTTGATTCTTAGTTTTCATCCTATAATTTTTGGTGGATTAAAAAAGCTTAACGGAAATTCTTACGTAGAAAAGGTTGTTTTAAAAGCAATAAAAAATGATATCGCAATTTATGCTACTCATACAGCTTTAGACAATTCTAATAATGGTGTATCTGCAAAAATGTGTGAAATTTTAGGATTAGAAAATCAGAAAATATTAATTCCTAAAAAAGGAATTATAAAAAAACTAACAACTTTTGTACCTGTTAAAGATGCAAAAGAATTGCAAAAACACCTTTTTGATGCAGGTGCAGGAAACATTGGTAATTATAGCGAATGTTCTTTTAGTGTAAATGGTACCGGAACTTTTATGGGCAATGAAAATTCGAATCCGGTTATTGGAGAAAAAGGTAAAAGACATTCAGAAAACGAAACTCAAATAAGTATTCTTTTTGAAAGTAAGAATGAAAATGCCATTCTAAATACTTTAAAAAATAAACATCCGTACGAAGAAGTTGCTTATGAAATAATTACTTTAGAGAACACACATCAAAACATAGGAATGGGAATGATTGGTGAATTACCAACTGCTATGGATGAAAAAGATTTTTTAGTATATTTAAAGAATAAAATGAAAACAGCATGTGTTAGACATTCTGAATTGATTCATAAAAAAATAAAAACAGTTGCAGTATTAGGCGGATCGGGTAGTTTTGCTATTTCTAATGCTAAAAGAGCTGGTGCAGATGCTTATGTGAGTGCAGATTTTAAATATCATGAGTTTTTTAAAGCTGAAAAAAGCATTTTATTGGCAGATATTGGTCATTATGAGAGCGAACAGTTTACAAAAAACCTTTTGGTTGACTATCTTACGAAAAAATTTAGTAATTTTGCAATCGTTTTATCAGAAAAAAGTACAAATCCAATTTATTACATATAAACATGGCAAAGAAGAAAGAAATTTCAGTAGAGCAAAAATTAAGAGCATTGTATGACTTACAATTAATAGACTCTAGAATTGACGAAATTAGAAACGTAAGAGGTGAATTGCCTTTAGAAGTTGAAGATTTAGAAGATGAAGTTGCCGGATTGAATAAGCGTATTTCTAACTTAGCAGAAGATGCATCTAACTTAGAAACAGAAATCAACAATAAGAAACAAGCTATAGAAGATTCTAAAGCGTTGATGGCTAAATATGAAGAGCAACAAAAAAATGTTAGAAATAACAGAGAGTTTGATTCTTTATCAAAAGAAATTGAGTATCAGGATTTAGAAATTCAATTAGCAGAAAAAAGAATTAACGAATACAAAGCTAAAATTGCTCAAAAAAATGAAGTAATTGATGCTACTAAAGAAAAGTTAGCGAAACAAGAAAAGCACTTAAGCCACAAAAAGGCAGAATTAGACGCAATCTTAAAAGAAACAGAAAAAGAAGAAAAACTTTTAGGAGAAAAATCTGAAGAGTTTTCTAAATCTTTAGATGCTCACTTATTTTCTGCTTACACAAGAATTAGAAATAAAGTAAAAAATGGTTTAGCTGTTGTTGCTATTGAAAGAGGAGCTTCTGGAGGTTCTTACTTTACAATACCACCACAAGTGCAATTAGAAATTGCCAACAGAAAGAAAATTACAATTGATGAGCATAGTGGACGTATCTTAGTAGATGCTGCATTAGCAAACGAAGAGAAAGAGAAAATGGATAAGTTATTTTCTTAATCATCAAATTAATATCATAAAAAAAACTCGAAGCTTAGCTTCGAGTTTTTTTATTTTATAGATACATTAAATTAATAATCTAAACTTTTAATGTAATTTAACTTTTCTTTCCAAATAGCTAAGTCTTCTTTAAACTCTCCTATCCTATTCTTTACATTTATAACTAAAGGATTATCATCTTTCGCATTCGAAAAGAATCCTAAATTATTTTCTAATTGCTGCATTTCTCTTACTACTTCATCAATCTTTTTTCTTACAAACAATTGTTCAGAATCTAATTTTCTAAAGTCATTATTAGCCATAAAACCATCTACAACATTTGTAAATTTTAACATAGCCACTTCTTTTTTATCTAAAGATAAACTTTCTAATAATTTATCTATTTGCTTGTTAAATTTACCCTCTAGATGTCTTACATTTCTTGGTAAAGCACCTAAATCTTTCCAAGCTTGTATTGCCTCTAAAACACTTTCTTTAGTTTGTTCTTTGTCTTCTTTTAAAGATTCTAAAAATACTTTTTTGGCATTTACAACTTCTTGTTGCTCTTCACTCACAGAATTTTTATGCTTATGAAATCTATCAAAATACGTATTACAAGCTGTTTTAAACTTATTCCAGATATCATCAGAAAACTTTCTAGGTACGTGACCTATTTTTTTCCAATCAGACTGAATTTTCTTTAAAGTATCTGTTGCTGCTGCCCAATCTTCGCTATCTTTTAAAGATTCTGCAACTTCAATTAAAGCTAACTTCTTTTTTAAATTATCTTGTTGTTCTTTCTTTTCCTCTTTATAGAATTGATTTTTAGAGCTATTAAACTTTTTTGTAGCAGCTTTAAACTTTTGCCAAACTTCTTCACTTTTAGCATACGGTAATTTACCAGCGTTAAAATACTCTTGCCTTAATTTCTCTATATCGTTAATGCTATTTTGCCAATCTTTATGAGTTTTATTACCAGAAGTTTCATAAGCATCTAACTTTTCTATTACTAATAATTTCTGATTAATAATTTCTTGATATTTAGATTTCATATCACGAAAATATTCATGACGCTTATCGTGAATTTTTTTAGTAGCAGCACTAAACTTTTGCCAAACCTCTTCTCTTACTTCTTTTGCTACTGGCCCAATATCTTCTTTCCATATTTTATGAAGCTCTTGCAACTCTTTAAAAGCTGTATTAACGTCGTTAGAGTTTGCTAGTTCTTCTGCCTTAGCTACTATTTTTAATTTTTCTTCTAAATTATTTTTAAAGTCTAAATCTCTAAAATCGTTACTTAAATGTAATAAATCATAAAAACGCTCTACATGATGATGATAGGTTTTCCAAGTATCGTTGTATCTATTTTTAGAAACAGGCCCAATAGAACGCCAAGTATCTTGCAAAGCTCTAAACTCGTTATACATAGTTTTAGAGTCGGCATTTTCTATCAGATTTTTTAACCCCTCAATAACCTCTTCTCTTTTAGCTAAGTTAGCATTCATTTGCTTTTCTAAAGCATTATAGTGTGCGTCTCTTTGCTTTTTATATTCAGACAATAAGCTATTATACTCTCCTTTTACAGGACTCGAAAATTGAAAATCAATAGAATTACCGCCTTCATCTAAAAAAGCTTTCTTCTTATTAGCTAGTAACTCACCAAACTTTGCATTAAAAGCTGTTTTAATACTTTCAACTTCGTTTTTAATTTTATTTACAGCATTGTTAGATAATGTATCTTGTAACTCTTTAACAAGTTCTTCTAAAGAAAGAATACTATAGTCTTTTTCTTCTTTAACTACAGATTCTTCAGAATCTTCTGCTTTTTCTGCTACAGAATTCTCTACTTCTTCTACAGCTTTTAGAATCGCATCATCTTCTGCTGACGAAGCTTCTGTATTTTTTTGTTCTAGATTAGAAGTCTCATTAACCACTTCTACTTTTTTATCCTCGTTATCATTATTGTTATCTAACATATCTACAATGTTTAAGTTCGTTTAATAATACATTAGTATTATAGTTTATAAATATAAGTACAACTTACTAGTTATACAAAATGTTCGGTTAAAATATACTATTTGTTTTCATTCCAGATGCGCCAAGACTCTTCTGCTTGTAATTCTAGCATTTCATAACCATTTTTAATAGCCGCACCTTTCTCTTTTCCATTAGCTAAAAAACTAGATATTTCTGGATTGTAAATTAAATCGAATAATAAGTGCTTTTCAGTTAAATATTGATACGGAATATTTGGGCATAAATGCGTGTTTGGCGAAGTACCAAGCGGAGTACAATTAATTATCACCGTAAAATCTTTTATTATTTCTTCGGATAAATCATTGTAAGAGACTTCTTTTTTTCCTGAAGGATTTCTAGAAACGAATTTAAATTTGATATTATTTTTCTTTAAAGCATAGGCAATTGCTTTTGATGCCCCACCAGTACCTAAAATTAAAGCTTTGGTATGATGCTTTTTTAGAAAGGGTTTAATTGATTTTTCAAAACCAACAACATCTGTGTTATAACCTTTTAAATTTCCTCTTTTGGTAAATTTAATTGTATTAACTGCACCAATTTCTTCCGCAGTTTTATCTAACTTGTCTAAATATTTAATTACGTCTTCTTTATACGGAATTGTAATATTTATGCCGCTCACAAATTCTTCACTATCAATAACTGCAGGCAATTCTTTTATATCTTGTAGATCAAAATTTTTGTAATTATAATTAGATAAACCCAATTTTTTAAATTTATCTGCAAAATATCCTCTAGAAAAAGAGTAAGAAATATCTTTACCTAAAAGACCAAAAACTTTATTTTTTTGTTTTTCCATAAAAATCAATTATTAAAATTAATGCAATACCTAAAATAATATAAAATATAGCGAACCATGTTTCTGATGATAAAAAATCTGGCATAAATCTACTATAATTTTCTACGATTCTATTTCCTTTTTTATCAAGTAAAAACTCGTTATTTACCGATAAATAAACAGCTTTTTTAAACGGCCAAACAATACCTAAAGATCCCGTTATAAAACCTATTATAACCGCAGTAACTATTGCATTGTATCTTTTTAAAACATACCCTAAAACATGACTTATAGAAACTAAACCAAAAGCAGAACCTGCCGTAAAAACTGTTATAATTTTTAAATATCTTATTTTTTCTGGATCAGATAACACATCAAAATTACCAATTAGTAGATTGGTTACTACAAAGAATAATTCGTTTACCGCATCTACTAAAAGTAAAACGTAATTCCCCATCAAAATTAAGATGAAGGAACCCGAAAGTCCGGGTAAAGTCATACCAGAAACACCAACAATTCCGCAGAAAAAAACAAACCATAAATTGTCATTTTCTCCAGCAGGTTTTAAAAAACTAATTCCTAAACCAATAGTAGCTCCAATTATTAATGAAATTACATTTTTACGATTCCATTCTCCGAAATCTTTACCAATATAATAGACAGAGCCAATTATCATTCCAAAAAACCAACTCCAAACATAAAGCTCGTAATGCTCTAAAAAGTAATCTAAAACTAAAGAAATACTGAAGTAACTAAAAATACTTCCGCCCATTATCAGTAATAAAAACTGACCATTCACATATGTATAAAAACTCGAAAATCTACCGCGTATTAACAATTTAAATGCGGTAATATTAACTTTTTTAAAAGACTGAATTAACTCTTCATAAAAACCAAATACAAAAGAAACTGTTCCGCCAGAAACACCAGGCACTTTGTTAGCAGCACCCATTGCTAAACCTTTTAAAAAAAGATATAATTTTTGTAAGAAAGTTCTTTCGACTTGCATTATGCTTTTTTAACCGCCAATTTTTCCATTAATAAAATAAGCGCAAAACCTAATACAGCTAAAACAACTGCCATTAATAACTTCGGATCACCATCAAAAGAATTCGGAGAAATACTAACTTGTTTTAACGGCACCTCGATTCCGTGAGAATTTATACGTGTAGTAATTGTTTCTTTCCAAGGCCAAATTTTGTTTAAAGAACCAATTATAAAACCTGTTAAGACTGCTAGAGTATAATTTTTATAATTTGCAAACATCCATTTTAAAATCTTAGAAAAAGATAACAAACCTACAATTGCCCCCAAACCAACCGCTGCTATTGTTTTGATATCTCTATCATTTACAGCAGATAAAATTGGTTTATACGCACCTAATAGAACTAAAATAAATGCTCCTGAAACACCTGGCAAAATCATAGCACAAATTGCAATTGCGCCTGCTAAAAACATAAATAATAAAGAAGAACTTTCTGTAACTAACGGATTAAGTGTTGTGATAAAATATGCTACAAAAGCACCTACTATTAAAATTGCATAAGTAATAAAATTCCATTTTGTAATTTGTTTACCAATGTAAATAATACTTGCTAAAACTAATCCGAAGAAAAAAGACCATAATAAAACTGGCTCATTTTCTAACAACCACTTAATCGTTTTGGCTAAAGAAATTATACTTATAAAAATTCCGATAAAAAGAGCCAATAAAAAAGAGCCGTTTACTTGTTTCCAAGCAGCTTTAATTCCGTCTGACTTTAAAGTTTTTAACAAGCCTAAATTCACATTAGCAATAGAACCTAGAAGCTCTTCGTAAATACCAGAAATAAACGCAATTGTTCCTCCAGAAACACCAGGCACAACATCAGCAGCGCCCATCGCCATTCCTTTTAAACCTATAACCAAATAGTCTTTTATACCTCTTACCATTTTATTTTGTTATTTTTGTAAAAAACGAAGATAATAGAATTTAAAGAGAAAATAGAACCTTTATTTTATTTGTAACTTTTTATTGACATAGAAAAATGCCCAAAAAAGGAAAAGAAAAAAACACGGCTAATAAAGCAAAACATACTAAGTTAATGAATAGAAAAATTAACAAAGTAAAGTTAGAAAAACAGTTACATAAAGAACGTTTAAAAGCAATTATTAAAAAAGCCAACGAAGCCAAAAATAATGAAGCATAGTTTAAAATACAATTTAGGCATATTTACCTCTTTACCCCTTTTACCTTTGTTATACTTTCAAGGAAAAAATATTAGAAAAAATGTACCAACATTGCCAGAAGCTAAAGAAACTACAGGTTTTGTAAATAATAATTTTTCTTCGGATTTACACATTCTTACCATTGGAGAAAGTACAATTGCAGGCGTTGGTGTAGATTACCATAAAAACGGTTTTACTGGTGCTTTAGCAAAAAAGCTTTCTACTAAATTACAAAAAAACATACATTGGCGTGTTTATGCAAGAAGCGGATATACAGTAGCAAAAGTTACTACGAAAATAATACCTAAAATTAAAGAAACTAAAATTGATTTAATTGTAATTGGAATGGGAGGAAACGATGCTTTTACTTTAAATTCTCCAAAAAAATGGTTGAGAGATATCGAAAATTTAATTGTATCTATTCAAGACAAATTTCCTGAAGCACCTATTTATTTTACAAACATGCCACCTATTAAAGAGTTTCCGGCATTTACTAAAACAATAAAATTTGTAATCGGAAATTTAGTTGAAATCTTTGGTTCGGAACTTAAAAATAAACTTCAATCTAAAAAAAATGTTTTTTATTATGATGAAATTATCACGCTAAAAAACTGGAGCGAAAGAAATAATTTATCTCATGAAAACTCGAGTATTTATTTTAGTGATGGTGTTCATCCTTCAGAATTAACTTACAAAATATGGGCTAACGAAATGGCTACATTTATAAGTTCTAAATTTAAGGCATAAAAAAACCTCAAGCTTCTACTTAAGGTCTAATTTTATAAATAGATTATTTATCTATTGAGCCTAATACTCGTTTCATAAAAGTGTTTAAGGCCTCTTTTTTAGGAGCACCCTCTTTTACCATTTTATCAACTTCAATTGCTCCGTACATATTAGAAATCAATTCACCAATTACATCTAATTCTTCATCTTTTAAAGAAGGAACTTCTGTTAAAGCTTCTAGAGTTTCTATGGTTTCTAAAACATAATCTTGATCGTTTTCTTCGATAAAATTTGTTAGGTGTTTAATTACTGGTAACTTCATAATTAAATAATTTCGCTTGCTAAGTCTTTTAAAACATCAAACTTATTTGTTTGTGCTTGATTTTTAAAACTTCCGCTTTCAAAAGTTGCAAAAGTTGGTAAATTACTAACATCTGCTAATTTTCTACTTTCTGGAAATTTTTCTGCATCTGCAATAACAAAAGCAATATTTTCATTTTCTAAAGCCAATTTTTTAAACTTTGGCTTCATTATTCTACAATTACCACACCAAGTAGCAGAATATTGTACAATTACTTTATCATTACTATTTACAATTTCTTGTAAATTATCTTCTGTTAATTCTTGTAACATAGTTGTAGTTTTTTAAATATTGGTGTTTAGTAAATTTCTAAACACCAATATTATCAATAATTTATTAGTGAGAAGCTAAATATTCTGCAGTTCCTTTTGCATTAGGTGACATTGCGTCTTTACCTTCTTCCCAGTTTGCTGGACAAACTTCTCCATTTTTCTGAACGTGAGCGTAAGCATCAATTAAACGTAAAAATTCATTTACATTTCTACCAACTGGCATATGGTTTATTCCTTCATGAAAAACTGTACCTTCTTCATCAATTAAATAAGTAGCTCTATAAGTAACGTTATCTCCTTCTACTTGTATTGTTTGAGTCGCTTCGTCAAAAGTTTCATTAGTAATATCTAAAATACCTAAAATAGAAGATAAGTTTCTGTTGCTGTCTGCTAAAATTGGGTATGTTACTCCTTCTATTCCTCCGTTATCTTTAGAAGTACTTAACCAAGCAAAGTGTACCTCTGGCGTATCACAAGAAGCACCAATAACAACTGTATTTCTTTTTTCAAACTCTGCTAAAGCAGCTTGAAAAGCATGTAATTCTGTAGGACAAACAAATGTAAAATCTTTAGGGTACCAGAATAACAAAACTTTCTTTTTGTTATTAACCGCTTCTTCTAATACATTTAGCTTAAATGTATCTCCCATTTCATTCATTGCGTCTACATTTAAATCTGGAAATTTTTTACCAACTGCTGTTGCCATTTTTTATAAATTTTAAGTAATTATTAATTCGTTATTTGAGACTACAAAGATATAAATGAGCATAGATTATTTGTTAAAATTTAATGTTAAGTTTTTATTATACTATAAATTAAATTTATTAAAAATATTAATAAAAATAGATTAAAATTATTCCGTAATTTTTTATAAAATAATTTGTAAATTTAAAGAGAAAACATTTTTAATAGTTTTTAATTATTTTAAAATAAAAACTATAGATAATAATTATTAATAAAAAACCTGTAGGTTTGCATTGTCAAATTAAATATTATAAAAAATGAAAAACAATCCTCACGCAAATAGTCAACCAAACGGAAAGAATTTTGATTTAAATGATGACATATCTAAATGTCCTTTTTTAAGTGGAACAACCAAACAAACATCCGGACAAGGTGTAAAAAATAGAGATTGGTGGCCGAACGAATTAAAATTAAATATTTTACGCCAAAACGCCACAAAATCGAACCCAATGGGTGAAGATTTTGATTATGCAGAAGCATTTAAGAGTTTAGACTATGATGCTCTTAAAAAAGATTTAAAAGAGTTTATGACAGATTCTCAAGACTGGTGGCCAGCAGATTATGGCCATTATGGAGGATTGATGATACGTATGGCATGGCACAGTGCCGGTACATACAGAGTTGGCGATGGACGTGGAGGTGCAGGTGCAGGAAATCAACGTTTTGCACCTATAAATAGTTGGCCAGATAATGGAAATTTAGACAAAGCTAGACTATTACTTTGGCCCATAAAACAAAAATATGGGAACAAAATATCTTGGGCAGATTTAATGATATTGGCAGGAAACTGTGCTTTAGAATCAATGGGGTTTCCAACTTTTGGTTTTGCCGGTGGACGTGAAGACGTTTGGGAACCTGAGCAAGATATTTATTGGGGAAGTGAAACCGAATGGGGTGCAAATGATAAAAGATATGAAGATGGTGACTTAGAAGATCCTTTAGCTGCTGTAATGATGGGGTGGATTTATGTAAATCCGGAAGGACCAAACGGAAATCCAGACCCGATGGGTTCTGCTCAAAATGTTAGAGAAACTTTTGGTAGAATGGCTATGGATGATGAAGAAACCGTTGCTTTAGTTGCAGGCGGACATACTTTTGGAAAAGCTCATGGTGCTGCAGATCCTAATAAATATGTTGGTAAAGAACCACATGGTGCTTCAATAGAAGAAATGAGTACTGGTTGGAAAAACAGTTTTGGTACCGGTGTTTTAGATGATACAATTACAAGTGGTATTGAAGGTGCTTGGACTCCAAACCCTACTCGCTGGGATGCAGATTATTTCGATGTGTTATTAAACTACGAATGGGAATTAACAAAAAGTCCTGCCGGTGCACATCAATGGAAACCAACCGCAGCGTCAAATGCTAAAATGGCACCCAAAGCTGGTGACGCCAATGGAAGGCAAGATTTAATGATGACTACTGCTGATATTGCATTAAAAGTAGATCCAAAATATTTAGAAATTTCAAAAAAATTCCATGCAGACCATAAGGCGTTCGAAGATGCATTTGCTCGTGCTTGGTACAAACTAACTCATCGTGATTTAGGCCCTACTTCTCGTTATTTAGGTCCAGAAGTTCCTCAAGAAGAATTGTTATGGCAAGATCCAATTCCTACAGTAAATTATACATTAAGTGATGCTGATATTGCAAATTTAAAAGTTATGATTATTGATAGCGGATTAACAATATCTCAATTGATAACAACAGCTTGGGCTTCTGCATCTACATTTAGAGGTTCAGACAACAGAGGTGGTGCTAACGGAGCTAGAATTGCTTTAGAACCACAACGTAGTTGGGAAGTTAACAACCCAAAAGAATTGGCCAAAGTTCTAGAAACTCTAAAAGATGTAAAAAACAAATTTGAAGGCGAAGTTTCTTTAGCTGATTTAATTGTTTTAGGAGGAAATGTAGGATTGGAAAAAGCTTTAAAAAACGCAGGTTATAATGAAATTGTAAGTTTTACTCAAGGAAGAGGCGATGCTACCCAAGAACAAACTGATGTAGAACAATTTGGTTATTTAGAACCTTTAGCTGATGGTTTTAGAAACTACATTAAAAAAGATTTAACAATAGCTGCAGAAGACCTGTTGATTGATAAAGCTAATTTATTAACACTTTCTGTACCAGAATTAACTGTCTTAGTAGGCGGATTAAGAGTTTTAGGAGCTAATTATGACGGTTCTGATTACGGTGTTTTTACTGACAATGTTGGTACTTTAACAAACGACTTCTTTAAAAATATTTTAGATTTTACTTACACTTGGAAAGCAACTTCTGAAGACGATAGATATTTTGAAGGAAGCAATCGAAATACTGGAGAAGTAAAATATAAAGGCACAAGAGCAGATTTAATTTTTGGATCAAATACAGAACTGAGAGCAATTGCTGAAGTTTATGGTGCAAATGACGGTCAAGATCGTTTTGTAAAAGATTTTATTGCTGCTTGGACTAAAGTGATGAATCTAGACAGGTTTGATGTAAAATAATCTCTATAAATCTAAAAAGGATAGGTTTATTAAAACCTATCCTTTCTTATAAACTTTTAAATTATGAATATTTTAAACACTTTTTTTAACGCAATTCAATCTGTAAATATCAATATGATTGAAACCTTATTAAAGAAATTTCCTAATCTAGCGAATGCAAAAGATAAAAGAGGTTTTAGTCCTTTAGTTTTTGCTACTTATTTTGATAAAAAAGAAATTGCAGAAACTTTAATTAGACACAACGCAAATGTAAATCATCAAGATGCAAAAGGAAACACGGCTTTGTTAGGGGTAGCATTTAAAGGCAATTTAGAAATCGCAGAATTACTACTTAAAAATAATGCAAATATTAACATACAAAACAACCAAGGTTATTCTGCTTTAATTTTTGCAACAATTTACAATCAAGAAAAAATGGTTGCGTTTTTACTTAACAAAAATGCAGATTTTAACCTAAAAGATTTAGAAGGTAAAACTGCATTAGATCATGCCAAACTTCAAAATTTTGATACAATAATTACATTATTGGAAAACAAAAAAACTACTTATTTGCAAACAACTTAATATCGTTTGCAGAGACTTCTTTTTCTCCTAAAATCAACAACCTTTCTACTACATTCCTAAGTTCTCTAATATTTCCTGTCCAATCATATTCTTGTAGAAGTGCGATGGCATCATTAGAAAATTCTTTTTTTGGAGAACCTTGTTCTTTAGAAATTTTATCAGCAAAAAATTCTACCAATAAAGGTATATCTTCCCTTCTATCGTTTAAAGCAGGAACTTTAATTAAAATTACTGCCAATCTATGATATAAATCTTCTCTAAACCTTCCTTCGGCAATTTCTTTTTTCAAATTTTTATTGGTTGCTGCTACAATTCTAACGTTTACTTTAATGTCTTTATCAGAACCAACTCTTTGAATTTTATTTTCTTGCAAAGCTCTTAAGACTTTTGCTTGCGCAGACAAACTCATATCTCCTATTTCATCTAAGAAAATAGTACCACCATTTGCTGCCTCAAACTTACCAGCTCTATCTTTATTTGCACCGGTAAAAGATCCTTTTACATGACCAAATAGTTCACTTTCTATTAATTCTGAAGGAATTGCAGCACAATTTACCTCTATCATAGGTGCTTTAACTCTATCTGATTTTTCATGCAACCAATGCGCTACCAACTCTTTTCCTGTTCCGTTTGGTCCAGTAATTAAAACTCTTGCATCTGTTGCTGCTACTTTTTCAATAATTTCTTTAATATGAGAAATAGCATCACTTTCACCAATCATTTCATAGTTTTTGCTAACTTTTTTCTTCAGCCTTTTATTCTCTACAATTAAAACTTTTTTATCTAAAGCATTTCTAACTGTGTTTAATAATCTATTTAAATCTGGCGGCTTAGAAATATAATCGAAAGCGCCTAAACGCATTGTATTTACAGCCGTATCAAGGTCTCCGTGACCAGAAATCATTACAATTGGTACTTCTGGTTTTATTTTTTTGGCTTTTTCTAATACCTCAACACCATCCATTTTTGGCATTTTAATATCACATAAAACCAAATCATAATCATTATTTTTTATCATTTCTATACCTAACAATCCGTCCTCAGCTTCCTCTACATTGTAGGCTTCGTTTTCTTCAGAAATAATTTTCTTTAAAACCCTTCTAATTGCTGCTTCATCTTCGATAATTAATATCTTGCTCATAAATTTTTATTTGAAACGTAATTTAAATAAATTTAATTCAAAACTATGTTTAAACGTCTAATTCTTTTTATTGATTTTGGAATAAATGTACATCTCTTTGTGGAAAAGGGATAGAAATATTGTGTTCTCTAAAAGCTTTATCGATACCAAATCTTAAATCGCTTTGAACAAACCTAGTTTCGAAACTATTATTTAAAGAAAACACAAGTTTAAAATTTAAAGAACTGTCTGCAAAATCTGTAAATAGCACTTTTGGTTCTGGTATTTTTAATATTTTTTCGTTCTTTTTTGCAGTTTCTAATAAAACCTTTTTCACCAATTCTACATCGCTACCGTAGGCAACACCAACAGCTACAGATTCTCTTGTTTCTGTTCCGTTTTCTGTCCAGTTAAAAAGAATATTAGTTAGATATAAATGATTAGGAATTACCAACACTTTATTGTCTATAGTAACTGCCCTAGTTGTTCTTAAACGAATATCTAAAACTCTACCTACTTTACCTTCTAATTCAATAATATCACCAACATGCACAGATTTATCTACTAAAATAAAAATACCAGAAATAATGTCTTGAAACAATGTTTGCAATGCCAAACCAACACCAATTAAAAGTACTGCAGAAGCGGCAAAAACAGCGGTAACATTAACACCAGAAGCATCCATAGCAATTAAAAAGATTACCAAAAACACCAACCATCTTATATAACTAAAAACGCTTACAAATTTAACTTTATCATTCTCTGGCATTTTTCTAGTTATAAACCTTCTTACTAACTTTAATATAAAAGCTGTTAAAAGTAAAGCTACAGCAACAAATATTAGCCCTTTAACAGTAATGCTAATTTCATCACTAAACTTAAAAGTATAATCTAATATAGATGTTGTTTCATCTAAAATAGCATCTTTAACCTTATCTAAACCGTCTTGCATTTATCCTTTATATTTTAACCATTTATACAAATCTTTATAAGTTGGTTTTTTACCATACATTAAAATACCAACTCTATAAATTTTAGCTGCTAACCAAACCATAAATACAAATGTAACTAATAATAATGCCATAGAAATTAACAATTCGTACCATGAAACGCCAAAAGGAACTCGCATTAACATAACTATAGGTGCTGTAAATGGAATATGAGAAAATAACACTGCAATAGAACCATGCGGATCATTCATTACAGTTGCAAACCCAACATAAACACCTAGAATTAATGGCAACATTATCGGCAACATAAATTGTTGCGTGTCTGTTTCATTATCTACTGCTGCACCAACTGCTGCAAACAAAGAACTATACAGCATAAAACCTCCTAAAAAATAAAAGATAAACAACACAAATAACTTTAAGATTGGTAGTTTTAATATTTCTTGAACAACCATTTGACCTTTATCGCCTTCCGTTGCTTGCTTAACAGCATCCATTTGTTCTGCCGGCACTCTTGCAGATTGCATTTCTACCACATCAACACCAAATATCGAAGAAACAACCGTAAGAATTACAAATAATAAAACTCCCCAAATAAAAAATTGTAATAACCCTGCTGATGCATTACCAAGGATTTTACCAAGCATTAATTGAAACGGTTTTACCGACGACACAATTATTTCTATAATTCTACTAGTTTTTTCTTCGATAACACTTCTCATCACAGAAGTACCATAAATCATTACAAACATCATTAACAAATAACCCGCAATTGCACCAACACCAATTTTTAACCCGTTTATTAATTTTGATGATTGCTCACCAGAAAAATTAAACATTTTAATATCAGTATTAATTTTAGATGCCTTAATTTTATCTAAATCGATACCAAAATCTGTTAGTTTTATATTTCTAATTTTTTGTTCAATTTTATTTTCTAGAGAATTCATCACAGACATTCCTGGAGATTCTTTAGAATAGAATTCTATTGATTTTGCTAAAATTTCTAAACTATCTTGTTTCGGAATTAATAAAGCTCCGTAAAAATCACCTTCTTCTACCTTCTTTTTTGTTTCTTCAACCCCAAGCTCTGTGTAATCTAAATAGTGAATTGTTTTTGTGTCTTTAAAATCTGCTTTAGAAAATAACTCAGAATTATCCACATAAACTATCTTTTTAATTTTTTCATCATTTTTTTGCATCAGAAAAAATACTAATGCTCCCATACCTACCATAATTAGCGGACTCAAAAAAGTCATAATTATAAATGATTTATTGCGAACTTTTGCAATAAACTCTCTTTGTATGATTAACCTTAACTTGCTCATCTTCTTAATTATTTTTGTTTATTGCTTGAATAAAAATATCGTTTGCACTTGGTATAAGCTCTACAAAATGTTGAACTTCACCTCTATTTGTTAAAAAGGATAACAATTCATTTGCCGTTTTACCTGTTGGAATTTTTACATTTAACGTTAAACTATCATTCAATAATTTAAAATCTGATGGATACACTTTAAAACTCTCTTTTAAAATACGCTCTACTTCTAAAGGGTTTTGGGTGTTTAAACCCACTTGAAAGGTATTTGTTCTAAACTGGCGTTTAATATCGTCTAACTTACCGTCTAATATTTTATTTGATTTGTCTATCAGAGCAATTTCATCGCACATTTCTTCTACCGACTCCATTCTGTGAGTAGAAAAAATTATTGTTGCACCTTCATCTCTTAACTGTAAAATTTCTTTGGCTATTAATTGCGCATTGATAGGATCGAAACCAGAAAAGGGTTCATCAAAAATTAATAATTTAGGATTGTGCATTACAGTAACAATAAATTGTACTTTTTGCGCCATTCCTTTAGAAAGTTCTTCAATTTTTTTATTCCACCAAGCAGAAATATCAAACTTTTCGAACCAATACTTTAATCTTTTTTTTGCTTCTGATTTACTTAATCCTTTTAATTGTGCCAAATACAAAGCTTGCTCACCAACCTTCATAGACTTATACAAACCACGTTCTTCTGGCAAATAACCAATTTGGGCTGTATGATGTGGTGCTAATTTTTCTCCGTCTAATATAACAGAACCACTATCTGCCATTGTTATTTGGTTTATAATTCTAATTAAAGAAGTTTTACCTGCGCCGTTTGGCCCTAATAAACCATATACACTTCCTTTAGGAATTGCAAGTGAAACATTATTTAACGCAGTATAATCTCCGTATCTTTTAACTACATTATTAATTTCTAATAAATTCTTCATTGATTATAGTAGATTTTCAAATTAGGTAAAAACCCTAACAAAATTACATATTTTATAACTATTAGTATAGCATCAACTAAAAACGTTACAGTTTAATTTTATGTTAAATTTACTATGCATGCATAACTTTTTTAAAATTTACTATGCACGCATAATAAATTTTATTATATTTGAACCAATGAATAAAAATAAATCAATAGATCATCAATTAAGAGCAACATGGCAAGCCGTTGCAAAATTGTATAACGAACAAGCGTTAACACATAATAGCACAATGGCTACAGCTTTTGTTTTGTTAAATATTGATAAACAAAACGGAACGCCATCTACAGCGTTAGGACCGTTAATGGGTATGGAACCTACAAGTCTTTCTAGAATATTAAAAAACATGGAAGATAAAGGGGCTATTTGTAGAGAAAAAAATCCTGACGATGGTAGAAGTGTAATTGTTAAATTAACAGAATACGGTAAAGAAATGCGTAAAATTTCTAAAGGCCATGTTATTCAATTTAATGAAACAGTAATAAATAATGTTACTGCAAATGATTTAGAAGGTTTTTTTAAAGTTACTTCTACTATAAACAAATTAATAGCAGATAAAGAAATTTATAAAGAAATCAACAATAAAGCAGTATAAAAATCAAACAAATGACTAGAAGAATTAAAAAAGTAGCAATTATTGGTTCCGGAATTATGGGAAGCGGTATTGCTTGTCATTTTGCAAATATTGGTGTAGAAGTTCTTTTATTGGACATAGTTCCAAGAGAACTAACCGATAAAGAAAAAGCAAAAGGACTAACGTTAGAAGACAAAGTTGTTAGAAACCGATTGGTTAATGATGCACTAACAGCATCTTTAAAATCGAAACCTTCTCCAATATACAATCAAAAATTTGCAAAAAGAATTACTACTGGTAATTTAGAAGATGACATTGCAAAGGTTGCAGACGTAGATTGGATTATGGAAGTTGTTGTAGAAAGACTAGACATAAAAAAGATAGTTTTCGAAAAATTAGAAAAATACAGAACTCCGGGTACAATAATTTCTTCTAATACTTCTGGTATTCCTATCAAGTTTATGAATGAAGGAAGAAGTGAAGATTTTCAAAAGCATTTTGCTGTAACACACTTTTTTAATCCGCCAAGATATTTAAAACTTTTTGAAGTTGTTCCTGGACCAGATTGTAAACAAGAAGTTACAGACTTTTTAATGATGTATGGCGAGAAGTTTTTAGGTAAAACATCTGTTTTAGCCAAAGATACGCCAGCTTTTATTGGAAATAGAATTGGTATTTTCGGAATCCAATCTTTATTTCATCAAGTTAAAGAATTAGGTTTAACAGTAGAAGAAGTAGATAAATTAACAGGTCCGGTAATAGGTAGGCCTAAATCGGCTACTTTTAGAACTGTAGATGTTGTTGGTTTAGACACTTTAGTTCATGTTGCTAATGGTATTTACGAAAACTGTCCTAATGACGAAGCTCATGAGCTTTTTAAACTTCCTGGTTTCATCAATACAATGATGGAAAACAAGTGGTTGGGTAGCAAAACCGGACAAGGTTTCTACAAAAAAGCTGTTGTAGATGGTAAAAAAGAAATTTTAACGTTAGATTTAGATACGATGGAGTATCGTTCTAAAAAAAGAGCAAAATTTGCAACGTTAGAATTAACTAAAACAATAGATAAACCAATCGACAGATTTAAAGTATTAGTTGGTGGTAAAGATAAAGCTGGTGAGTTTTACAGAAAAAACTTTTCAGCAATGTTTGCATACGTTCAAAATAGAATTCCAGAAATTTCTGATGAATTGTATAAAATTGACGATGCAATGAAAGCTGGTTTTGGTTGGGAAAACGGACCTTTTGAAATTTGGGATGCTGTTGGTGTAGAAAAAGGTATCGAATTAATGAAAGCTGAAGGATATGAACCTGCTGCATGGGTAACAGAAATGTTAGCTGCTGGTTCTAAATCTTTTTATTCTGTTAAAGATGGCGCAACTTATTTTTATGATGTTGCTTCTAAAGCTCAAACAAAAAAACCTGGTCAAGAATCATTTATTATTTTAGATAACATCAGAAAATCAAATCAAGTATTTAAAAATTCTGGTGTAGTTATCGAAGATATAGGAGACGGAATTTTAAATATAGAATTTCAATCTAAAATGAACACCATTGGTGGAGATGTTTTAGCAGGAATTAATAAAGGTATCGACTTAGCTGAAAAAGATTTTCAAGGTTTAGTTGTTGGTAATCAAGCGGCAAATTTCTCTGTTGGTGCAAATATTGGTATGATTTTTATGATGGCTGTAGAGCAAGAATATGATGAATTAAATTATGCTATCAAATATTTTCAAGATACAATGATGCGCATGCGTTACTCATCAATACCAACTATTTCTGCGCCTCATGGTATGGCTTTAGGTGGTGGTTGTGAAATATCTTTACATGCAGATAAAGTTGTTGCAGCCGCAGAAACATACATGGGACTAGTAGAGTTTGGTGTTGGTGTTATTCCTGGTGGTGGTGGTTCTAAAGAAATGGCTTTAAGAGCTTCAGATTCTTTTCAAAAAGGAGATGTTGAATTAAACATTTTACAAGAAAACTTTTTAACTATTGGTATGGCAAAAGTATCTACTTCTGCACACGAAGCTTTCGATTTAGGCTTACTTCAAAAAGGAAAAGATATAGTTGTTGTTAATAAAGACAGACAAATTGCGACTGCGAAAGCTCATGCTAAATTAATGGCAGAAAGCGGTTATACACAACCAGCAACAAGAAAAGATGTAAAAGTATTAGGTAAACAAGCATTAGGTATGTTTTTAGTTGGAACAGATTCTATGGAACATTCTAATTACATTTCACAACACGACATGAAAATAGCCAATAAGTTAGCTTATGTTATGGCAGGTGGAGATTTATCTGAACCAACATTGGTTACAGAGCAGTATTTATTAGACTTAGAGCGTGAAGCATTTTTATCGTTATGTACAGAACGTAAAACGTTAGAAAGAATTCAAGCAATGTTAAAAACTGGTAAACCTTTAAGAAACTAAAATTTTATGAAAACAGCATATATAGTAAAAGCATATAGAACTGCAGTTGCAAAGGCTCCAAAAGGTGTTTTTCGATTTAAACGTGCAGACGAGTTGGGTGCAGAAACAATCCAACACATGATGAAAGAATTACCAAATTTAGACGTAAAACGTATAGATGATGTAATTGTTGGTAACGCAATGCCAGAAGGTTCGCAAGGATTAAACATGGCTCGTTTTATCTCTTTAATAGGATTAAACTCTGTTGATGTACCAGGAGTTACAGTAAATCGTTTTTGTTCTTCAGGATTAGAAACAATTGCAATGGCAGCTGCAAAAATTCAAGCTGGTATGGCAGATTGTATAATTGCTGGTGGAGCGGAAAGCATGAGTTCTGTACCAATGACTGGATTTAAGCCAGAATTAAATTACGATACTATTAAAGATGGTCATGCCGATTATTATTGGGGAATGGGAAATACTGCAGAAGCAGTTGCAAATCAATTTAAAGTATCGAGAGAAGATCAAGATGAATTTGCTTATAATTCTCATATGAAAGCGTTAAGAGCTCAAGCAGAAAATCGTTTTCAAGATCAAATTGTACCTATAGAAGTTGAAGAAACTTATTTAGATGCAAACGGTAAAAAAGCAACTAGAAAATATACTGTAAATAAAGATGAAGGACCAAGAAAAGGAACTTCTACTGCAGTACTAAATAAATTAAGACCAGTTTTTGCTGCTGGAGGAAGTGTTACCGCTGGTAATTCATCTCAAATGAGTGATGGTGCAGCATTTGCTATGGTAATGAGCGAAGAAATGGTTAAAGAATTAAACTTAGAACCAATTGCAAGAGTAGTAAATTATGCTGCTGCAGGTGTAGAACCTAGAATAATGGGAATTGGTCCTGTAGCTGCAATACCGAAGGTATTAAAACAAGCAGGTTTACAGCAAAATGATATCGAATTAATCGAATTAAACGAAGCTTTCGCCTCGCAATCTTTAGCAGTAATGCGAGAGCTAAATTTAAACCCAGATATTGTTAATGTAAATGGTGGTGCAATCGCTTTAGGTCATCCTTTAGGTTGTACAGGCGCAAAATTATCGGTACAATTATTCGATGAAATGCGTAAAAGAGATATGAAAAATAAATACGGAATGGTGACCATGTGTGTTGGAACAGGGCAAGGTGCTGCTGGTGTATTCGAATTCCTTAGTTAATAACAAATTAAACAAACAAGAAAATGTCAGAATTATTAAGAGGCGGACAGTTTTTAGTAAAAGAAACTAACTGCGAAAACGTATTTACTCCAGAAGACTTTACAGAGGAGCAACAAATGATGAAGGAAGCTGTGATGGAATTTAATGATAGAGAAATTATTCCTCATAAAGCTCGTTTCGAAGCTAAAGATTATGCATTAACAGAAGAAGTTATGCGTAAAGCTGGTGAATTAGGATTTTTAGGTGTTGCAGTACCCGAAGAATTTGGTGGTTTGGGTATGGGATTTGTATCTACAATGTTAACTTGTGATTACATATCTTCTGGAACTGGATCTTTTAGTACAGCTTTTGGTGCACACACAGGTATTGGTACAATGCCAATTACTTTATATGGTACACAAGAACAGAAAGAAAAATATGTTCCTAAATTAGCTACCGGAGAATGGTTTGGGGCTTATTGTTTAACGGAACCTGGTGCAGGTTCTGATGCAAACTCTGGAAAAACAACAGCAGAACTTTCGGAAGACGGAAAGTCTTACAAGATTAACGGGCAAAAAATGTGGATTTCAAACGCAGGTTTTTGTAGTTTAATGATTGTTTTTGCTCGTATAGAAAATGATAAAAACATTACTGGCTTTATTGTAGAATATGATCCAGAAAATGCAAACGGAATTACTTTAGGTGAAGAAGAACACAAATTGGGTATTCGTGCAAGTTCAACTCGTCAAGTATTTTTTAACGATACAGTAGTACCTGTAGAAAATATGTTAGCAGGTCGTGGTGAAGGTTTTAAAATTGCCATGAATGCTTTAAATGTTGGTCGTATTAAATTAGCTGCAGCATGTTTAGATTCTCAAAGAAGAGTTATTACATATGCAACACAATACGCTACAGAGCGTAAGCAATTTAAAACTCCTATTGCAGATTTTGGTGCAATTAAGGTAAAATTAGCAGAAATGTCTACAAATGCATATGTTGGCGAATCTGCTTCTTATAGAGCTGCGAAAGACATCGAAGATAGAATCGCTTTAAGAGTTGCTGCGGGTAATACACACCAAGAAGCAGAACTTAAAGGTGTAGAAGAATATGCAATAGAATGTTCAATCTTAAAAGTTGCCGTATCAGAAGACGTACAAAGTTGCGCAGATGAAGGTATTCAAATTTTTGGTGGAATGGGGTTCTCTGAGGAAACTCCTATGGAATCTGCTTGGAGAGACGCTAGAATTGCTAGAATTTACGAAGGTACAAACGAAATTAACAGAATGCTTTCTGTTGGAATGCTTATTAAAAAAGCAATGAAAGGTCATGTAGACTTGTTAGGACCTGCAACAGAAGTAGCTAATAGTTTAATGGGAATTCCTTCTTTTGAAACTCCAGATTATTCTGAGTTATTTTCAGAAGAAAAACACATGATTGCCAAGTTAAAGAAAACATTTTTAATGGTTGCTGGTGCAGCACTTCAAAAATATGGGCAAGAAATCGAGTCTCATCAACAATTATTAATCGCTGCTTCAGACATATTAATTGAAATTTATATGGCAGAATCTGCAATTTTAAGAACAGAGAAAAACGCAAAACGTTTTGGAGAAGAGTCTCAATCTGTACAAATTGCAATGTCTAAATTATATTTATATCACGCAGTAGACATTATCGAAGAAAAAGGTAAAGAAAGTATTATTTCTTTTGCTGAAGGTGATGAACAGCGTATGATGTTAATGGGGTTAAAGCGTTTTACTAAATATACAAACTACCCAGATATTGTAGATTTACGTAACGAAATCGCAGAAAAAGTGAAAGCAGAAAATAAATACTGCTTCTAAAATATTTATAAAATTTTCTTAAACTTATCCAAGGTTTTTGAATTTAGTTGTTTGTTTGAGAGACCATCTGTTAAAGGATGGTCTTTTTTTATACGAGTAATAATTGTAACTTAGTTGGTAAATTATTACTGATGAAACTTGTTATGAAAATCTCTGTCTCTATAATAACTAGCATTCTTTTTATTTTTTGCACTTCGGAAAAGAATAAAATTAAAGCCCAAAATCAAAAAAAAAATTTTAAAGATTATTGGTATCAAGGTAAAGCAGAAATAACGTCCTATAAATTAAAACAATCTCGTTATGGCGAGGTTTATGAAGGAACTGCGGTAAATATTTATGTTACTGAAGATTTTCTACCAGAAAAACAAGTAAAAGCCGATGTTAAGAGTAAATCTACAATACCTGTATTAAAGTTAAATAGCACAAAAAAATTTGTCACTGGCATATACCCTTATTCCTTAATGACAAGCACCTTCTCTCCTATTAATAGCGATAAAAAGACAATAAAAATTTCTTTTTCATCACAAGAATGGTGTGGTAATACATTTGCACAATTAAATAATCGAGAAAAATTTGAAATTGATTTTCACTCTTATTTTGAAAATAATACTGATAGAAAAATAGGATTAAAAAAGGATATATTAGAAAATGAATTATGGAATCAATTAAGATTAAACCCAAAAAATATTACGATTGGTCGTATGAAGATTATTCCGTCTTTCGAATATTTAGCATTAAATCACAAACGAATTATGGCATATGATGCCGAAACATCATTGAAGGAAATTAAGGGGTTTCTATATTTTTCTATTTTTTATCCAACTTTAAAAAGAAAACTTACCATTAAATTGACTAAAGAATTTCCTTACACCATAGAATATTGGGAAGAATTTTTAACTATAAATAACACAAAACACACAACTACAGCAACAAAAATTAAAACAATTCTTTCACCTTATTGGCGTAAAAACAAAAAAGGAAATACTGAAGAAAGAAAAGCTTTAGGTTTGTAAACTCTAATAATTAAACTTAAAAATAATGAAAATAAACAACCTTCTAGTAATTGTCTTATCAGTAATAACACTAAGTTGTAATAAATCTGAAAAAGAAAAATCTATAAACAAGAAATTATTGATAGACGGAATAAAGTATTTATCTAGTGACGATCTAGAAGGTAGAGGATTTTCTAAACCCGGAAATTATAAAGCTCAAAAATATATCGCAACTAAATTTAAAGAAATTGGTTTAGAAACTGAAGAATCGACTAACTATATTCATAAATTTCCGTACACTTTTTCTGGCAAAAGAAGACAAAGAATGTATCCTATTGAAAATATAGATTCAAATGTTTCTAAAATAAAAGATACAACTGTATTTGGCGGAAATGTTATAGGTAAAATTACTGGAAGCATCGACAAAACCATAGTTATAACTGGTCATTTAGATCATTTAGGCATTAAAAATGGTAAAATTTATAATGGTGCAGATGATGATGCTTCTGGTACAGCTGCATTAATTGCAATTGCCGATTATTTTAAAAATACCAAACCAAAACACACATTAATTTTTGCGGCAGTAGATGCCGAGGAAATTGGTTCTTTAGGCGCAGATTATTGGCTTAAAAATTATAAAAAGAAAAATAAAATTGTACTAAATATTAATATGGATATGATTGCTCACAATGACTCTTTACAGCTTTATGCAGCAGGTATACATCATTATCCTAAACTTCTAAAAAGTTTAGAAAACATAGAGTCACCAATTAATTTATTGTTTGGTCATGACAATGCAGATGATAAAAATCTAGATAATTGGACCTATTCTTCGGACCACAGAGTATTTCATAAAGAAAAAATTCCTTTTATTTATTTTGGTGTAGAAGATCATAAAGATTATCATAAAGACACAGATACATTCGAAAACATTAATCAAGATTTTTACATAGAAGCAGTAAAATTAATTATAAAATCTATCGAAAATTTCGATTCAAATTTAACATATGAATAATTTTATCAAAAAAGGATTTATTATTGCCGGTTGTACAAATGTTTTTGCAATTTTAATTTTATCTAGACTTTTTACAAACCAAACAATAAATAAGTATGACACTGCAGTAATGTCTAATTTTGGTTTATTGATGATTATAGTTTGGGGTTTAGCTTATCTTTCTGTTTCTAAAAACTATTACAAAGTAAAATGGTTAATTGCTGTTTTTGCGATTGAAAAATTAATTTATGGCATCATCTGGATTCAATGGAGATTATCTAATAATGTAACAGTAATCTTTGAAGAAGATAAAATGGCAGGCGTTTTTTATGCTATTTACGGTATTAACGACCTCTTATTTTTCGTGTTTTTTTCTTATGTATTCGTAAAATTATTAAAATAAAGCATTTTAAAAATAGCTAATCTCTTTTTTATCAATACTTTTGCACGCAATTTGAAAACAAAGCAATGAAACGTATTAAAGAATATAAAAAACTTTTTAAAGTAGAAGGCCCTATAGATTTAAAAGAATTGAAAAAATCTTATAGAGGATTGGTTAAAGAGTGGCATCCTGATAAATTTCAAGATGAAGCAGATAAAGAAGAAGCTGAAATTAAAAGTACACAAATTATTGACGGATATCACTTCTTGGTTAGTATTGCTCCAGAGACTAAAGCTGCTAACTTAGAGGCTTATAAAAAAACGATTACAGAATTTCAAGTAGCAGATTGGCATCATAAAAGTATGCTATTAGAAGTAACATTTACAGATGGTAATAAGTACGAATATTTTGGTGTTAGTAAAGTTCTATTTGGAAAATTTGTAAATGCAAAATCTATGAATAATTTTGGTAGAAGAAATATCTTTAACAAATTTACCTACAGAAAATCTATGAAAGCATCTGCAACAGTTTAAATAACATTGTATTTCACATACAAAAAAAAGAGATTACTTAAATTGTAATCTCTTTTTTTATGGGAATAAATCAATATTATTCTAAAGCACCTAAATAACGCTCTGCGTCTAATGCTGCCATACAACCAGAACCTGCAGCAGTAACGGCTTGTCTGTATTCTTTATCTTGAATATCTCCAGCAGCAAATACACCTGGTAAATTAGTTTTTGTAGATTTTCCTTTTGTTATTAAATAACCTGTTTCATCCATATCTAAAACTCCTTTAAATAAATCTGAATTTGGTTTGTGCCCGATTGCAATAAAGACACCAGTTACAGAAATATCATGAGTTTCTTTAGTTTGATTATTTATTGCTCTAACTCCTTCAACTACATTATCACCTAAAACTTCATCGATTTCTGTATTAAATAAAACCTCAATATTTGCAGTTTTATTAACTCTATGTTGCATTGCTTTAGATGCTCTCATGTAATCTTTACGCACTAATAAAGTTACTTTATTACAAATATTAGCCAAATAAGTAGCTTCCTCTGCTGCAGTATCCCCTGCTCCAACAACAACCACATCTTGTCCTTTATAAAAGAATCCGTCGCAAGTTGCACATGCAGAAACACCTCCGCCAATTAAGCGTTGTTCGCTTTCTAGTCCTAAATACTTTGCTGTTGCACCTGTAGAAATAATTATTGTTTCTGCTTCAATCTCTTTAGTTTCATCAACAATAACTTTATGTATACCACCAACTTTATCACTAAGATTTACTTTAGTTACAAGACCAAAACGAACTTCTGTACCAAAACGTTCTGCTTGCTTTTTTAAATCTTCCATCATTGCAGTACCATCTGTACCATCTGCATACCCAGGAAAATTATCAACTTCTGTTGTTGTTGTTAATTGCCCGCCCATTTGCATACCTGTATACATTACAGGTTTCATATCTGCTCTTGCTGCATAAATTGCCGCTGTGTAACCCGCAGGACCTGAACCTATGATTAAACATTTTATTTTTTCTACTGTATCTGACATAATAAATTTGTATCGAATTTTGTAATGTAAAAATATACCTTTTTACAAGTTATTAGAACGAATGTTTATAAATTTTAATAATGAAAATATAATTAATTTTAATTCTTTAAAAATCACTAATATTTTAATGAAAAAGGTTTTAGTTTCTAAATATTATTATATATTTGCAATCCTTAAATGAGAAATCATTTTCGGGGTGTAGCGTAGCCCGGTCATCGCGCCTCGTTTGGGACGAGGAGGTCGCAGGTTCGAATCCTGCCACCCCGACAAAAAGCTTAAAAATCTAACGATTTTTAAGCTTTTTTATTTTTCTAACATTTCTTTAGTAACTACTGTTCTAAAACCTATATGATCTGAACTAGAACTTGGCTCCATTCCCATTCTTGCCGATATTCTAAAACTTGCGCAGTAAGATTCATGACATAAAAATGAACCACCTTTCATCACATATTCTAATTGATAAGGATTAGCAGGTGAATATGATTTTTCTGCTCCTTTAGGATTATTTAAGACTTCATTTGTATTTAAAGTACTATAATAATTCACATTAAATAAGTCTGAAGTCATTTCCCAAACATTTCCTGCCATATCGTAAAGACCAATATTATTAGCTGGATATGAACCTACAGGAGAAATATATTCAAAACCATCTACCGAGTTATTTTCTGTAGGAAAAGTTCCTTGCCAAGTATTGGCACTACTATTTAAAGCCTCTTTATTATTACCCCAAACAAAAATATTATCTTTATTTGCACCTTGAGCTGCAGCTTCCCACTCTGCTTCTGTTGGCAATCTTCTGTTTGCCCATTTGCAATATGCTAATGCATCACTATAACTTACATGCACTACAGGGTAATTGTCTTTACCTTCGATAGAACTTCCTGGTCCTTCTGGATGCTTCCAATTTGCACCAATTTTCCAACTCCACCATTGTTGATAGTTATTCATCGAAATAATTTTACCTGCACTTTTATTAAAAATTAAACTTCCTGGTTGTAAAATAGAATCTGCAGGCTTTGGCGTATTTGGAGGTAAATCTTTTTTTATTTCATCCCAATCAATTGGTTTTTCTGCAGTTGTAATATAATTAGTAGCCTCTACAAATTTTTTAAACTGAAGGTTGGTAACTTCATTTTTATCAATATAAAATCCATCTACATAAACTTTATGTGCTGGCTTTTCTCTCATCATCGCAAACTGATCACCTGGTTTTGCGCCCATTAAAAAAGTTTTAGAAGCAACCCAAACCATTTCGTTAGGTGCATCAGTTTTAGTCTTTTTTAATGATGTAGATTTTTTTGAGGTAGTTTTCTCTTGCTCTTTCCTAAAGTTACAGCTTACCAGAAAAAACAAATTAAACGCTGTTAGAGAGACAATTACATGTTTGTTCATATTCATTTAATAATATAATTAAATAGTTTATAGTTTAATAATTTCGTATCTTATACATCAGAAATATCTATTGTAAATATATGTTTTTAAAGGAAAACACTTGAATAAAAAATTCTTAAAAAATAAAATTAGTATTAACAAAATATTATTGTTTAACTAAATTGAAATATTGTTAAACATTTGTATCTTTACATAAAATTTAATCTATATGGCTCGTAAGAAAAACATCACAAAAGACAACTTAATTTCTTGGTACATGGAGTTTGTACTAGAAAACAATCATGACCCAAAAACTGTTTTTAGTTTTGCTAAAGAAAATAATTTTGAGGAAGCAGATTTTTATAAATTTTATGGTTCTTTTGAAGCAATTAAGGAATCTATTTTTAGTGAATTCTTTAACCATACTATAAAAGTATTAGCTAAAAGTGAAGATTATCCAACTTATGACGCTAGAAATAAATTGTTAAGTTTTTACTTTACTTTTTTTGAAATTTTAACTGCAAACAGAAGCTATGTAGTTTATGCGTTAAAAGAAAATAAAGATTTAAAAAGTTTAAGCTATTTAAAACAGTTACGCGAAGATTATAAAATTTTCGTTAGCAACATTGGTATCGAAAAAATTGATTTAAAACAAGAAAAATTAGAAAAAATTCAAGACAAAACAATACAAGAATCTTCTTGGTTACAGTTAATTGTTACTATGAAATTTTGGCTGGATGACACGTCTCCTTCTTTTGAAAAGACGGATATTTTTATTGAAAAATCTATTAATGCAAGGTTTGATTTAATTGATGTGAAACCTTTAAAAAGCATTATTGATTTTGGAAAATTTATACTTAAAGAAAAAATTAACTTTAATTAATACCTATGAAAACAATAGACTCTATACCCACTTCTAAAATTCAAAGAGCTTCTAAATTAGTTACCACAGGTGCTAAGATTGGGGTTAATTATCTTAAATATTATGGTGATAAAATCACTAAATCAGAAGATGAAGCTAAAGCAAAACTAAACGAAAACAATGCCGAAGATATTTATGATGGCTTAAAGCAATTAAAAGGAAGTGCACTAAAAGTAGCGCAAATGCTTAGTATGGAAAAAAGTATTCTGCCACAAGCTTACGTAGAGAAGTTTTCTTTATCACAATTTTCTGTGCCGCCACTTTCTCCTGCTTTAGTAACAAAGACCTTTAAACGCTATTTTGGTAAAAACCCGAGTGAGATTTATGACAAATTTGATGCTGTATCTATAAATGCCGCAAGTATTGGACAAGTACATAAAGCAGAAAAAAATGGTAAAAAATTAGCTGTAAAAATCCAATATCCGGGTGTTGCAGATAGTATTGCTTCAGATTTATCTTTGGTAAAACCAATTGCTATTAAAATGTTTAATATTAGAGGTAAAGATTCTGATAAATATTTTAAAGAAGTAGAAAACAAATTGGTAGAAGAAACCAATTACATTTTAGAAGTGGCACAAAGTAAAGAAATTGTTGCCGCATGTAAACACATACCAAATCTTAATTTTCCAGAATATTATGCAGATTTATCTTCGGATAGAATAATTACTATGGATTGGATGAATGGTGTGCATTTATCAGAATTTTCTACAAATGATGCAGAGACTGCAACAAAAATTGGACAAGCCCTATGGGATTTTTACATGTTTCAAATTCATAAGTTAAAAAAAGTACATGCAGATCCGCATCCTGGAAACTTCTTAATCTCTCCAGAAAACGAACTAATTGTGATTGATTTTGGTTGTATGAAGACAATACCAAATGATTTTTATATACCATATTTTGAATTGGCAAAAAAGGAAAACATTTCAAATCCTGTTTATTTTGAAGAAAAATTATTCGAATTAGAAATTTTAAGAAAAGACGATTCTAAAGAAGAACTAGATTTCTTTAGAGCTATGTTTCATGAAATGCTAAGTTTATTTACTCAACCTTTTCATGAAGAAAATTTCGACTTCTCTGATGAAAATTTCTTTGGTAAAATTTCTGATTTAGGACAAAAATATGCAAAAAGCACTGAGTTAAAGAACATGAATGGCAATAGAGGCTCTAAACATTTTATATATATCAATAGAACATTTTTTGGTTTGTATAATTTAATGCATGATTTAAAAGCGACCAACATCAAAATAAACAATTTTAAAAATTTATAATGGCTTTTTTCAATTTTGAAGACATACAATCCTTAGAAAAAATTTATAAAATTAATTTAATAAATAGTTGTTCTGGCTTTAAATCTGCCAACTTACTGGGTTCTATTTCTAAAGAAGGTGTTAGCAATGTGGCAGTTTTTAGTTCTGTAACACATTTGGGTTCTAATCCGCCAACATTGGGTTTTATTTTAAGACCAACAACAGTGCCAAGAAATACATACAAAAACATAAAAGAAAATGGTTACTTTACAATTAACCATATTTATGAAGATATTATAGAAGATGCACATCATACCTCTGCAAAATATCCAGAAAATGTATCTGAATTTGATAAAACTGATTTAGAAGAAGAATTTAAAGGAAACCATAAAGCTCCTTTTGTGAAAAATTCTCCAGTACAAATGTGTATGAAATTTGTAGAAGAAGTGTATGTTTCTTCGAATGACGTTATGCTTATTGTTGCGCAAATTGAAGAGCTCTATATAAAAGACACTCTTTTACAAGAAGATGGATTGGTAAATTTATCTTTAGGTAACGTTGCTACTATTAATGGTTTAGACAGTTATGCTATTCCAAAATTTAAAAAGCAATTAAGCTACCAAAGACCAAAAAAATAAAAAACGTATGAAAATTCTTGTTACAGGTGCAACGGGTTATATTGGTAAAAGATTAATTCCGTTATTAATTAACGATGGCCACACTATAATTTGCCCTGTAAGAGATAAAAAAAGAGCTCAAAATTATTACAAAAATCAAAAAAACATTGAGTTAATTGAAGCTGATTTTTTAAATGCACACACATTAGAATTAATTCCTAAAGATATAGATATTGCCTACTATTTAATTCATTCTATGTCTAATTCTGCCAAAGAATTTCATACTTTAGAAGAGAAATGTGCATTTAATTTTAAAAATTTTGCAGAAAAATCTAGCTTAAAGCAAGTGATTTATTTAAGCGGAATTACAAACGACACAAACCTCTCTAAACATTTATTATCTAGAAAAAATGTAGAAAACACATTGGCTTCAGATACGTATGCTTTAACAACTTTTAAAGCAGGTATAATTGTAGGTTCTGGTAGTTCTTCTTTTGAAATTATTAGAGATATTGTAGAAAAATTACCAGCTATGATTGCCCCTAAATGGTTAAATACAAAAACACAACCATTAGCAATTAGAGATGTTTTGGCTTTTCTACACAAAGCTTTAAATAAAAAGGAATTATTTAATACATCGCATGATATTTTTGGACCAGAAGTACTAACATACAAAGAAATGTTATTACAATTTGCAAAAGTGAGAAAGTTAAAAAGATACATTTTAACCGTGCCAGTTATGACACCAAAATTATCTTCTTATTGGCTGTATTTTGTCACCTCTACATCTTATAAATTGGCTAGTTCACTTGTAAACTCAATGGGTGTAGAAGTGATTGGCAAGAAAAGTGACATCAACAATATCTTAAATGTCAACCCCATGACATATAAAGAAGCCGTTAAGTTGGCTTTTAAAAAGATAGAACAAAATAGCATTATTTCTAGTTGGAAAGACTCTTACGTGAGTAGCGGAAAATTAAAAAATTTTGTACATGAATTTATAAATGTACCCGAATATGGTTGTTTTAAAGATTTTAAAAAGAGAAAAGTAAAAAATAAAGAAAAAGCACTAGACAGAATTTGGGCAATTGGCGGTGAAACAGGATGGTATTACGGTACATTTTTATGGAAGATTAGAGGTTTTGTAGATCAACTTTTTGGGGGCGCGGGATTAAGACGCGGTCGAAGACACCCAACAGAACTAAATGCCGGTGATGCGTTAGATTTTTGGCGCGTAATTTATGCCGATAAAGAAAAAGGAAAACTTCTTTTGTATGCTGAAATGATTTTACCTGGTGAGGCTTGGCTAGAATTTAAAATTGAAGATGGTCACATTTACCAAACCGCAACATTTAGACCACATGGTTTAGCCGGAAGATTGTATTGGTATTCGGTAATGCCTTTTCATTGGTTTGTTTTTAACGGCATGATACAAAACATCAATAAATAATTTTGAAAAAACAACACCTTCCAGAAAAAATTTGCATCGTTTGTAACAGACCGTTTAGCTGGCGCAAAAAATGGGAGAAAAACTGGGAAAATGTAAAATATTGTAGTAAAAAATGCAGCAAAAACAAGAAAACACTGGCTTAATTTGGTTTCGTAATAATTTACGAGTTAATGATAATAATGCTCTTAGAAAAGCTACAGAAAACCACCAAAAAGTAGTTGCAGTATTTTACTTTAATCCGAAGCATTTTGTAAAAGACAGTTTCGGTTTTAAAAAAACAGAGAAATTTAGAGCGCGATTTTTAATAGAAACAGTAGAAAATCTTCAAAAAAACCTTCAAAAATTAAATATTACACTACTCACTTTTTATAATTCACCAGAAAATCATTTAAACAAAGTTTGTAAAAAGTTTAATATTGATGCAATTTACACACAAAAGGAATGGACAAAAGAGGAGGCAGAGTCAAATAAATTGACACAACAAAGCTTCTCTAATAAAATCAAATTCATAGAGGATTACGATCAATTTCTATACAATCCGGAAACAGTTTCTAATGATTTCTCTAACATTCCGAATGTTTTTACTACGTTTAGAAAAAAATTAGAAAAATCAGTTAAAGTATTACAAGAACTTACTCCTACTCCATTAACAAAAGAAAATTTAGTAGAAAACTACACTAGCATTCCTAACTTAAAAGATTTAGGCTTTCATAATTTTGAAATCCACCCAAAAGCTGCATTTAAGTTTTTTGGCGGTGAAGACGCCGCTTTAGATAGATTGAATAATTATTTCTTTGAAACAAAAAAAGTAAATTTTTATAAAAAAACAAGAAACGGATTGATTGGTACAGATTATAGTACCAAATTTTCTCCGTGGCTTGCAAATGGTAGCTTATCAGCAAAAACAATTTATTGGAAAATTAAAGAATTTGAAGCTGAATTTGGGGCTAATCAATCGACGTATTGGGTTATTTTCGAGTTAATTTGGCGTGATTATTTTAAATATATTTCTTTAAAATATGATAATAAAATTTTTAAAATTGGCGGAATCTTAGAAAAAAAATACAGTTGGAATTCTGATGAAAATCAAATTAAGAATTGGATAAACGGCAACACCAAAGACGA
The DNA here is from genome assembly GCF_054589375.1 of Polaribacter sp. OB-PA-B3. Lineage (NCBI taxonomy): Bacteria > Pseudomonadati > Bacteroidota > Flavobacteriia > Flavobacteriales > Flavobacteriaceae > Polaribacter > Polaribacter sp. OB-PA-B3. The sequence continues at coordinate 224,364 of NZ_BAAIIX010000004.1, forward strand.
TTTTGTAAACGCTAACATGATTGAACTTAAAGAAACTGGCTGGATGAGCAACCGAGGCAGACAAAACGTAGCTTCTTACTTTGCCAAAGAACTTCTTTTAGACTGGCGAATTGGCGCTGCTTATTTTGAATCTTTATTAGTTGATTATGACGTTCATAGCAATTACGGTAATTGGATGTATGTTGCCGGAGTTGGTAACGATCCTCGAGACAGAAAATTTAATACGCAACTTCAAGCAGAACGCTATGATACAAATTACAAGTTTAGAAAACTTTGGTTAGAAAAAACATTATTTTAAAATGAAGAAATTAAGACTAATTCTTGGCGATCAACTAAATAGTGAACATTCTTGGTTTAATAAGTCTTGTGAAAACACAATCTACTGCATGTTAGAGATGAGACAAGAAACAGATTACGTTACACATCACATTCAGAAAATAGTTGGATTTTTTGCGGCAATGAGAAATTTTGCGAAAGAATTAGAAACCGCAAATCACCAAGTAATTTATTATAAGATAAATGATGCAAAAAATTCCCAAAATTTAATCGAGAATTTAAAGACATTAATTAAAGAAAATTCTATTGAGAAATTCGAATATATAGCGCCTGATGAATATCGATTAGACAAACAACTTGCAGACTTTACATCATCTTTAAATATAAAACATCAGGTTTTTTCTTCAGAACACTTTTATACCGAAAGAGATGATTTAAAAACATTTTTTAAAGGTAAAAAACAATTCTTAATGGAAAGTTTTTATCGAAATATGCGAAAAAAACATCAGATATTAATTGTTAACGAACAACCTGAAGGTGGAAAATGGAATTTCGATGCTAGCAATCGTAAAAAATGGAAAGGTGATGTTTTAATTCCTACAGAAATAAATTTCGACAATAACTTAGAAAATATAGTATCCGAAATTAAAAAAGCAGGAATTGAAACCATTGGTAAAATAAATGCAAAATATTTTGAGTATCCAATTTCAAGAAAGCAAGCTTTAAAACAATTAGAGTATTTCTGTGAAAATTTATTGGTTCACTTTGGTGATTATCAAGATGCAATGCACACAGATAAATTTTATTTATTTCATAGTAGAATTTCGTTTGCTATGAACACAAAAATGATATCACCTAAAGAAATAATTAATTCGGTTTTAGAAACTTATAGAAACAACATCGACGAAATCGATATTTCTCAAGTAGAAGGTTTTATAAGACAAATTTTAGGTTGGCGAGAATATATGAGAGGCATGTATTGGATGTTGATGCCAAACTATAAAAACGAAAACTTTTTAAACAATAAAAATAAACTTCCAGCCTTTTTCTGGACAGGAAAAACAAAGATGAATTGCTTAAAAAACGCAATTCAAAATTCGTTAAATAACGGCTACGCGCACCACATACAACGTTTAATGATTACGGGTAATTTTGCATTATTAACACAAATTAATCCAGATGAAATCGATGCTTGGTATTTAGGTATTTATGTAGATGCAATTGAATGGGTTCAGTTACCAAATACTCGAGGCATGAGTCAGTTTGCAGACGGAGGCAAAATCGCCACAAAACCTTACGTTTCTAGCGGAAGTTATATTAGTAAAATGAGTAATTACTGCGAGTCTTGCTCGTATAAAAAAACTAAGAAATTAGAAGATGATGCTTGCCCATTTAACTCTTTATATTGGAATTTCTTAGATGAGAAACAAGCAGAACTTTCTTCTAACTTCCGCATGAAGATGATGTACAGTTTACTTAATAAAATGTCTACGGAAGAAAGAATAAGAATTAAAGAAAAAGCAAATCATATAATAGAAAACTTAGATGCATATTAATAGAGAAGTAATTAATGTTGTTTGGTTTAAAAGAGATTTACGTTTAGAAGACAACGAAGCTATTTACAATGCTTTGAATTCTAATAAACGTACACTTTTTTTATATGTTTTAGAACCTACTTTAATTAGTGATAAACATTATAACGAGCGTCATTGGAACTTTATAAAACAATCTATAGTAGATTTAAACGAGAGTTTAAAACAATATAATTCTAAAATCTTGACTGTTGAAACCGAAGTTGTAACTGCTTTTAATCAACTTACTACTAATTACAAGATTAATGCTGTTTTTTCTCATCAAGAAACAGGTTTGCTGTTAACCTTTAATAGAGATAAAGAATTTAAAAGATATTGTAGAAATAACACAATTCAATGGATCGAAAATAACAACAACGGAGTTCTAAGAGGTTTGTTAGACAGAGAAGATTGGTTTGAAAAATGGGATGAATATATGTACACATCTCAAATAAAAAATAATATTACTGCGAATAAATTAATCACTATTGATGAAATTAATGTTATAGAAAAATTATTTAGAACTGTAAATTTAGAAACAAGCAAAAAAACACCGTTTCAAAAAGGAGGTTCTAAACTTGCTTGGAGGTATGCAAATTCCTTTTTTAAAACAAGACATGAAAAATACATGTCTAATATTTCTAAACCCTTATTAGCAAGAGAAAGCTGCAGTAGATTATCTCCTTATATAGCTTGGGGTAACGTATCTATAAGACAAATTTTTCAAGAAGCTGTAAACAGTACTACCGATAGTAATAAAAAACATATTAGTGCATTTATATCTCGATTAAGATGGCAAGCTCATTTCATTCAAAAGTTTGAAATGGAACATAGCATGGAAAACGAAAGCATTAATAAAGGATATTTAAAACTAAAAAAAAGTATTTCAGAAAGATATCAAAAAGCTTGGAGAGATGGCGCCACAGGATTCCCTATAGTAGATGCCTGTATGAGATGTTTAAAAGAAACCGGTTATATCAATTTTAGAATGAGAGCTATGTTGGTTTCTTTTTTTACACATATTTTATGGCAACCATGGCAACATGCATCTCAACATCTATCGCAATTATTTTTAGATTTTGAACCCGGCATTCACTTTCCGCAATTACAAATGAGCGCTGGTGAAACTGGTATAAATCTATTAAGAATTTACAATCCTATAAAAAACAGTTTAAAGCATGACGAAGATGCTACTTTTATAAAAAAATGGGTTCCAGAATTAAAAGAACTACCAATCCCTTTTATACATGAGCCTTATTTAATGACACCTTTAGATCAACAGTTTAATAATTTTGAATTGGGTATTGATTATCCAAAACCAATTGTAGACATAAAAACCGCAAGAAAAAACGCTAGTGATATCTTGTGGAAATTAAAAAAAGACCAAACTGTGCAAGAAGAAAGTCTAAGAATTTTAAAAAAACATACAATTTCTAGTAAGAACAGCCCAATCAACAGAGGCTAATCCACATAATATCAATAAATTAAAATTTATTGTTAAATTTTGTTTAATCATTTTTATATATAGTTAAACATAAATATATTTTTTGTATATTTGAGTAATGATATTTAACACCACATATAAAAATAATGACGCAAAAGCTACCATAGATGACTTACTAGGTGCTCCTTATAGTTTTTTCCAATCACTAAAAATGGGAGGAACAGGTTCTAAAAGGATGATAATTGAAGAAGTTGGCCATGGTTTCTCTAAATACATGAACAAAGTTTCTGATATAAATTATGGTAACATAGAATTAAGAGAAAAAGGAATTATAGTTCACATCAATAAAGGATTAGAAACTTACAGTTGGGCAATTCCTTATTATCAGTTGCATTTATACAGAACCGCTGGCTTTAGTGTACATGCTCAAGGCAACTATGTGCGATTTAAATACAACAAACTATTTAAAGAAAACAAGAAGTTTATCGATAAAATAGTAAACCATAAAATAGAAAATGACAAACAATATCAACTATACTAGATGAAAAAATTAAATGGCACATCTATTGATAGAATAATAGAAATGGCTTGGGAAGATAGAACAACTTTCGAAGCAATAGAATTTCAGTTTGGTTTAAAAGAACAAGAAGTAATTAATTTAATGCGTACAGAAATGAAACTATCAAGTTTTAAAATGTGGCGCAAAAGGGTTCAAGGAAGAAAAACCAAACACGAAAAACTTAGAAACTTCGAAAAAGGGCGTTTTAAATGCTCTAGACAAAAATCTATCTCGAATAACAATATAGCCAAAAGATAAACCGGTGCTTTGCTTTAACAAAAAAGTTTAAGACAGCACATAAAAAAGAAAATTATGATAACAGAATTATTACAAGAAGAAAAAAAGGAATTGTTAAATGGTTTCACCATTGATGATATTGGTGATGATCATTTATTTACCGGCTTAGAAACTCCAATGAAAAAGGATGCGTTTAAGCTTTCTGACGGTGAAAAAAAAGATAAAATTGCGTCTTTATTTTCAGAAATAATGGATGTAATGGGTTTAGATTTAACTGATGATTCTTTAAAAGGAACACCAAAAAGAGTTGCAAAAATGTACATTGATGAGATTTTTTCTGGACTAAATCCTGCAAACAAACCTAAAGTAGCTTTATTTGACAATAAATACCAATACAATCAAATGTTGGTAGAAAAAAATATAACTTTTTATTCTAATTGCGAGCATCATTTTGTACCAATTATTGGTAAAGCACATGTGGCATATATTTCTTCCGGTAAAGTTATAGGTTTATCTAAACTTAATAGAATTGTGCAATATTTTGCCAAAAGACCACAAGTTCAAGAAAGACTTACAAATCAAATAGCAGAAGAATTAAAAGCAATTTTAAATACCGAAGATGTAGCAGTGATAATAGACGCAAAACATTTATGTGTTTCTTCTAGAGGAGTCAAAGACGATGCTTCTGCCACAGTTACCTCTTATTTTGGAGGAAAATTTAACAATCAAGAAAAAATAGTAGAATTACAGAATACCTTAAATTATTAATTATGAAGTTAATCGAAAAAGCATTAGAGTTTGAAACTCGAAAAAAAAGATTTCCTACAACAAGTGACAGAATATTAGCTGCAAGAGAAGCAAAAGAGTTAATCTTAAGCTTAAACGAGGTTTATAAGAAGAATAAAGATGCTAATATTATGGACATAATGAAGCGTTTAACACTTATAAAACAACGAATTGAAAGACGCTTAAAAGGAAAACCACTTACTGCCTAATAATAAATGCACATTTTTATTGCTTATCTAAGTTTTATAATTATATTGGAAAAATTATAAAAAGACAAGATAAGTAGAATGGATTTATTAGAAAGAGCTGTAGAGTTTGAGAACAGAAAGTTCTCTTTTAAAACAACAAGTGATAGAATTTTGGCATCTAGAGAAGTTAAAGCACTTATTTTAGAGCTAAACCAAGTATATAAAGTAGATAAAGATCCAGAAATTATGGATCAAATGAAGCGTTTAACTGCTGTAAAGCAAAAAATTGAAAAGCGCTTGAAAGGAAGACCTTAAAAAGCACATGAAAAAAATAATAGTAGTAGGAGGAAGCAAAGGAATTGGAGAAGCAATTGTTAATGCTCTAGTAGATAATAACAGTATTATAAACATTAGTAGAACAGCACCTTCGCTTTCTCACGCTAACTTAAAACATTACGACTGTGATGTTCTTAATGATGAACTACCAGATATTGAAAATGCAGATACACTAATATACTGCCCTGGAAGCATCAATCTAAAACCAATATCTAGATTAAAACTAGAAGATTTTAGAGAAGATTTTGAAATAAATGTTGTAGGCGCGATTAAAGCCATTCAACGATACCTTCCAAAATTAAAAAACGGAAAAAACCCTTCTATTTTATTATTTAGCACAGTAGCTACAAAATTAGGCATGCCTTTTCATGCTAGTGTTGCTGCAGCAAAATCAGCTGTTGAAGGCATAACCAAGTCTTTAGGTGCAGAACTTGCGCCTACAATTAGAGTAAATGCAATAGCACCTACGGTTACAGATACAGATTTAGCATCAAAATTATTAAGAAATGAAAGAATGATAGAAAATATCACAGAACGTCATCCTCTTAAAAAGTTTTTAAAACCAGAAGAAGTTGCAGATTTAGCTTCGTTTCTAATTTCTGATAAATCCCTATCAATATCCGGTCAAATTTTCGAACTGGATTGTGGTATTGTAAACTTCAAAATATAAAAACATGACTGATATTTATAAAATTAATATCAATAGCTTACAAAATAAAGCTATTGACTTATCCGAGTACAAAAATAAATTTATATTATTTGTTAATGTAGCTTCTAAGTGCGGCTTTACATCACAATACAAAGAGTTAGAAGAATTATATAATACTTATAAAGAAAATCTTATCGTAATTGGTTCTCCTTGTAATCAATTTGGATCACAAGAACCCGGAACTTCAGAAGATATAGAAGCTTTTTGTAAAGTAAATTTTGGTGTTACTTTTTTAATGACAGAAAAAATTGATGTAAAAGGTACAAAACAACATCCACTTTATACTTGGCTTACAGATAAATCTTTAAACGGAACTAAAAGTTCTTCTGTAAAATGGAATTTTCAAAAATATTTAGTTTCGCCAGAGGGCAAGTTAATTGACTACTATTTTTCTATTACAAAACCTATAAGTTCTAAAATTACAAAACATTTAAAATAAAAAATATGTTTGGTTTATTCAAGAAAAAATCAGCTGTAGAAAAGCTCCAAGAAAAATATAAAAAACTAATGGAAGAAGCTTATAAGCTTCAATCTATTAATAGAGCTGATAGTGATACGAAATATAAAGAAGCAGACGATTTACTAAAGAAAATTACAGAATTACAAGCTAATTCATAAGAATGAAACAATTAAAAATAACACTGCTTTTTCTAGTTATTAATTTCGGTGGATTGGCATTTGGAAATTGGTTAATGGATAATGGTCCGCTTTCGGATTGGTACACAAATTTAAATCAAGCTCCTTGGACACCTCCAGGAATTGTATTTGGTATTGCTTGGACAGTAATTATGGTTTGTTTTTCGATTTATTTAGGCAAACTTTTTACTATTGAAAATACTCTCGAAAATAAAATTGCTTTTTTAATTCAATTTATATTAAACGTAAGCTGGAACTACATTTTTTTTAATCAGCATTTAGTGTTAACCGGCTTAATTACAATATTAGTACTCACCGCTTTACTTTTTGTTTATTTTTTAAAACTTAGTTCTAAAACTTTAAACTACAAATACTTGCTACTACCATATATTATTTGGTTGTGCATAGCAACATCATTAAACTTATATATTCTAATACATAATTAAGATGAAAATTTACACACTTCATAAAAAACAAAATTTACCAATTTCTAAGGAAGAAGCTTGGAAATTTTTATCAGACCCAAAAAACTTAAAAACAATTACACCAGATTATATGGGATTTAATATTCTTTCTGGTGCAGATAGAGATATGTTTTCTGGTCAAATTATACAATATATTGTGACACCTGTTTTAGGAATAAAAACAAAGTGGGTTACAGAAATTACACACGTTGTAGATAAAGAGTATTTTGTAGACGAACAAAGGTTTGGACCTTATGCCTTATGGCATCATAAACATTTTATTCATGAAATTGAAGGAGGTGTAGAAATGGAAGATATTATCGATTACAAATTACCAATGGGAGTTTTAGGACAATTAGCACATCCTATTTTAGTAAAACCAAAATTAGAAGAAATTTTTAACTACAGACAAAAGAAGTTAATAGAACTTTTTGGAGAATATCAAAAATAATGAAAGAAACAATAAATATTTTTTGGTTTAGAAGAGACTTAAGACTTGATGATAATGTTGGTTTTTACAACGCATTAAAAGGTGACTGCAAAGTGTTGCCTATTTTTATTTTTGATGAAGAAATTTTATCAAAATTACCAAAAAATGATGCCAGAGTTAGCTTTATTTTCAAAACGCTACAGAAAATGAGAAAAGAGTTGCAAGAAAATAACAACAGTAGTCTTGCTATATTTCACGGAAAACCCTTAGATATTTATAAAGAATTAATTGATACTTATACCATAAATTCTGTTTTTACAAATAGAGATTATGAACCTTATGCCAATAAAAGAGATAAAGAAATTGAGAAACTATTAAACGAAAATAATATCGCGTTTAAAACTTTTAAAGATCAGGTAATTTTCGAAAAAGATGAAGTTGTAAAGAAAGACGGAAATCCGTATGTAGTTTATACTCCTTTTATGAAAGTTTGGAAAGAAAAGTTTAAAGAGCACAATTTAGATATTTATTATACAAACTCTTACCTGAATAATCTAGTAAAAAACACAAGGTTGCCAAATTTAAACTTATCAGACTTAGGTTTTACGAAATCAAAACAAGAGATTCAAGATTATACCGTTACGCCAACTTTAATTCAAGAATATGAAGAAACTAGAAATTATCCTGCTTTAGATAACACTTCTAAATTAGGGCCTCATTTACGTTTTGGTAATGTTTCAATTCGTAAAATGGTAAAAAAAGCAATAGCAGAAGCAAATGAAATTTTTTGGCAAGAATTAATTTGGAGAGAGTTTTTTATGCAAATACTTTGGCATTTTCCGAAAACAGCAAACGCGTCTTTTAAACCGAAGTACGATAGAATAGAATGGAGAAACAATGAAGAAGAGTTTAAAAAATGGTGTAAAGGAGAGACTGGTTATCCGCTTGTTGATGCTGGTATGAGGCAACTAAACGAAACAGGTTTTATGCACAACAGAATTAGAATGCTGGTTGGTAGCTTCTTGTGTAAACACCTTTTAATCGATTGGCGTTGGGGAGAATCTTATTTTGCAGAGAAATTGCACGATTATGAAATGGCTAGCAACGTAGGTAATTGGCAATGGGTTGCAGGTTCTGGCGTAGATGCAGCGCCATATTTTAGAATTTTTAATCCAACCACTCAAATTAAAAAATTTGACAAAGACTTACAATACATTAAAAAATGGGTTCCTGAATTTCAAGAATTAACCTATTGTAAAGAAATTGTAGATCATAAAGAAGCTAGAGAACGCTGTTTAAAAACTTACAAACAAGCATTAAATTAAAAAATTTTATTTATAACCATTTAATTTTCATATTTTTAAATTCAACCTAAAAAATAAGATATGAACACAATTGAAGTTGCACAGAAATGGAAACAAATGTGTGAACAAGGTAAAAATTTAGAATGCATTACAGAATTATATGCAGACAACGTTGTTAGTAAAGAAATGCCTGGTGTACCGCACGGAGAAATCGTGTCTGGAAAACAAAACGTAATGGAAAAAAGCAAACAATGGTTAGAAGACGTAGTAGAATTCCATTCTAACGAAATCTCAGAACCGGTAGTTGCAGACAAGCATTTTACAAGTAAAATGAACTTTGATGTAACATTTAAAAGCAGAGGAAGACAACAAATGGAAGAAGTTTGCGTTTTTGAAGTACAAGATGGAAAAATTGTTAACGAACAGTTTTTTTACTCTATGTAATATTATTATTTCTTGACTGAGAAAGCTTCAATTTTAATTGAAGCTTTTTTTTTTAAAAAAAGTAAAATTTAGTTTGGCAGTTATGGTTTTTTGTATTTAATTTGCCATCTCAAAATAAAAGCCGATGTAGCTCAGCTGGCTAGAGCAGCTGATTTGTAATCAGCAGGTCGTGGGTTCGAGTCCCTCCATTGGCTCAATTTTTTACAAAGTCTCAAAATTCAATTTTTGAGACTTTTTTTATGTCTAAATTTATGTGAAACAAGTAATTATTTAAATAATATTAATACTTTGTTTTACAAAAGATACTTTTCGAAAGTAAATTAAATAGTTAAACTCTTTTTTGATTCTGAAAAACAAGCCACATAACTTATAAATTTATATATTTATAATATCTTTACAGCTTTAAGTAAATATTTTATCAAAATCATAATTTTTTATGCTAATTATAGGAATTGCAGGTGGAACTGGAAGTGGTAAAACTACAGTTGTTAATCAAATTATTAAACAATTACCAACAGATGAAGTTTGCGTAATATCTCAAGACTCATATTACAACGCAACAGACGATTTACCATATGAAGAAAGAACAAAAATAAATTTCGATCATCCGAGAGCTATAGATTTTGAACTGATTAAAAAACATTTAAAAGCTCTAAAAGCTGGCAAAACAATAAATCAACCTGTATACTCTTTCGTTACTCATAATAGGACTAAAGATACAATTAAAACGCATCCAAGAAAAGTTGTAATTGTAGAAGGAATCTTAATTTTTAATAATAAAGAACTTAGAGATTTATTTGATATTAAAATTTTTGTACATGCAGAAACAGACGAACGCCTAATTAGACGTTTAAAAAGAGATATTACAGAAAGAGGAAGAGATATGGACGAAGTTTTAACAAGATATCAAACTACTCTTAAGCCAATGCATCAACAATTTATAGAACCAACAAAAAACTTTGCAGATTTAATTATACCAAATGATAGGTTTAATAATGTCGCAATTGATATTGTTAGAACCGTAATAAACGAACGTTTGTAAAAAATGTCTTTAAAAAATATTAAAGAAAATAAAGCTTTTAAATTTTTGACAAACATTTTTGTCTTAATTTTTATCCCATTCTTAATATGGATGTTGTTTTTTGATGAAAACTCATATCTAGTACACAGAAAATTTAATCAAGAAATTAAAGATTTAGAGAGCACGATTTCATTTTACAAATTAAAAATTGCCGAAGACAAAGCAACTATAAAAAAACTTGGTGACTCTTTACAATTAGAACGTTTTGCAAGAGAGAAATATCTTATGAAAAAAGAAAATGAAGATATTTATATAATAGAATTTGATACCATAAAATAGCATGAGTAAATTTTTGTTTAATGAATTTGAAGAAATATCACCTTCTGCTTGGAAACAAAAAATTCAAGTAGATTTAAAAGGGGCAGATTATAACGACACTCTACTTTATACAACTAACGAAGGCATAACTATAAAACCTTTTTACACAAAGGAAGATAGAACAAACCTAAAAGTATCGGCAACGCAAAAAACTTCTTATAATATTTGCCAAACCATACTTATTTTAGATGAAAAAGAAGCAAATAGTTTAGCAATCGATGCTTTAAAAAGAGGTGCTAATTCCATTCAATTTATAGCAAATAAGAAGTTCGATTATAAAACAGTATTAAATCAAATTAATTTTAACGAAAATATTGTTTATTTTAAAATCAATTTTTTAGACGCAAGTTTTATAAAGAAAGTTGATACATTTATCAATCATAAAAACAAGTTTTTTCAAACCGATATTCTAGGCAACTTAGCCGAATCTGGGAATTGGCATGTTAGTTTAAAAGAAGATACTCAAAAAATTAACGAGATTATAAACAGCGTTGATAATTCCATATCCATTTCTGGGGATTTATACGAAAATGCAGGTGCTAACATTGTACAACAATTAGCATATATGCTAGCACATGCAACAGAATACATCAATATTTTTGGAGACAAAATTAGTAATAAACTACATTTCGAAATTTCTGTTGGCACTAATTATTTTCATGAAATTGCTAAGCTTAGAGCGTTTAAACTTTTGTGGAAATCCCTTTTAAATCATTTTAAATTAGAAGGTAAAGAAGTGCATATTTTTGCAAAACCAACTTTAAGAAACAAGACAATTTACGATTATAATGTTAACATGCTTAGAACTACTTCTGAGTGTATGAGTGCTATTTTAGGTGGTGCAACTACAATTTCTAATGTTTCATATGATGAAATTTTTGATGTTAAAAATGAATTCGGAGAACGAATCTCTAGAAATCAATTGTTAATTCTTAAAGAAGAAAGTGGTTTTGAACAAGCTAACGATTTTGCTAATGGAAGTTATTACATTGACACTCTAACAGAGCAAATGGCACAAAAAGCATTGGCAATTTTTAAACAAATTGAAAAAGGTGGCGGATTTTTAAAGCAACTAAGAGAAGGTATTATCCAAAGAAAATTAAAAGAAAGCGCAACTAAAGAAGAAACACAGTTTTTAAATAATGAATTGATTTTATTAGGGACCAATTTACAACCTAATAAAGATAATTTAATGTACGATAAGCTAGTTTTAGATCCTTTTTTAAAACAGCGAAATATCAAAACTTTATTTCCGCCAATTAATAGAAAAAGACTTTCCGAAAAATTAGAACAGCAAAGACTTAAAGAAGAAAAATCAGGTGAATAATAATAACGAAATTTTAGAATACCAAAAAGAGCAAAAACTTTTAAAAAAAGAAGTTGAACAAATAAAAAAAGCAATTCCTATTTATTTGACTTCAATAATCTTTGTTATGTTTTTATTGTTTTTTCTATTAGAATCTAAACTTTACAGCTTTTTTGGTGGTATTAAAAATTTTATAATCTTCTGCATTCTTTTATCTGTAAGTATTTGTGGTTTTTATGTTTATTTAAGCACAAAAAAAATTAAGCAAAAAGAAAAATTATCAAAAAATATAGGTTCGAAAATATATAATTTAATGAAATTAGAAGATGAGTAGAAAATCTGTAGAAAACATATCGTTACTAAAAGATAATAATCTTAAAGAAAAAAGTTTTAAACACGAAAACTTTGTCGCCGGTATTGCACCAAATTTAAGAGGCCCCTATTCTACAATGTACGTAAGAAGACCTTGGACTATTAGACAATATGCAGGTTTTTCTACCGCAGAAGAAAGCAATGCCTTTTATAGAAGAAATTTAAAAGCAGGACAAAAAGGTTTGTCTGTTGCCTTTGATTTAGCAACCCACAGAGGTTACGATTCTGACCATGAAAGAGTGCAAGGAGACGTTGGTAAAGCTGGTGTTGCTATTGATTCTGTAGAAGACATGAAAGTCTTATTTGATCAAATACCATTAGATAAAATGTCTGTTTCTATGACAATGAATGGTGCTGTATTACCTATTCTAGCATTTTATATTGTAGCAGCAGAAGAACAAGGGGTTTCATTGGACCAACTCTCAGGAACCATTCAAAATGACATTTTAAAGGAGTTTATGGTAAGAAATACTTACATATACCCTCCTTCTCCATCCATGAAAATTATTGCTGATATTTTTAAATATACCAGTAATCATATGCCTAAATTTAATTCTATTTCTATTTCGGGTTATCATATGCAAGAAGCTGGTGCCACTGCAGAAATTGAATTGGCTTATACATTAGCAGACGGTTTAGAATATATTAGAAAAGGAATTGATGCGGGTATGGATATTGATTTGTTTGCACCAAGATTATCTTTCTTTTGGGCTATTGGTATGGATCACTTTACAGAGATAGCAAAATTAAGAGCAGCAAGAATGTTATGGGCAAAAATTGTAAAACAATTCAACCCTAAAAATCCAAAATCTTTAGCCTTAAGAACACATTGCCAAACTAGTGGCTGGTCTTTAACAGAACAAGACCCTTTTAATAATGTTGCAAGAACTACCATAGAAGCAATGGCTGCAGCATTTGGTGGCACGCAAAGTTTACACACAAATGCTTTGGATGAAGCCATTGCTTTACCAACAGATTTTTCTGCAAGAATTGCTAGAAACACTCAAATTTACCTTCAGCAAGAAACTCATATAACAAAAACAGTAGATCCCTGGGCAGGTAGTTATTATGTAGAAGAGTTAACCGAAGAAATAGCGAATAAAGCTTGGGCACTTATACAAGAAGTAGAAGAATTAGGCGGAATGACAAAAGCTATTGAAAAAGGGATTCCGAAAATGAGAATTGAGGAAGCTGCAGCAAAAAAACAAGCAAAAATTGATAGCGGACAAGATGTAATTGTTGGTGTTAATAAATATAAATTAGCACAAGAAGACCCACTACATATTTTAGAAGTAGATAATGAAGCTGTTCGTAACTCTCAAATAGCGCGTTTAAATAAATTAAAAACAGACAGAAATAATGATGCTGTAAAATCTTCACTTTCTGATTTAACGAACGCTGCAAAATCCGGTAAAGAAAACTTATTAGATTTAGCTGTTAAAGCTGCTAAAAACAGAGCAACTTTAGGTGAAATATCTGACGCTTTAGAAGTAGAATTCGGAAGACATAAAGCTGTTCACAAAACAATTTCTGGTGTGTATAGTAAAGAAATTAAAGAAGACAAAATATTTAAAGAAGCTAAAGAATTAGCAGATAAATTTGCCGAACTAGAAGGTAGAAGACCTAGAATAATGATTGCTAAATTGGGGCAAGATGGCCACGATAGAGGCGCAAAGGTTGTTGCTACAGGTTATGCCGATTTAGGTTTTGATGTAGATATTGGTCCTTTATTTCAAACACCAAAAGAAGCAACCAAACAAGCGGTAGAAAATGATGTGCATATTTTAGGGATATCTTCTTTGGCTGCAGGCCACAAAACCTTGGTTCCGCAAGTAATTGCCGAATTAAAAGCATATGAAAGAGAAGATATTATGGTAATTGTAGGTGGTGTTATTCCTGCGCAAGATTATCAATATTTATTTGATGCAGGCGCTGTTGGGGTTTTTGGCCCAGGAACTAAAATTGCACAAGCAGCAATAGATATGTTAACCATATTAATAGATAGTATTTCTGAATAATTTAAAAAAAGCAACTTTAAAAGTTGCTTTTTTTAATTCTATTTATTTTTTAAACATAATATTTTCTGATTCAGAAAAATTCTCATCAGGAATTTTATTAAAAAACTCTAAAGTCTCTGTTTCGTTAGTATTACCATACGGAACCAAAATTGTTCCTTTAGTATCGTCTTTCGTTTCAATTACATATAGTATAGACATATCAGACGGGTTACTGTTACCTTCATATCTGTGTTTAGCCACAACCTTAATTCCGTTTGGTGTAAACCTCATGTCAGATCCGTTTTCAATCAACATATTTCCGTCTACTCTGTAACTATTTGTATAACCTTCGTTTTCGTATTTTTTAATGAAATCTAATTCATTTGTTCCTTCGTTGTTCATAATATACATTTTTTAGTTTCCACTAAATTACAAGCATTGTCAAATTCTAAATATCGTAATCCATATAAAAATTAACTCAAATAAATAATCTATATTTTTTCTTGATAGAGTTAATTTTAAATTGATTAACGACAACTTTACAGCTTACAATCAATTAAATTTGTGTAAAACAAATCAATCATGGCTATTTTAGGAAATATTATTAAAGGAATTATCAGTTTAACTGATACACTTTCTTCAGAAGTAAACCACATCGAAAATCAGAAAGAAATTTTAAATAAATTATTAGAAACTGCTAAAAAAACACAATTTGGAAAGCATTATAATTTTGAAGAAATTTTAAATTCAGAGAATATTCAAGAGGCATTTCGTAAAGAAGTTCCTTATTTCGATTACAATTCTTTACATAAAAATTGGTGGTACAAAATTCATGAAGGCGAAGAAGATGTAACTTGGACTGGTTCTCCCTCTTATTTTGCATTAAGTTCTGGTACGACTGGTAAAACAAGCAAAAAAATTCCTGTTACCGATGATATGATTTCTGCCATTAGAAGTTCTGGAATAAAACAAGTTACTGCTCTTAACAACTTCGAGTTACCAGCAGATTTTTTCGAAAAAGATATTATGATGTTGGGAAGTTCTACGGATTTAGCTGAAAAGGATGATCATTTAGAAGGAGAAATTAGCGGAATTAGCGCTAGTAACATTCCGTTTTGGTTTAAAGGATATTATAAACCAGGAGAAGAAATTGCTAAAATTGAAGATTGGGATGAACGTGTAAATCATATTGCAGAAAATGCCAAATCTTGGGATATTGGTGCTTTAAGTGGTATACCTGCTTGGATAGAATTGATGTTACAAAAAGTAATCGAACATCACAATTTAGAAAATATTCATGAAATATGGCCAAATCTAAAAGTTTATACTTCGGGAGGAGTCGCTTTTGGTCCTTATGAAAAAAGTTTTAAAGCTTTATTAGGTAAACCGGTAACTGTTATCGATACATATTTAGCATCCGAAGGATATATTGCAACACAAACCAGACCAGAAACAGATGCAATGCAACTAAATACAGAAAATGGTATTTATTTCGAATTTGTACCCATGAATCCTGATTATATAAACGAAGATGGTTCTTTAAAACAAAATGCACCATCAGTTAGTTTAGAAAACGTAGTGTTAAATCAAGATTATATTTTAATAATTAGCACTGTTAGTGGTGCTTGGCGATATTTAATTGGAGATACAATCGAATTTACAGATGTAGAAAAAGCAGAGATTAAAATTACGGGTAGAACAAAATTCTTTTTAAACACAGTTGGTTCTCAATTATCTGTTAATAAAATGGATGATGCAATTCAACATTTAGAAGAAAAGTTTTCGACTCAAATAACTGAATATACCATTTGTGCAAAAAGATTTGAAGATGGGGAATTTTACCATTCTTGGTATTTAGGAACTGAATTAAAAGAAGAAAACTCTAAAATTGTTAATGAATTAGATAATTATTTAAAAAACGCTAACAAAAATTATAAAGTAGCTAGAAGTAAAGCTTTAAAAGGAGTAAAAGTAAACATTATTCCGGTAGAAAAATTTTATGATTGGAATGACAGTAATAAGAAAAAAGGCGGTCAAGTAAAAATGGAACGTGTTATGAAAGAGTCTAAATTTGCAGAATGGGAAAGTTTTGTAAATAATAACCATCTTAAATAATTAATTATGGAAACTATTACAACTATAAATCCGGCAACGGAAAAAGAAATAAAAACATATAATAGAGATTCTAAAGAAGAAGCTTTGTATAAAATTGAAAAGGCAAATGAAGCTTATTTAAATTGGAAAAAAACTTCTTACCAAGAACGCTCTAAATTAATGCATAAACTGGCAGATATTTTTGATAAGAAAAAAGACGAATATGCAAATTTAGCTACGGAAGAAATGGGAAAAATAATTTCTCAATCTAAAAAAGAAATTGAAAAATGTGCTTTGGTTTGTAGATATTATGCAGATAATATTGAAGAATTATTAGCGGATAAAATTATAGAAACAGAAGCTCAAAAAAGTTATGTTACTTATCAACCTCTAGGCGTTACTTTAGCTGTTATGCCATGGAATTTTCCGTTTTATCAAGTAATTCGATTTGCTGCACCTGCTTTAATGACAGGTAATACTGCAGTTTTAAAACACGCATCTAACGTACAAGGTTGTGCATATGCTTTAGAAGATGCATTTAATGAAGCTGGTTTTCCTAACGGAACATTTACCAATTTAAATGTTACATCAAAATTAATTAAACCCATTATAGAAAATAAAAATATTGTTGCAGTTACATTAACTGGTAGCGAACCCGCAGGTAGATCTGTTGCCAAAATTGCTGGAGAAAATTTAAAGAAAACCGTTTTAGAATTAGGTGGTAGTGATGCCTATATCATTTTAGATGATGCAGATTTAGAGAAGGCGTCAGATTTAGCCACCTATGGTAGGTTACAAAACAACGGGCAAACCTGTATTGCTGCAAAACGTTTTATAGTTTTAGAGAGTATTTATGATGATTTTCTAAAATTATTTACAAAAAAAATGCAAGATGCAAAACTAGGTAATCCTACTGATGAAGATGTATATTTCGGACCAATGGCAAGGATTGATTTGAGAGACGAAATTCATGAACAAGTAGAAAAAACGATAAAACAAGGTGGCAAGTTAGTTTTAGGAGGAAAAATTCCTGATAGAATTGGAGCCTTTTATCCGGCAACAATTTTATCAGACTTAAAACCAGGTATGACAGCTTTTGATGAAGAACTTTTTGGACCTGTTGCTTCTGTTATTAAGGCTAAAGATGAAAACGAAGCTATAGAATTAGCCAACAATTCTACCTTTGGTTTAGGTTCTGGTGTTTTAACCGGAAACTCTAAAAGAGGAGAAAAAATTGCTTTACAATTAGAAGCCGGAAATAGTTTTGTTAATAAACTTGTGGCTTCTGACCCTAGAATGCCTTTTGGAGGAATTAAAAATAGTGGCTACGGAAGAGAACTCTCTAGTTACGGAATTAAGGAATTTGTAAATACAAAATCTATTTGGATAGATTAAATAATCTAAAAACATTTAACTAAAATACACAAGAAAAATCCGATTTATAAATTGGATTTTTTTTATGTTAAATCTAAAATTTACGGCTATAGAACCCTAAAATATTTTGTAAATTGCAAAGCTATTTTCATTTTAAAACAAAACTCTCAAAAAACTGATTATCATAAATTTATGTCTTTTACAAGAACCCTAGAAAAACTTAAAATACTTGCTGACGCCGCTAAATACGACGTTTCGTGTTCTTCTAGTGGAAGTAAAAGAACAAATACTAACAAAGGTTTGGGTGATGCGACAGGTATGGGAATTTGCCATTCGTATACAGAAGATGGTAGATGTGTTTCGCTATTAAAAATACTACTCACAAATCATTGTATTTTTGATTGTGCTTATTGCGTAACCCGCAAAAGTAATGATGTTAAACGTGCCGCCTTTAAAGTACAAGAAGTAGTTGATTTAACTATAAATTTTTACCGAAGAAACTATATTGAAGGCTTATTTTTGAGTTCCGGGATTTTTAAAAGTGCAGATTACACAATGGAACGTTTAGTTGCCGTTGCAAAAAAACTACGCTTAGAAGAAAATTTTAATGGGTACATCCATTTAAAATCAATTCCGGGTGCTTCTGATGAATTGATGCGAGAAGCTGGTTTATATGCCGATCGATTAAGCGTAAATATAGAAATACCTACAAAATCTGGTTTAAAGTTATTGGCACCAGATAAAAATTTTGATGATTTTATAAAACCAATGAATAAGGTTAAGAATGAAATCATACAATATAAAACCGAAAAGAAAATTATTAAAAGTACGCCTAAATACGCGCCTGCTGGCCAAAGTACCCAAATGATTGTTGGTGCAAGTGGCGAAAATGATTTTCAAATATTAAAAACTGCAGAACATTATTATAAAAACTATAACTTAAAAAGGGTTTATTACTCTGGTTATGTGCCTATAAGTTTAGATAATCGATTGCCAAAAATTGGTACAGAAGTACCCATGTTAAGAGAAAATCGATTGTATCAATCGGATTGGTTGACTCGTTTTTACGGTTTTCAAACTAATGAAATTGTAAATCTAAATCATCAAAATTTAGATTTAGATATCGATCCTAAATTAAGTTGGGCACTTAGAAATTTACATGAATTTCCGGTTGATGTAAATACTGCAGACAAAAGGATGTTAGCCAGAATACCAGGAGTTGGTATGAAATCTGTTGCTAAAATTTTAATGGCAAGAAAATACAGAAGATTAAATTGGGATCATCTTAAAAAAATAGGTATCGCTTTTAACAGAGCGCAATACTTCTTAGTTTGCGATAGTAATATTTTTGAAAGACGAGATTTAACGGCAGAGAAATTGAAAGCAAAAATCTTAAAGAACTCTAAGAGTAAATATGACAAAATACTAAGTCCGCAATTAAATTTATTCTCTTAAATGCAAGAGAAAACACTAATTTACGATGGCTCTTTTGATGGATTTTTATGCTGTGTTTTTTACGTTTTTGAATATAAACTTAAAAACGCTAAAATTCAGAATGAATTTGTACAACAAAACGCCTTATTTTCAGAAAACGAAAAAATTACTACCAATAAAGAAAAAGCAGATAGAGTTTGGAAAGGTTTAAAAACAAAAGCATCTACAATTAGCACTACCAAAATTTATTACGCTTTTTTAAGCGAGCAAGCAGGTGTAGAAAATATACTCTTAGATTACATCACATATATTTTTAAAAGTAATAAAAAAGTAGATACAGATTTTACTAATAATAGTGTTTTAAAAACATCAAAAATTGCTAAAAACGTAAGCAGAGAAAAACATAGAATGGAAGCTTTTGTTAGATTTAAACTCACAAAAGACGCAATTTATTTTGCTAACATAGAACCAGATTTTAACGTTTTACCTTTAATTTCTAAACACTTTAAAAGTAGATATGCAGACCAAAAGTGGGTTATTTATGATATTAAAAGAAATTACGGATTATATTACGATTTAGAAGAAGTAACAATAATGCAAATGGAATTTCCTAAAAATTTCAATTTTTCTAAAACTGATAAAAACTTTTTTTCTGAAGAAGAGTTTGATTTTCAAACACTTTGGCAGAACTATTTTAAAAGCACCAATATTACAGAAAGAAAAAATATGAAACTTCACATACAACATGTGCCTAAGCGATACTGGAAATATTTAAGCGAAAAGCAACCTTAATTAGACAACTTTTAAGTTATTCCTTTCCTCTACAAGAACCATAATTTCTTCTGGAGACAAATAATATCTTTTAATTCTTTTTTTATAAACTTCAGAAATATCGGCATTATTTAAAATAAAATCTTTTGTTTTTAAAATATACGATTCCATTTTATGCTTTACCGCAAAACTATCGGCAGCTCTTTCTGCTTCTACAATATGATTTTCAGAAAAAAGATATTTAATTCCGAACCAAATCAAGTTCAATTTACTTCTATCTTGATAATCCATAATATGCCCAAGTTCATGACCAATCCAACCAATAAAAACATCCGTAGGAATATCTCTTGTAGAAAATTCTTTATCGGAAATTTTAAATTTTTCGCTTATTAATATTAAAAATTTACGATCTACTTTAGACTTAAAAAAACTATCAAAAGTTGGTCTTGCTTGCATGGTAGATTTTTTAATATTCTTTTTAAATTTAAATTCTATATGAATATTTTTTAACTGCGGATAGTATTTTAAAGCGGTTTCAACTTCATCTTTTATAGAATTTGGTATGATATGATATGTAGACATAAATATTGTGATTTTTTTAAAACTTTAATACATAAATATACCGCTATCTAGAAGTTCTTTTGTGCTTTTATGCTTAAATTTGTAACTCTTTTAAAAAAGCATTTCAAAAGGATGAAAAAAATATTCAATTTCCTATACTCAACACGTTTAATGGCATTTTTATTTATATTATTTGCCACTGCAATGGCAATTGCCACTTTTATAGAAAACGATTACGGCACACAAACTTCTAAAGCTCTAGTTTACAATACTTGGTGGTTCGAAGCTATAATGATTTTCTTTATTATTAATTTTTTTGGTAATATTTTTAGATACAGATTATACAAAAAAGAAAAATGGCCAGTATTAATGTTTCACGCAGCATTTTTACTAATAATTGCCGGTGCTGGTATTACTCGTTATCACGGTTATGAAGGTATTATGTTAATTGAAGAAGGTGAAACTACCAATAAATTTTTATCTGAAACTACATATTTAAATGCAATTGTAGATGACGGAATTTCACAAAAACCAGAAATTAATGCCCCAATTATGCTTTCTGCTTGGGGATCTAATTCTTGGTCTTATTCTGATAATTTTAAAACCAATGAAAATGATATCAATTTTGAGTTTGAATTGGTTGATTACATTCCGTGGGCAGAAAAAAAATTAATTGAAGATGAAAACGGAACCGAACATTTATTTTTCGTTGAATCATCTGAAGGTAGTAGACACGAACATTGGATTAAAAAAGGAACTTTACAAAATATTCATGGTGTTTTAGTTGGTTTTGAAGCCGATAATAATAACGCTTCTATTAATTTTACAAATAAAGACGGCGCTCTAAAAATGATTTCTAAAGATGATGGAGATTGGTTTAGAATGGCAGATCAAAAGAAAGGCAAAGTCGTTAAAGATTCTTTACAAAATTTTCAATATTTAACTTTACACAATATTGGTAAGTTACAATTTGTAATACCAAGACCTGCAGAAAAAGGAATAATGAAAACTGTTAGCGGTCCTAAAAGCGATAAAGTTTTAGATGTTATTGTTTTAGATATTAAGAGTAATAACCAAACCGAAAGAGTAGAAATAAAAGGTGGTAAATTTAATTCTGAAGGAACCAAAGAAGTAAAAGTTGGTGATTTAAATTTTAGATTATTATACGGTTCAAAAATTTTAGAAACTCCGTTTAGTTTAAAATTAAACGATTTTCAATTAGATAAATATCCTGGTTCGGAAAGTGCTGCGGCATATGCAAGTGAAATTACCGTGATAGACCCAGAAGAAACTTTTGATTATAGAATTTTTATGAACCATATTTTAGATCATAAAGGTTATAAATTTTTTCAAGCAAGTTATGATTTATCAGACGGAAAAGAAGAAACACACCTTTCTGTAAATCATGATTTCTTAGGAACTTTTGTTACTTATTTAGGTTACTCTTTATTATATACTGGTTTAATTTGTATCCTTTTTGCAAAAAACACTCGTTTTGATCAACTTAAAAAGAGCTTAAATAAAATTAGAAAGAAAAAGCTAACTATGTCTATAGTTGCTACTGTATTCTTGTCTTCTATTACATTTTCTCAACACTCAGACGCTAACAGTCATAATCCTGTTAAAATAACCAATCAACAAATAGATTCTATTTTAAAAGCGAATATGGTAGATGTTGCGCATGCAGATAGTTTTAATCAATTGGTAATACAAGATAATGGTAGAATGAAACCTGCTCACACTTTTGCATCTGAGTTGGTAAGAAAGGTAAGTAAATCAGAAAACTTTAAAGATATGGAACCAAGTCAGGTTTTATTATCTATAATCGAAAATCCAAGACTTTGGTTTGAAGTTCCTGTAATTTATTTAGAAAAAGGAAATACCCAAATTAGAGAATTTTTAGGTGTAGCAGATACTACAGAATATGCTTCTTTATCAGACTTTATAACGCCAGTAGGTATTTATAAAATAGAAAAGAAAGTAGCAGAAGCTCAAAAGAAAAAAATTAAAAATAAATTTGAAAAAGATCTAATTAAAATTGACAGAAGAATTGGTTTGTTATATTCTGCTATTGGCGGCGGAATTCTAAAAATCTACCCAATTCCTGGTGATGAGAACAATAAGTGGGTTTCTCAACCAGAAACCTCTACAGCTAACTTTAAAGGAACAGATTCTGTTTTTGTAAGACAATCTTTACCAGTATATATTAACTTTTTACAAAAAGGTAAAAAAACAGGCGATTATACAGATGCAAATAAAATTTTAGACGGAATTAAAAAGTTTCAACAAAAATTTGGTTCGGAAGTTATACCTACAGAGAAGAAAATCGATTTAGAAATATCGTATAACAAAATACAACCTTTTCAAATGCTATCTAAGTATTATGGTTATGCAAGTATCTTTTTAGTGATTTTTGTAATCTGGCAAATATTTAATTCTAAAAAATGGATTAACACAATTGTAAGAGTTTTAACAATTGGTGTCGTTGGCTTGTTTATATTTCATACTTTAAGTTTAATTTCTAGATGGTACATAAGTGGTTATGCGCCTTGGAGTAATGCTTACGAGTCGATAATTTTTGTTGCTTGGGCAACGATGTTGTTTGGTCTTTTCTTCGGACGAAAATCTGCGCTTACAATTACGGCAACTGCATTTTTGGTAGCCATAACTTTAGGTTTTGCGCATCAAAACTGGTTAGATCCAGAGATTGCCAATTTACAGCCCGTTTTAAATTCTTGGTGGTTATTAGTACATACATCTATTATTGTAGCTAGTTATGGGCCGCTTTCTTTAGGAATGATTTTAGGAATTTTCGCACTTTTATTAATGGTTTTTACCACTGATAAAAACAAAAAGAAAATGGATTTAAACATCAAAGAAATTACCATTATTAACGAAATGACAGTTACTGTTGGTTTGATAATGTTTACGATTGGTAACTTCTTAGGCGGAATGTGGGCTAACGAAAGTTGGGGTCGTTATTGGGGTTGGGATCCAAAAGAAACTTGGGCTTTAATTTCTATTATGGTGTATGCTTTTATTTTACACATGCGTTTAATACCAGGTTTACGTGGTAGATATACTTTTAATTTATGGTCTATTATTGGTTATGCATCTATAATGATGACTTATTTTGGGGTTAACTTTTACCTTTCTGGATTACATTCTTATGCAAGCGGAGATAGAGTAATTACACCTACTTCTGTATATTATTCTGTAGGATTTGTTTTAATTCTTGGTAGTTTTGCATTTATCAAATACAAAAAATATTATAAAAAATAAATTTAAAAGGAAGTAACTTTATATTTTAAGAAGAAAATGTATTTTTGCTGCTTTAAAATCAATCTATAAATAATCTAGTTTACTAGAAATTACAAAAGAGATATTATATGTTTCATAAAAATATTAAATTAATTTTAGCCGGTTTAATTTCTGTTTGGGCAGTTTACCAATTTGTGCAAGGAAATATCATGAACGGAATTTCAATCTTGTTGTTAGCAGGAATTTTTGTTTTATTTTATTTTAAAAACGAATTTATTTTACTTGCTTTTTTACAACTTCGTAAGCAAAACTTCGAAGGAACCAAAAAATGGTTAGATTATATTAAAAACCCTGAGGCTGCATTAATTGTTAAGCAACAAGGTTATTATAATTATTTACATGGAATTATGTTAAGTCAAAAAAACATAACACAATCAGAAAAATACTTACGTAAAGCTGTAAAACTTGGCTTATCTATGGATCATGATTTAGCAATGGCAAAATTGCAATTAGCAGGAATTGCAATGACTAAAAGGCGTAAAAGAGAAGCAACTAATTTAATGGCAGAAGCTAAAAAACTAGACAAACATGGTATGTTAAAAGAGCAAATGCAAATGATGAAACAACAGATGAAAAAAATCTAAAGTTTTTTTACATGTTATAATTAAAAAAAATCCGATGAAAATATTTCATCGGATTTTTTTATATTCAAAATTCTAAGATTATTTAATTCTTGTTAGCGTTAAATCATCATTGTACTTTACAATAAACAAACCTCTATTTTCAACAATTTTAAAAAGCTTATCTGTATAATCAAACTTACTTTCTACTCTGTAAGAATAACCATCATCAAATGTAGATTTTAAGCTTTTACCCGAAGCCAAACGCATTAAAATATCATATGTTACATCAAAACCTTTAGTTGCATACGCGGAAGGTAAAACTCCGTTTTTAGCTAAATAACTTTTATTAAAAGCCATGGCACTGTAAGAATCTTCTCTAACATACTCATCGCTAACATACGTAAAACCTAATTTAGCTAATTTAGAATTGTCTATTTTATCAAATGCGCTAACCTTATCAAAAGTAAATAATGATGCAGTTGTTTCTTCTGGCAAACTAATTAAACTATTGATAACACTTGCAATAATAATTTTATCGCTTGTTGTTAATACAACAATATTTTTCATGTTTGGCTTTAACACATCTGTAAATTTTTCCTTTTTTATGTAACCATCTTTTGGTGTAATTAAGCTAACACTATTTATAGAATCGTGTGATTTTAAAACTTCTCTAATTTTATTAGAATCAAAGTTAGAAGTTGTTTTTCCATCTCCTACAATAATTATGTTTCCGTCATGAAAGCTTTCTTCTATATAACTTAACAATTTATCTCTAAATAATTTTTTATTTGGAGACGTTTTGATAATTCTGCCAGAAGAAAATTTTGATTGTTTTTTAGAATATACCGGAAAAACAATAGGTGCATTTACATTATCTGCTACATACTCCACCTCTTCAGAATACAAAGGACCAATAATTACATCTTTCTTCTTAAGATTATTCTCTGCAACAATTGTTTTAATTTTTGTACTATTTCTACTTGTATCAAAAACTTCTACATTTAATTCTACACCTTGTTTTCTTAACGAATCTATTGCTATTTCTGCACCCAAATATAAATCTGTTACAATATTTGCCAATCTACTGTTTCCAAAGATTTCATCGCTAGTTTTTGCTTCTAACTCTTGCGCTCTAAAAGGCAATAAAATTGCAGCATCTATAGAAACACCATCTTTAATATTATCAACATAAACTTGTTCTTCTTCAAAAACATTTTCTATAGGCATAATTTTTATAAGTTGTCCAAGTTTTAAACCATCATTTAATTCTGGGTTTAATTTGATTAACTCTTCTCTAGAAACATTGTAAAACCTTGTTAAGCTATAAAAAGTATCTCCTTTTTTAACTTCGTGAATTTTGAATTTTTTTTCTAACTCAGAAATTAACAAACTTCTTTGTTTTTCTTTTTCTGATATTAAATCAACATCTAAGTTTTCTGTTTCCTTTACTTTAA
This sequence comes from Polaribacter sp. OB-PA-B3, assembly GCF_054589375.1. Lineage (NCBI taxonomy): Bacteria > Pseudomonadati > Bacteroidota > Flavobacteriia > Flavobacteriales > Flavobacteriaceae > Polaribacter > Polaribacter sp. OB-PA-B3. The sequence continues at coordinate 250,394 of NZ_BAAIIX010000004.1, forward strand.
AATTATCTTCTGTCGCATTTTCATCCTTTTCTTTTGAAATAGAATTACTTACGGAATTCATATTCTTGTTAGGAATAATGATTACAGTATTTGCATCCGGATTTTTATCTACATCAGGATTAAGGCGCAATAAATCTTTGGTTTTCATATCTAATTTCTTAGCAATCTCACCAATAGATTCTCCTTCTTTTACTTTATATTGAATGTATTTTTTTTGCTGACCGCATGATACGGTAAACGTTAGAATACACAGAAAAACAAAAAATTTAAGATGTTTCATATATTTTATTCCCATTCTATAGTTGCAGGTGGTTTAGAACTAATGTCGTACACTACTCTATTAACGCCTTTTACTTGATTTATTATTTTATTTGATGTTTTTTGTAAAAATTCATACGGTAAATTTACCCAATCTGCTGTCATACCATCGGTACTTTCTACAGCTCTTAGAGCAACAACTTTTTCATATGTTCTTTCATCACCCATCACGCCAACAGAGTTTACAGGCAACAACATTGCTCCTGCTTGCCAAACTTTATCGTACAAACCGTCTTCTTTTAATCCGTTTATAAATACAGCATCAACTTCTTGTAAAATCCTTACTTTTTCTGCTGTTATATCTCCTAAAATACGAATTCCTAAACCTGGGCCTGGAAATGGATGACGTCCTAACAATTCAGAATCAATTCCCATTGAAGCTCCTACTCTTCTTACTTCATCTTTAAAAATCATACGTAAAGGCTCTACAATTTTTAATTTCATATAATCTGGCAATCCGCCAACATTATGATGACTCTTAATAGTTGCCGATGGTCCTCCATTTACAGAAACCGATTCGATAACATCAGGATAAATTGTTCCTTGTGCTAACCAAGTTACGTCTTTTATTTGATTTGCTTCATCATCAAAAACCTCTATAAACGCATTTCCTATAGCTTTTCTTTTTTTCTCTGGATCAGAAATTCCTTCTAGTGCTTTCAAAAAACGTGCCGATGCATCTACTCCTTTTACATTTAATCCCATTCCTTCGTATTGTGCCAGTACACTTTCGAATTCATTTTTACGTAAAAGACCGTTGTTTACAAAAATACAGTATAAGTTTTCTCCGATTGCTTTGTTTAGTAAAACTGCTGCTACTGTAGAGTCTACACCTCCTGAAAGTCCTAAAACTACCTTGTCGCTACCTACTTTTTCTTTGATAGCGTTTACTGTGCTTTCTACAAAAGAATCTGGAGTCCAGGTTTGAGCTACACCCGCAATTTTTACAAGAAAATTTTCTAATAATTGTTTACCATCTGTAGAGTGATAAACTTCTGGATGAAATTGAATCGCGTAAGTATCTTCACCTTTAATTTTATAAGCGGCATTTTCTACATCTTTTGTACTAGCCAATAACTCGCCATTTGTTGGTAATTCTTTAATTGTGTCTGAGTGACTCATCCAAACTTGGCTACCTTCAGAAATGTTGTCAAAAAAAGTTTCATTACCTTTTACATAAGATAAATTTGCTCTTCCATATTCTCTAGTGTTAGAAGGTGCTACTTTTCCGCCAGAAAAATGAGCCAAATATTGTGCGCCATAACAAACAGCTAGCATTGGCTTTTTCCCTCTAAGATCTGTTAAATCTGGATGTAAAACATTTTCTCCTCTAACAGAATTAGGACTACCTGATAAGATAATTGCTTTAAATTCTGATTGATTTTTTGGTGGATGGTTGTAAGGATGAATTTCACAATAAATGTTTAATTCTCTAACTCTTCTTGCAATAAGTTGTGTGTATTGCGATCCGAAATCTAAAATAAGTACGTTGTGTTGTTGCATGCGCAAAAATACTATTTCAGTTTAAATTTCAAATACTGAAATCGATATTTTTTACGATAAATTAGAATTCGTTCATTTTGAATAGAATTCGCACTTTAAGATTAAATTTTATAAACAATTGCATTGATATTCATACCAGCACCAACAGATGCAAGAATTACTACATCTCCTTTTGCAACTGTTTGATTTTCTATATTACCTTTTAAAACCAAATCTAATAACGTGGGCACTGTAGCCACAGAACTATTACCTAATTTATGAATACTCATTGGCATAATTGCTTCTGGCACTTTTTCTTTAAACAATCTATAAAATCGTTTTACAATTGCCTCATCCATTTTTTCATTAGCTTGATGAATAAAAATCTTTTTAACATCATTAATTCCGTAACCACTTTTATCTAAAGCAGTTTTCATGGCTGCAGGTACATTTGTTATTGCAAACTCGTAAATTTTTCTTCCATACATTTTTATGTATTGTGTATTGTCGGTTTCATTTAAATTATAAGATTTACCGAAATGTAAAAAATAAGCTTCATCATTTGCAAATGTTTGAGTTGCATGACTAATAATCCCAGAATCATCTTCTAAAGTTTGCTCTACTATACAAGCGCCAGCACCATCGCTATATATCATAGAATCTCTATCATGTTTATCTACAATTCTAGACAATGTTTCTGCACCAACTACCAAACATTTTTTTGCTATTCCGGCTTTAATAAATGCTTGAGCTTGTATAACACCTTCTACCCAACCTGGGCATCCAAAAAGTATGTCATACGCAACACAATTAGGGTTTTTAATATCTAACTTATGTTTTACCCTACTCGCTAAACTTGGTAGTGCATCACCCTGAATTTGATCTTTTTTTAAATCCCCAAAATTATGAGCTAAAATTATATAGTCTAATTCTTCTGGATTTATATTGGCGTCTGATATTGCTTTTTCTGCAGCAAAAAAAGCCATATCAGAAGTATTTATTTCTGGCTTTGCATAACGTCTTTCTTCGATACCTGTTATATCTTTAAACTTTTCTATAATAACATTATTGTCTGCAGAAAAATTTGAACCATCATTATTTAAAAATTCTGAGTTTAAAAACGTATTATTTTCTACTTTTAAAGAAGGAATATAGCTTCCTGTACCAGTAATTTTAGATGAAATCATATCTTAAGAGGTTTATTTCTCAAAAGTAAGAAAGCTATTTTATTTAAATTTACTATGCATGCATAGTATTGGAAAGTTCAAATGAGAATTTTACTAACAATTAAAAGCTATACAAAGGCTGTTTAAGACTTGTATAAATTCATTTTTAACTGCATAACTGTAGCAATAGAAGTAGCTCTATTTTTCATTTGCTCTGCAACTTCTCCAGAAAAATTTGCATCAATAGTAGTAAATAAATACGATGTCCAAATTGCAAAATGTTCTTTTTTAAACTTAATAAATGCATTTTTATCTATATGTTTTTGCATTGTATTGTTTTTATAAGAAGTTGTTTGAAACAAAATATCATTCCAGAAATCTGAAATAATTTCTAAATGTTCATTTAAATGATTCTTAATTACAATATCTTCAAAAAAAGGAATCATTATTACATCATTTAAAAGTAAATCGTAAAATTTTGTAATAATTAATTTTATATCTTTTCTAGAAGAAATGTCTCTTTCAATCATTAGCAATGATTATAAGTAAGAACTATCAAAAGAAAATGGCAACAGAGATAAAAGTGATTCTGTTTTTACAATTTCTCCAACTTCTCCCATAAATAAAAGCGGAAAAGCTTGCTTCTGTTTTATTTCGTATTCTGATAGAGATTGTCTGCATGCACCACAAGGACCTACAGGTTTATCAACTTTGGTAATTGTAGAACTTGCAGAAATTGCCAGCTTTATAATTTTAACTCCAGGATACGTTGCTCCTGCAGCCCAAATAGCTACTCTTTCTGCACACATACCAGAAGGATATGCTGCATTTTCTTGATTATTTCCTAAAACAATTTCTCCGTTTTCTAATAATAAAGCTGCACCAACATTAAACTTAGAGTAAGGAGCGTATGCTTTTTTACGAGCATCGATTGCCTTATTCATTAAAAATTTATCCTCTTTAGATAACTCTTCTAGGTTGTTATAAACAATGGCAGAAGAAGATATTTTAATTTCTTTCATATTTTGAAGTCAAAAAAAGCAGCCCAAAAACGACTGCTTTATATATTGTGATAAAATTACTAAAAAATTATGATTTTTTAATACTCATCGTATATTTCACCTAAATCAAAAGATAAAGAAAAACGCAATGAATTTTCTAAAGGATTATTTACATCTGAAGAATTAATTAAATATGATAAATCGATATTTAAAGCATTGGTTTTAAAACCTCCACCTAATGTAAAGTATTGTCTATTTCCTTTATCTTCACTTTCATGAAAATATCCTGTTCTTAAAGCAAAAGCATTGTTGTATAAATATTCTGCACCAAAAGCATAAGTAACTTCTTTTAATTCTTCACTAAAACCTCCAGGAGCATCACCAAAAGAACTAAAAATTCCGTCAATCCAACCTTTTTCGTCATTAGGATCATTAACTGTTGGCACTAGTAATTTTGTAAACTCTACGGTTGTTGTAATTGTATTATAATCATCTAAAATAAAGTCGAAACCACCTCCTAATTTTAAGTTTGTTGGTATAAAATCTTCTTCACCAGGTGTGTAAGAAACCTTCGGACCAATGTTTGCGATATTAAAACCAATTCTATATTTACCATTAAAATTACCATAATTTTCTTCTAACGATTGGTAATAACCAGAAACATCTACTGCAAAAGAATTGATTGGTTGTAAAGAATTACCAGAAGTACCATTAAAAGCTAAGTTAGATCTTATGTATTTTAAAGAAACCCCCATTGCAAAAGTTTCACTTAACTTTAATGAATAAGAACCCGTTGCAACAAATTCGTTTGGATTTATAGATCCGTTTTCTGCACCGTTGCTATCAGTTAAATCTATTTGACCCAAAGAAAAATATTTAAAATCTGCACCCCAAGCAGCATTTTCGCTAAACCTATTTATATATGAGCCACTTCCTATAAAAATATCATCTGTTAAATTACGTAACCAAGGCGAATAGGTAATACCAGTGTAAATTTGTCTATTGCTAAATGCTATTTTTGCTGGATTATGAAACAAAGAAAAAGCATCTGCACTTGTAGCAACACCAATATCTCCCATACCACCTGCTCTTGCATCTGGTACAATTAATAAGAAAGGTGTAGCAGTGGTTATTCCTCCTGTTTGTTGTGTATCTGTCTGTGCCGCGATTTTAAATGTTGCAAAAGCACTTAATAATAAACATAATCCTAATTTCTTCATTGTATATTCTCTGTTGAATTTTATTCTAATTACAAATATCTATATTTTATTGAAGTATTACTAATTTTTCATACTTCTCTGACACTAAATTACTTGTTGTAGATTTAACTTTTAGTTTATAAACATAAACTCCTTTCCCAATTTTATTACCAAAATCGTCTAAACCATTCCAAGTTATACTTCTAGACAAATTACCAACCGTAATAATATTTCTATTAATTGTTTTTACCAATTTACCAGAAATTGTAAAAATTTGCACTTGTACTTCTAAATTTTCATTTGGTTTGTTATGATTAAACCAAAACTCTGTATAATTTACAAATGGGTTTGGATAGTTTAACACATTTTCTAAATTTAAAATGGCATCACTAACAACTACGAAGTTCAACGTTAATTCTGATGAGTTATTGTATGTATCCCAAACTTTTATTTTTAAAGTATGTGGGCCAACTTCTAAATCTCTTAATCTATAAGTTACTTTCCCTTTTGTAAAATCGTTTAATTCTGTTTGATAAAAATCATTTAACACAATAGGGTTGGTTGTATCACCGTCTAAAATACCAATAATATCATGATCTACAGCCGTAATAGAAGTATTAATACCACTAACGTCTGATAAGACAGCAATTAAATTCGGCGAAGCATTTGTGTTACCACCATCTATAAACGATTCATCATTCATAAATAATTTAATTTCTGGCCCAACAGTATCTTCTGGTGCATTTTCATTAATACCACCAATTACTAAATCTAGATTATAACCTGCTTTTTCTGATACACCGTTTTCTGCATAAAAACTTACTTTACCGTTTCCTAGTGCAATTTTAATATCTTTTGGTACAATAAAATCAAACTTAAACGCACCATTTTCTATACTAGATTTTCCTCTAAACAATTTACTATCTTGTGTATCGAAATCTAGAGTTTCTCCAAAACTATTATTTCCTAGAGTTGTTTTATCAATAATTTTATCGAAAACTGTTGTAGATAAAACTCCGTTAAAATTATTTAAAACTGCACCAGAATTGTCTACAACTACACCCTCGATACTTACTTTAGATAATGCTTTTAAAGTATCTAATGGTTGCGAAATATCTTTATCGTTTAGTTTTGTAATTTTTATGTTTGGTTCTGGAACAGCAAGTTTCATTGCCGGATCACCAAAAGAATAGATAAAAAACTTCTGAATACTCGAGAAATTGTTTTTGGCTTTCGTTAAAGATTCTGAGATTGTAAGTTTTTCGTCATTAAATTCTAATAAAAGTCTAATTAAACTTTCATTAAATTGTTGACCAACATTTATAAAAACCTCTCTTGTTGTAGTAATCATGCTAGATGCGCCTCCATTTTTATTCCATAATGTTAACTCTCCTGCGGTAATTCTATTCGGATTATCGAATCTAGAAAAATCACAAGTAACCGTAATTAAAAGTGGCAACGTATTAACATTACTAAACTCTTGAATTTGAGGTTTTTCTAATATTCTTTCAGAAGCAAAACCATCTTCACCACCGTGACCAAAATAATCAAAAACCAAAGTTCCCTTTTCTATTGCATTGGTAATTGCTGTTTTTACTTCAGGGTAACGTTCTCCGCCCGAAGAATTTTGTTGCACAAAAGCATCTGCATAAATTTTACTAACATTAAAAATTGGTTTTCTATTTTTAATTTCATCAGCAATAGATTCTACACCTTGCTGAATTGGTATATCAAAATCATCATCAATATCATCTGCTAAAAGTGTTACAGTATTTCGCCAATCGCCTTTAGAACTTTCACCGTAATAACTTAAAATTTTAGTTACAACATCTTCTGCTTGCGATATTCCTGTAACAGGTATTCTACTAGAAACAACATCAATTGTATGAGAAGAACTCATACTGCCTTCATTATCATCTAACATCACAAAAAAATCGTCTGTTACATATGAAAAAGCTAAATTAAAGTGATAAATATCATCCGTTTGAGAAGGTAACTTAACCGGAACAACATTATTATTATTTGCAATTCTATCTTTATAATCATAAGATGAATCGCCAAAGAAACATACAAATTTTAATTTTTTATCTTCGGATGAATTTGTTGTATAAATATGTTTAATAAAGTCTCTAATACCAGTAATATCTTTAGATCCAGATGCAAATTCATTATAAATTTCTTCTAAGACTACAACTTTTGAAGTTAAACCTGAATTTGTTTGATGATAATCTGCTAATCTCTGTGCTTGAGAAACCAAATCTCTATTAGTAATTACAAGGTAATTTATATCTTTTAAAGCATGTAAATTTTGATTTTCTACTCTTGAATTTTCAATGGTTTCTGGTATATAAAAATCCGAAGAATTTAATACCACGTATTCATTTAGAGTTCCTCCGTTGGCTTTAAAGGTAAAATTAGAAGTTGCACTTTCGTTAGTTATTAATTCTGGATTAATAGCATTCGTAACATCCCAAATTTGGTAAATATCGGTATTGTTTTTTATTTGAAACTCAACTGTTCCGCTAGCATCAAATTGATTAAAACTTCTAAAACCAAACTGTTTACCATTTGCTAATAAATCTTTTTTACCATAAATTTCTATGAAATCTAAGTAAGCATTTGCAGACGGATTTCCGTTATTGTTATAATTTAATTCTAAAGTTATTGCGTTTGTAGAGTTGTTAAGTGCCGCAGTTCTTTCTGATGTAACTGCTTTGGTTAACGAATTCGGATTTAATCCACTAAAACTAAGCGTATATAAATCTGTATTATTTGCTTTTACAGATAATGTCGAAGAAGAAATAGAATTACTAACGGCTCTTGTTCTAATAAAAACATCTTCATTTAAAAGTGCATTATCAAAAGGAATTGTAAAACTCTGCGTATTTTCGATATTAAAATTATCATCAAAAAACCACTGAGTCCCTGCTCCTAACAAGTTTATTTCTTCTTTTTCATAAAAAATAAAGTCATCAAAACTTGTAATTTGAGTTGTTGCATTACTTGTATTTGTAGCTTTATTTTGAATTCTTTTTCCGGCTGTATTACCTACTGTTATAAAATAATACGCTTTATCAGAATATATATTTTGTCTGTGTTTAGCGCTTTTATCAGCAGTATCCAAAACCCAATCATGGGGGCCTTTTGCATAAAACAAAATAAAATCGTTGGTATCAAAGCTTCCATCAGATTCACCTTCTACGTAAATAGCATTTTCCTGTAAATCTTCATATCTAAATTCGTTATTTACAAACGGTAGTAGAACCCCACCGTTCCCATAAATCTTTATATTTTTAGGATTTATACTATTTGTAGAAACACCAATTCTTTGTAATAAGCTTCTATCAATTTTAAAAACACCAGTTGTGTCTACAGAAAATTTAAACCAATCTCCAGAAGCCAAAACAGATGAATTTACTTGCGCACAAAATTGCAACGCATAAAATACTGTTAGAAATAGAAGAAGATTTTTTTTCATAAAATAATAATCAAATAACGTAAAAAAATTGTAGATATTTTAACTACTACAAATATAAGTTATACTAAATATATAAAGCTTACGTTTAATAGAATGTGTATAAAAAATTGATGCGTTAAAATTTATATTTTTCTTGCACTAAATTTTATTTATTGTAAATTGCATCCTTAATAAAAACCCTAAATAATTTTCGATTAGGAAATGGAAAAAATTTTTAAAATATCTTTAGTTGTTTTCACAACATTGCTTTTAGCAAATTGTAATAGATCTACAACTGGTAAATCTAGATTAACTGGTTTATCTTTTAACGATCCTAAAAACGGAAATTATATAAGAAACAGCTCTTTCGAAGGCCAAGAAACTCCGTTAGGAATGGTAGATATTGAAGGTGGTTCTTTTACAATGGGGCAAGTTCAAGACGACGTAATGTTCGATTGGAATACAACTCCTAAGAAAATTCATGTTCGTTCTTTTTTTATGGACGAAGCAGAAGTAACAAATTCTGAGTATTTTTTATACGTGCAATACATGAAAGATGTTTTCTCTCCTTCTGAAGAGAAATACAAACATATTTACAACTCTACTTTACCAGACACATTGGTTTGGAGAAAAAGTTTGGGTAACACAGACATCTTAACAGAAAACTATTTTAGACACCCTGCATATGCAGATTATCCTGTTGTTGGTGTTACTTGGTTACAAGCAAATGAATATTGTAAATGGAGAACAAATGCTGTGAACTTAAAAAAGTTAATTGATAAAGGTCATATTAAAAACATTTTTGAATCTGATTCTACTAGAAACTTTTTTGATACAGAAAGATTTTTAAATGATGCAGATAGACTTTTTGATGGAGATACTACTATTTATAAAAGAGGAGTAAGAACTAGAGTTGTTAGAAAAAAAGGAGACCCTAAACCAGGAAAAGATGATTTTCAAGGTAGAAAAATTACACAAGCAGACGGTGTTCTTCAACAAAAATTTAGATTACCAACAGAAGCTGAATGGGAATTTGCAGCAAAAGCTATTGTAGAAAACAGAGAATATAATACTGTTAGAGGTAGAAAAAAATATGCTTGGAATGGTAAATATACAAGAGCTCAAAAGAAAAGATTTAGAGGAGATCAATTAGCCAACTTTAAACAAGGTAAAGGGCAATATAGTGGTTTACCAGGTTGGAGTTCGGATGGTTCTGATATTCCTATCAGAATTAAATCTTACCCTCCAAATGCCTTCGGGTTGTATGACATGTCTGGTAACGTAGCCGAATGGGTTGCTGATGTATATAGACCAATTATAGACAACGAAGCAAATGACTTTAATTATTTTAGAGGTAATTTATTTACTAAAAAAATGATAAATCAAGAAGGAAAAGTTGTTATTGTGGGCAACGATGTAGCTGTAGAATATGATACATTACCTAACGGAAGCGTTATACCAAAACAACTTCCAGGAACTATCAAATATATGCCTATTACTAAAGACGATGCTTCGTTTAGAACAAACTTTTCTAGAGCAGAAAATGCAAATATTAATGATGGTGATTTAAATTCTAGTAGATTTTACGAAGATGATGAAGATAGGTTTGCATCTAGACCAAGTATGTACAACTCACCAAAAAAACCAACAAGATTAAGAGATTCTTTATCTGGTAGAGACGTGTTAATAAATGATGCTAAGAAAAGAAGAACTTTAATTAGTGATCAAACAAGAGTTTATAAAGGTGGTTCTTGGGCAGATAGAGAGTACTGGTTAGACCCAGCGCAAAGAAGATATTTACCAGAATATATGGCAACAAACTTTATTGGTTTTAGATGTGTTACAGACAAATTCGGACCAATGACTTACAAAAAACGTACTGCTAGAAATCCTAGTAGATAATATTATAATTTTATAAAAATTAAACCTCATTGTAACTTCACAATGAGGTTTTTTTATATCTTTATTTTATGAATATACCAGAAATCTACAAGCACTACTCAAAACATTTTTTAGTAGATACAGATACCAGAAAAATTAGAAAAAACACGCTTTTTTTTGCTTTGAAGGGAGATAATTTTAATGGAAATAAATTTGCTAAAGAGGCTATAAAAAAAGGTGCTAGTTTCGCTATTATAGATGAGGAAGAATACCATAATAATAAAACTACAATACTTGTAAATAATGTTTTAGAAACGTTACAAGATTTAGCTCGCTATCATAGAAAGCAATTAAAAACTACAATTATTGCACTTACGGGTAGTAATGGTAAAACAACAACCAAAGAATTAATTAATGTTGTTTTATCTAAAAAACACAATACAAAAGCAACATATGGTAACTTAAATAACCACATTGGTGTTCCTTTAACACTACTTTCTTTTACACCGGATGTAGAAATGGGAATTGTAGAAATGGGTGCAAATCATCAAAAAGAAATTGAATTCTTATGTTCGATAGCTAATCCAGATTTTGGATATATCACAAATTTTGGAAAAGCACATTTAGAAGGTTTCGGCGGTGTAGAAGGTGTAATTAAAGGTAAAAGTGAATTATATGAATATTTAATTGCGAATAATAAAACTGCTTTTATCAATCCTAATGACGAACTTCAAGTACAAAAAACTAGCAATTGCAATACAATTCGTTTTAATAATTCTATAAAATTACTTGATGCTTCTCCTTTTGTAGAGCTTACGTATAAAAATCACAAAATTTCAAGTAATTTAATTGGCGAATACAATTTTACAAATATTGCTGCAGCAATTACTATTGGTCATTATTTTAAAATATTAGACAGAGATATTCAATCTGCTATTGAAGATTATGTTCCTGCAAATAATCGTTCTCAAATTATCAATAAAGAAAAAAATTATATCATTTTAGATGCCTACAATGCAAATCCCTCTAGTATGAAAGTTGCATTAGAAAACTTTTCTAAACTAGAATCCACATCTAAGACTGTTATTTTAGGAGATATGTTTGAGCTAGGAAGTTCTGCTGAAATAGAACACCAAAACATGGTTGATTTAGCTGATAATTTTAATTTCGAGAATACAATTTATGTAGGTGAAAATTTTTATAAAACAAAAACTAAAAGCAAAAAATTAAGTACATATCAAGAATTAGAAAACTTTATAAAAAAGAATCCTCTAGAAAACCAAAAAATATTAGTTAAAGGTTCTAGAGGAATGGGATTAGAAAGAATATTAAATTTTATAAATTAATATTTTCTTTATGGTAATTTAAAAGATTATCAATGGGTCTTTGTATTACTCCCGTAATTTTAAGATTATATTTGCCTGCAACTTTTTCTAAAATATCACTAAAGTAATGCGCAATAGAGCCAATAAAATAAATTTTTGTTGATTCGTCTTTGTTGTAAGGCAAAATTCTATATTTAAAAAATTCTTGAAAGCCTTTTTTGATTAACCTCTTAATATATTTTTCATCTTTAAAATCGAACATAAATTTAGCAAATGATGCCAAATACATATTAGGGTTAGCTTCTTTATAAATATTATTTTTTATAAAGTCAGCATCTAAATTAAACTCATTTTCAAATTTTGAAGCAATTTTTTTTGGCATTTTCTTGTAATAATAATCAATGATTAATTTTTTACCAAAATAATTTCCACTTGCTTCATCCATTAAGATGTAACCGAGAGATGGCACAACCATTTCCATATGTTCTCCATCAAAATAACAACTATTAGAACCTGTTCCTAAAATACAAACAATCGCTGGCTCTTTACCTGTAGCTGCATAAACAGCTGCGAGCATGTCTTCTGCTATAAAGACTTTGGCATTCACAAAAATGGTTTCTAGCACTTTTTTTAAGACTGCTGTTGGTTTAGCAGTTCCGCAACCTGCACCGTAAAAATGAATTTCTGTTACATCATCTTTGATGTTAATAAGCTGAAACATATTAATGATTCTATTATGCAGCTCTTCCTCTTCTACAACTACAGGATTTAACCCTAAAGTTCTAACTCTAAATTCTTCTTTTTTATTTGTATTTAAAGCAATCCAATCTGCTTTTGTAGAACCTCCGTCTGCAATTAAAATCATAATTTTATTGTTTTAATCAAATATATAATAACTTAAATCAATTGGCAATAGCTTGTAAAACTTCAATCGTTTTCGTTTCAAAGAAATTTTAAATTAGTATTTTTGCCTAAAATAAAACCTATATGTTTTTCTTTAAAAAGAAAGAAATTCCGTTAACAGAATTCTTTACAAATAATTTTATTGATATACACTCTCACCTACTTCCAGGAATAGATGATGGTGCTAAAAATATTGATAATTCAATTGAATTAATTTTAAAAATGTACTCTTACGGAATTAAAAACTTTATAACAACACCGCATGTTTTAGGAGACGTATATCCTAATTCCTCAGAAACTATAAAAAGCAAATTAGAAGAAGTAAGAACTGCATTAAAAAATAAAGGGTTTAAAGACATCAAAATTAATGCAGCCGCAGAATATATGATGGATGAACAGTTTGTTAACAGGCTAAAGTCTGGTGATATTTTGACTTTAAAAGGAAATTATATTCTTGTTGAAATGTCTTATTTTAATGCACCAATGAATTTATATGATGTACTTTTCGATATTCAGTTAAAAGGTTATAAGCCTGTTTTAGCACATCCAGAGAGATATAATTTTTTTCATAATGATTTACAAAATTACCACAAACTGAAGAAGGCGGGTTGTTTATTTCAATTAAACCTGTTATCATTAACAGAACAATATGGTAAAAATGTTCAGAAGATAAGTAATGAATTATTAAAACAAAATCTTTATGATTTTGTTGGATCTGACACACATCATAAAAATCATTTACAATTGCTAAAAAAAATTGGCTCTCAAAAAAATCTAAAAAAAATAAAACATTTGTTAGATAACAATAGTAAGATATTTAACTAAAAAAAGGAGCAATTTAAATTGCTCCTTTTTTTATATCTATTTAATAATAGAATTAACTTCTATTAAAAATCTTCCCAAACCAAGATTTACCTTGTTCTTCTTCAGCTAAATAACCATAACCATAACCTCCATAACCGTAGCCGTAACCGTAACTTCTCTTAGGATCTGTATCATTTAAAACGATAGACATATTAGGCAAACGTTTATTTTTATAAAGTTCTTGAGGGACAGCCAATAATCGTTTATCTAAATAATTTGCTCTAACAATATATAAGAACATATCTGCGTACTTAGAGATTAACAAAGTATCTGTTACTAAATTAACTGGCGCAGTATCTACAACAACATAATCGTAATCTTGCTGTGTATCAATCTCTTCAAATAAATTCTTAACATTATCACCACTTAATAATTCTGCAGGATTTGGAGGTATTGCACCTGAAGAAATAATATCTAATGTTGGCGCCTGAGGAATTTGAAATTTCAATTCGTCTAATGTTAAATCATCACTAGTGATATAATTTGTTACACCTTTTTTACTTTCTAAACCTAAATATTCAGTAACCTTTGGTGCTCTTAAATCCATACCAATTAGTAACACCTTCTTACCAGATAATGCTAATGTTGCAGAAAGATTTATCGAAATAAATGATTTACCTTCTCCACTTGTTGTAGAAGTGATAAAAATAAATTTTTTAGAACCTTTTTTACTCGCTAACATAAAATCTAAATTGGTTCTAACCAAACGAAAAGCTTCGGAACCACTAGAACGAGCATCGCTACCAACGATAACTTTTTCTTTAGATTCTGATCTAGGTATGTCTCCTAAAAAAGGAACTGTTAGTGCATTTTCGATATCTTTTTTGTTGTGTACTTTGGTATCTAAAAGATTTCTTAAATATATTATTATGAAAGGTACAATTAAACCTAATAATATTGCTGCTAAATAAATTATTTTCCTTTTGGGAGAAACAGGAATCCCCGTACTATAAGCCTTATCAATAATTTTCGCATTTGGAACAGTAACGGCCAATGATATTGCAGTTTCTTCTTTCTTTTTAAGTAAATACTCATATAAACCAGAAATAATTTCTTGCTGTCTTGCTATATCAATGAAACCTCTTTCTAACAAGGGGATTGTTGAGACTTTATATTTTACCTTATTAGCTTCTTTATTGATCTGATTGTACTGTGTTTCTAAAGATGCTATTAAATTTGAAATACTTTGTTTTAAATTAATTTTAAGGATTTCAATTTCTTTGTTATATTGTATAATTTGCGGATTTTTACTTCCTGCATTTACACTCAATCTATTTTTTAGTAAAACTAAATCATTAAATTGCTTGATTGATTCAGCTATCGAGGCATCTGAAAAACCTAAATTTTGTGGCAGCGTTTCATTATTATTAGAGTTTTTTCTTATATTTTGGTAAACTCCCTTAGCTATTTCAAGTTCTGTTTTTACTGCAATTAATTTCTCATTATTGGCATTTGCAGTAGCTAACGCCAATTCTCCTTCACCAGAAAGCCCTGTAATATTATTGTCTGTTTTAAAATCTTTTACCTTATCCTGTATCGCATTTAAATCTTTACCAATAGCCTCTAATCGATCATCTATAAAGTTCTTTGTTTTCTGTGATACTTCACTTTTATCTGCTATTGCATCTATGTTATATTGTTTTACCAATTCATCTAAAAAATCTTCTGCTTTTTCCTGAATTGGATATGTAATAGATAAATCTAATACACTCGCATTCTTATTAACAGGAGAAATACTTACAGCATTTTTAAATTTATCAATTATTTTATCTCTTCTAACAATTGTTATAAAAATTTCACTTTGGTTATCACTAGATGATTTTGATTTTTCAATAAAAAACTCTCCTAAATCAGAAATAACAAGTTCGCTAAACTGATGTTTAGAGATTACACCTCCTTGAAGGTCTTTCAATTCGTATGAATTATTAGAATTAAAACCGATTGCAAAAGAAGTATCTTTTCTTCGCTTTAAAAAATCTACATTAAAGCTTATTAGTTTTAAATTAATAGGATTACTTGCTCCATAAATCTCAGACCTCTTCACTCTACCTTCACGAGAATAGATGGTTGTAAGGTTTAGAGAATCAACTACAGTTCCAATAATTTTTCTTGATTTTAAAATTTCAATTTCATTATCTGTATTATTAGCAGAGCTACCTCCTACAATCCCCATATCTTTAAAAGCTTCCAACTCTTTAGATATACCCGATTTTTGATTGTCTTTTATTAAAATTGATGCAGAAGCACTGTATTCTGGTGTGCTATACCTTAAATATAAAAAAGCCAAAATAAATGAAACAAAAACGCCGAATACAAACCATTTCCAATGATAAATATATTTCTCAATTTCTTCTCTAATATTAATTGTTTCAGTTGATTCATCAATATTTAATGAATTACTATCTTTTTGTACTTGCATTTTTTACCTTGTTAAAAGAGATACTATGGTTATAATTAAACCTGTAACTGATATAAATAAACTCGTATTTGTATTTGAAGAAGCAGATTGAATTCTCGCATAATTATGCTCAACATAAACTGCATCGTTTTGCTGAAGATAATATACAGGTGAAGTTAAAGTTTTATTGGAGGTAAGGTCTACGAAATACTTGTTTTTTTGGTTATTTTCTTCTCTAATCACCATTACATTTTTTCTATTACCAGATATATTTAAATCACCTGCCAAACCTAATGCATCTAAAATACTAACACGCTCGTTTGGTATTGTATAAGTACCTGGTTTTTTAACATCTCCATATACAGAAATTTTGAAATTAGAAATACGTATGTTAATGGTTGGATTCTTAATATAATCTGGATCTAATTTATTTTTGAATAGTTGTAATGCTTGCTCCCTTGTTAATCCTCCCAACTTTAATTTGCCAAGAACAGGAAAGTCAATTTCTCCTTTACTATCAATCAAATAAGCTTGTTGCCTCGGTTGTCCAACAGCAGAGTTTGAAGTACCAAATGATGCTACTGGCAAATTGAAAGGTTTCGTAGCTTCTAAATCATCAGAAGAAATTGTAATTTGTAACAAATCATCTGGTTTAAAAATCGTTTGAAACTTATTACTCACTTTACTTTGATCTATTTCATCAAACTGAAAATAGGCAATATCTTTATTAGAAACACATGCTGATGATGTGATAATTAAATAAAGTAAAAAAATAAATTTAATCTTATTCATGTAAAATTTTTTTCAAAAATAATATAAAAATCAAATACTAACTAACATTATCTAATTTTTCAAATTCAGAATTGTTAGATACATATTCTGGCACTAAACCTTTCATAACAGCAACTAAATCACTGTTATTTAAATCACTAAAAGTAGTTGTTAATTCTTCAATTTTAAGTTTGATCTCTTTTGCCTCTATTTTTTGAGTTTTCGCAATCATAATTTTTTCATGGTAAGTCTTAATTGTATTTTCACCATTTGCCAATAACTCTTCATACAATTTTTCTCCTGGTCTTAAACCTGTAATTTTTATATCTATATCTTCTGGATACTTTAATCCAGATAAATAAATCATTCTTTTTGCTATTTCAAAAATCTTTACAGATTTCCCCATATCAAAAATATAAATCTCACCACCTTTCCCCATAGTACCAGCTTCTAAAACCAAACTACAAGCTTCTGGAATTGTCATAAAATATCTTGTAATTTCTTTGTGAGTAACTGTTAAGGGACCTCCTGCTTCAATTTGCCTTTTAAATAAAGGAATTACAGATCCGTTTGAACCTAAAACGTTACCAAATCTAGTAATTGTAAATTTGGTTTTTTTAGACTTTTTACTAACACAACTTACATACAATTCGGCTATTCTTTTAGATGCGCCCATTACGTTTGTAGGGTTTACAGCTTTATCTGTAGAAACCATAACAAATCGCTCTATTTTATTTTCAATAGCTAAATCTGCTAAATTTTTTGTTCCTAAAACATTCACCTTTATTGCTTCGTAAGGAGATTTTTCCATTAAAGGTACATGTTTATATGCTGCGGCATGAAAAATTCTTTGCGGTTTGTATTTTTTAAAAATCCTTGAAATTTTAAATTTATCTCTTACATCAGAAACAATAGCAACAAAGTTTGTAACACCTTTCTGAATCAATTCTTGCTGTAAATCATACAAAGGTGATTCTGCCTGATCAATTAAAACAATTAATTTACAATTATAAAGGCTCAATTGTCTAGAAATTTCACTTCCTATAGAACCTGCTGCACCTGAAACTAAAATCACCTTACCTTCTACTTCTCTTTGTACAATAGGGTTGTCAATTAAAATTTGTTCTCTATCTAACAAATCTTCAATATTTACTTGCTTAATTTGATTTGCTTGCAAATCTCCATCAATCCATTTAGTTAAAGGCGGTACAATTTTAACTTCTACATTTAATTTTATCAAACTGTCGGTTATTTCTAACAACCTACTTGGTTTAATTTTCTGAATCGAAATAATAACTTCTGTAATATCATGTTTATCTATAAAAGCTTGATCTATCATAGATATATCGTAAACACGAATTCTATCAATTTTTTTGTTAACTTTATTTTTATCATCATCTATAAAACCTAAAATCTGATATTTCCCCTTTCTTTCTCTATTTAAAGCACCATAAGTTATAATTCCTGAATCTCCAGCACCATAAATTAAAGCATTTGTTATCGTGTCTAACTCTGTTGATATAATTTCGTAAAATGCTTTAAAAACATATCTACTAACTATCAACACAAAAACAGATACTAAATAATGTATTAATATGATAGAATTCGGAATTGTAAAAGATGGGTTGATCTTAAATAACTGATTAAGAACAACAATAAAACTTAAACTAATACTTAAAATGGTAACACCAATAAAAACGTTAAAAACATCTTTGGTTCCTGTATGTCTAATAACTCCTTTGTAAGAACCGATTATTAAAAAACTAATTGCTGCAACCAGAAAGATGACAGTTAGTTGCGGTATAATTGTATTAAAATCAAAATTAAAACTGATATCTAATCTAATAGAATAAGCCAAAATAAAAGACAAACAAACAAGAAGAATATCAATTGCAAAAACAACCCATTTAGAGGCGTATTTATTTAATGCTTTTAAAAAAAAATTTCTTATCATTATTTTTTGGGATATAAAGAACGAATTTACAAAAATTTCTGAATTGAATTTGATATTCGATTAAAATCCTTTTTTGTTAAATTGGAACTAGAAGGCAAACATAACCCTTTTTTAAATAAGTTTTCTGCTATATTTTCTCCATAATAAACACAATTTTCAAAAATTGTTTGTAAATGTAAAGGTTTCCATAGCGGTCTTGATTCGATATTGTCTTTCTCGAACTGATCTCGTAAATTCTTATTAGTAAATTCTGAAGTCTTAGAATCAATCAAAATACAACTTAACCAATGATTTGATTTCATAAAATCATCATTTTCTTTTAATAATGAAACACCATCAACATCTTCTAAAAGACTTTTATAATTTTGATGATTCGCGATTCTTGCACTTACATATTCTCTTAAATGACTTAATTCTTCAACACCAATAAGCGCAGCGATAATACTCATTCTATAGTTAAACCCTAATTTAGAATGTGAATAAAATTCTGATTTATCTTTAGCTTGCGTTGCTAAAAAAATAGCTTCTATTTTTTCTTCAATATTGTTACAAACTAATGCGCCACCACCAAATGAGGATACTATTTTATTATTATTAAAAGAAAAAATACTAAAATCACCAAAAGTTCCACATTTTTGATCTTTATAAACAGAACCTAGTGCTTCTGCAGCATCTTCAATTAAAGTTATTTGATACTTTTTAGCAATAGATACAATTTCTTCAACTTTACACGGCATTCCATATAAATGAACGATAATAATTGCTTTAGGTTTTTTCCCGTTGGCAATTCTGTCTTTAATTGCTCGTTCTAAGTGTTTCGGACAAATATTCCAAGTATCTGACTCACTATCAATAAAAACTGGTTTTGCTTTTTGGTATAAAATAGGATTTGCCGTTGCAACATAAGTGAAAGATTGACATAAAACCTCATCTCCTTCTGTAACTCCGCTTAAAATTAAAGCTAAATGAATAGCAGAAGTCCCGGAATTTAGAGCTACAACATGTTTTTTTGCTCCAAGGTATTTTTCGAGTTTACCTTCAAAATCAGCAATAACATTATAATTAGTAGTATTTATTTCTGAAGGTAAATCCACAGAGATATTACTACTCGAAAGCGCTATTCTTTTACTCATTTTTTAAAGCTAAATCTTGTTTTATTTTCCTAAACAAAAATATGTAACCCAAGATAAAAATAAATATTAATGCAAAAAAAACGATAAACTGTATTGACAATTTTAGATTATACGTTTTATAAACTATAAAATTAACAAGTAATTGCAGTATTGCATAAATACCCGCAACCTTTAAATGAGAAATTTTATAAACATCTACTAATTTTTGATAAATATGATGCCTATGTGGATCGAAAATGCTTTCTTTCGTGAAAATTTTACGGTACAGCAACGTATTGCCCGCATCGGCTCCGTAAACAATTATTATCAATAAGATTAATGGTGATGCTAATTTTATTGCCATTAAAAAACCTACAAAATACATAAATAACCCTATTGCAATACTACCTATATCCCCTGCAAAAAACAGTGCTTTTCTTCTAAAATTATAATATCCAAAAATAACTAAGGATATTGCTGTATATA
Source organism: Polaribacter sp. OB-PA-B3 (assembly GCF_054589375.1). NCBI lineage: Bacteria > Pseudomonadati > Bacteroidota > Flavobacteriia > Flavobacteriales > Flavobacteriaceae > Polaribacter > Polaribacter sp. OB-PA-B3. The sequence continues at coordinate 270,711 of NZ_BAAIIX010000004.1, forward strand.
TTAACAAATTATTATCTACAATATTTTCAGTATTATTAATCATAAACAACCCCGAGATCACTGCTAAAGAATATAAGCCCGTTATGCCATTAATACCATCCATAAAATTGAACATATTTACAACTCCAATGCCTAAAAACAAGAATGAAACATATAAATAAATTGGAGAAAAAGGGTAATCAACTTGATATAAAATTAAAAAGACACCTAAAAACTGAAAAGGAAATCTAATTTTAGAGCTTAAGGTATAAATATCATCTAAAAAGCTAATCACTGAAATCAAAAAAACGCCTAAAACAAAATAAGGGTATTGATAATCGTTTAAAATAAAAAACAATAGAATGGCAATCGGAAAAATAATTCCGCCTCCTCTAACAGTAATTTTTGTATGAGAACTTCTTTGATTTGGTTTATCAATTATCTTAAATTTAATTGCTAATTTTAAGTATAAATAAGACAATATTGCTAAAAGTAATGTAACAAGTACGTAGATTTTCATAAATATTAAAATGATGCTATCGTTTTTTCTATTCCTTTTTCTGCGGATAAAGGTAATTCTTTTTCTATTTGATTTTTAATTTTTTGATTAGAAACAACATAGTTTTCTGTTAACTTTTGCAATCGTTCTGAATTTATAGGTAAAGGTAAGATGTCACCTAATTTGGCTAAAGTGTTCACTAAAAATTTAGGTGTCTTCAAAATCTTAGCAGGTTTATTTGTAACCTCTCCCATTATTTTTACCAAATCTTTTGTAGATAGTGATTCATTGTCGGCAACATTATAAACCCCAGATTCTATATTAGTGTTATCTATTAATTCATTAATCACAAAACACAAATTTTCTACTGAAACAAAAGATCTTTTATTTTCATATTTACCAAAAGGGTAAGGTATTCCTTTTGATACAAAACTGTATAGAAGGTTTAAATTACCTTTATTATTTGGCCCATGAATCATACAAGGCCTTAAAATATAGACCCTTTTACCTTGCGGAATCTCTTTAGACAAAATATAGTTTTCTGCGGCTAGTTTAGATTTTCCGTAAACAGTTACAGGGTTTGGTGTAACATCTTCTGTTAAAATACCCTCAACAACATCTGCTGCAGCTTTTACAGAGCTCATATAAATAAAAACTTCACAATCACTTTTTAAAAATTGATCAAACAAAGTTTTTGTTAACTCTGTATTTACTTCAAAATATTCTGAATCTTCTGATGTTTTTTTTAAATCGTGGGCTTTTCCTGCTAAATGGATACAACTTTTCGCTTTATTTAAGTCTTCTGAACTTAAGGCTTGATAACTCAATTCATCTATAGTTGGATTTCTAGAAACACCAATACAAAATTTATCTTGGTTAATTAAATATGAAGATAAATTACTTCCAACAAAACCTTTATTACCTGTTACAATTTGTAATTTCTTATTCAAATTAAGCTTTATTTAAAAATCCAACAATCTTCCAGAAACCTCTTAATTTAACTTTAGCATAATTAAATGGAATATTATTTCTTGTTAAAGCTTTTTTTATCTCTTTAGAAATCAATCTATAGCTACTTAAACCAGAACTACTTAACCCTCCTATTAACATAGAAGTTGTTGTAATATCGGAAAACTTCCATGTAATGTTATGCTTCAGAAAAAAACGTGTAATTAATTCGTAATCTGCACCTATGGTAAAATCTAAATGATAAACACCATATTTATCAAACAATTCTCTATTGAAGAAAATTGCAGGATGTGCTGGCATAAAACCAATTTTTAATTTCTCTGGGTTCCAGTTTTTTGCTGAATATTTACGAACCGTTTTTCCTGCTTCATTAAACTGTATAATGTTACCTATAGATGCTTCTACCTTGTTTTGTAAGTGAAAATTCGCTACATTTTCTAAAACTTTATTGTCCGTAAAGATATCGTCAGAATTTAAAATACCCACAATATCTCCTGTTGATAAAGCAATACCTTTGTTCATTGCATCATATAAGCCTTTATCAGGTTCTGATATCCATTTAGATATGTTAGATTCATAATTCTTTATGATATCTATCGTGGTATCTTTAGATTTACCATCTACAATTATATATTCTATATTTTTGTAGGTTTGAGAAATAACTGATTTTATAGTTTTCTCTATAGTTTTATCACTGTTATAGCAAACAGTTATAATTGATATTTTCATATTATTAACTTACTTTAGTGATATCGTAGCCATATTCATCTTTAAAATATGAAATTAGTTTTTCTTTGTCTTTACCAGCATTTTTATATGCTTCAAAAATTTTAGTATCTACTAAAAAACGATACCAAAAACACTGTAAAATATTCCATACAAAACCTCTTTTTCCCTCAACAAAACCAAGCTGTAAAAAATATCTAATAAACCAAAACAAAAAGGGTCTAAAAAACAAAGGTAATTTTAAATACTTTAGTTTAAGCCAACGTCGTCTTTCTTCTGAGTTTCCAAAAAAATTACCCTTTACAACATTAGAGTTCGTAAAATTGTAAATTTTATCTAAAATATCTATAGCTTCACGTGTAGCATAATTATTATGTTTAGTCGTCCACCAATTGATGTTGTTCAAGTTATCGTCTATCAAATCTCCTTCTAAAGTAGCCGTTTCACCTTCAATCAATTTCATACGCTCATCCATCCAACGCTGTTCACAATGAGCTTTACCATTTCTCCATAACTTTAAATGCCAAATGGGATACATTCCTCCTTTTTTAAGAGGTTTATTAAAAAAATACATTAACCTTTTTACTCTTATTCCTGTAATAGTATCGTTTACGTCAAATAACTTGTTTTTTATATTTAGTGCCAATTCTTCGGAAATATATTCGTCAGCATCAACACGAATAACCCAATCAGTTTTTATTTCTCCATTATTGATACCCCAGTTCAATTGAGCTGCATGATTCGTAAATGGATTCTGGTAAAATCTTGCTCCAAATTCTTTAGCAATACTTTCTGTTTTATCTTTTGAATAGGAGTCTATTATTAAAATTTCTTCACAAACATCCTTTAACGATTCTAAACACCTCTTTAGATGCATTTCTTCGTTAAAGGTAAGTACTAAAGCCGTTAAAGATGGTTTTTGTTTACTCATTACCTATAACTCTTTTTTTTATAAATTTAGCAGGATTACCACCAACAACTGTCCAAGAATCTACATCTTTAAAAACGGAAGCTCTAGCACCAACAACAGCTCCTTCACCTATGGTAACCCCCATGCCTACAAAAGTATCGGCAGCCACCCAAGCTCTGTCTTTAATAACAATAGGTGCTGTTATTAAAGGATTATTTTTTTTTGTGATATCATGAGATGCACTACATAAATGCGCTCTTTGAGAAATAGAAACTCGATTTCCAACAATTATCTTCGCAGGATTATAACAAAACGAATTAAATCCTATAGCAACGTAATCTCCTAACTCTAAATTCCATGGTGCCCAAATTTTCACTGAGGCCATAACTTTACAACCTTTTCCTATTTTTGCTCCAAAAATTTTCAATAATAAAATTCGCCATTTTTTAAATAATGGCATGGAAAAAGGGCGAAACAACAAATTCCAAACAAACCACCATAAAAGACGAGCTAATTTGTTTTTAACTCCTAACTTATTTTGATATTTATCATGTTTCATTTTTAATTCGATATTGCCTCTGTTAAAAAACTTAATGAATTAGCTCTATTTTTTTCTAATTTCAAATTTACCTTTGTAAAATCAATAGAAATTACACCTTCATCTGAAACTATATCATCTACAAAAAGTATTCTATCTTCAATTCCTAAATCTGCTAACAAATCAATTTGTCTTGAATTATTTGTTTTATTTTTCTTTAAGATCGTAAAAAATGGAATATTAAAATTAACAGAAAAACAAGTTCCATGAAAAGAAGTTGTTAAAACAAAACTAGCTTTTTCGAACAGACCAAGATATTCTCTTGGGCCAGCATCTATAATATTAATGACTCCTTCAGACTTGTCTTCTACAAACGCATTTTTACAAATTCTAACAATTTGTAAGTTGTGTTTATCAGCTATCTGGGTAGCAAGGTTAGAAATATAATCAGAGTCTGTTAAAACATACATTAATAAATACGGTTTATTAATATCTGTAGAAACAGCAAATTCACTCCATTCTTTTTTATTTAATAAAAAAGTAGGATCTAAAACCCAAGTAGCCGTTTTTTCTGAAACATTATTTACAATTTCTACCCCCGTTTTTTCTCTTGTACCAATTTTATCTATGTTATTTAACAAAGAAGCATATTTTTCTTGGTGAATTTCTGGAATTGAATTTACTCCAAAACTTGAGGCATAAGAGATTTTTAATTTATCTTTTGGTGCAAATGTCAAAAAATAAGGTTCGATATTAATATTTGTATTTGGGTTCCAAACCTGGTCACTTCCTACAACATAAACATCATAATCAAATTTTGATGCATACAATTTATCTATTGTATTTATTTCTTTTGTTTGTTTTGTATTTAACTTATGAAATTCTGAAAACTTATTATCTCTCAACTTTTTTTGTTGCAAATAAGGTAACGATTTAACAATTTTAAAATATGGATACACAAACTCTTTTATTCTTTGTTTTAAAGATAATTTAATAAAAGATTGAGACCTTTTAGTAGGTTTAAATTTAGGATTTTTATAAAACAAATAATTAATAAGTTCAGCATCATAACCTAATTGATTTAACTTATGCTGTAATGCAAAAGCCTGCAAATCAGCCCCATAATTATTTACATGCACAATAGTAATAATTCCAATTTTTTTCATAATGATTTTATTGAACTGGTTATTTGTTTCTTTTTATTTTTTGAAATTTTCTTTGTACTTTATTCTTCAATGCTTTAAAGAAAATACTGGAAAGTTCTAATTTTCTTAAGTTTTCAATTTTTTTATTTGTCGTTTGATAGTAATAGTTATAATCGTTAAGTTCTAAAGCTTTAAAAAAAGACTCTCTAGTTAACATCGTTACTTCTTCCCTTTTAGAATAAATTTTCTTTCTTAAATAAGACACCTTAAAATCAGATGATTTAACACGTTTTTCTGGAACCCATATACCTTGTTTTTCTTTATTTTTAATTCTATGAGCCAACCCTTCTCCTCTTTGTCTAAAACCTCCTGATTGAGAGTTAATCGCATCTTTTTCTGAAATCTCAACTATATTAATTTGATTTCTTTTATTGGCATCCTCAAAAACATCTAAAATCTTTTTATTTCTAAAAATCAACAAATTGGTACCATTATCATCTGCTTCAAACTGAGGTAACCAAGCATCTCCAATTGTTAAGTCTGCTGTTTCTCCTACAACATCGTCACAAAAATTACAAGCTGGTAACATTAAGGCTCCTTGATTAAATTTACCCCCTGCCACTTTTGCTGAATCTGCTTGAATAAAATCATCCTTTTTTGAACCTTTTTCCCAAGCTCTAAAAATATATTTTCGAGCAAGAATTCCATCTCCTTTAGTTCTATATTGAATATTATCCATCATATTTGGCTCAATACCCTTAGCCCAACCAAGAGATAAAGTCCAATTTATACTTTTAAAATGACCACAGACAAGTGAGACAGTAAATGCAATTCTTTCTTTAATTAATGGATCTACTATTTGAATTCTTCTTATACTTTTCACAAGACAAGGGACTCCTATAAACAGATACTTACCTGGTTTATCTTTAACAAGATTTAGTACTTCTGAAACTTCAACAACATGATATTTACTTTTTGCACCATCTCTAATTTCTTCTTGTGAAACACTTAATCCATATTTATAAAATGGATCTCCAGTATTTATTCTATCACTTTTCTTAACATGAATTACCCCGTCAATTAAGCCTAATCTTAGTAATTCTGCTCCTACCCATGTACCTGAACCACCAGATGTACCATTATTTCTAAACTCTTGTTCATTAACATAACCCGCATAAACCTTCTCATAAAATCCAATTTTATCACTAAAGTTAGATTTACCATCTAAAAATTGTTCTCCTAAAACATTTTCATTTAGTTCAGGTTTCAAAAATGGGCAAACAGCTTCAACTTTTTTAATAGTATCTTTATTTTTAAAAACTTCGCTATTTAAGTCAGGTGTATACTCTCCATATTCATTAATTTTCATTACTCCTTTACTTGCAAAAGCACAAGCCCCACAACCAACACAATAATTCCCATCAACAACTTTATATAAATTTCCTTCCATCTATTTCTTCTTTAATTACATAATTTATCGAAACCAAAATTTTCATTTTCTTTGATAACATTAATTTGTGGTTATATATATCTGTTTCATTTTTCAAATCTATCCTTTATTTTCTTTGCAGTAATTCCTCTAAATATAAAAAATGGTTAATCTTTTTTATACTACATGATAATCTGCAATAATTTTACTAATTAATTTTGTACTCCCATCATCTTTTACTACTGAAGAATATTTAACAAACTTAACATATGCTTTGTAATATGCTATTAAAACACCTATATAAAGGCCAAATGGTAAATATTTTTTTATGAATTTTTTCATTATTTTAAAAAGTTATTTATAATATTTTTTTGATTAACAGGATTAAAAACATTATCAATTATTTTGTAACAATTATTTCTAATTACCTCCCTATTCTTATTTTGAGCAAACCAAGTTAAAACTGCATTAACTAGACTGTCCATATCATTATGTTTAAACAACTTGCCATTTTCTCCATCAATAATAGATTCGAATTCTGGCATTTGAAAGTTGGCATTACTATGAGAAATTACTGGTGTACCATAAGTTAATGCATGAATTGCAGTTAAGCCTATCTCACCTGGGGAAATACAGCAATCACTACTAGCTATTAAACTGTAAATTTCAAATTCATCATAAGAAGGTCCATAAAATTTAATTTGATGACTTAATTTTTTATTAAAAGTTAACTCTTCTAAATTATTTTTTTCGGTACCATCTCCAACAAATAGAAGATTAAACTTTTCACCTTTTTTATTTAAAATGTCAATCAAATCTATTAAAACGCTTAATTTTTTTTGTTTTGTTAACCTTCCTATAAATATTAATTGAGCTCTATTATAATTTTTACCAAATATTTTTTTCTTTAACTCAAGAAAATCTTCTGTCTTTAATTTATTTCTATTTAAAACCTGTGTTTTATAATCTAATGAATTATAAATCACTTTTAATTTTTTTTCAGGAAACCCTTTAGCAATCATATTCTTTTTTGCTCCATCTCCATACAATAAAATACCATCAAAAAGTTTGTAAAAATTTAAATAAAATTTAGTTTTAAAATTATCTTCATTTTTTAATAATCCATGAGTCCAATTGTAACATTTTTTTCCTTTTAATTTTAAAATAAAAAAAGAAATTAAAATAGTAATCCAAAATGGAGACGAATGTAATATATATCTATCAAAATCATTTTTTAAAATATAGGATATCATTTTCTTATGAAAAACAAAACTTTTAAATCTAAACGAAGGTGTGTTGAAGAATTTTTTATTCCCCTTAAATTCGTAAGCTTTAATAGATGTTCCCATCATATTTTTATCTCCAATAAAGAAATATTCATTTTCTTTATCTTCTAGTAGCTCTTCAATTACACCATTTCTATAATGTGGAAAACCGGGGTACATTACTAAAATTTTTTTCATTTATATAATACTAATTTATTTTAATAAAGTTTTTAATCGAATAACACCTGCATCAAAAGAAAACTCTTTATTATATTCGTTTCTAATGTAATCTCTATTATTACTATTGTCTTTAATATTTAATAATAATTCATCAAATGTTGTAAAAAAATCTACCTCGTTAGAAAACTTAGTTATAAAATTAGATTCTCCAATATTTTCATAGCCTCTATAAGATTTTTCTTGTATTACACAGGGTAAACCTAGTGCTAGAGCGTCCATTATTCTTAATTTTAAACCACCACCTAATCTTGTTGGGCAAATATAAATATCGCCTTCTGCTATAATTTTTCTGATATCTTTTGGAGATGGAATAATTGTAACACTTAACTCTTTACATTTTTGCATTAACTCTTCACTTGGAGACCTACCTGTAATAATTATTTCTATATTTTTATGTTTTTCTTTTAATTTAGGGTATATAGCTTCTAAAAACCAATTAACCCCATCTAAAGTTTGATATGTAACTAAAGAGCCACTAATAATTAATTTTAAAGTTTCTTTAGAATTAAAAGAAGTTGTATTTTTATTATAAATAATCTCTTTGTTTTTAAAAAACTCGAAACAACCAATTACTTTTTGTGTAGAACTACTATTACCATACTTTACTTTAAATAAATTTAAATCTGGCTGGGTTAAAAACAAATTTATATGAGATGATAAATATGCTCTTTTTTCAAACTTTTTAATCCAAAATAAAAAATTACCTCTAATAGTTTCTATACTTTTATTTTCTTTTTGATATTCTACCTCATAATTATGGTGTATCGTTACTAGTTTACAATTAAATTTTTTAAATATATTTATAAAACTACCACCAACCACACTACCATCAAAAACTACTGTATCTAGATTGTCTTTATTTTTATTTGCCCAAGATTTAATTACTGTATCAAACCTAGTTAGTTTTCCTATTAAGATTCCTAAAATAGCACTAAACTTAGTTCTTGGTAGCACTTTAATAATTTTAGAAGACTCGTAACTTAATACATTCTCTTCATAAGAGTCTGCCACAAACAAAACTACTTGCTTAGGATATATTTTATTTAGAGCTTCTAAATACGCTCTTGTAGCAAATGCCCCACCACCTATTTTGGTAGGATCGTGTTTTGTTATAAATACTATCTTTTTCATTACAAATTAACTATTGAATTATAAAACTTATCTGTTAGAACATTCCAATCTCTAAACTTTAAATTGTAGCTATAATTTGCAGTTGGTTTCTTTAATGCACTATTAATTTTTAATAAAAAGTCTGTTGTATTATATACCGGTTCTATTTCATAATCTTTTAAATACTCCCCATCATGATAAGCAACAATTGGTTTTTTTGCTGCCATAGCTTGTAAATATTTTGCCGTGATACCCCAATTTTTAGTTTTATATCTATCTTTAGGATTGGGTACAATAACTACATCTGCATTTGTAATATAACTAGGTACTTCTGTAGGTTTAATACCTGGTATATAAAAAAGGTTAGTATTTTCTTTTTTTAGAAACTCTAAAAAATTTTGATTTGGCTTTTCTGGGCATACAATTACAAAGTTTAAATGCTTATCTAATTGGGCAGCACTAACAATCATATCCCAATCTATATCTCTAGCACCAACATACAATACCGTGTTTTCTTTTTGTAATACCTCTGGTTTAGAATACATTTTAGTATAAGCATCTAAGTCTACACCGTTGTTTAAAATAGTACAATTTTTAGCTTTTGTGTACTCTTTGTAAAAACATGTAACGGTATCAAAATTTTCATCATTTACTATAAAAACAGCATCTGCATTAAATAAAATTTCTTTTTCTGCGGCTATAATATATTTACTGGCATTTTTATTAGCACAAACAGGGTCTGAGGGCCTATAAATAATTTTTGCTTTTGGAAAAAGCTTTTTTATTTTTTTATAGTATAATAAAGCTTCATTAGATTCAAACACAAAATGCGAAACTCCCTTAAATTTATTTTTTAAAAATTTATTTGTACTTCTTAAAGAAGATTTTTGTAAATATTCATTAATATTATTAGAAAAGAATTTTCTAATTCCTCCTGGTAATGCCAATGTAGGTAGTGTTAAATTATGCAATTCCCCTTTTCCTACTGTATATTTAACCCCTTTGCTTAGTTTTTTTAACACAGCTTTATTTAACCTTTCATCTTTCTTAAAATAAGAATAATAAGGCCTTGGTACACTAAAAAAAAACACTTTCCATCCTTTATTAGCAAAACCTTCTGCAAATTTATGAAACCCACCTTGTCTCTTAGACTCCCAATTGTGAAATGTAAGAAATACTATTTTTTTAGTCATTTAATTATAAATTATGTCTTTAAATCTTCAATTTTAGATAAATTAGAAACAATAAGAAATAAACCAGTAAATTCTGAAAACAAAATTACAATTTCTGTATTCATTAAAATAGTTATACTAAGAAGTAATGCTATTTTTTGAACACTATTCTTCTTTATTCTTATAGGTTTTACTAATAAGTATATTATTAGTAAAAAAATACATATGCCAATTATTCCTCTCTCCATTAACACCAATATAAATGCATTATGCGGAGAAAATAAATTTTTAGATTCTACTTTAGCATATCTGGCTCTTTTATGCATGGTTACCAAATTTGCTCCTGTGCCCAAAATTGGCGATTCATTAAAAAAAGCAATACTAGCTTCCCATCTTCTAAATCGCCCATTAGACACATCTACATTACCATATTCTAAACTATCGTTTCTTGAGGCAATACTATCTATAATACCAATTTTATTAAAAGAAAAGGTTAAGCCTATCAATAAAATAATGATTCCTAAAAATCTAAAAAACTTTTTATTTTTATTAAGCTTTACGCTTTTGTCTCTTTTAAATACGAAAACAAGTAAAATTACATTAACAATCATAACACTTCTTGTTAATGTAATACTACAAACAACTACAGCTATAAGTATAAAAATTTTCTTTAATTTAATTGGCATTACAGTGTATAATATAATACTCATTAAAAAATAAGCCACAGCTGTACCGGTAGCAGCCGCTATTGTTGTACTAATTCTACTAATACCTCCAAAATCGTGTCCACTCAACTCTTTTTCATAAGATAAAATACCAAAGCTATACAAAATTATTTCAAGACTAATTATTGTAACCAATAAAAAGGTCGGTTTTAGTAAATACTTTACATTTCCTTTATTTAAAGGAAAAAATAAAAACACCAATAATGTACCATAGAAATCTGTACCGGCTAAAAAGTTATTAGTAACTTCTGAAGAACCACCATTTACAGCAGATAAATACCCTAAAAAAACACCTAGTAGGGTTAAAAGTATTAATTTAAAGTTTTTATTTAAGGCATTTATTTTTAAGGGAGCTACAAATGGAAGAAGAAAAAAACAAATTTCTGGTAAGAAAAAACTGTAACCAAATATATTCGTAGTTAATTTTATTTCTAAACTTTCTGGTGCTATTAAGCGTAAATAAATAGGTGCTATTAAAAAATATACGTGTAATTTATTAGCAAGTGTATTTATGTGGCTCATTAATAACTCTTCATTAAATTAGAATAAACCTCATTTAAACTAGTAGCCATTGCTAACCAAGTATTTGTTTCAATTTTTTTAAAATTAGCTTCACCTAAGCTTTCTATCTCAGAATTTTCTTTAGTTGACAAAACATCCATCTTGTTTACTAAATCATCACTATCTTTAAAAACGCAATTTGCTGGTATTAACTCTGTCATACTACCAACATTAGAAACCAAACAAGCACTTTTTAAAGACATACCTAAAATTAAACTACCCGAAGTTAAGATGTCTTTATATGGATATACCGTTACATCGGATGTTTTTATATAACCTTGAATTTCGTTATCTGCTACATAACCTGGTTTAAAGTGTATATTAGAAAAGCCTAGTACTTCTTTGTTAATTAATTGAATATCTTTAGGGTTTGTTACATGGCCACAAATTAATAATTGGCAATTATCGTTGTTCATCCTTTTAAAGGCACTTATAAGATCTAAGACACCTTTATAAGGACGAATATTTCCTAAAAAAGTAAATGTAAATTTGTCTTCAGGTATTTTTATAATATCTTTTTTAAACGCTTTCTTATCTCCTAAAAAAGGAGAATAATCCTCACAATAATTACCATGAGGTATTAAAAAAATTTTTTCTTCTGCTATCCCTAATTCATTTACTAATTTGTTTTTTGTAAATAAATTATGAACAAAATAGGCATCTAAAAGTTTGGTGAAATATTTTAAAAAAAACTGATCTATAGCAACATTTTTTTTCTCATGGTTTACTAAATTATGAACCGTCCAAACATACTTTTTATTCTTTTTAAAGAAACTTAATCTAAGTAAAAAAACCATTGCCTTAAACAATGATTTTAAATAAGAATTCGATTTTATAAAAGGTTCAAACCAATGGAAATGAATAATATCAGCAGTATGTAATTTAGGTGTATTAAAAAAGGCGCTAGTTCCTGTAGCTGCAATATCAATTTTTACTTCAATCTCTCTAAACTTATCAATAATTCTTTTTTGATAAGGATTGTTTTTATAATATGGTGTAAAAAAAATTTTGAGATTATTCATTAATTAATCATTTTATTTGAAATTTTATTTGAAATTTTACTAAACATTTGTTTAACAAAAAATTTTTCTTCTTTATTAAATGAATAATAATAAACAGTAAAAACAAATACAGTAATAGATAAGCATATAGTTAAGATAAACCTATATTTGAAATCAAAGATATTCACTACAACATAACAGGTAATAATTGACGAAAAAACCGGAATGATTTGTTTGTAAAGAACTTCAGCAAAGTAATTTTTTAAATTAAAATTGGTTAATTTTTTTATAACAATTATTCTGGTAGTGTTGGCTGCTATTTCGCTTAATGTATAAAAAATCATCCCAAACACAACAGGGTATCCTAAACTAAAGAACAAATAGCTTACAGGTAGCGCCAATAACTCAAAGACACCCACTGTTATTTGATAATTTTTTATTTTTCCTATAGATTGAATTCCTGAGTGTATGCCTATAGTCAGTTGATATAGGAGGATATTAATAAGAATAAAAAAAGTAAAAAGTTCTGTATAATTTGGGTAATCATCTCCTAACCAAAATCTATATATACTCTTAGATTCAAAAAGAAAGGGAATAACTACAAAAGCAGTCAACATAAAACTAAATTTACAACTTTTAAAAATTAGATCCATCAATCTAACTCTATCTCCTTCACCCTCACTACTAGCCATTTGAGGTCTAATTGTTTGCATTAGTGTTCGAGAAAAAAACAATAATTGTGAAGAAATTTGTGTTGCAACTGCATAAGCAGCATTAACTGACGTGTTAAAAAATAAGTTATAAATGATTGTTAAACCTTGATTTTTACCTATCGTGCTTAATGATCCAAATAAATTCCATCCTGCAAATGAGGTTAATTCTTTAATTATGTTTTTGTCAAAAAACTTCGAAAAGTTAATTTTAACATATTTATATTTCCAGTGCAAATAAATAAATTTTAACACCTTTATAAAAACAGTAAGTAGTGCTAGTAATAGACCATAAAAAACTAATCTTTTATCATGATTTACAAATAAAAGGCATAAAACTGCTATAAATTTTAAAATTACTTCTAATGTACTTGATATTGCAAGAAATTTAAAATTTTCTTTTGAAATAATTAAAGCTTCTACAGGAATTGAAAGAATAACAAAAAATGTAGAGACAGCTACAATTTGAATCAACACATTAGCAGCTTCTAACCTACTTAAATCAATATTCAGTTGATTATTAACCATATAAACCCCAACAACCTCTATAAAAAATATAAATAAAACGGCTATTATAAAGTGAATAACAAAGCTACTATTATATAATTTATTAACTGTTTCTTTATTATTAATATTAAAAGATAAGAAACGCTGTGTTGCATTGGCCATAGTAGTGTTTAAAAAAGCAAGCATAAATACAACACCAGCAACTACATTAAATAAACCATAGTCACTTTGTCCTAAATAGTCTAATAGGTACCTAGTTGTAACTAATGAAATAACAATTGTTATTAAAGACTTTAAATATGTAATAATAGTATTTGAAATTATTTTTTTATTTCCATCCATTTATCACAAATTAATTTTATCTCTTTTCTCATCTTTTTGAGGTTGATAGAAAATCAAATGATAGTAATATTTATTTAAAAAATTACTCAACCTGCTTTAAAATTTCATGACCTGCTTTTAAAAGATCTACATCTTTTTTCATTAAAGCAACATCGCTTTCCATCATATCTTTTACTAAAGCAGCTAAATCAAACTCGGGTACCCAACCTAATTTTTCTTTTGCTTTTGTTGGATCTCCTAATAATAAATCTACTTCCGTAGGTCTAAAATAAGATGGATCTACAGATAAAACTTCTTTACCTATTTCTACTTGAAATTCTTTTTTGTTACAAGCAACTACATATGCTTTTTCATCTACACCCTCACCTTTAAATTCTAACTCAATACCTACTTCATTAAAAGCCATTTTCACAAAATCACGTACAGTAGTCGTTACACCAGTTGCAATCACCCAATCTTCTGGTTGATCTGCTTGTAAAATCATCCACATCATGCGCACATAATCTTTTGCATGTCCCCAATCACGTTTAGCCTCTAAGTTCCCTAAATAAACCTTTTCTTGCAATCCTAAAGCAATTTTAGCAACAGCACGTGTAATTTTTCTTGTTACAAAAGTTTCTCCTCTTCTTGGAGATTCATGATTAAACAATAGACCGTTACAAGCAAAAATATTATATGCTTCACGATAATTTTTTGTTATCCAAAAACCATAAATCTTTGCAACACCATATGGAGAACGAGGATACAAAGGAGAATTTTCATCATAAAAACCTCTTTCATTCTTATTTTCAGGTAAACCACCAAACAATTCAGAGGTTGAAGCTTGATATATTCTTGTTTTCTTTTCTAAACCTAGAATTCTTACAGCTTCTAGTATTCTTAAAGTACCAAGCCCGTCAACATTACCAACATATTCTGGCATATCAAATGAAACTTTTACATGAGACATCGCACCTAAATTGTAAATTTCATCTGGTTGACACTCTTGTATGATTCTAGTTAAATTCATAGAATCTGTTAAATCACCATAATGTAGTTTTAACCTTTGATTTGGGTCGTGCGGATCCTGATACAAATGATCTATTCTATCCGTATTAAAAAGAGATGCCCTTCTTTTGATACCATGTACCATATACCCTTTTTCTAATAATAGCTCTGCTAAATAAGAACCGTCCTGCCCTGTAATTCCTGTAATTAATGCTACTTTCATAAAAATTTAATTCGCTTCTAACTTTACTTCCTTTATATTCTCTATATTATTTAAAAACCATTCATAGGTTTTTTCTATTCCTTCTAATAATTCTGTTGAATATTCCCAACCGATATTTTTCATTTTTGAAACATCCATTAACTTTCTAGGTGTGCCGTCTGGTTTTTCAGAATCCCAAACAATATTTCCATTGTGACCTGTAACTTTTTGAATTGTTTCTGCCAATTCTTTTATTGTAATGTCTTTACCAGAACCAACATTATATAAATACTCTGGCAACTTATTTTCTAAAGCATACACTACTGCTTCTGCCATGTCATCTACAAATAAAAATTCTCTCATTGGCGTTCCACTTCCCCAAAGGGTAACATCTGAATTTCCATTTATTTTAGCTTCATGAAACTTACGTAACATTGCAGGTAATACGTGTGAGGTTTCTAAATCAAAATTATCGAAATACCCGTACAAATTTGTGGGCATTAAACTTACATAATCTTTATTAAACTGCTTTCTAATTGCTTGACAAGCTTTTACACCTGTTATTTTTGCAATTGCATACCATTCGTTGGTTGGTTCTAACGAATCTGTTAGTAAATACTCTTCCTTAAGCGGCTGTGGAGCCAACTTTGGGTAAATACAAGAACTTCCTAAAAAAATAAATTTATTAATACCAGACTTTAGTGCACTATCAATTAAATTATTTTGAATTTGCATATTTTCCATTAGAAATTGGTAAGGAAAATCATTGTTTGCTAAAATACCTCCAACTCTTGCTGCTGCATCAATAATAGCCTCTGGTTTTTCTGTTTCAAGAAATTTAAGAACCTCTACTTGATTTTTTAAATCTAATTCTTTGCTAGTTTTACCTATTAGATTTGTATAACCTTTTTTCTCTAAAGCTCTCCAAACAGCAGAACCTACCATTCCACGATGACCAGCAATATAAATTTTAGCTTTTTTATTCATTACAAACTATTTACCAATTTGAAAATATTCAAATCCGTTGTCTTCTAGATTAAATGCATTGTACTGATTTCTTCCATCAAAAATAATTGGAGATTTTAACTGTGTTTTAATTTCTTCAAAATCAGGAGATCTAAACTCTTTCCATTCTGTTAACAAAATTAAAGCATCAGCACCTTGTAAAACCTCGTATTTAGAATTACAATACTTTATATTTTTTGCATCTTTTAAGTAAAACTCTTTAGATTCTTCGATTGCTTTCGGATCGTAAGCATTTACTTTTGCTCCTCTCTTTTCTAATTCTTTAACGATATAAATAGCCGGTGCTTCTCTCATATCATCAGTTCCTGGCTTAAAAGCTAATCCCCATAAACCAAAAGTAAAACCAGTTAAATCTTCGCCAAAGCGTTTTACTATTTTATTAGCAATCACTAACTTTTGAGCATCATTTACGTTTTCTACAGATTCAATTAAGTTTGCTTTGTACCCGTTTTCTTCTGCAATTTTTTTAAGAGCTTTAACATCCTTAGGAAAACAAGAACCACCATAACCTGCGCCAGGGTAAATAAAACTGTAACCTATTCTTTTATCTGAACCAATACCAATTCTTACTTTATTGGCATCTGCACCTACTCTTTCACAAATATTCGCAATCTCATTCATAAATGAAATTTTTGTTGCTAACATTGTATTTGCAGCGTATTTTGTCATTTCCGCAGAACGGATATCCATTGTTATGAAACGATCGTGAGTCCTGAAAAAAGGTGAATATAGTTGTTTCATTTTATCAAAAGCATAATCTGAATCTGCACCAATTACAACCCTATCTGGTTTCATAAAATCATCAATAGCCGCTCCTTCTTTTAAAAACTCTGGATTTGAAACTACATGAAATTCAATATTCTCACCTCTTTTGTTCAATTCTGCTTGAATAGTAGCCTTCACTTTATCTGCTGTACCAATAGGAACTGTAGATTTATCAACAACTATTAATCTTTTATTCATGGTTTCTCCAATAGATTTAGCAACAGCTAAAACGTATTGCAAATCTGCAGAACCATCATCTCCCATAGGAGTTCCTACTGCAATAAACACAATTTCGGCATCACTAATTGCCTCACCTAATTGCGTTGTAAAAAATAAATTATTATTTTTTACATTTTTCAAAACCATTTGCTCCAAACCTGGTTCAAAAATAGGAATAATACCTTGTTCTAATTTTTGTATTTTATTTTGATCTATATCAACACAAGTTACTTTGTTTCCCATTTCTGCAAAACAAGTACCAGAAACTAAACCTACATAACCAGAGCCTATAACAGCTATTTTCATAAACTATTTATCTTTTACTTTTAAATTTTCTTTTTCTTGTACCTCTTTACGTAATCCACTACTAGAAAAACGGTGTTCTCTTTTATTAAAGTATAATTCAATCCCTTTTTCTTCGCAATACTGCCTCCCTGTAAACATCTTACTAGCGTATTCATCACCAATAATACGCACATCAATTTTAAAAGATCTTAAAACATCCTCTAAATCTTGCTCTGTAGCATAAGGCACAATTTCGTCTACATACTTACACCCCTTTAACTGAATATATCTTTCTACAACAGATTGTACTGGCCTATTTTTTTCTGGTCTATCTAAAGTTGGGTCAGTTTGCAAACCACAAATTAAATAATCGCACTCGCGTTTTGCATCTTCTAACATCTTAACATGACCTGCATGAAACAAATCAAAAGCACTAAAAGTTATCCCTATTTTCATTTTCTTATTTTTTATTTAACAACCAAGATGATGACTGTATTTTATCACCTAAACCATCAATTAAATCGATATTTAACTCTTTACAAGTAGGCACTTCTGGAATAGAATTATTATTCTGGTCTCCACCATTTGCAAAGCCCAGTTGATATTCTTCACCAAAGGTATCATGAATCTGTTTAATAGATGCGCATACGGTTCTATCCTTATCAATAGATATAAATGCTTTATCAACAGCTTTTATATTCTGAACAATAAACAAACGCTCTTCTTCCTTTTGAAATTCTTTAGAACCTTTTAGCTCTCTTTGCAAATCGCTGTTAACGATTACAAATAATTCGTCTGCTAAGTTTTTAGCATTGTTAAAATACTCTAAATGTCCTTTATGAATCGGGTTAAAGTAACCAGAAACGATGATTGCTTTTTTCTTCATTTTTAATTTTTATGCAAATATAGATTAATTATTTACTTTACAAAGGGGTGTTTTTCACCTGTTTGTAATATACCTTTATTTCTTATATCATGAACGATTTCTATAGAGTTTTTTACCTCATCTAACCCAAAACCTTTATTTAATAAAATCTGTTGATAACTTTTAGTATGCAATTCTGTAAATCCATTACTAAATTCTAGTTCTTCATTATCTATAGTTATAGATCTATACGTTCTTTGCGATTTCTCTTTAACTTCTATTGGCAGATCGTTTTCATCAATAGATAAAAACCAACGAACTCTAGCATTTTCGAACTCTAAATACCCTGCTGCTTTATGCTTCTTTCTTAAATGCACTACATTCTCTTGCACGTTACCAAAAATCCAAGATAGCATATCATAAAAATGAACACCAATATTTGTTGCTATTCCTCCCGATTTTGCCTCATCGCCTTTCCATGAAATATCATACCACTTACCTCTCGAAGTAATATATGTTAAATCAATATCGTACTTCCCTTTTTTATTTGCTAAATCTACTTTATTTTTCAATTGAATAATAGATTCATGCAATCTTAACTGAAGAATCGTATTTATTTTACCTTGAGACTCTTTTTCAATTGCCGCTAAAGCATCAATATTCCAAGGATTTAATACAATTGGTTTTTCACAAATAGCATCAGCACCTCTTCTTAATGCCATTCTTATGTGAGAATCATGTAAATAATTGGGAGTACAAATACTTACGTAGTCTAAATTTGTATTTTGATTTCTCTTTAACTTCTCTATGTGCCTATCAAATCTCTCGAATTCAACAAAAAAATCTGCATTCGGAAAAAAGCTATCCATTACACCAACAGAATCAAATTTATCTAAGGCTGCAACTAAATTATTATTAGTATCCTTTATCGCTTTTAAATGTCTTGGTGCAATGTAACCTGCGGCACCTATTAATGCAAAGTTTTTCATCTTTATAATGATTTATCTACTACTTTGGAATCGAAAAAATTCTTAACATCATATACTACAGCTTTCTCATTTTTTAAAGAATTCAAATTTATCGTTTTATATTCTTCATGAGAAACTGTCAACACAATGGCATCAAACTTTTTATTTGGTAACGTAGTTTGAGACTCTAAATTGTATTCTTTTTTAACTTGAGCAGGATCTGCACAGGGATCGAAAATTGTAACATTTGTTCCAAAATCAACCAACTCATTTACAACATCAACTGCTTTTGTATTTCTAACATCAGGACAATTTTCTTTAAAAGTAATACCCAACACCAACACAGCTGCATCTTTTACCTCAACACCTTCTTTTATCATTAGTTTCGCCACTTCAGAGGCAACATATTTCCCCATACTATCATTTACTCTTCTACCAGAAAGAATAATTTCTGGATGATACCCAAACTCTTGGGCTTTTTGCGCTAAGTAATATGGATCAACACCAATACAATGTCCGCCAACCAAACCTGGTTTAAATGGTAAAAAATTCCATTTTGTACCAGCAGCGGCTAAAACATCTTGTGTATTAATATCCATTAAATTAAAAATTTTCGCCAACTCATTTACAAAAGCAATATTAATATCTCTTTGAGAGTTTTCGATAACTTTTGCCGCTTCTGCAACTTTAATTGATGATGCCAAATGAGTTCCTGCAGTAATTACAGAATTGTATAATTTATCAACTTTAATACCTGTTTCTTTATTAGAGCCCGATGTTACTTTTAATATTTTATCGACAGTATGTTTTTTATCTCCTGGATTTATTCTTTCTGGCGAATAACCTGCAAAAAAATCTTTATTAAATTCTAAACCAGAAATATTTTCTAAAACCGGAATACAATCTTCTTCAGTTGCTCCAGGGTACACAGTTGATTCATATATAACGATATCATCCTTCTTAAGAACACCTCCAATAAGTTCACTTGCTTTTATTAAAGGAGTTAAAACAGGTCTGTTATTTTTATCAACCGGAGTTGGAACTGTAACTATGTAGTAATTACTATCTTTAATATCTTCTTTAGATGTTGTGAAAAACAATCCTTTTTCGTGATTATTATCATCAACTAAAACCTCTTTTAAAATATCTTCCTCCACTTCTAAAGTCGCATCGACACCCGTCTTTAAATCAGCAACTCTATTTTCATTGATATCAAAACCAACTACAGCATATTTTGTAGCAAAAAGTCTAGCCAATGGCAAACCAACATACCCTAAACCGATTATTGTAATTTTAATTTTACTCATTTATAAATTTTCTACGTACCATTTTATAGACTCTTTTAACCCTTCTTTTAAAGAATATTTAGGATTGTAATTTAAAAATTCTTTGGCTTTCTTGATTTCTGCATGAGAATGCGGAATATCTCCTAACCTATTAGGACCATGAATTACATCTATATTTTTTATTTCTGAATTATATTCTGACAAGTACTCTTTTAAATAACTAACTAAATCATTTAATGAATTTCGATCTCCGAAAGCTGCATTGTAAACAGTATTTATAGCGTTTTTATCAGCAACTAAACTCAATAAATTAATCTGAATTATATTATCTATATACGTAAAGTCTCGAGAATGTAAACCATCTCCGTTAATGGTTGGAGATTCTAACTTAAGTAACTGATTGATAAATTTAGGAATAACAGCCGCATAAGCACCATTAGCATCTTGTCTTTTTCCGAAGACATTAAAATACCTTAAACCAATAGTTTCTATCCCGTATGTTTTGCTAAAAACATCTGCATAAAGTTCATTAACATATTTAGTAATTGCATAAGGCGATAAAGGTTTTCCTATTACAGATTCTACTTTTGGCAATGAATCTGAGTCACCATAAGTTGATGAACTTGCAGCATAAACAAACCTTTTTACTTTATTTTCTTTAGCCGCAACTAACATATTTAAAAACCCACCAACATTAACCTCGTTTGAAGTAACTGGATCTTTAATAGACCTAGGCACAGAACCTAATGCCGCTTGATGCAATACATAATCTACATTTAAACTTGCTTTTAAACAAGTTTCAATATTTCTTATATCACCTTCAATTAAAGTAAAGTTAGGATTCTCTAAAAAAGATAGAATATTTTCTCTTTTTCCTGTTGAAAAATTATCTAAGCAAACTACAGTATTTTCTTTAGCCAGTAATACTTCACACAAATTAGAACCTATAAATCCGGCCCCTCCTGTAACAAGTATTTTTTTTCCTGATAAATCTATATGCATTGTGCTCTTTTTACCTTTTCTCAAGAAAACAAATGTAATAAAAAAGAACCACTTGTGAGATTTTAGATTTATATAAAACTAAAAAATCCCTCACAAATTGTGAAGGATTTTACTTGGTGGGCAATGAGGGATTCGAACCCCCGACCCCCTCGGTGTAAACGAGGTGCTCTGAACCAACTGAGCTAATTGCCCTAAGCGGATGCAAATATATAATGTTTTTTTAATCTAGAGAAATTTTTTCTTAAAAATAAATAATTATTTTAATCAAACAATTTCAATAAAAAAATCCTACTATTTCTAGTAGGATTTACTTGGTGGGCAATGAGGGATTCGAACCCCCGACCCCCTCGGTGTAAACGAGGTGCTCTGAACCAACTGAGCTAATTGCCCTAAGCGGATGCAAATATAAGATAGATTTTAAACCTACCAAATAAAAAACAAACTTTCTTTAAATTATTTCTGCAACTACAAAAGTACTCCCTCCTACATAAACTATATCATCTTGATTAGCAACACTTACAGCTTTATCAAACGCCTTTCTAACTGAGAGAAAAGTTTTTCCGAATAACTTAAATTCTTTTGCTTTTTCTTCTAGAATATCCGCAGGTAATCCTCTTGGAATATCTGGTTTACAGAAATAATAATTAGCATCTTTAGGAAACAAAGGCAATACCTCTTCTAATTTTTTATCAGAAACCACCCCTAAAACAATATGTAAGTTTAAAAATCTTTCTTTTTTCAGTTGATTTAAAACCAAACTTAATCCTTCTTTATTATGCGCAGTGTCACAAATAACTTTAGGAGTATTTTGTAAAATCTGCCACCTCCCTTTTAAACTTGTATTTTTTACTACGTTTAGCAACCCCTTTTTGATATTTTCTTCAGTTACCTTGAATGTCTTTAACTTTTTAATTGACGCCACGGCTGTTTTTACATTTTTAACCTGATAGTCTCCTAACAAATCTGTTTTATAGACTTCTTCGGAATCTGAAGCAAACTCAATTAAAGCATTTTCACTTAATGCTTTATTCATAAAAACCTCCTTAACCTCTTCTTGTTCTTCACCAATTATAACCGGAACTCCTTTTTTTATAATTCCTGCTTTTTCAAAAGCAATTTCAGGTAGAGTTTCCCCTAAAAACTGCGTATGATCTAATCCTATATTGGTAATTACAGAAACTTCTGGAGTGATAATATTTGTAGAATCTAACCTACCTCCTAAACCAACTTCAATAATTGCAATATCTACTTTTTCTGATGAAAAATAATCAAAAGCTAAACCAACCGTCATTTCAAAAAAAGAAAGTTGTTGTTTTTCTAGAAATGCTTTATTCTCTCTAATAAAAGACATTACTCTTACTTCTGGAATTTCTTCTCCGTTAATTTTAATTCGTTCTGTAAAATTTTTTAAATGAGGTGAAGTATACAAGCCAACCTTATACCCAGCTTCTTGTAAAATGGACGCCAACATATGACTTGTAGAACCTTTTCCGTTAGTACCTCCAACGTGAATAGTCTTAATTTTTTTCTCTGGAAAATTTAACTTTTCTGATAATGCTAGAATATTAGTCAAGTCTTTTTTAAACGCTGTTTTACCTTGTTTTTGATACATTGGTAATTGCGAAAACATCCAATCTAAAGTTTCTTTGTAGGTCATTTTAATGAAATAATACTTTTATAAAAAAAGTAACTTTTAAGAAACAAATGTAAGCGATTATTTAGACAAAGAAAACTTATAAATAATTGTACCGGTTTGCACTGCGGGTGCATCACTATCAGGATTCCATGTAGTCTTAAGAGCAGCCGCTTCTGCAGGTTTCGCTAAACAAGGCTTGCTATTTGTAGTTCCTTTTTCACCAGCTTTAGCGTAAATTACTTTACCGTTTTTATTTACTCTAATTTTAACAACCACTATACCTTCTTCGTTACAATCTGGCTGATTAATTGGTTTAGACAATGCTTTTCTACCCGAGAGATTATAATTTCCGCCCGAACCAGAACCTGTGTTACCGTAGTATTTAGAAGATTTTTCATCACCGCCTTTCTTTCCTTTAACACCTTCTACCTTATCATCACCTTCTCCTTTCGGGTCTCCAGACACATCATTACCATTTAATAGTTTGTTTAACGCATCTTGATTTTCTTTAGATGGTTTTGGTTTAGGTTTCTTCTTTACTTCAACTTTTTTTACTTCCTCTTTAGTAGGTTCTTTTTTTAGTTCTTTTACTTTTTCAACAACTGGCACTTCTTTAGTTGTTTCTTGTGTAACTAATTCTTCATTTACAACTTCTTTAGCAGTTTCTTCTACCTCATCAACAACCTCTTCTACTTTATCTATTTTCTTAAACTCTGTCTTTTTTGATTTAACAACTGGCTCTCCGCTTCCTACATTAGAATCTCCAAAATTAATAGCTAAACCATATTCTTCTGGCGGATCTAAATACTGCATTCCATAATTATAAATTCCGAAGATTAATAAAATCAGAATTAGTGCAGTAATTAATGCAGATTTACGCTTATGTGCTGTATCTAAAATTGCCATTTATTTACCTTTAACAGCTAAAATCATTTTTAGTTTATTCTTATTTGCAATATCAATTACTTTCATCACATTTTTATAAGGCACATCTTGATCTCCTCTAATAACAATCGTTTTCTTTTTGTCTACACCTACTTCTCTTAAAATTTCCTTTTCTAAATCCGTAGAAGTTACTTTTGATTTATTAATATAAAATAGAGAATTATTAGTAATTGTAACAGCAACTGACTTGCTATTTTCAGTTTTTCCACCTGCTTTTGGTAAGATAACATCGATAGCACTTACTGTTACTAATGTAGAAGTTAGCATAAAAAATATCAATAATAAAAAAACAATATCTGTCATTGAAGACATATTGAAAGACGGATCTACTTTATTTCTACCTCTTAAATTCATACTAAACAGGTTCGTTTAATAAATCTAAAAACTCTACAGATTTAGCTTCCATTTGATATACTACTTTGTCTGTTCTTACCACTAAATGATTGTAAGTTATATAAGCAATAATACCAACAATTAAACCAGCAACGGTTGTTGTCATTGCAGTATATAAACCATCAGAAAGCATTTTAATATCTATTTGTCCGCCTGCATTCGCTATTTCATGAATAGCCACAATCATACCTATTACGGTACCTAAAAAACCAATCATTGGTGCAGCACCTGCAATTGTTGCAAGTACGCTTACATTTTTTTCTAATTGATACACTTCTAACTTACCTGCGGTTTCTATAGCTGTGTTTATATCTTCTAAAGGTTTCCCTATTCTTGTAATTCCTTTTTTAATTAACCTTGCCGTTGGCGAATTTTTACTTTCACATAAAGATTTAGCTTCATCTAACTTTCCGTTTGACACATAATCTCTAATCTCGTCCATAAAATTTTCATCAACTTTAGAAGCTGCCTTAATTGCAAAAAATCTTTCAAAATATATGTACAATCCTACAGCCAGTAAAACAAATAGTATTGCTATTATTATTTGACCACCAATACCTCCATCCATAATTAAATTATAAATAGAAAGTGTTTTTTCTTCGGAAACTGTTTCTTCTAACAATTCTTTATTTTCTTGAAAAGATGACACCATTTAGTTTTCTTTTAAAGTTCTTACTTAGTAACGAAATTTCTATTTTAAAATTGCTTTAAAATAAAAAGGTTTTTATATAATGTAAAAAATGCCATTTTGTTACTTACAAAATGGCATTTGATAAATATTTTGTTAATTGATTAGATAAACATTCTTAAAACTACGAATGATACAGACCCTATTAAGAAACCTATTAAAGCCAACCAAGATATTTTTTTGATATACCAGAAAAAATCAATTTTTTCCATACCCATTGCAACAACACCTGCTGCAGAACCAATTATTAGCATACTTCCTCCTGTACCTGCAGAAAATGCTATAAAGTGCCATAACGGATCATCTAAACCTTCAGAAAACATCCCTAAACTTGCTGCTACTAATGGTACATTATCAATAATTGCAGAACCAATTCCTAATAAAATCACAACTAAATCAGAAACTCCTGTTCCGCTTAACTCTGTTCCTATTAACGGAATTCCTTGTTTTAAACTGTCTGCAAAATTAAATAAAATACCTAAAGATTCTAACGCTGCAACAGCCATTAAAATACCTAAGAAAAATAAAATACTTGGCATTTCAATTTTTGATAATGACGAATGTACAGGACTATGGTGCGCACCACTTTCATGCTCATCTGCTTGTTCTCCTTCTACCGTAGAAATAGAGAATTTAGAATTACTATAAATCTCTGCAAAAGTTGCAACAATTGCTAAAGAAAGCATCATACCTACATACGGTGGTAAATGTGTAACTGTTTTAAATACCGGAACAAATAAAATTGCACCTAACCCTAAATACAACATTCTTGCACTATGTCTACTTTTCGGTTTTTCAACCTCGTTTTCATCAAAATCTATTTCCCCTTTAAAAGCAGGTAAAAATGTAGCAATAAATGTTGGTACAACCATACATAATAAAGAAGGTATAAATAAATAAGTAAATAACATACCTGTACTTACTTTATCACCAATCCAAAGCATTGTAGTTGTAACATCACCAATAGGAGAAAAAGCTCCACCAGCATTTGCCGCAATAATAATTAAACCAGCAAACCAAATTCTATCTTCTCTTGTTTTAACAATTTTTTGAAGTATAGAAATCAATACAATCGTTGCTGTTAAGTTATCTATAATTGCAGACAATATGAAAGCCAATACAGCAAACATCCAAAGTAATTTTTTCTTACTTTTAAAATTAACATATCCTTTAATTGTAGAAAATCCATCAAAATAATCGATAATCTCTACAATTGTCATTGCACCTAATAAGAAAACTAAGATTTCTGCAGTTTTACCTAAATGATGTAATAACGTTTCTTCTACTAAATGTAACTTATCATCATGTGCCATAGATGCAAAACCATCTACCAAACCATGATTTGCAGAATCAAACCAATTAGAAAAATTATCTACACCTAATGCCACCAAAGCCCAACATACCGCCATCATAATTAAGGCAGGTATTAATTTATCTAATTTTAAATTATGCTCTAAAGTAATGGCTAGATACCCCATTACAAACACTATAATAATTACTGATTCCATATTCTCTTATTTAATTTATATCAATTGTTTTAACGCTATTTCAAATGCTGTTGAACATATTTTTGTTTTAGACGCACTCTTTTTAAATGTTTTTTGCAATGCTTTTTTAATAACTTCAGATGTATCATCAAAAATAGCTTTGTCTTGCATTGGCAATGGCACTTTAGACTCCATTAAATAAGCAAAAACTCTTGCAATACCGCAATTAGAGATAAAGTCTGGCAACAAACTTAAATGATTGTCTGTGTATTCCATTATTGGTCCGAAGAAAATTTCTTTATCTGCAAACGGAACATTTGCACCCGGAGAAATTACTTCTAAACCAGTATCTATCATTTGCTGAACTTGGTCTTTAGAGACCAATCTTGAAGCCGCTGCAGGAATAAATATTTCTGCTGGTAAACTCCAAATTTTACTATTAATTTCATCAAATGGTATCATATTTTCTGAAACTAGTTTATTTCCATCTTTAGATAAAAATAAATCTGTCATTTCATCCATAGTAAAACCATTCTCGCTAATTAAACCACCATCTCTATCAATAATTCCTACTACTTTGGCACCTAACTGAGTTAAATAATAAGCGGCAGCAGAACCTACGTTTCCAAAACCTTGTACAATGGCTCTTTTACCTTCGATGTTACCACCATAAATATTATAATAGTGTTTTACTGCTTCTGCAACACCATAACCAGTTAACATATCTGCAACTGTATATTTTCTAGATAAATCTGGGGAAAAATATTTGTTTTCTATGACTTTAATTACACCTAAACGTAATTGACCAATTCTATTAATTTTATCTGCTTCGGTAGGTTTAAAATGACCATTAAAAATACCTTCTTGCGGGTGCCAAACTCCACAATCTTCTGTGATCGGAATCACATCTTTATCTGCATCAACATTTAAGTCACCGCCAGTACCATAATAATGCTTAAGCAAAGGAGTTACTGCTTTGTACCATCTTTCTAAAACTCCTCTTTTTCTCGGATCGTTTGGATCGAAATTAATACCAGATTTTGCACCACCAATTGCTGGTCCAGATACGGTAAATTTCACCTCCATAGTTTTAGCTAAAGACAATACTTCGTTTTTATCTAAACCTTTTCGCATTCTTGTACCTCCGCCGGCTGCACCACCTCTTAAAGAGTTAATTACAGTCCATCCTTCTGCATCTGTTTCTTGGTCTTTCCAGTGAAAAACTATTTCTGGTTGCTTGTCTTCGTATTTTTTTAATAATTCTTTCATTTTATTTTTTATTGAGTTTCAACTTATTT
The DNA here is from genome assembly GCF_054589375.1 of Polaribacter sp. OB-PA-B3. Classification (NCBI taxonomy): domain Bacteria; kingdom Pseudomonadati; phylum Bacteroidota; class Flavobacteriia; order Flavobacteriales; family Flavobacteriaceae; genus Polaribacter; species Polaribacter sp. OB-PA-B3. Next base: position 298,591 of record NZ_BAAIIX010000004.1, read on the forward strand.
TCTAAATTTTCCATGCATTTTTACCGACATATTTTACCTAGAGAAGCTAAAGTTGATTCATTTTTAAAATTTTTTATTGAATTATTATATCATTTTACAGACTTCTACAAACTTAATCTAAAAAAAACAATTGTTAAAACTTTTTAAATCAAAAACTAAGGTAAAAATACTACGCCAGATGAATGATTATTACGAGCACCGGTAACACTTTTTAAACAATTTACCTGATTATCAATTTTTAACACGCCTAAGAAAGCAAAAATTAAAGCCTCTTTATAGTTAATTAAGTTATTGGTAGCTTTAACAATTTTAACATTAGTGTAACATTTAATTCTATCTATTAAGAAAACATTAAATACACCGCCACCAGTTATTAAAACAGATTTAGAATCTTCTAAAACACTAGATATTTGCATTGCTACATGCTCTACAAAAGTTCTTAAAACGTTTGGCACATCTTTTTCTAAACCATCAATTAACGGCACTACATGTTGTTGCACCCATTCTAAACCCAAAGATTTAGGCGCTTTTTTCTGATAAAACTCTAATTGATTTAACTTTTCTAATAATACCTTATTAATGATTCCTTTAGATGCAATTTCTCCGGATGCATCATATTCTAACCCTAATTTATTGGCGTATAAATTTAAGACGATATTTACCGGACAAATATCAAAAGCAATTCTAACTCCTTTATTATTGTAAGAAATATTAGAAAACCCACCGAGATTAAGGCAATAATCAATATTAGAAAACAACAACTCGTCTCCTATTGGCACTAAAGGCGCTCCTTGCCCACCTAACTTAACATCTTGTGTTCTAAAATCGCAAACAACTTTTTGCTTTGTTAATTTAGCAATTTCACTTCCAGAACCTATTTGCAAAGTAATTCCTTTGTCTGGTTCATGTAGAATTGTGTGACCATGCGAAGCTACTAATGCTAGATCTCGAACTTTATAATTAAAGACGAAATTATTAATTAAAGACGCCAAATATCTACCATAAGAAATATCTAAAGCTTTTAATTCTTCCGAAGAAAAATGAATAGCATTTTGTAATTGTTGTTTCCATTCTAAAGAATACGGAATGGTTTCGGCTTGTAAAATTTCAAAAAACGAATAGTCATTTTTCTTAAATTTCACATAAACGATATCTACTCCGTCTAGAGATGTACCAGACATTAAACCTAAAGCAAAAAAGTGATTATTATTCATATTTGTAAAATTAACAAATGTCTATTGAAAATATGTTACGAAATCGATATCTTTGATGTCGAATTTTACGAAAATAATAAAAATATAAAATGGATTTTAGCTTAACAGAAGAACACATCATGATTCGTGATGCTGCAAGAGATTTTGCACAAACAGAATTATTACCTGGAGTTATCGAAAGAGACAACAAGCAAGAGTTTCCTAACGAGTTAGTTAAGAAAATGGGAGATTTAGGTTTTATGGGAATTATGGTAGATCCTAAATATGGAGGAAGTGGCATGGATGCTACTTCTTATGTATTAATTATGGAAGAACTTTCTAAAATAGACGCATCTGCATCTGTTATCGTATCTGTAAATAATTCTTTAGTATGCTACGGATTAGAAGCTTACGCATCCGAAGAACAAAAACAAAAATATTTAACAAAATTAGCTACCGGAGAATTTGTTGGTGCATTTTGTTTAAGTGAACCAGAAGCAGGATCAGACGCAACATCACAAGCAACAACTGCAGAAGATAAAGGAGATCATTACGTAATTAACGGTACAAAAAACTGGATTACAAGTGGTGGACGTGCAGATGTTTACCTAGTGATAGCACAAACAGATCGATCTAAAGGACATAGAGGTATCAATGCTTTTATAGTCGAAAAAGGAACAGAAGGTTTTCACGTAGGACCAAAAGAAGATAAGTTAGGTATCCGCGGTAGCGACACACATACACTGCAATTTAACGATGTTAAAGTACCTAAAGAAAATAGAATCGGAGAAGATGGTTTCGGATTTAAGTTTGCCATGAAAACACTTTCTGGCGGAAGAATTGGTATTGCCGCACAAGCTTTAGGTATTGCATCTGGTGCATATGAATTAGCTTTAAAATACTCGAAAGAACGTAAAGCTTTTGGTACAGAAATTTGCAACCACCAAGCAATTGCTTTTAAATTAGCAGATATGTACACAGAAATTGAAGCAGCAAGAATGTTAGTTATGAAAGCTGCTTGGGATAAAGACCAAGGCAATAATTACGACATGTCTAGCGCAATGGCCAAGTTATACGCATCTAAAGTTGCTATGGAACAAACTGTAGAAGCAGTACAAATTCACGGTGGAAATGGTTTTGTAAAAGAATACCACGTAGAACGTTTAATGAGAGATGCTAAAATTACACAGATTTACGAAGGAACTTCAGAGATTCAGAAAATTGTAATTTCTAGAGGCGTTATTAAAGGGTAATCACCTTATTATATAAGTATTTAAAAATCCATCTTTTTAAAGATGGATTTTTTTTATGGCAATTTTTTAAAACAAAAAAACGCGCTATCCACTATATCTTTTTTTTCATTCTTCAAAAAAAGGATGCCGTTTCTATCGCTATTGCACCTTTTTGCCAATTAAAGTTCTAAATCTAAAGCATATAATTGCAAACCAGAAGAAGGTGCAATATTCCTCATAAACATTCTATCATTATCTTCTTTCAGAGAGTTTTCAATAAAATTTAAATCTAAATTACCTTTACCTACCTCAAATAAAGTAGCCATCATCAACCTTATTTGATATCTTAAAAAACCTTTACCCCTAACTTTTAACACATAAGAAACTTCCGGAAAAAAATTTGCAGTTAAAATATCATTTTCAACTATTTCACAACCATCTATAACTCGTTTAAACACTGTATGCTCACTTGGTTTTGTACAATATTTATGAAAATAATGCTCACCCTCAAACAATTTAGCTGCTTTTTTCATCAAATCAATATCCAGATTAAAATCAATATTAATCATAAAAGGAGCCGCAAAAGGGTGGTTCTTATCACCAAAAGAAAAATAATAGTGATATTCTTTAACCTTAGGAGCATTGATAATATTAAAGCTTGTTGATACTTTTTTTACAGAAACAGCTCTAAAATCTGGAGAAAAATTAGAATTCAAAGATTTTAAAAAGGTTAATTCATCAATTTCAGAATTTCTAAAAAGCTGTAAATAATAAGTATTAGCAGAAACTTTAGCATCTGTCCTACCTACTCCAATCGTCTTAAAATCAAAGTCTTCAAAAACAAAAGACAACGATTTATCTACCATATCGTGCAATGTTTTTGCATTTTTTTGCTTTTGCCAACCAGAAAACCTAAACCCTAAGAATTCTAAACAAATAAGGTAAGAAAATGAATATTTCATAGGTGCAAAAGTACATAAATTACATTTTTTTTTACAAAACATGCATTTTTATGAATATCTCAAAATTATAGTTCACTTTTTTACGAACCTAACATTTTACACCTTTCAAAAACAAAAAAATAAACTTATCTCAATTTAACCCCCTTTTTTTTGAGGGTACAACTCCAAAATATGTCATTCTTAAAATTAACACCCCTTGTTATCTTAAATTTAATATATACATTTGACCCGAGTTCATTAACAAAAAATTAACACAACTAAAGAACACACATTATGAAAAAAATTATTCTATCGTTACTATTCATTTCTAGTTTAATAGTAACAGCACAAGAAAACGAAGACAAAGGAACATTTACATTAAGTGGAACTGTAGATGTATATCATACAAGTAATCTTAAAAGCGATTCTCCTGGCTCTTTAGGAATTTTATATTCAAGTGACGATCCTGCAGCAGCTGCAAATGGTTTTGGATTAGGTATGGTAAATACCATTTTTTCATATGAAAAAGGAAAAGCTGGGGTTGTTGCAGATTTAGCTTACGGACCAAGAGCTAAAGCAGCAAACGCATACGAAGGTGCAATTAACCAATTATATGCGTACTATAAAGCATCAGACAAAGTAACTTTAACATTAGGTCAGTTTAACACTTTTTATGGCTATGAAGTTATTTCTCCTGCAGGAAACTTTAACTATTCTGTATCTTACTTATTTAATGCAGGTCCTTTTTCTCACACTGGTTTTAAATTAGATTATGCAGCGTCAGAAGATTTATCTTTTATGTTTGCTGTAACTAATCCTCATGGTATTACTACTGGTGCAAATATTGGTAACGATTATCAATTAGGTTTCCAAACAGGATATAAAGGGCAGTATTTTAACCTAGCTTATGGTGCTGATGGTTTTGGAACTACAGATGTTTTATACTTAGACTATACAGGTGGGTTTGATGTTTCTGAATCTTTCTTCTTAGGAATAAATGCAGCATATTCTAACTCTGACGATGCAGACTATAGCTATAAAGGTGTTGCTTTATACTTACAAAACACTTTCTCTGATAAATTCTCTTTAGGATTTAGACCAGAATTCTTTACAACTACTACAGCAGATGTAGATAGTAGTGTATCTGCTTTTACATTATCTGGTAACTACTCTTTGACGGGTAGCTTAACAATAATTCCAGAGGTAAGATATGACACTTCTGATGATGGTGTTGTTCCTTTTGGAAAAAGTGTAACAGGAGCTACACTAGCAGCAGTATACTCTTTCTAAGAATTAATTAACCAAAAATTATATAAAAATGAGTTTATTTTTAACATTATTACAAGACACTCCAGCGTCTGAAGTAGCGCAAGCTGTTGAACAGATTAATGGAGATATGGGAATGCTTTGGATGCTGATTGCAGGTATTTTAGTATTCTTGATGCAAGCTGGTTTTACATTGGTAGAATCTGGAATGACAAGATCTAAAAACGCGGTAAACATCGCAATGAAAAATCTATTAGACATTTGTGTAGGTTCTTTAACATTCTGGTTAGTAGGTTACTCTTTAATGTACGGAGACACATCTAACGGATGGTTTTTCTGGAGCGGATTATTTCAAGGTGAAGGAGCAGATTTATTCTTTCAAACAATGTTTGCTGCAACTACTGCAACAATTGTATCTGGAGCAATAGCAGGTAGAACAAAATACTCTACGTATATCATTTTCTCTCTTGTGATGACAGCAGTAATCTATCCTATATCTGGTGGATGGCAATGGCAAGGTAGCGGTTGGTTAACAGAAATGGGCTTTATTGATTTTGCTGGTTCATCAATTGTACACTCTGTAGGTGGTTGGGCTGCTTTAGTAGCTGCATTTATGGTAGGTCCTAGAATAGGAAAATATGTGAACGGAAAGGTTTTACCTATTCCTGGTCACAATCAAGTTTTAGCAACTTTAGGTGTTTTTATCCTTTGGTTTGGTTGGTTCGGTTTTAACGGTGGATCTCAATTAGCATGGGGTGGCGCAGATGCTGTTGGTGCTTCGAACGTAGTATTAATTACAAATTTATCTGCAGCAGCAGGTGGTTTAGGAGCTTTAATTACAACTTGGATCTGGTACGGAAAACCAAATTTAGCACAAACCCTTAATGGTTCTTTAGCTGGTTTAGTAAGTATTACTGCCGGATGTGGTAACATGACTGCAGGCGGTGCTGTATTAGCAGGTCTTATTGGAGGTATCATTGTAGTCTTTTCAATTGAATTTATAGAAAAGAAATTAAAAATTGACGATGCAATTGGTGCAGCTTCTGTACACGGTGTTGCTGGGGCTTGGGGAACTTTAGTTATAGGTCTTTGGGGTGTAGATGGCGATACTGCAATTGGATTATTTAATGGTGGTGGTGCTTCTCAATTAGGAGTGCAAGCTATCGGAGTTTTAGCTTATGCTGCTTGGGCAACTGTCTTATCATTTATTGTATTAGCAATATTAAAAGCTACAATGGGATTAAGAGTATCTAAAGAAGTGGAAATTGAAGGTTTAGATATTTCAGAGCACGGTTCTATTGCTTATCCAGGTAAGAGAGTTAGAGATTTTGATGAAGATAAATAGCAGTTATCTATATAAAATTTTAAATCAATTATATATAAAATCACACAACTTTAGGGTTGTGTGATTTTTCTACGAAAAAACATTTTTAAGCACAATTAACTAAATATTTAAAATGAAGAAAATAGAAGCAATTATTAGAAAATCAAAATTTAGCGCAGTAAAAGAAGCATTGCATGATGTTGGTGTTAATTTTTTCTCTTATTGGGATGTTACCGGTTTAGGTAACGAAAAAGAAGGCCATGTTTATAGAGGTGTAAGCTATAGTACAAGTGACATTCAAAGAAGATATTTATCTATAGTAGTAAATAATGAATTTGAAGAAGTAACAATTAAAACTATAATTAAAGCTGCATCTACAGGTGATGTTGGTGATGGTAAAGTTTTTGTAAGCGACATAAGTGAGGCCTACAGAATAAGAACAGGAGAAAAAGGAGGAAAAACACTAAACTAAAACAGAACATTTTTTATATCATGGAATTATTAACAATAAATAATGTATGGATGATGATCTGTACAGCACTAGTTTTCTTTATGCACTTAGGATTTGCGTTTCTTGAGATTGGATTAACTAGACAGAAAAACACAATAAACATCTTATTTAAAAATATTTTTATAATAACAGTAGGATTACTACTCTATGCTTTGGTAGGTTTTAATTTAATGTACCCAACTTGGGCTGCAAATTCATCTGGATATTTAGGTGATTTTATATTTGGTATTTCTGCTCCTTTAAAAGATGGTGTTTTAGATTTAACATATAACGAAGGTTATACTTATTGGACAGACTTTTTGTTTCAAGGAATGTTTGCTGCAACTGCTGCTACAATTGTTTCTGGAGCTGTAGCAGAAAGAATGAAAATTTTACCTTTTATGATTTTTACAATATTATATGTAGGTTTTGTTTACCCAATTGCTGGTTCTTGGAAATGGGGAGGCGGTTTTTTAGACCAATTAGACACACCTTTTTATGATTTTGCTGGTTCTACTTTAGTACACTCTGTTGGTGGTTGGGCTGCTTTAGTTGCTGTCTGTCTTTTAGGTGCAAGAATAGGAAAATTCAAAAATGGTAAAATACAAGCTATACCTGGTCACAACATTCCTATTGCTACAGCCGGCGTTTTAATTCTTTGGTTAGGTTGGTTTGGTTTTAATGGTGGCTCTGTATTATCTGCAGATCCTAGCTTAACATCATTAACTTTAGTTACAACTTGCTTAGCTGCAGCCGCTGGAGGTGTTTTATCTGCAATTACTTCTACCATTTTATTTAAAAATTTAGATTTAACAATGTTTCTAAACGGAATTTTAGGAGGTTTGGTAGCAATTACAGCTGGTGCAGATGTTATGTCTCCGATGGATGCAATATATATTGGGGCAATAGCTGGTGTTCTAATTGTATTTGCTGTCAGCTTAATAGATAAATTAAAATTAGATGACCCTGTTGGGGCAATAGCAGTTCATTTAATATGCGGAATTTGGGGTACTCTTGCCGTAGGAATTTTTGGAGAATTAGCAAGCGGATCTCAATTTATTAGTCAATTAATAGGTATTGGAGCTTATGCTGTTTTTTGTTTATTAACTTCTTTTGTAATTATTTTCACTTTAAAGAAAACAATGGGAATAAGAGTAAATGAAAAGGAAGAATTAGAAGGTTTAGATGCTCATGAACATGGTATGGATGCATACCCAGATTTTAGATTGAACGAACATTAACCTTTAAAAAATACACAATTTTTTACCTGCAATTTTAAAAAAATTGCGGGTTTTTTCGTTTTTTAACGATTTCACAATATAAAAAGATTAAATTATTATTATTAAATTATTTTCATCACTTTTTTGCTTTCATCATAAAAATTATATTAAAACCCATAAAAGGTTAAATTTTTCTTAATAAAAAATATAAATTAGCCAATATAATTGAATACGATATGGAGAAACAAGGGTTATACTTACCAGAGTTTGAACATGAAAATTGCGGTGCTGGTTTTATCTGTAATTTAAATGGTCAAAGAACAAATCAAATCATACACGACGCACTAGAAATCCTAGTAAAACTAGAGCATAGAGGTGGTGTTAGTTCCGATGGAAAAACAGGTGATGGAGCGGGTTTATTGATAGATATTCCGCACGATTACTTTAATAGAGTTTGTAATTTTCCGTTACCAAATCAAAGAGAATATGCTGTTGGTATGGTATTTCTTCCAAAAGTATCAAATCAATACAATTATTGTAAAAAAACTTTTGAAACCGAAATTTTTAATCAAGGTCTATCTGTTTTAGGTTGGCGAGAAGTTCCTGTAGATTCTTCTCAATTAGGTGAAATTGCATTAGCATCAGAACCTAACATAGAACAACTATTTATTGGTAAAACAGAAGATATTGACGAAGCTACATTTAAAGCAAAATTATACGCTGCAAGAAAAATTGCAGAACATACAATTAGAAAATCTAAAATATCTGAAAGTAATTATTTTTACGTTCCTAGTTTATCTATAACTACTATAATATATAAAGGTATAATTATGCCCGAAGATATTGGGCCTTATTATAAAGATTTACAAGAAATAGATTTAGTAACTAGATTAGCTTTAGTACATCAACGTTTTTCTACAAACACAATGCCAACTTGGGAGCTTGCTCAGCCATTTAGACACATGTGTCAAAACGGAGAGATTAATACCTTAAGAGGAAATGTAAGTAGAATGCGTGTACGTGAAGAAATCATGAAGAGTGATGTTTTTGGCCCGCAAATAGATAAACTTTTTCCAATTATACTTCCAGGAAAATCAGATTCTGCATCTATGGATATGGTTGTAGAATTATTAACACATACAGGTAGATCATTACCAGAGATTATGATGATGATGATACCAGAGGCATGGGAAAAACATGCTACAATGTCTAAAGAACGTAAAGCGTTTTATGAATATAATGGTTGTATTATGGAACCATGGGATGGTCCTGCTTCTGTACCTTTTACAGACGGAGATTATATTGGTGCTCTGTTAGACAGAAACGGATTAAGACCTTCTAGATATACAGTTACTAAGAGCGGTAAATTGATAATGTCATCAGAAATTGGTGTAGTAGATGTTGCCCCAGAAGACATAAAAGAACATGGTAGATTAGAACCTGGCAAGATGTTTTTAGTAGACATGAACGAGGGTAGAATAATTCAAGATAAAGAAATAAAAAGTAAAATTGTTTCTGAAAGACCCTACCAAGAATGGTTAGATAAAACTCGTTTACATTTAAAGGATGTTCCATACACAAACGAAACTTGTCCTATTGAAACAATTGATATTAAAACACGCCAACGTTTATTTAACTACACTTTCGAAGATATTCAAGAGGTAATTACACCAATGGCAATTGTTGGTAAAGAAGCATTAGGTTCTATGGGAATAGATACTCCTTTAGCTGTTTTATCAGATAGACCTCAGTTAATTTCTAATTACTTTAAACAATTATTTGCACAAGTTACAAATCCGCCTTTAGACGGAATTAGAGAAAATATTGTAACAGACATTAGTTTAAATTTAGGAAAAGATAGAAATATTTTTAGCATTACAGAAAGACAATGTAGAAAATTAAGAATACAAAACCCTGTAATTTCTAATGCCGATTTAGAAAAAATTAGATCCATAGAAATCGAAAGTTTTAAAGCTGAAACAATTCAAATTTTATATTCGAAAGCTCAAGGTTTAAATGGATTAGAAGATGCTTTAGATAATATTGTTAAGCAAGTAGAAAAAGCTTTAGATAATAAGAGTAATATTATAATTTTATCAGATAGAGGTGTTAATCAAGAATTTGCTCCAATACCAGCATTATTAGCTTGTTCTTATGTAAACCATCAATTAAATCGTTTAAGAAAAAGATCTTATTTTGATATAATTATAGAATCTGCAGAACCTAGAGAACCACATCATTTTGCCACGTTATTTGGTTATGGTGCAAGTGCAGTTAACCCATATATGGTTAACGAAATTATCAGAATGCAAGTTAAAGAAGGTTTTATAACCGGTATGGATGAGCAAAAAGCTGTAGACAACTTCAACAAAGCAATTGGAAAAGGGATTTTAAAAGTGATGAATAAAATAGGAATCTCTACATTACATTCTTATAGAGGTTCTCAAATTTTTGAAATTGTAGGTTTTAATTCTCAATTTGTAGAAAAATATTTTCCATATACAGCTTCTAGAATTGAAGGAATTGGATTATATGAAATAGAAAAAGAAATAGACCAACGTTACAAACAAGCATATCCAGATAATCAAATTGATAAAAATTTAGGTTTAAATGTTGGTGGTGATTATCGATGGAGAAGAAACGGAGAAAGACATTTATTTAACCCTACAACAGTTTCTAAACTTCAGCAAGCTGTAAGATTAAGTGATCAAGCTAGTTATAATGTTTATGCAAACGCAATAAATGAACAGTCTGAAAGTTTGATGACAATTAGAGGTTTATTTGAATTTGACAACTTAGATCCTATTCCTTTAGAAGAAGTGGAACCTTGGACAGAAATTGTAAAACGTTTTAAAACAGGTGCAATGTCTTACGGATCAATTTCTAGAGAAGCACATGAAAATTTAGCTATTGCCATGAATAGAATTGGTGGTAAGTCGAATTCTGGTGAAGGTGGTGAAGATAGAAAGCGTTTTCAAAAAGATATAAACGGTGATAGTAGGAATTCTGCTATCAAACAAGTTGCATCTGGTAGATTTGGGGTAACCTCTCATTATTTAACAAATGCTAAAGAGATACAAATTAAAATGGCACAAGGTGCTAAACCAGGAGAAGGTGGTCAATTACCAGGTGAAAAAGTATTACCTTGGATTGCCTCTGCTAGAAATTCAACTCCCTTTGTAGGATTAATTTCACCGCCGCCACATCACGACATTTATTCAATTGAAGATCTAGCACAATTAATATTCGATTTAAAAAATGCAAATCGTGAGGCTAGAATTAATGTAAAATTAGTTTCAGAAGTTGGTGTAGGTACTATTGCTGCAGGTGTAGCTAAGGCTAAAGCAGACGTAGTTTTAATATCTGGTTATGATGGTGGTACAGGTGCTTCACCTCTTACATCTTTAAAACATGCCGGTTTACCTTGGGAACTAGGTTTAGCTGAAGCACAACAAACATTAGTTTTAAATGATTTAAGAAGTAGAATTGTTGTTGAGTGTGATGGTCAATTAAAAACTGGTAGAGATGTTGCCATTGCTGCATTATTAGGTGCAGAAGAATTTGGATTTGCTACAGCCCCTTTAGTTGCTTCTGGTTGTATAATGATGCGTAAATGTCATCTTAACACATGCCCTGTGGGTATTGCAACCCAAGATAAAGAATTAAGAAAAAACTTTAAGGGTACACCAGAACACGTAATTAATTTCTTTTATTATATAGCAGAAGAATTAAGAGGAATCATGGCACAATTAGGTTTTAGAACATTAGCTGAAATGGTTGGGCAAACTCATAAAATAAATGCAAATAGAGCTATAAAACATTACAAAGCTAAAGGATTAGATTTATCAAGTATTTTACACAGGCCATCAGCTTATAAAAGTATGGTAGTTAAAAATACTGAAAAACAAGATCATAATTTAGAAAATGTTTTAGATTTTACAATTCTTAAGGATTCTCATAGAGCATTATATAGAAAGGAAAAAATGAATTTATTTTATCCTATTAAAAATACCAATAGAACAGTAGGCGCAATTGTTAGTAACGAAATTTCAAAAATATACGGACATTTAGGTTTACCCGAAGATACGCTTAATATAAACTTTACTGGTTCTGCAGGTCAAAGTTTTGGAGCATTTGGTGCCCATGGTTTAACTTTCACCTTAGATGGAAATACAAATGATTATTTAGGAAAAGGTTTATCCGGAGCTAAATTAATCGTTAAAAAACCAGAAAAAGCAGACTTTTTAGCAGAAAATAATATTATAGTAGGTAACGTTTGTATGTTTGGTGCTGTCGCAGGACAAGCCTATATTAATGGTATTGCAGGTGAAAGATTTGCTGTACGTAACTCTGGTGCAACGGCTGTAGTTGAAGGTGTTGGCGATCATTGTTGTGAATACATGACAGGTGGTAAAGTTGTTGTACTTGGTAAAACTGGTAGAAATTTTGCGGCTGGTATGAGTGGTGGAATAGCTTACGTATATGATCCTAAGAAAAAATTTATAAACGGACTTTGTAATACAGAAACGATTGAGTTTGAAACTCTTTCTGAAGAAGATCAAGTTGGATTAAAGTCACTAATAGAAAAACATGTACTGTATACTAACAGTAAAAAAGGTTCTGATTTATTAGCAGATTGGTCTATGAGTTTGCAAAACTTTGTAAAAGTAATGCCAACTGAATATAAGCGTGCATTAGAACGTTTAGAAACAGAAGAACCAATGTTTGAAGAATTAACAATAGCGTAATGTCATGGGAAAAGTAACAGGATTTAAAGAATTTGAAAGACAAGATGAAAAATATACATCTGTAAAAGATCGTATAAAAAATTATAAAGAATTTACAGTTCCTTTATCTGAAGAAGAAATTACCAAGCAAGGTTCTCGATGTATGGATTGTGGTATACCTTTCTGTCATAGTGGTTGCCCATTAGGCAATTTAATTCCAGACTTTAACCATATGGTTCATCAAGGAGAATGGAAAAAAGCATCTTGGATATTGCATTCAACAAACAACTTTCCTGAGTTTACAGGTCGATTATGTCCTGCACCATGTGAAAAAGCTTGTGTATTAGGAATTATAGAAGATCCCATTTCTATAGAAAATATAGAAAAAAATATTGTTGAAAGGGCTTTTAAAGAAGGATGGATAAAGCCACAACCACCAAAAAACAGAACAGGGAAAAGTGTTGCTGTTATAGGATCTGGACCTGCTGGTTTAGCAGCAGCACAACAATTAAATAGAGCAGGTCATAATGTAACCGTTTTTGAAAGAGATGATGAAGTTGGTGGTTTATTAAGATATGGAATTCCTAATTTTAAAATGGAAAAAGGAATTATTGACAGAAGAGTTAAAATTTTAGAGGCAGAAGGAATCATATTTAAAACAAATATAAATGTTGGTGTAAATTACGATGTTGCAGAATTAAAAGAATTTGATAGTATTGTATTATGCGGTGGTGCTACAGAAAGAAGAAGTTTACCAACACCTGGTATAGATGCTGATGGTGTTGTACAAGCAATGGATTTTTTAACACAGCAAACTAAAGTTGTTTTTGGTAAAAAAGTAAAAAATCAAGTTTTAGCTACGGATAAAAATGTTATAGTTATCGGTGGTGGAGATACTGGTTCTGACTGTATTGGAACATCAAATCGTCAAGGAGCAAAATCTGTAGTTAATTTTGAAATAATGCCTAAACCTCCTGGGCATAGATCTCCAACAACCCCTTGGCCATTTTGGCCATTACAATTAAAAACTTCATCTTCACATCAAGAGGGTGTTGAGCGTAATTGGTTAATAAATACCAAGGAATTTATTAAAGATAAAAATGGTAAATTAATAGCACTTAAAACCATAAATGTAGAATGGAAGATGATTCCTGGACAAAGACCAGAATTGATAGAAATCTCAGGAACAGAAAAAACTTGGCCATGTGATTTAGCATTATTAGCACTTGGTTTTACTGGACCAGAAAGCACTTTAGCTGATAAGTTAGGTATTATAAAAGATAATAGGTCTAACTATAAAGCCGAATACGGTAAGTACCAAACAAACCTACCTCATGTATTTGTAGCTGGCGATATGCGTAGAGGCCAATCATTAATAGTTTGGGCTATATCAGAAGGTAGAGAAGCAGCAAGACAAGTTGATCTTTACTTAATGGGTAAATCTGAATTGCCATCAAAAGATATTACAGGTGACTTAGTTGCGATGTAATTTAAAATTTAGATTTTCTTAAATAAAGAACTGTTTGTAAATAATTTTACAAGCAGTTTTTTTTTAAATAATCTATTTAATAATTATAAAAACAAACAATTATTACATTTTTCAAGTAAATTGAATAAAAGTAAAATTTTTGATTATAAGAGAATCAAACAGACAAAATCAATAATGAATAAACTTCATAATACAGTTAATTAAATTTGGTATACTATTTCATTTGGGTTAATAATTTTTCTAAATGGATTTTAATTATTAACTAATTTAGTAAATCAAAAGAAAAACAATGTATTATAGAAAAAAACACGGCAAAGGTTTTACCACATTGATGAGAAAAATCAAACTATAAGAAATAAAAAACTAAAAGATTGGTTTAGATCTTTGGTTATTCCACCAGCTTGGACTAATGTTAAAATTTCATCAAAAAAATCTGATAAAATTCTAGTTACTGGTAGAGATGATAAAAACAGAAAACAATACATATATAACCCAAAATTTAGAGCAAAACAAGAGCAAAAAAAATTTGATAGAATTTTAGATTTCGCAGATAAATTAGAATATATGAGACGTGTAACGGGTCAACATTTACGTAAACAAAAATTATGTAAAGATAAAGTGCATGCTTGTATGGTTCGCTTATTAGAAGCTGCTTATTTTAGACCTGGCAGTGATTATTATACCAAAAAAAATAATTCATATGGTTTAACAACCATGAGAAGCAAACATTTAACTATGCAAGGAAAAGAGTTAATTTTTAATTATATTGGGAAGTCTGGAAAAGAACAAAAAAGAAATATAGTAGATGAAAAATTAGCTAAAATAGTAAAAACAATTGATGATATCCCTGGTTATGAAATATTCAAATATATAGATGAAAATGGCAATAAACATGATGTAAAAAGTGAACATCTAAATGAATATATTAAACAAATTATGGGAAACGAATTTTCTGCAAAAGACTTTAGAACTTGGTCAGGAACTGTAATAGCTGCAATTACCTTAAATGAAATTGGTGCAATTGATAAAAAAGATCAAAAAACATTAGATAAGAACATCAAAAATGCAATAATAAAAGTCAGCGAGCATTTAGGAAATACACCCTCAGTAGCAAGAAGTTCATACATAGACCGAAGAATTATTAAAGAATATACTCACGGAAAAACAATAAAATTCTTTAAAAATGAAATTAATCATTTATTAGAAGATCATAGGAATTTATCACGTGAAGAACTCGGTGTTTTATGTATGCTAAAAAAGAAGTTGAATTAATCCTTCATAAAAAAACAGTTTCTAATTTCGATTTTGCAAGTTATATTATGTCCATAAAAAAACCTCATATCGTATTGATATGAGGTTTATAGAATTCTGAGATCAGAATTAAGAAAGGCGGCGACCTACTCT
>NZ_BAAIIX010000005.1:0-267522 GCF_054589375.1 Polaribacter sp. OB-PA-B3
TATTCCAGTTACCACCAGTTCTTGTTGTTTTCTCTATTCTATGCAATCCTAACAAGGTATTTGCTTCTGAGTTTGAGCTTTCAATCTCCGAAATTAACGGATCATGTGGATGTCTCTCTGCAGAGTCAATTAAGAAATTATAAGGATCTAACGCATCATCTATAAAAACAACCCACTCACTTTCTGTATAATTTACATTTGGTTGTAGTGTTTCATCTATTCTTACATACGATGTTTTATTAGTAAATTCTGAAGCAACATCAATTCGGTTTGACCATGAGCTGTCATCTGCAGTTTTTGATACTGTAATGGTATCGTCTCCACCTTCAATATTTGTTAATGCATTATCTTGTATAATTATTGCACTTGCAGTTGGTGCTGCCGCTGTTGTATTAGAAATATTGTTTTCTGAATTTGTAATTAGTACAGATTGACCTGGTAAAATCACAGAACTAACTGTAAGTGTAGCATCTGGTGTTACCCCTGTTTGATCTCCTGTTTTATTTAAATATAGTTGTACATTCACAAGATTGGCTGCAATAGTATTTGAATTACTGATATTGGTTATTTCTATCCAACGCTCACTTTCAAACTGGTATACTTGTGTAATCATTAAATCATCAATTGGAGCGTCTCTATAATCAAGATCGCCATTCCCAGGATTAAAATCTCCATCAGTATCTTTAAATGCATCTTCTAATGAACTTTCATTAGTTATTGTAGTTGCAGATGGATTTAAACCGTCATTTACTGTTGAGCCAGCTATTCCAGAATCATCGTTATCATCAAAAACATCAACTAACCCATCACCGTCTGTATCTGTTGCTGAGAAAGTATCTACATCTCCGTTTTCATTGACGTCAAAGATACCGTCGTTATCTGCATCTGTATCTAAATAATCTGGAGTGTCTAAACCATCTGTATTTTCTGGGATTAAACCTATAATAGCCTCATTTTCATAATTATCGTCTACACCATTTTTATTAACATCAGTAATAGAAGTTCCAACTCCACTTGGTGCGATATACCCTGTTGAAGGTTGTCCTTCTACGTTATCTGGTATACCGTCATTATCTGCATCAATATCAATAAAGTTTAGTTTGCCGTCATTATCAGCATCTCCTAAAACATAAGAGTTTGGCTTACCATTATTATCGGTATCTTGCCCTGTAATTATTAATGCATTTGCAGTATTTTCTGAAGTACCATCTTGACCAACATCACCATCTACAAGGTCATTAAATCCGTCATTATCTGAATCAGTAAAATCATCTGCTTTTCCATCTCTATTAGTATCAGTTCCACCAGCTTCGACAACATCAGTAATTCCGTCATTATCGGAATCTAAATCTAAGTAATCTTTAATCCCATCTCCGTCTGTATCAGGATTTGTTATAGCGACGTTATTTGCTCCACTATCTGAATCATAACGATCATCTAAGCCATCATTATCTAAATCGTTTACTAAAGTTCCGTTAGAGTTTACATCATCTATAGTTCCATTTCCGTCGACATCTTCTCCACCTGCTTCAACTAAATCAGGAATTCCGTCATTATCAGAATCTAGGTCTAAGCTATTTGGAATACCATCACTATCTGTGTCTTCACATGCAGAAATACTTACAAAATCTAAAGCAGCCCCTGCCCCAAGTGATCCGTTAGAAGGAGGTGTCGCTTGAAATTGTAATGTAGTTTGAGTAGTTGTAGCTACAAATTTTTGAGAAAAAACATACCACTTTTTAGGGCCAATAATTCCGCCTACATTTCCTTCTGCTGTAGCTACTAAAGTCTGGTTAATTATACTAGTATTTGATGCATCTAAAACTTTAACATCAAGGGTAACGTCTTGCCCTGTGCCATGGCCGACATCTTCTCCCCAAAAGAAAGAAAGTGTATAGGTTTTACCAATAGTAGTGTTAATTGTTTGAGAAAGTATATTACTTATACCCGAAGTTACATTATTATTACCTACTACATCTAAATATTGTGTTCCTTGGTAAGCATTAGCAAATACTACACTTGGTCCCCAAGATGGGCTTTGGCCTCCGACCCATCCATCTAAATTTTGTGTATAATTCCAACCTTCTAATGTGTTTGTATTGTAAGTTGTACCAATAAATGTACCTGCTGCTGCTGTAAAACCTCCTGGAAATATACTTGCATCAGAAAAGTCTTGGTTTTCAAAATTACCGTTAGTAATTAAATTTTCACAACCTTCATCTACGTCTAATATTCCGTCATTATCATCATCTAAGTCAACTGAATCTGGAACACCATCGTTATCTGTATCTTTAATGTCTCTATAATCTACATCTCCACCAGCATTAATATCTCCATCTTCATCACCAAGGTTGCCAGCATTTGGTGAATTTATACCGTTATTGACTGTAGAACCACTTATTGCAGAATCGTTAATATTATCAAAATTATCGTCTAAACCATCATTATCAGTATCTATACCAGATAAAATATTATTGGTATTGCCATTCTCTGCTATATCTAAAATTCCATCATTATCTGAATCTGTATCTAAATAATCTGGTTTGTCTAAAATATCTGTATTTGTTGGATTTAAACCAATAATAGCTCCGTTTTCATATACATCATCTACACCATTTTTGTTTAAATCTTCTATAATACCTGACCCTGTAGGTGCAATGTAACCACTAGTGGTTTGCCCTTCTATATTATCAGTAATACCATCATTATCTGAATCTATGTCTATATGATTTGGTTTTCCGTCATTATCTGAATCTGCATTTGGGTATGTGTTTGGCTTTCCGTTATTATCAACATCGGCACCTGTAACAATTAAAACGTTATTGATATTTGTACCTGGCGCATCATTACCATTTGCTAAAGCACTTGTAGGATCACCATCAACAAGATCATTAAAACCATCATTATCTGTATCTATAAAGCTATCTGCTTTTCCGTCTCTGTCTGTATCTTCTCCTCCAGCTTCAATAACATCAGCAATACCATCGTTATCTGAATCTAAATCTAAATAATCATTTATACCATCGCCATCTGTATCTCCTTTAGTATAAGAATTAGGTTTACCATCGTTATTTGTGTCTGCACCAGTTGTTATTAAAGCATTGCTAATATTTTCTGAAACACCATCTTGACCAACATCTCCATCAACTATATCATTAAAACCATCATTATCAATATCAACAAAATTATCTGCTTTACCATCTCCGTTTGTATCTGTTCCTCCTGCCTCTACAATATCTGGTATACCATCATTATCTGAATCTAAATCTTGTCTATTTGGAATACCATCTCCGTCAGTATCTAAATTAGGTATTAAATTACCTCCGTTATCAACATCGTATAAATCATCTAGTCCGTTATTATTGGTGTCATTAATTATAGTTCCATCAAGATTTATATTATCAATTTTCCCATTACCATCGGTATCTACTCCTCCAGCCTCAACAATATCAGGAATTCCGTCGTTATCCGAATCTAAGTCTAAACTATTTGGGATACCGTCACCGTCTGTATCTGCACAAGACAAATAAGAAACTGCATTCACAGAAATACCATCTACAAATGCCCAATAATTTGATGCAGAATTATTTGAACCCACAAATAAATTATAATTACCAGGGCTTGTAATACCTAAATTACTCGGTATAAATGTGTAACTTCTTTCTTCCCAAGTACCAGCTGTACCACCAGTGGTTGTAAGATTATTAATATAACTTATTAAAGTGCCTGAGGTTGAAGAATTACTGTTTAACCTTACAACAATATTTACAGACGAAGCTTGCCCTTCGAATCCGTTGGTTTCTGGATATTCTGTATAATCTAGTTTTATTGTATATTCCTCGTTTGGATCTACTATATTAAGTGGCGTATATATACCTTCTGAGCTTCTAAAGCCCATAAAAGAACCACCTGATGGCGAAGATTGAAAATCAGAAGATCTTCCGTTTGAAATTGTTAAATCTGATCTTTGTTGATAATTAAGTGTAAATGAAATTTGTTGATCTGTTGACAAATCGGATGTATTTACATTTACCCAAGGACTTGGTGTAAATCTTGCTCTGTTTACGTTACCTACATAAGGTGTACCTGAATTGCTATTATCTATATAGTTTTGATTAAAACTACCGTTAACATCAAGACTAGTTGTTGTTGATAAAGGCTCTGCAGATAAACTACACTCAACAACATCTAAAATACCATCGTTATCATCATCTAAATCTACATTATCGGGAATACCATCTCCGTCTGAATCTAAGGGAGGACAAGCATTACTAACATTCGCATTTGTTACTGCTGAATTTGTACCAGAATAACCATCACTCCCAGAAACTGTTCCGTTGGGATTAATAGCACCACCATCTACTACACCATCTTTATCTTGATCTGTAAAACCAGCTTCTAAAGTATCCGGGCAACCATCACCGTCTGAATCTCTGTTTAAATAATTTGGAACACCAAGTGTTGTTTCTATAGGAACAAGTCTAGATCCTGAACAGTCTACAGTAGAATTAGTTGTTTTGGAATATTCGGCACCATACACAACCATATTATAAGCATACGTTTGTACTTTGATATGGTTTGTATTTGCATTAATTATATATTTGTAACCTACCCTTGCACTTCCGTTTAACAAATTATTTTGATAATTAGAGTTTGATGGTGTAACACCCGCAGCATCTGACTCTCTAAATCTAACTTCATTGTTACTACTTGGAGCTGTTTGCGCTAAATAAATTGTTACCTCTGTGCCTTTGGTTAAGGTTTCTGGAAATCTTAGTACCATAAAAAACGGATTCCCTCCTGGCCAACTATTTGGGCCTGATGCAAAAGTATTTCCGGGATTTCCGATGGCATTATTAGTATTGTTAAAATATTGCGATGCAGTAACACCGTTTGCAAAACCTGTTGTTGTAGTGCTTTCTTCAATACAAGATTCATCATAAACATCGAACAAACCATCATTATCTAAATCTGAATTATTATCAACAAGACCATCGTTATTAACATCTACACCTCCTGCTTCTATAATATCAAAAATCCCGTCATTATCAGAATCTAAATCCCTACTATTTGGTATTCCATCACCATCAAAATCACATGGAGTTGTTCCGTTTGGTAAAGAAGTTAATGTTAAAGAAATATCATCTAAAGCTAAATCGTTACCACAACCACCAACCTGATTATTTATTAAAACAATTTCTAAATTTGTTGCATTACCAGAATTAAATTCGAAGTTGTAATTATTCCACTTGCCTGTTCTGGGAATATCTCCTGTATCAAAAGATGCAATTACATTACCAGAATTATCTAAATCTCTAATTTCGTATTTTACATTTGCTAAAATTAAACCACCTTCATTATTGGTACAATACTGCTCGTTAGTTATACTGTTTGCGTTAATTAACCATGCAGAAAAATTATACGTAGCATTTTTGGAAACTGTTACCGTTCTACTGTAAAAGTCGCCAATTGTAAAATTAGCATTTACAACCATCATAAAACCGCTACCAGTTGTATGATCGCTAATATTCTCTTGCCAACTACCTTCTGGTTGATTTATTAAGTTTGCAATCGCATAATCACCATCATTTAATGCATTTGGAAAGCCTGAAAATGGAGCTATATCACCTCTATAATTATATGTTGTATAACCTGCAGGCAACTTGTTACCAGGATATGTGCCAGTGCCAAAATCTTCATAAAAAACAGCACATTGAGCATCTTCGATATAATCTAAAATACCATCATTGTCATCGTCTATGTCTTGTAAATTTAAAACACCATCTCCATCTGCATCAACCGAAGTTGACTGTGAGTAAGTAGTTATAGATATAAATGCAATTGTAATTAAAATAATTTTTTTAAAACGTATCATTCCCCCAAACAATATCGTCTTATTAAAAATGTTGTACATATTTTATAAGAAAATTTAAGTATGTAAATGTAGTTTTACCTAATAGGTTTTATGTTAATTTTTTTATAAAACTATGTTAATAAAAAAATATATAATTCTATTAATTAACTATTTACAACTGTTAGTATTTTTAACATATACGATAAACTTTATGGTATGGTTTTTAAAAAAGCATTTTTTTAAAATAAATTTCAAGCATCTTAATCTTTTAAGAACATCAATCAATAAATCTTGATATTATAAAGAATTACTTTTTTAATTAATACGTTTATAGCTATAAAATTAATATGATATATATGTAACGTTTATGTATATAAATAGAAACTCTGCTTCATATAAAAACAGGTATTTATACTAGCTTTTAACTTTATTGTAGTAATTACTTTAGTAAAATAAATAAATTTTATATTCTTTTTATGATTATTAATAATGACAGAGTTCTACTTCCTTTAACTTTTAATACCGAAAAACTAATTCAAGAAGCAAAAAAATTATGTAATGAAAATTTTGTTTATTATAATGTAATTCAATTACGAGCTCCAGCCCATATAGTAGATTCGTCTATACCTTTTCCGACACCAGCAAAAGACTACGCAGATGGATCTTGGACAAAATGGTTAAATACAGATTCATTAGAAAAATCTCCGTACTTAAAAAGTATTATAGAAAAATTTCAAAAAAACACAACAGTAACTTTAGTAAGGTTATTAAGACTTGCACCTTATGCTGAAGTAAAAGAACACACAGACCCAACTTTAGGACTTACTGTAGAAAAATCTGTTATTAGAATTACAATACCTATTTTAAATAATGATAAAATGATTTTTAATCTAAACAAAACTCCTGTAAAAATGAAACCTGGCGAATGTTGGTATTTAGATTTGACAAAACCCCATCAAATTACTAATAATTGTAATGAAGAGCGAATAAATTTAACAATAGATATGATACCGAATGATTGGTTAAAAAATCTAATAAAAAAATCCCAATAATTTCTTATTGAGATTTTTAAAAATTTTATTTAAAAAAGTAATTATACGTTAAATCT
This sequence comes from Polaribacter sp. OB-PA-B3, assembly GCF_054589375.1. Classification (NCBI taxonomy): domain Bacteria; kingdom Pseudomonadati; phylum Bacteroidota; class Flavobacteriia; order Flavobacteriales; family Flavobacteriaceae; genus Polaribacter; species Polaribacter sp. OB-PA-B3. Next base: position 6,963 of record NZ_BAAIIX010000005.1, read on the forward strand.
AAAGTGCATAACATCACCATCTTTTACAATATAATCTTTACCTTCTACTCTCATTTTACCAGCTTCTTTCACTTTAGCTTCGCTACCATAAGTAACATAATCTTCATAAGAAATTGTTTCTGCTCTAATAAAACCTTTTTCAAAATCTGTATGAATTACTCCTGCAGCTTGTGGTGCTGTAGAACCAATAGGAATTGTCCATGCTCTAACTTCTTTAACACCTGCGGTAAAGTACGTTTGTAGGTTTAATAGTTTATAAGCAGAACGAACTAATCTAGAAACACCTGCTTCTTCTAAACCAATATCAGCTAAAAACATTTGTCTTTCTTCGTAATCATCTAATTCTGTAATATCTGCTTCTGTACCAACTGCTAAAACAATTACTTCTGCATCTTCTTCTTTTACAGCTTCTTTTACCTTTTCTACATATTCGTTACCAGAAACGGCAGAACCCTCATCTACATTACAAACATATAACACAGGTTTTGCTGTAATAAACTGCAAAGATTGTACAAATTCTATTTCTTTTTCAGAAAAATCTAAAGCTCTAACAGAAGTACCTTGTAATAACGTTTCTTCTATCTTTAATAAAACAACCAATTCTGCTTGCGCTTCTTTATTACCAGTTTTAGCAGTTCTTTTTACTCTTTCTAGTCTTTTTTGAACTGTTTCTAAATCTTTTAATTGTAATTCGATATCAATTGTTTCTTTGTCTCTAACAGGATCTATAGAATTATCTACATGAATAATATTATCATTATCAAAACAACGCAAAACGTGTAAAATTGCATCTGTTTCTCTAATATTTGCCAAGAATTGATTTCCTAAACCCTCTCCTTTACTTGCTCCTTTTACCAAACCTGCAATATCAACTATTTCTACTGTAGCTGGTAAAACACGCTCTGGATTCACAAGTTCTTCTAACTTTTCTATTCTTTTATCTGGTACATTTACTACACCTAAATTAGGTTCTATTGTACAAAAAGGAAAGTTAGCACTTTGCGCTTTTGCATTAGATAAACAATTAAATAAGGTTGATTTTCCTACGTTTGGTAATCCTACAATTCCGGCTTTCATGTGTAATAAATTTAATAAAAGAAAGATTTAACTTAATTTTTGTTAATCTTTCATAAATTTTTGAGAGTGCAAATATAATACTTTGTTAAACTTTTTAAGGTTTTATTTTGCAATAATAAAAAATGATATTTTTAGAAATAAATTCAATCTATGAAAATAAAATTACATCTATTTTTAACAATTTTAATTGTAAATATTTCTTCAAACGCACAAGAAATTTCTGGATTTGTATTCTCTAAAACATATAATAAACCAATAGATAGAGTTGCAATTGTAACAAATCATAAAACTGGTACAGCAACTAATAAATTTGGCATTTATAATTTACAGCTTAAAAATGCCACAAAAATCACCTTCTCTTCTTTAGGATATCAACCTGTTACATTGACTATTAATGAATTAACCGACCAAAATTACAACGTTTATTTATTAGAAAGTATAAATCAATTAGCAGAAATAAGGTTAAAATTTGATAAAATATCCTTAGAAAACTTAATACAAAAAACTTTAGACAGCATGCAGAAAAATTATATTACTTCTGCGAGTAAACAAAATATTTATGTTTATGAAAATCAGCAAATGAATTTTAAAAAATTAGAATTAGATTTAGAATCTAGTTCTCTACTAAATAGACAAAAAAGAAAATTAGCTCAAATAGAATTTGAAAATTTCTCTAAAAATTTAAAAAGTATCAATCCAGAATTTTCTAAACAATTTTACGGTACAATATCTACACAAAACGTAAAACCAAAAAAAACGAATACAAAAGTATCTATAATTAAGGTTGATAAAGTCGAAGGATATCGAAAAAAAGGTTTATCTAACGGTGTAACTTTAAATAATCTTCAAGATAAAATTCAGAATATAGTTTTAACTCATTTAGATAAAAATAAAACATATAAAGTTAAAACAGGCCTGTTTAAAGTTGAAGATTCCCTGTCTTTTAAAGAGGTTTCTAAAAAAACCGATTCTTTAAAAAATGACAATTCTTTTGGCGATTTTAGAATAACAAATAACAAAAGAGTGATAGAAAAAAAAGGTGCTTTTTTTATAAATGATGACGAAACCAACTTTTTAAATACAAAATTCTACAATCAATCCTTAGAAGAAAATGAAACTATAAATGATATCAATATGTATGTTATTTCATTTAAACCAAAAAAATCAAAAGCAAAGTATTCTGGGAAAATTTTTATCAATCCATCCAATTTTATAATCAAAAAAGTAATTTACAAGTTTGCAAACGGAAAACGAGGTGAGCATCTAAATTTAAAATGGTTATTGGGTATTAAATATTCAGAAAACGAAGACGCCACTACTCTATTCTATGAAAAAGACAAAAATGGTAACGTTTACACTTCTTATCTAAAACAAGAAATAAAAAATTATGCATACATAAATAGGCCTATAAAATTTATTGAAAACTCTAAAAATAAAGAAAAAATAAAATTTAACATTAAAGTAGAAATTAACCTTAATGATATTACAGAGGTATTGCTAAACGAACCAAAAAAAATTCTTAAAGACAACTTGATAACTTATCGTAAAGAAGATTTCAAAAAAAAATCAACATATATTTCTAAAGAAAAATATCTTGAATTACCATGGCAAAACAGGCAACTTCTAATAAATTATTTAGATAAAAATCAATAAAAAATCCTGAATAATAAACTCAGGATTTTAAATTTTATATTTTAAAAAAGATTAATCGTTATGCAAAAACTTTTGTTTTGCTAATAATTCTTCTTCCGTTTCTACATTATCATCATCTGGTACACAACAATCTACAGGACAAACTGCTGCACATTGTGGTTCTTCATGAAAACCTTTACATTCTGTACATTTATCTGCTACTATATAGTAAACTTCATCAGAAACTGGTTCTTGATCTTCATCTGCATTTATTGTCTTACCATTTGGTAACACTGCGCTTCCCGATAAATCTGTTCCGTCAGAATATTTCCAATCGTCTGCGCCTTCATAAATTGCTGTGTTAGGACATTCTGGTTCACAAGCACCACAATTTATACATTCATCTGTTATTATAATTGCCATAATTTTCTTTTCTGTTTTGTACCTTTGCAATTGCAAAAATAACGCCAAAAATAGTTACAACCAAAATAAATGGATAGTATTCAAAATAGAATTACTGCTTTTGTTGAATTAGGAGCATTTTTAAGTCAGTTTTCTCAAGAAAAAATAGCAAAAAAAGAAAGTGTACAATTTAACGATCTTTTTTTTGATGGTTTCAAGCATCAAATAAAATTAGCTCAAGAAAACAACTCTTGGTTTACTAAAGATAATATTTTATTTTCTTTAGAGAGTTGGTCTAATGCACTAACAAAAAACAACTTAGAAGAATGGATTTCTAAAAATTCGATAAATAATTCCGCCACTAAAACTGTGGCAATCGTAATGGCAGGTAATATTCCTTTGGTTGGTTTTCATGATTTTTTATCTGTTTTAATATCAGGTAACGCTGTTTTAGTTAAACAGTCTTCTAACGACAAACATTTATTACCTTTTTTAGCTAAATACTTAGAATATGTAAACCCTAGTTTTAAAGGAAACATCTCTTTTACAGAACAAAAATTAGAAAATTTTGACGCAGTAATTGCTACTGGTAGTGATAACACCGCTCGTTATTTTGAGTACTATTTTAAAAACAAACCAAATATCATTAGAAAAAGTAGAAATTCTGTAGCGGTTATAACTGGTAAAGAAACCGAAGAGGATTTTATTAAATTATCTAATGATGTTTTTCAATACTTTGGTTTAGGTTGTAGAAGCGTTTCTAAACTATATGTACCAAAAGATTATAATTTTGATGCATTTTTTACAGGAATGTACGCTAAAAAAGATATTATAGGCAATGCAAAATATGCCAATAATTATGATTATAATAAAGCCGTTTATTTAATGAGCGAATTTGATTTATTAGAAAATGGTTTTTTAATGATTAAAGAAGATGAAAGCTACGCTTCTCCTATTGCCACAATATTTTACGAATATTATGACAATGCAATAGATTTAAAAATAAAATTACATCAAGATAAAGAAAAAATTCAATGTATTGTGGCCAACAATTTTATAGAAAATGAAATTGCTTTTGGCGAAACCCAAAATCCTAAATTATGGGATTATGCAGACGGAATTAATACATTAGAATTCTTATCTAAAATATAAAACAACAACACAACCAACTATAAAATGAAAAAGCACAATTTTAGCGCAGGACCTTGTATTTTACCCGAAGAAGTTCTTAAAAAAGCATCGGAAGCAATTTTAAATTTTAACGATGACAATTTATCTTTAATTGAAATTTCTCATAGAAGCGAATCTTTTGTAAACGTTATAGAAAAAGCTAGATCTTTAGCACTAGAATTATTGGGTTTAGAAAATAAAGGTTACAAAGCCTTGTTTTTACAAGGTGGTGCAAGTTTAGAGTTTTTAATGGTTGCTTATAATTTATTAAACAAAAAAGCGGCATATTTAAATACTGGTACTTGGTCTGATAAAGCAATAAAAGAAGCCAAAGCTTTTGGTGAATTAGTAGAAGTTGCTTCTTCTAAAGATAAAGGATTTTCTTACATCCCTAAAAATTATAGCATACCAGAAGATGCAGATTATTTTCATTGTACAAGTAATAATACTGTTGCTGGTACTCAAATGAAAACTTTCCCAGAAACAAATATCCCATTGGTTTGTGATATGAGTTCAGATATTTTTTCTAGACAATTAGATTTCGAAAAGTTTGATTTAATTTATGCAGGTGCTCAAAAAAATATGGGGCCAGCTGGTGCTACTTTAGTTGTTATTAAAGAAGATATTTTAGGAAAAGTAGAAAGACACATTCCATCGATGTTAAATTATCAAATTCATATAGATAAAGATAGCATGTTTAATACACCTTCTGTTTTTGCTGTTTATGTTTCTATGTTAACTTTGCAGTGGCTTAAAGATTTAGGCGGAATTCCATTTATTGAAAAAGTAAATGCTAAAAAAGCCGATTTATTATATTCAGAAATTGATAGAAATCCGTTTTTTGAAGGAATTGTAGCTAAAGAAGATAGAAGTATTATGAATGCTACTTTTAACATAACAGATGATTCTTTAAAAGAATCTTTTGATAAAATGTGGAAAGATGCTGGTATAAACGGCCTAAACGGACACAGAAGTGTTGGTGGTTATAGAGCAAGTATGTACAACGCCTTACCTTTATTTAGTGTGCAGGTTCTGGTAGATGTAATGCAAGAATTTGAAAGAAATCAAAAATAAAATACAAACCGTTCTTATTTAATTATAAATTTTGAACAGACTGAAATAAAAGAATGAAAATATTAGCAAATGACGGAATTTCTAACAGCGGAATAGACGCTTTAGAAAAAGGAGGTTTTGAAGTATTAACTACTAAAGTTGCACAAAATCAATTAGAAAATTTTATAAACGATAATAATATTGATGCAATATTGGTTAAAAATAATACGCAAGTAAGACAAGAGTTAATAGAAGCTTGCCCAAGTATTAAATTAATTGGTATTAGTGGTATAAATACCGATAATGTAGATGTAGAATTTGCAGAAGATAATGGTTTACACGTTATAAATACACCAAACGCAACAGCAAATGCTGTAGCAGAATTAGTTTTTGCGCATTTATTTGGTATGGCAAGATTTTTACATTCTTCTAATAGAGAAATGCCTTTAGAAGGTGATACTCGATTTAAAGATTTGAAGAAAGCTTATGCAAGCGGTATAGAATTACGCGGAAAAACATTGGGAATTATCGGTTTTGAAAAAACAGGACAAGCTGTTGCTAAAATTGCTTTGGCTTTGGGCATGAATGTAATTGCTTCGGATGATAGAATTACAGGAGCACCAATTTCTATAGATTTTTTCAACGGTCAAAAAGTTACAATTAATATCGAAACTATAGATAAAGACGATGTTTTAGAAGCATCTGATTTTATTACGCTACATGCACCTGCACAAGAAGAGTACATTATTAGCGGTGTAGAAATTGAAAAAATGAAAGATGGTGTAGGAATTATAAATACTGCAAAAGGCGGTATTTTACATGAAGTAGATTTAGTAAAAGCAATAGAAAGTGGTAAAGTACAATTTGCTGGTTTAGATGTTTTTGAAACAGAGCCTACACCTGCAGTACAATTATTAATGAATCCAGAGATTTCATTGTCACCAAATATTGGTACAGAAAGTATAGATGCACAAGAAAGAATTGGTACAGAATTAGCATCTCAAATTATTGCACTTTTAAGATAAAATATGGCAATTGTTAAACCTTTTAAAGCGGTAAGAGCTAAAAGAGATAAAGCAGCTTTGGTTTCTTCTAAATCTTATGAAGTGTATACACCAGAAATGCTAAATTCTAAATTAGCTTTTAACCCGTATACATTTTTACACGTTATTAATCCTGGTTATAAATATCATAAACAAGATATTACAGGAGAATTACGCTTTAAGTTGGTACATAACAGATATTTAGAATTTAAAGAAGATGATATTTTCTTTCAAGATGAATTACCTGGTTTCTATATTTATCAAAAAAACACAGCTACAAATTCTTTCTGCGGAATAATTTCTGCCACTTCGGTTGAAGATTATCATAACAATGTTATAAAAAAACACGAAGGAACTCTAAAGGAAAGAGAATTATTATTCGAAAACTATTTAAAAAACACTGGTTTTAACGCGGAACCAGTGCTTTTAACATATCCAGACAATGATGATATTTCATCAATAATAAAAAAATACACAATAGAAAGAGCAGAATACGAATTTTCATCAACAGATAAAACTTCGCACCTTTTATGGGTTGTTAATAATAAAGATGATGTTTCAAAAATAGAACAAGCTTTTAAAGAAGTTGATACTTTGTACATTGCAGACGGTCATCATCGATCAACATCTTCTTGTTTATTGGCAGATCGACTAGCAAAAGAAAATCCAAATCATACAGGTAAAGAAGCTTATAATTTTTTTATGAGTTATTTACTACCAGAAAGTCAGTTAAGTATTTACGAATTTAATCGATTTATTAAAGATTTAAACGGTCTTACTCCGCATGAGTTTTTAATAGAATTAGACACTATTTTTAGAATAGAAAACAGAAAGCAAGAGCTGTATAAACCTAAAGAAAAGCATCATTTTAGCATGTATTTAAATGGTGAATTTTATGCTTTATACTTGCGAAAATCTTTGTATAACTTTACAGATTCTTTAAGTAAATTAGATGCTCAAATATTATATACTACCGTTTTAAAACCAATTTTAGGCATAGAAGATATTAGAAATGATTCTAAAATAGTATATTCACAAGATAAATCTGATAGTTTAGAATTAAAAACAAAAGTAGATTCTGGAGAGTTTAAAGTTTCTTTTGGCATGTTACCTACAACTATATCAGAATTAAAAGAAATTGTAGATGCAGGTTTATTGATGCCGCCAAAAACCACATATATAGAACCCAAATTAAGAAGTGCTTTAACTATTTACGAATTTTAATACATGATTACAGAAAACCTAAATCAAATAAAAGAAAGTTTACCAAATTCTGTAACTTTAGTTGCTGTATCTAAAACAAAACCAGTAGAAGATTTGCAAGAAGCGTATGATGCTGGACAACGTATTTTTGGTGAAAATAAAATTCAAGAAATGGTAAACAAATTCGAAATTTTACCAAAAGATATAAAATGGCACATGATTGGTCATTTACAAAGTAATAAAGTTAAATATATGGCTAGTTTTGTAGATTTAATTCATGGTGTAGATAAATTTAAGACACTTAAAGAAATAGATAAACAAGCTAAAAAGAATAATAGAGTAATTAATTGCCTTTTACAAGCCAAAATAGCAAAGGAAGAAACTAAATTTGGTTTGTCTTTTAATGATATCGAAAAAATATTAATTTCTGAAGAATTAGAAAATTTAAAAAATATTAAAATTGTAGGTTTCATGGGAATGGCTACTTTTACAGAAAATAAAAAACAATTAGAAGAAGAATTTTTATCATTAAAAAACTTTTTTGACAAACATAAAACAGCTACAGTTAAAGAAAACTGCAAATTAGAAACCCTTTCTATGGGAATGAGTGGAGATTATAATTTGGCAATAGATTGTGGTAGTACAATGATTAGAGTAGGAAGTTCTATTTTTGGTAACCGAAACTACAACTAATTAATTGCTTAAAAGATATAGAATTTGTACGTTATACTAGACATTGAAACAACAGGTGGAAAATTTAATGAAGAAGGCATTACAGAAATTGCTATCTACAAATTTGACGGACACTCGGTTGTAGATCAATTTATTAGTCTTGTTAATCCAGAAAAAGAAATTCAAAAATTTGTTGTAAAACTAACAGGTATAAACAACAAAATGCTACAAAATGCACCCAAATTTTACGAGGTTGCAAAAAGAATTATAGAAATCACTAAAGATTGTACATTAGTAGCTCATAATGCAGCTTTTGATTATAGAATTTTAAGTACCGAGTTTGATCGACTTGGCTATGATTTTAATAGAAATACACTTTGTACAGTAGAATTAAGTCAGAAATTAATATTAGACCAACCTTCTTATAGCTTAGGTAAATTAACTAAAGCTTTAGGCATACCAATGACTGATAGACACAGAGCTTCTGGTGATGCATTGGCAACAGTACAGCTTTTTAAACTTTTATTAGAAAAAGACACCGACAAATCTATCATTCAAAATTCTGTGAAATATCACGACAAAAGAGTTGAAAAAGAAAGATTACAAAAACTTATAGATTCTGTGCCAAAAGAACAGGGTTTATTTTACATTCATGACTCTAAAGGTAAAGTTATCTTTTTAGGACGTGGTAAAAATGTAAAAGCAGAAGTAAATAAGCTATTTTTAAAACAAACACGTAGAGCTTTAAAAATTCAAGATAGAGCTACAGCAATTTCTTTTGAAAAAACAGGCAACGATTTATTTACTAGACTTAAATATTATATCGAATTAGATATCATTTCACCAAAATTTAATTTCAGAAAAAAAAGAAAACAAAACCTGCACGAGTTTAACAACGAAGATTTTTTAATTTATGAAAAAGGAAGAGAAGTCGAAGAGCACGCTGTTATACTTATAGAAAACAAAGAAGTTTTTGGTTACGGATACACAAATTTAGCTTATCAAGAAAATCGATTAGATATCTTAAAATCGGTTTTAACACCTATTGATGATAAAGACCTAGCCAAAACTATTGTTAAGAATTACTTAAACACAAGCTCAGTAAAAAAAATTGTTAGACTTTCAAATGAAAAAAATTAAACTTTTATTACTACTATTACTTACTTACACATCTGTTAACATTGCATAAGCAAAAAAATCTACCAAACTAGGTAAAACTACACTTAAAGAATTAAAAATGTCTATTTATGACAAAGATTCTACTGCCGCTGCTGTAGTTTTATATGAACATGCCAATGTTTATTTAGATCCTGATAACGATTACAACACTAGAACAGATTACTATTACAGAATTAAAATTTTAAATAAATCTGCCTTTGACCTAGCGAATATTAGTATCGATTTATACAAAAAAGAAAGAATAGTTGATTTAAAAGCAGTTACATACAATATCAATGAAGATTCTAGAATTGTAAAAAATAATCTTATGGATAAAGATATTTTTACAATTCAAAATAATGAAAACTGGAAAACTAAAAAAGTTTACACTTTCTAAAATTAAAGAAGGTAGTGTTATCGAATATAAATACAGCGTTTTGTCACCTTATTTAGGTATAGACGATTGGACTTTTCAATCTGAAATACCAAAAATTAAAAGTGAATTTGACGCAGCTGTTTTAGGAAACTACAAATACCATGTTCGATTAATTGGTTATTTAAATTTAGACAAAGATAATCCGTCTATAAAAAAGAAATGTATTTATATAGACGGTGTTGGCGAAGGAGCATGTATAATATATTCTTTTGGAATGTATAACGTACCAGCCTTTAAAAAAGAATAATATATGCTAAGTAAGAAAAATTATTTGGCAAGAATTACTTTCGATTTAATCTCGTATACTGATGTTAGAGGTGATAAAACAAGCTACACAACTACCTGGAAAAAAGCAGACAAAAAGTTAAAAGCTCAATTTTTTAACAATCAAACTTCAAAGAAAAGTTTTTTTAAAAAAAATTTACCCGAAAATTTATTCTCGATAGAAAATGAACTTGAAAAAGCAAAAGAACTTTACAAGTTTATTCAAAATCATTATACATGGAATGATAAAAATTGGACCAATGAAGACGCAAAAGTTAAAAAAGCTTTTAATGAAAAATCCGGCAATGTTGGCGAAATAAACATATCACTTTACAATAGTTTAACGGCAGCAGATATAAATGCAAATTTAGTTGTGCTATCTACAAGAAATAATGGTATTCCAACAAAATTACATCCTGTTATTTATGATTATAACTATGTAATTGTAAAAATTAACATCGATGGTAAAGATTATTATTTAGACGCAACTGATAAATTTTTACCATTTGGTTTGGTTCCGATAAGAACTTTAAACGGAGAAGCAAGAGTTATAAACTATGAAAAAGAAGGTAATTGGCCTCAATTAGAACTTACGGTTAGTTCTAATAGAAATATAAATAGTAAACTTACCTTAAATACAGATGGCGAATTTACTGGAAACTTATTTATCCGAAAAACAGGATATTACGCACATAAACAAAGAAAAAAGCTAGCAAATATATCAGAAGAATCATACTTAGAAGAAGTAGAGTCTAAACACGTTGATCTAGAAGTAGAAGACTATAAAGTTGTATCTAAAGATTTAATTGAAAAACCGATAACAGAAGTTTTTAAAGTTAAAATCTTTATGAATGAAAATTTAGGAAATACGGCTAGAATTAATCCTTTTATTTTTGATAGAATTAATATAAATCCGTTTAAATTAAAAGAAAGAAATTATCCTGTAGATTTTGCACATCCTTTTAAAAGTACTTTTTCTTTAAATCTTACAATACCTAAAGAATATAAAGTATCTCAACTACCAAAAAACAAAGCGATTGCATTACCTAATAAAGGTGGTACATTTATTATTAGATCTAAAATTGAAGAAAATACAATAACATTATATGTTAGTTTTAGCATTAATAGAAAAACATATACAAGTACAGAATATTTTGCTTTAAAAGAATATTTCAAACAAATTATTATTGCCGAAAACTCATTTATTTTATTAGAAAAAAATAAAGTTTAAAACTTCAAGAAACAATCAACTTATACAACTACCTAACAAACAGTTACATTTAAAAAATTCAATTAAGGATAAAGTATCATTCTTTTTAAAATGTTAATATTTGTTAAATTATCAATTAAATTTAATAGATTAGCACCTAATAGCAATTATGAATTTAGATAAACTAGTTTTAGATTTTCAACAAAAGGATGTAAAAGCCTATGAAAAACTGTACAATATGTATTGTAATAGTATTTCTGGTGTTGTTAATACAATCGTAAAGAATGATGATGTTGCCCAAGAAATAACACAAGATGTTTTTATAAAAGCTTGGAACAAATCTGATTCTTACTCCTCTAAAAAAGGTAGATTTTTTACTTGGATTTTAAATATAGCAAGAAATGCCGCTATAGATTATACTCGTTCTAAGAAGTTTAAGCAGTCTAAACAAAACCTTAACTCAGATTTTTTCGTAGATATATTAGAAACAAGTGATAATCTAAACAATTCTACAGATGCCATAGGAATTAAAGAGTTTGTAAAAAACCTTGGCGATAAATGTAAATCTGTAATAGAATTATTATTCTTTAAGGGCTACACACAAAAAGAAGCTTCTGAAGAACTAGACATACCACTTGGTACAATAAAAACACGCAATAGAAATTGTATTGCAGAATTAAGAACAATGGTAGGCGTTTAAAAATGGATATACAAAAATACATAGAATCAGGAATTTTAGAACTGTATGTAGCAGGTTCTCTCTCTGAAAAAGAGAATGAGGAAGTGCACAATGCAGTTAAAAAAAGCCCAGAACTTTTGGCCGAAGTTATATCAATAGAAAATGCTATTGTAAAGTTAACTGCTGCTGCAAAAAAAGATTCAACTTATTTATTTACAGATATTTTAAAGGGTATAAATAGTAACGACACAAAAGTAATTAAGATTGCAGAACGTAAAACTAACTGGACACAGTTTACTGGTTGGGCTGCTGCAGTTCTTTTAGGTAGCACATTAATTTGGTCTATTTCTAAAAACAGCAAATTACAAGAACAAGTTGCATCAGAAAAAGTACAACTTGAAGAACAAATAGAGAAAGCTTCTAATAGTTTAGCAGAAGCAGAAAAACTAATTACAGTATTTAGAGATAAAGAAATTATATCAGTACCATTAGACGGACAAAAAGTTTCTCCGGATTCTTACGCTAAAGTATATTGGGATAAGAAAACTAAAAGTATTTATTTAGATGCTAAAGGACTACCAGAACCACCAAAAGGGAAAGTTTACCAGGTTTGGTCTTTAAAAATGAGTCCTTTAACACCTACAAGTTTAGGTACAATAGATACTTTTACAGCAGATGCTAATAAGATTTTTACTATTGAAAATGCAAATGAATCTGAAGCATTTGGTATTACTCTAGAAGATGAAGGTGGTAGCGAATCTCCAACATTAGAGCAATTATATGCTTTAGGTGCCGTGGTAGCTTCTACACCATAAAAAATAAACTAAAAGTTTAGCTTATATTTGACCAAATCTTAGATGATTTGGTCATTTTTATATATGCTTGTTTTATTGGTAAGTTTTCTTCTTTCGATAAATTACTATCATCTTGTAAAATAGAAATAGCCGTGTTTCTAGCGGCAACCAAAATTTTAGAATCTTTAACTACATCTGCTATTTTTAGATTTAAAACACCACTTTGTTGTGTTCCCATAATATTGCCTGGTCCCCTCAATTTTAAATCTACTTCGGCAATTTTAAACCCATCGGTGGTATCTACCATTGTTTTTAGACGTGTTTTAGCTTCTTCAGATAATTTATAACTAGATAGTAAAATACAATAACTTTGATCTGCCCCTCTACCTACTCTTCCTCTTAATTGGTGTAATTGCGAAAGTCCGAATCTTTCGGAACTTTCGATAATCATAACACTTGCATTAGGCACATTTACACCAACCTCTATAACTGTTGTTGCTACCATAATTTGTGTTTCACCTTTAACAAAACGTTGCATTTCAAATTCCTTATCAGCAGGCTTCATCTTACCATGCACAATACTTATTTGGTATTTTGGTGATGGAAATTCTCTTGCAACACTTTCATAACCATCCATTAAATCTTTATAATCCATTGCTTCGGATTCTTCTATTAAAGGATACACTAAATAAACCTGTCTGCCTTTATCTATTTCATCTTTCATAAATTTAAAAACAGACAACCGATTGCTATCAAATCTATGAACAGTTTTTACTTCTTTTCTTCCAGGAGGCAATTCATCGATTACAGATATATCTAAATCACCATAAACTGACATTGCCAAAGTTCTAGGAATTGGTGTCGCCGTCATCACTAAGATATGAGGTGGTAATGTGTTTTTTGCCCATAATTTAGCTCTTTGCTTTACTCCGAATCTGTGTTGCTCATCAATAATTGCAATTCCTAGGTTTTTAAAAACCACTTTATCTTCTAACAGAGCATGTGTACCAACCAAAATATGTAAAGTGCCATCTTCTAAATTTTGATGAATTTCTCTTCTTTTCTTTGTTTTTACAGAGCCTGTTAATATATCTACCTTTACATTTAAGCCTTCTAATAATTCTGATACAGCTGTAAAATGTTGATTTGCTAAAATTTCTGTTGGTGCCATTATGGTTGCTTGATAACCGTTATCGATGGCTAAAAGCATCGATAAAATGGCTACAATTGTTTTACCAGAACCAACATCACCTTGCAAAAGTCTATTCATATGTGCAGCAGAGGCAACATCTTTTCTAATTTCTTTTAAAACTCTTTTTTGTGCATTTGTTAAATCAAAAGGAAGTTTTTCTGAATAAAAATTATTAAAAATTGGTCCTACATTTTCAAATATAAAACCTTTAATTTTTGTTTTATTAATTAGCTTTTTTCTTACTAATTGTAATTGAATAAAAAATAGCTCTTCAAATTTTAACCTGCTTTGTGCTTTGGCTAAACTTTCTTGATTTTTAGGAAAATGAGCATTTAAAAGCGCCTCTCTTTTAGGCATTAACTTATATTCTTCTAAAATATCTTTAGATAAGCTTTCAGTAATTACTTCAAACGATTGCTGAATTAAATTTTGCACATAACCTCGAATCATTTTATTAGAAACACCAGAGTTAACTAATTTTTCTGTGGAATGATAAACAGGTTGCATTTTACTTTGCAACTTTTTTTTATAATCTTTAACCAATTCTAAATCTGGGTGTGGAATACTAAAATTACCATTATAATGGTTTAATTTACCGTAAACCACGTATGGCTCGTTAATTTTTAAAGAATCTTTAATCCATTTTTGCCCTTTAAACCAAACCAATTCCATGGTACCAGTGGCGTCTTGAAATGTTGCTACTAACCTACTTCCTCTTTTTTGAGCTACAGATTTTACTCTTGTAATCTTACCAACAATTTGTACTTCTGCTGTACTTGGTTGTAAATCTTTAATTGCGTAAAATGCAGTTTTATCTATATATCTAAAAGGATAAAAATTAAGTAAATCATTGCAAGTTTTAATACCCAATTCTGTATACAAAAGAGCTGCTCTTTGTACACTAACACCTTTGATATAAGTTATTGGATAATCTAAATTCAAAATTAATTTTTATAAATAACGAAAATACAGATTATCCTTTAAAACTGATATAGAATTTTTCGTATTATTTAATCTTCAGAATTTGCTATAGAATCGAATTCATTTTGGGCATTATTAAATGTAAAAACTTCTGCCTTATTAATCTTTAACACACCTTTTTCTAAAATATTAGTTGCTAATTTTAAGGTAAACGATTCTCCTTGTTTTATTTTAACTGTTCCAAAACTCCATAAACCAGTTTCTGGATTATAAATAGTATTGTTTGGAATAGAAGAAGAACTTTCATTATAAGTTAATCCTTCAGGTAAAAGATCTTTTACAACAACATTATTTGCAATCAAACCTCCGTTATTTGTAATCGTAATATTAAAAATTACCGTTCCGCCAAGTTTAACAACCGGATTCTCTACGGTTTTAATAATAGATAAATCTATAAAACAAGAAGTATTATCTATACTATTTCGAACTGCCGGAGATATATTTTGCGCAACCAACACTCCATTTAAAAGAGGTAAACCTAAATTAGCTTCTGCAGATGTTTCTGCAATTGTACCAAAATTATTATTTACCAAATCCTCAAAGACATAATTACCAGTAGCTTCTATTGCGTCTGGGCATCCATCTCCATCTGCATCTGTATCGTGCTGATCTATAATTCCGTCTAAGTCTAAATCAAATCTATCATCTACTCCATCAGAATTAGAATCTATAAAACCAGGAGTATCAGAATCTTTGTAATCTAGAATAGTGTCTCCGTCTGAATCTAAAATAGGATTTATACCACCATTTTCTTCAACATCAATAATACCATCATTATCATCATCTAAATCACTAACATCAAGAACTGTATCTTTATCTGTATCTAAACAAAACTCAAAACCAGCCCCTGTAGCGCCTCGCGTGTCTACAAAAGCACCATAAATATCTAAATCGTTATTATCTGTTAAATCTAAATTTGTATTTACATCTACTAATTTTGAAACAGTAATTTGAATTCCGTAATATTTCTGTGTAGTTTCAAAACCTAAATTATAAATTCCGTTAGGTGTACCTCCTAAGAGATTTATTAAAACTGTTAGATCGATTAAATCTGAGCCCGAAGCGGATTCAAGAACATTACCATTTTGGTCTAAAGTTTCTATAGTTATACTATCAAACAAAGAAACTTCTACAATTGAAGAGTTTGATTTTACTACAAAACCCGTAGTAGAATTTGCTGGATAAGCATTGGTAGCGTCTCTAACTGCCAAACTACCAGTTGCAGCAACACCTGCTGTAATATTTATTGATGCAAAATCTGTATTTGACGTAGACAATACCGCATCTGTATTAGAAACATTACACCCAACACAAACTAAACCAGAAACGCCAGATTTTGCGTAATCTACATAGGTAGAAAATTCTGGTGAATTTAAGTAATACGTTTGGCTACAGGCTAATTCTTTAGTACACAACTTTTTTATTGTAGAATTATAAATTCTAAAAACACCTAGATTTACACCTACGGTTGTGTTAAACTCTAACCTAACTTCATCAAAAGTATTAGAAGTAACCATACCAATTGTTTGCTTATTCAAACCCACTAAAAGTGGTGCACTTAAAAGTATACTTGCACCACTAACACTATCACCAGTTGCAACCCCATTTAAGTACGTAGTTAATGAAATATTATTTAAAAGGTTTATATCTAATAAAGTGGCCGTTTCAATTTCGAAACCAACAAACTGAGGTTCTGAATATTCTTGTAAAACATCATAAACCCCAATTTCTAAACTAGAAATTACACCAACACTTAAATCTATTTCTGCGTAATCTGTAGTGTCTGAATTTATAATATTGTCGATATTATCTACTGTTCCGCCAGCAGCCACTAAACCATTGCTATTTACAGTAGAGATTTCTACCGGATGATTAGAATTAACCCAAGAAACTTGCTCATTACAATCAAATGTGTTGCTAACACAATATTTTTTTACAACAGGGTAGTTTACTTTAATTTCACCTAAATTTACACCAATTGGTTGTGATACCGTTATTCTAATTTCGTCGTAAGGCTTGGTAGTAACAAAACCTACATTTTGAGTATCTAAACTTAATAATGGTACGTTTACTAAAGCATTGTAATTAGAATTATCTTCTTGAAAAACATCATTTAAATAAGTTGATAATGTGATATTACCTATTACATCTGCAGTTAACAAATTAGCCGAAGTTATATTAAAACCTGCATAGGTATTTGATGTAAAAGGAGTTACAACACCTGTTGAAAAATCTGCTTGTTTTTGTATTGATAAATATGATGTAGCTAAAACACCAACACCAACCAAACCTGCATTTAAAGTTGCGTGATTTGTTAAGTCTGAATCGATTAAAAATTCTGGGTTTTGTATAACATCACCTAATAAAGAAACATTAACACCTGTTACTCCTGCATCTGCAACTTCTACAGGAAAATCTGGATTCGTAATTGTATTTACATCATTACAAGTTAAAGAGGTTGCATTTTCTTGATAGAGTTTTATAAATGGGTAGAATACATCTAAACTACCTGTTTTAAGTAAATCTCCTCCGAATACAATTTCTATTGTTCTAAAATTACCCGTAGTTACAAAACCTACGTTAGTGGCACTGCTAAAATCTAAAGCCGATATTAAACTGCCATCTAAATTAAAAGTATCTACAATATTCCCATTTTCATCTCTTGTTCTAATAGCTGTATCGTTGCCTAATAAACTTAATAGTGATGCATTTCTAATTCTAAAACCAGCATATGAACCAGCAGGAATATCTTCTGTAGGGTATGTAATTGATAAAACCTCAGCATCGCCACCTAATAAAATTGATGCTCTAGAAAAATTATCAGTATCACTATCAATTACGTTTGCTCCATTTCCTGTCCAGTCATCTACACAACTTCCAATGATAGGGCAAAATTGAGTACCTGTAACAGTTAATGATGTAAAATTTACAGCATCATTTATTAAAGGTACAATTGTATTTTTAGGCAGTAAACTAATATCATTAACTGCAGTGTTTATTTTATTTGTAGAAGTCGCATTTTCATTTAATACATTAGAGCTTTCTGTAAAAGAAAAAACGAATGTAGCGTTTGTAATTAAAAAAAATGCGAGCAAAAATTTAACAATCTCTCTTATCATAACGAGAATTTTTAAAAATTATTCGGTAAGATTTTAATTAACAGGGAAAACATTTTATAGCGCTTTATGCACTAAACAAAATGATTGTATAAGAGTCTTTATAAAAAAACAATTAAAAAAGTTGGTAGTTTTCTATTGAAATAGAAATGGTTAATTAATCAGAAAAATCTAAATAAAGTTAGGTGTTAGATTCTTCTAATACATTAGAGAACCCTTTGAAAATTTTATTTTTCGTTTCCGGATTTAAAATTGAAGAATTCAACAAACTATTACTACAATTTGTTAAAATGTTACATGCTATGCTTTTCATCTATATGGAGGATTAAGAATTAAACAAAATTTGCTATTTGTAAAAATGACAGTTCACTTCTAAAAAACTTTAGTTTTTCGTTTTCATTTTTTTGAAATTAAAAACATAATAAACTGTATATAAATATAATGCAAATTAATAAATAAACCAAATCTTATTTATTAAGCCTATTTTAATTTAAAATAATATTAATGTTAACATTAGAATCTAGTAATAGATATTTGTAACTTTGTTGCCTTGTACAAAATTATAAAATGAGACTACATAGAAATTTAACTTTTGCTGTAATAGACAGTATTAGAGACATATTTAACGAAGGTGTTTATGCAGACAAAGCTGTAGAAAAAGCCTTAAAGAGAGATAAACGTTGGGGCGCAAGAGACCGTAAATTTGTTGCAGAAACAATTTACGACATTGTAAGATGGAATAGACTTTACGCCGAAATTGCAGAAGTTAAAGTACCTTATGATAGAGATAATATTTGGAGACTTTTTTCTGTTTGGTGTATTTTAAGAGGAATTGCTTTACCTGACTGGAACCAAATTGGAGATGTGCCAGAAAGAAGAATAAAAGGTCGTTTTGCAGAACTTTCTAAAACAAGAAAATTTAGAGAATCTATACCAGATTGGATGGATGAATTATGCGAAAAAGAATTAGGAAATGAAATTTGGACCAAAGAAATTGCCGCACTAAACCAACAAGCAAAAGTTATTTTAAGAACTAATACTTTAAACATTTCTAAAGAATTACTTCAAAAAAAATTACGCGCAGAAAACGTAATTACAGAATTTGTACCAAATCATCCAGATGCGTTGGTGTTACCAGAAAGAGCCAATGTATTTAAAACGGAAGCTTTTCATAATGGTTTTTTTGAAGTTCAAGATGCTTCTTCTCAATTAGTAGCCGCTTATTTAGATGTAAAACCCGGTATGAAAGTAGTAGATACTTGCGCTGGTGCTGGTGGTAAAACATTGCACTTATCTGCCTTAATGGAAAATAAAGGACAAGTTATTGCTATGGATATTTACGAAAGTAAATTGCGTAAACTAAAAGTAAGAGCAAAAAGAAATAAAGCACATAATATAGATTTAAGAGTTATCGACTCTACAAAGCCTATAAAAAAATTACATGGTAAAGCAGACAGAGTTTTAATTGATGCCCCATGTTCTGGACTAGGTGTTATTAGAAGAAACCCAGACTCTAAATGGAAATTGCAACCAGAATTTATAGATAATATTAAAAAAGTGCAACAAGACGTTTTACAACAATATTCTAAAATGGTTAAACCAGGCGGAAAAATGGTGTACGCCACTTGTTCAATTCTTCCTTCAGAAAATCAAGATCAAGTTAATAATTTCTTAACATCAGAAGCAGGAAAAGACTTTACTTTTGTAAAAGATAAAAAAGTATTAGCTCATATTTCTGGTTTCGACGGATTTTATATGGCGCTTTTAGAAAAAAAACAAGCTTAATATATTGCTAGTATTAAGTTTTTATTGCAGAAAAAGAAATATCTATTTTTTAATTTTTAATAAATACATATGATGAAAAAATTACTTTTTAGTATTCTTACTTTAACCTCTTTAATTTCTTTCTGTCAAGAAGCTTATTATAGTGATGTTAATTTACAATTATCTGGTACAGATTTAAAAGATGCTTTAGCTACAAAAATTATTAGTACACATACTAACTTGTTAACATACACTCCTGGTGTTTGGGAAGCTTCTAAAGTTACAGACAAAGATGTAGATGCATCTAAAGTTGTTTTAATTTATGGTTGGGAAAATGGAACTGACCAAGATATTACAAATGATAGAACTAGAGATAACTCTTTACAAGATAGAGGAAATGGCGAGAACTTTGTTTGGAACAGAGAACATGTTTTTTCTAAATCTCTTGCAAGCCCAAGTTTAGTAACAAATAATCCAGGTCCTGGTACAGATGCTCACAACTTAAGACCAGCTGATAAAAACAGAAATTCAGAAAGAAATAATTATAAATTTGCTTTAGGTACTGGTAACTCTTCTCGTTCTAGTGTAACATATAATGGTCCAGAAGGAGCAAATACAAGAGGTTGGTATCCTGGTGATGAGTGGAAAGGTGATGTTGCAAGAATTATTATGTATATGTATCTTCGTTACGGAGATCAATGTTTACCTACAGCTGTAGGTGTTGGTAGCAATCAATTTACACCAGATGACATGATTGATTTATTCTTACAATGGAATGTAGAAGATCCGGTTTCTGATTTTGAAAAAGCTCGTAACACATTTCATGAAAATACTTCTAATACTTATGCACAAGGTAATAGAAATCCGTTTATAGACAATCCATATTTAGCTACTAGAATTTGGGGTGGAGATGCTGCTCAAGACACTTGGGGAATTTATACAAGTAGTGATACACAGGCACCTACAAAACCTACAAATGTAATTTTAAGTAACATAACTTTAACGTCTATCGATTTAAACTGGACAGCCTCTACAGATGATGTTGGTGTTACTGGTTACGATGTTTATGTAAATGATGTTTTAACAAAACAAACAACTACTACAAACGCGTCTATTACAGATTTAGAAGCAGGTACGTCTTATAGCTTTAAAATTGTTGCTAAAGATCAAATTAACAGATCAGAAGCAAGTGATATAGTAACAGGACAAACATTATCAGACACAACAGCTCCTTCAGTACCTGCAAATGTTACAATTACAAATGTTACAGACAGTTCTTTTAAGGTAAATTGGTCTGCATCTACAGATAACAATGCCGTTGCAAGTTATGACGTTTATTTAGATGATACTTTTCATGCAAATACAACAGACACAAATTATACAATTATAAATTTAGCAACTTCTACTACTTATAGTGTATCTGTATTAGCTAAAGACAAAGACAACAATATGTCTGCAAAATCTACAGCTGTTAGCGCAACAACTACAGACGGTTCATCTGGAGGTACTGCATCAGAATTATTTATTTCTGAATATGTTGAAGGAGATGGAGGTACTAACAAAGCAATAGAAATTGTTAACTTAACAGGTAGCACAGTAGATCTTGAAGGATATGTTTTAAAGTTAGAAAGAAATGGGGCTGGTGTTTGGACTACACCTTTAGCTTTAGATAAAGGATCTGTAAAAAGTATTGTTCCTGGTGATGTATTTGTTATTGGTAATGGTGACAACTCTGCTCCAGAATTACAACCATATTCTGCATCTAATCAAAATGGGCAAGTAGATTTAGTGCAACCTAATAACCAAAACACAAACTATGGTCAACCAGTAAACTTTAATGGTGATGATGCAGTGGCTTTATTTAAAGATGATGTATTAATTGATATAATTGGTGTTTTTGGCAATGGTGCAAAATTTGCAGCTAACGTAACGCTTAGAAGAAATGGAGATATAACAGCACCAAACACCACATTTGATAAAGCTGGTGAATGGACAGCTTTTCCGCAAAACACTTTTAACGGAATTGGAAGTCATACTGTAACGCTAAGTACAGACTCAGAAACTTTAAATGGTTTCAAAATGTATCCAAACCCTGTTACAGGAAACAAGTTATTTTTTAATATTAACGAAAAAGCAACCATAAATATTTATAACGTTTTAGGTAAATTGGTACAATCAGAAATTATAGAAAACGTAAACAGTTCTATAAACGTATCTAAATTATCTAAAGGAATGTATTTGTTAAAATTAAATACACAAAACCAATCGATAACTAAAAAGTTTATCAAACAGTAAGAAATTACATAGTAAAAATTAAAAGACGACTATTTTTAGTCGTCTTTTTTTTTGTTAAAAACCTCTTGAAAAACTATATAATTTCGCGTAAATAAATAGTTAAAATTAAGTTGAAAAAAAGTAAATTTGTCATTTACAACAAACGCTAACACAACACAATAATGATTCATTTCTTTGGAAACAAAAACAGTAAAGTATTCGCTGTTCAAACAACAAAAGAATTAACAACAGAAACAATTGCAAAATTGACTTGGCTTTTTGCCGATCAACCAAAAATAAATGAGGCATCAATAGATGCTTTTTTTGTTGGCCCTAGAGCAGCAATGATTACACCTTGGAGTACAAATGCCGTAGAAATCACTCAAAATATGGGTATTTCTGACGTTATTAGAATAGAAGAATTTACGGCTGTTTCAGAAAGTTTTTCTGATTTTGATCCTATGATTTCAGAAAAATTTAAAAGTTTAAATCAAGACTCATTTTCAATTGATATTCAACCAGAAGCAATTATAGAAATTGATGATATTGCAGCTTACAACACTCAAGAAGGATTGTCTTTGAGTGATGAAGAAGTTCAATATCTTGAAGGTGTTGCCAAAAAAATAGATAGAAAATTAACAGATTCTGAAGTTTTTGGGTTTTCTCAAGTAAACTCAGAACACTGTCGTCATAAAATTTTTAACGGAACTTTTGTTATTGATGGTGAAGAAATGCCAACTTCTCTTTTTAAATTAATTAAAGAGACATCAAAACAAAATCCTAACGATATTGTTTCTGCATACAAAGACAATGTAGCTTTTATAAAAGGACCAAAAGTAGAACAGTTTGCTCCTAAAACGGCTGATAAGCCTGATTTTTATCAAACACAAGAATTTGATTCTGTAATTTCATTAAAAGCAGAAACACATAACTTCCCAACAACTGTAGAACCTTTTAACGGAGCCGCAACAGGTTCTGGAGGAGAAATTAGAGATAGACTTGCTGGCGGAAAAGGTTCTTTACCTTTAGCAGGAACAGCAGTTTACATGACTTCATACTCTAGATTGGAAGAAGATAGACCTTGGGAACAAAAATTTACTGCTAGAGATTGGTTATACCAAACTCCAATGGATATTTTAATCAAAGCATCTAACGGAGCATCTGATTTTGGTAACAAATTTGGGCAACCATTAATTACAGGTTCTGTTTTAACTTTTGAACATAAGGAAAATGCTGCTTCTAGTGATGCTGATGCAAGAAGATTAGGCTTCGATAAAGTAATTATGCAAGCTGGGGGCATTGGATACGGAAAAGCAGCGCAAGCATTAAAAGACACACCTAAAGAGGGTGATAAAATTGTAATTCTTGGTGGTGAAAACTACAGAATTGGAATGGGTGGCGCTGCAGTTTCATCTGCAGACACCGGAGAATTTGCATCAGGAATTGAATTGAATGCTGTGCAACGTTCGAATCCGGAAATGCAAAAACGTGCTGCGAATGCAGTACGAGGAATGGTAGAAAGTGATGAAAACTTTATCGTTTCAATTCATGATCATGGTGCGGGCGGACACTTAAATTGCTTGTCTGAATTAGTAGAAGATACTGGTGGTAAAATCGATTTGGATAAATTACCTGTAGGTGATCCAACTTTATCGGCAAAAGAAATTATTGGTAACGAATCTCAAGAAAGAATGGGTTTAGTTATTGCAGAAAAACACACAGAAACCCTTCAAAAAATAGCAGAAAGAGAACGATCGCCAATGTATACTGTTGGTGATGTTACTGGTAACAATAGATTTACTTTTGAATCTAAAACTACTGGCGAAAAACCAATGGATTTAGCTTTAGAAGACATGTTTGGTTCATCACCAAAAACTATAATGACAGATAAAACTGTTATCAGAAAATATAAAAACCCGCGTTATAAAACTAAGAATTTAAAAATTTACTTAGAACAAGTTTTACAGTTAGAAGCTGTTGCTTGTAAAGATTGGTTAACAAATAAAGTAGATAGATGTGTTGGTGGTAAAGTTGCCAAACAACAATGTGTTGGTCCGTTACAAATACCGTTAAACAACGTTGGTGTAATGGCACTAGATTATAATGGTAAAGAAGGTGTAGCAACTTCTATTGGCCACGCTCCTATTTCTGCTTTAATTAATCCAGAAGCAGGAAGTAGAAATGCAATAACAGAATCATTAACAAATATTATTTGGGCACCTTTAAAAGATAATTTAAACTCTATTTCTTTATCTGCAAATTGGATGTGGCCTTGTAAAAATGAAGGTGAAGATGCTCGTTTATACAAAGCTGTAAAAGCCGTTTCAGAGTTTTCTGTAGATTTAGGTATCAACGTACCAACTGGTAAAGATTCTTTGTCGATGAAACAGAAATATCCTGATGGAGATGTGATTTCACCCGGAACCGTTATTATTTCTGCTGCAGGAAATTGTAATGAAATTTCTAAAGTTGTTGAACCTGTTTTACAAGTCGACGGAGGAAATATTTATTACATCAATATATCTCAAGACGAATATAAATTAGGTGGTAGTTCTTTTAACCAAGCTTTAAACGCTATTGGTAACGAAACACCTGATGTTACAAATTCTTCTTATGTAAAAAAGACGTTCAATGCAATTCAGAATTTAATTAAAGCTGATAAGATTAAAGCAGGTCACGATATTGCTTCTGGCGGGTTTATAACAACTTTATTAGAAATGTGTTTTGCTGATGTAAATTTAGGTGCAAACTTTGATATTTCTGATTTAAATGAAGAAGATTCTATAAAAGTATTGTTCTCGGAAAATGCCGGAATTGTATTTCAAGCAGATGCTACAGTAAAAGAAGAATTAGAAGAAAAAGGTATTGCTGTATTTAAAATTGGTACTGCAAATAATTCGGGTACTGTAAACATTAAAAATAATACAGATAACTTTTCTTTTGACGTTGCTGAATTAAGAGATGTTTGGTATAAAACTTCTTTTTTATTAGATCAAAAACAAACAGCAAACAATTTAGCTCAAGACAGATTTGATAATTATAAAAATCAGCCATTAACTTATAAATTCCCAGAAAACTTTACAGGTAAATTACCAAAAATAGGATCTGAGAAACCTAAAGCTGCAATTATTAGAGAAAAAGGATCTAACTCAGAACGTGAAATGGCAAATGCCATGTATTTAGCCGGTTTTGATGTAAAAGATGTACACATGACAGATTTAATTTCTGGCCGAGAAACACTTGAAGATATACAGTTTATTGGTGCTGTTGGTGGTTTTTCTAATTCTGATGTTTTAGGTTCTGCAAAAGGTTGGGCAGGTGCTTTTAAATACAACGAAAAAGCTAATACCGCTCTAAAAAACTTCTTTAAAAGAGAAGATACTTTATCTGTTGGTATTTGTAATGGTGCGCAATTATGGATGGAATTAGACTTGATTAATCCAGAACATAAAGTTCATGGAAAATTAGTACATAACGATTCTAACAAGCATGAAAGCTCTTTTACATCAGTAAAAATTCAAGAAAACAACTCTGTAATGTTGTCTAGTTTAGCAGGTACTGAATTAGGTGTATGGATTTCTCATGGTGAAGGTAAATTTAACTTACCAGAAACCGAAGATAATTATAATATTGTAGCAAAATATGGTTACAAAGGTTACCCAAATAACCCAAATGGCTCTGATTTTAATACCGCGATGATGTGTGATAAAACTGGTAGACATTTAGTAACAATGCCACATATAGAACGCTCTACTTTTCAATGGAATTGGGCAAATTATCCTACAAATAGAAAAGATGATGTTACACCTTGGCTAGAAGCTTTTGTAAATGCAAAAAACTGGATAATCAATAAAAAATAAATTAAAAATAGCTTTATAGGATTTTTTTTTTATTTTTAAAATTATAAATAAAATTCTATGAAGCTAACTTATTTTGATGTTACAAAAACTTCTCATTTAATCGAGGAGTTTTTTTTAATCGATTATCAAAAAAAAGACGTACAATTAGAAGCTATAATACCACCTTTAAACTTTTCTGGTTTGGCTTATTTTTATAATAAAGGTCAAAAAATTACACTTGTGAATGACGTTACAGATTTACATAAACTTACTGTTTATGGTCAATTTAGTAAGTCATATCAATTTAACTTATATAAAGAAGGTATTGTATGTGGTATGAATTTTAATCCTACAACATTACATAAGTTAACCAACATCGATGCTTCTTGTCTTACAAATAAATACAAGTCTTTTAACGAGATTAATCAAGAAATAGCAAAAAAATTTGATAGCATTTTTTTAACTAAAGCAGATGATTATAAAAAAATATTTAACAAACTCGAAGATTACCTTTTAACGTTAAATTTAACAGAAAACAAAAACACTTTAATAATAGATGAACTTGTAAAAAAAATTCACCTAAAAGAAGGTATGATTTCTGTAAATGAAATCTTAGAAGATTTACCATTTGGTCAAAAAACTTTAGAAACAAATTTTAAAAAGATCGTAGGCTTAACACCTTCTAAATACATAAGAATTCATAGATTTAAGAAATTAATGAAACAATATGAAAGTAAAAAAATTAATTTAAAAGATTTAATTTATATGTATGACTATTATGACGAATCTCACTTTGCTAAAGACTTCAAATTATTTACTTCAAAATCATTAAAAGATTACTTTAAAGACGAGTTTCTATTAATCAAAGAAATTTTTAGAAATACCAAATACGATTATTTACAATAAAACTATACAAGCTCTTTGTATATTTATATTAGATTTTCATCAATGAATATTGGGGGGCTAATATTTATATATAATGATGTGAAATTTATTTTAGTATTTTAGTTTTAGGCAAAAGACCGGGTTTTATTCTCGGTCTTTTTTTATTTTTTAGATTAAACTGTCACAAATAAAGTATTAGAATGTCATTAAATAAAAACATTAAAACTTAACAACATGAAAAAAATAATTACTCTTATAATTTTAATGGTAAGCATTAATAATTCGGTTTTTTGTCAAAAAAAAATAGAAGCAACTGATATTTTAAAAGACATTAAAGAAGGTAAAAACATTGCAATCGAAAATGCCACAATTGTTGGTGTTTTAGATTTAACTTTTATGGATGAGGCTCTAGAAAAATTACCAAAAAGAAAAAAAAGTAGTTGGTTTAACTGGAATTCTAATAACAATAATACCAATGAAATTAAAAAGTTAATAGATGTTAAGGTTTCATTTATAAACTGTACATTTAATAATGATGTTTTAGCATATATACCCACAGAAGATTCTGGCTATACTTTTACTGCTAGTTTTGAAGATGAAGTAATTTTTAAAAACTGTAAGTTTACCAGAAAAGCAATGTTTAAATATTCAAATTTTGAAGAAGATTCAGATTTTTCTTACTCAACTTTTAATGATGATAATACTTTTAAATATGCAAAATTTTACAAAAACAGTAATTTTTCTAAAACAAGATTTAATGAAATCGCCACATTTAAATATGCTAAATTTAGTAGAAATGTAAGTTTTGCAAATGCAACGTTTAAAGATTCTGCAACATTTAAGTATACTCAATTTAAAAACGGAGTTTCTTTTAAGAATACTCAATTTAATGAGGATTTAAATATAAAATACATGAAGGTTTCTGGTGATTTTGATATTACAGGCATGGAAGTTAATTATGAAATTGATTCTAAATACACTAAAATAAATGGAAAAAATTTAAATAAATATTTAATAAACAATAAATAGGTATTTATACGTATACGCAGTTTTTTTAAACTTTGTAAATTGCACCGTAATGGAAATATGGTTAGATTAGGGGCTAACCAAAACCAACTAAACCTAGCTTTTTATTTTAAAAAGCTAGGTTTTTCATTTTACATATTTTTTTTTAAAAAACAAGGCTAATAAACGCAAACTTTTAAAAATTAAGCAGTTAAATATCTTAACATTTCAAACTTTAATTACTAAAAAACACACGTTAATTCTATATTATCAAAAATAATATTAGGATAAAAATAAAGATTTAATAATTTATAATCTATTAAAATAAGTATTTGTTAAATAGCAGTAATTTCCCTAATTTGCATTTAACAAAATAGAACTTATGCCGATAGAAATTACCAGGTTGTTTGACATCCCTTATTATCAATTAGAAACATATAATTTAAACAAATCGTTTTCAACAAAGTTTAAAAATAAGTGGGATAGTATATCTACGCAAGAATATATAGACCAAGCAAATAAATTAAGTAGAGGATTATTAAAACTAGGAGTTCAACCTAACGATAAAATTGCAGTTATTTCAACAAACAATAGAACAGAGTGGAACATCTGTGATATTGGAATTTTACAAACAGGAGCTCAGAATGTACCTATTTACCCTACAATTAGTAAAGAAGATTATGAATACGTTTTAAATCACTCAGAAGCAATATATTGTTTTGTTTCTGACGAAGAAGTTTTGGAAAAACTTAATAAAATTAAAGAAAATACAAAATTAAAAGGTGTATTTACTTTTAATGATATTACTACAGAAAAATCTTGGAAAGACGTTTTAGAGCTTGGAAAAGATATAAGTAACCAACTTGAAGTCGAAGAAAGAAAAAAAGCTGTAAAACCAACAGACTTAGCAACCCTTATTTATACTTCTGGAACAACAGGTAGACCAAAAGGAGTAATGCTTTCTCATGATAACATAGTTTCTAATGTTTTAGCTGCTAAAGAACGTGTACCTTTAGATGACGGTAAAGATATAGGATTAAGCTTTTTACCTGTTTGCCATATTTTCGAAAGAATGATTTTGTACCTATACCAATATTGTGGTGTCTCTATTTATTTTGCAGAATCCATAGAAAAACTTTCTGAAAACGCACAAGAAATCAAACCAAATGTAATGACTGCGGTACCACGTTTGTACGAGAAAATTTACGATAAAATTATTTTAAAAGGTGAAGCTCTATCTGGAATAAAAAAAGGACTTTTCTTTTGGGCTGTTAACCTTGGTTTGAAATTCGAGCCAGACGGTGCAAATGGTTGGTGGTATGAAAAACAATTAAGTTTAGCAAGAAAATTAATATTTTCTAAATGGCAAGCTGCCTTAGGCGGAAATTTAAAAATAATGGTTTCTGGTAGTGCAGCATTGCAACCAAGGCTTACCAGAGTTTTTGCTGCAGCAAAAATGCCAATTATGGAAGGTTACGGATTAACCGAAACATCACCAGTAATCTCTGTAAACGACCAACGTAAAAAAGGATTTAAAATTGGAACCGTCGGTAAAACTATTAGTAAAGTTGAAGTAAAAATTGCCGAAAACGGAGAGATTTTAGTAAAAGGACCAAATGTAATGTTAGGATATTATAAAGATCCTAAAAAAACTTCTGAAGTTTTAAAAGATGGTTATTTTCATACAGGTGATAAGGGAGAAATTGATAAAGATGGATTCTTAAAAATTACCGGAAGAACTAAAGAAATGTTTAAAACTTCTGGTGGTAAATATGTTGTACCACCATTATTAGAAGGAGAATTAAAACAATCTTTATTTATAGAACAGATAATGGTTGTTGGTGAAGGAGAAAAAATGCCTGCAGCAATTATTCAACCAAATTTTGAGTTTATTAAAGACTGGATTGATAAAAAAGGTTTGTCTATTGGAAAAACCAATGAAGAAATTATTAATTCTGAAATAGTTGTTAGTAGAATACAAAGAGAAGTCGATAAATGTAACGAACATTTTGGCAAATGGGAACGCATTAAACGTTTCGAACTTACAAAAGATGTTTGGTCTATTGATGGCGGTCACTTAACACCAACAATGAAAATGAAAAGGGCAATAATTAAAGAAATTTATAAAGATTTATACGAGAAAATATATAGACCGTAAATAAAAAAACCGAGCAAAAAGCTCGGTTTTTTTATTTCTAATTTTAAGTTTAAACTCCGAATTGAGTTAAATGATGATCTAAATGTTTATAAAAAGAATTGTTCCATTCTTGTGAAGTTAGTTTCCCAAAAGAATGAGATTCTTTACCTTCAAAATGTTTAGCTCCTAATTCTTGTGTTTTGTTGATGTAATTTATCAATATTATTTTTTCTTGATCAAAATTCTTTTCTTCATCAATTATAAATTGAGGTGCTGTTTTACCATTTTTAGCATATGGTTTTGTAGATACAACTGCATTTTTAACAAACAATTTTAACATAAATTTCATAAAAGCATTTGGCTTAGGATGCTTATCGGTATAAACCATTTCATAAGTAACATTACAATGCGCTAACATTTGTGATACAGACATTTTACCCCAATTAGGTTGGGTAGATGCCGTTAAATTATTAATTCTTTCAATAACTTGATTACTTACCTCTTTTTCAAAAATATTTTTCATTTTTTACTAATTTTTAATGTAAAATTTTAAATAATAATTCTTTTAAAATATCATGACTTGTTTGATTTGCTCCTACACCTTTACTTTTAACATCTGCTTCTCTTAACATTGCAATAACTTGTGCTACTTTTCTCATAGGATAATTTCTAGCTGCTAAAAAATATTCATCTACAAAATACGGATTTACACCAATTGCTTTAGCCACAGAGCTTTTTGATTTATCCTTTAACCCATGAAAAGAGAGTAATTGTGTAAAATAACCGTTTAACAAAGAAATAGTCATTACTAAAGGATTACTTTTTGGGTTTTCTGCAAAATAATTAATAATTCGATTTGCTTTTACAATATCCTTCTCTCCTACTGCCTTTCTTAACTCAAAATTATTGAAATCTTTAGAAATTCCGATATTTTCTTCAATATGCTTATCGTTTATAATAGTTGCTTCTGGTAAAACAAGCATTAATTTTTCTAATTCATTCGAAATTTTACTTAAATCAGTTCCTAAAAATTCAACCAACATTAAAGAGGCTTTAGGTTCAATTTGATATTTTTTTCCGCTTAAAACTCTACGAATCCAATCCGAAACCTGATTGTCGTACAATTTTTTACTCTCGAAAATAACACCTGTTTTCGCTATAGCTTTATGTAATTTTTTACGTTTATCTAACTTTTTATATTTATAGTTTAAAACTAAAACTGTTGTTGGCTGCGGATTTTCGGCATAAGAAACTAACTTTTCTATATTTCTGCTTAAATCTTGTGCTTCTTTAACAATTAAAACTTGTCTTTCGGCCATCATTGGGTACCGTTTAGCCGCAGAAACAATATCTTCTACACTAGCATCTCTACCATACATTACCTGCTGATTAAACCCTTTTTCTGCTTCATCTAATACATGTTCTTCGATATAATCAGAAATCTTATCAATATAATAGGGCTCTTCTCCCATTAAAAAATAAATGGGTTTTATGGTACCGCTTTTAATGTCTGATACAATAGCTTTAACTTCGTTCATTTATTCTTTTATAATTATTGCATTATGTAATTCTTGTTCTGTTGGAGTTTCAAACCAGTTTTCCATAAATTCGAAATTAGCATCACTTACTTCAAATTCAAAAGTTGATCCTTTTTCGAAATTTCTTTTTAAAACTCTTTCTTTTCTAATTTCTTTTGAAATATCTAAAAAATGAAATTGAACATTAATATTATTATCGTTGGCAAATTTTCTATATTTTTCTCTGTGTAAAAATTTAGAAAGTCCTACATCTAAAATACTATCTACACCACTATTTTCTAACTGTAATATCAAATCTTCTATGATAACTTCTGCCCTATCAATTCTTTCTAAAAACCAATCTAAACCATCTATATCTTTCTTATCCGGAAAAAATAAAACTTTATTCCATTTATCTAAAGTAAAAATAATACCAGAAGTTTCTTTTTTTAATTGACTAGCGTATGTAGATTTACCTGCACCAGTATTACCAACTAATAAATGTATCATAACTGTTTTTTAATTACTTTTGATTGATGCAAAAACTGAACTTACCAAACTACAATTTCCGACTCAAAAGTAACGAAAATAAGATGCTTATTTTTGATATTTTAAGAAAAAAATTCTTGGTACTTACACCAGAAGAATGGGTAAGACAACACTATTTGGCATATTTATTACATGTAAAAAAATATCCGAACTCTTTAATTGCTCTGGAAAAACAATTAACTATTAATAATAGAAAAAAAAGAACAGATATTTTAATTTTTAATGCGAAAGGCGAACCAGATATAATTGTAGAATGTAAAGCACCATCAATAAAAATTACACAAGCTACATTTGATCAAATTGCGAGATATAATTTAAAATTAAAAGCAAATTATTTAATTGTAACCAACGGTTTACAGCATTTTTATTGCAAAATGGATTTTGAAAATGAAACTTATATTTTCTTAAAAGATATTCCAGATTATATTTAGTTATTATCTTATTGGAATTAACAATTTTCTAATAGCTATAAATAAGATTTATAACGTAAATTTGCACCCTTGAAAACAGCAATCGTCATATTAAATTGGAATGGTAAAAAACTATTAGAACAGTTTTTACCATCAGTAGTTAATTTTAGCTTAAATGAAGCCGAAGTTTATGTAGCCGATAATGCTTCTACAGATAGTTCTATTTCTTTTATCAAAGAAAATTATCCGTCGGTAAAAATTATTAAAAACCCAACCAATGGCGGTTATGCAAAAGGTTATAACGATTCTCTACAAGCTATTGATGCAGATATTTATTGTTTATTAAATTCTGATGTTGAAGTAACTAAAAATTGGTTAAAACCTGTATTAACTGTTTTTAAAAACGATGATGAAACAGCTATTATTCAACCAAAATTATTAGATTTTAAAAATAAAACTAAATTTGAATATGCAGGTGCTGCAGGCGGATTTATAGATTTATATGGCTACCCTTATTGTAGAGGAAGAATTTTTAATTCTTTAGAAACAGACCAAAATCAATTTGATGATACTTCAGAAATTTTTTGGGCTTCTGGCGCTTGTTTGTTTATTAGAGCAAATGTTTATCATAAACTTGGTGGTTTTGATGAAGACTATTTTGCGCATCAAGAAGAAATAGATTTATGCTGGCGAACTCAAAATATTGGTTATAAAGTAAAATATGTTGGCGCGTCTACTGTTTATCATGTTGGCGGAGCAACTTTACAAGAAACGAATCCGCATAAAACATTTTTAAACTTTAGAAATAGCTTATTAAATGTTGTAAAAAATGTACCTAAAAAGTGGTTTCTATTTGTAATTTTTTCTAGATTAATTTTAGACGGAATTGCGGGATTAAAGTTTTTATTAGAGTTAAGACCAATACATACCTTTGCTGTGATAAAAGCGCATTTTAGTTTCTATAAAAATTTTTACAAATATTTACAAAAGAGAAAGTTATTACAAAAAAAACAGAACTATAATTTACACACAAGTGTTGTTTGGCAACATTTTATTTTAGGTAGAAGAAGATTTGAAAACTTAAAATAGGTTTAAAGAATATCTAAACTCCCTTTTCCTTCTCTAATTACTTCTGGTTCTTCTGTTAAATCGATCACTGTAGATGCTTCATTACCGCCATAACCACCATCAATAACAACATCAACTAAATTTTGCCATTTTTCAAAAATTAACTCAGGATCTGTGGTATACTCTAAAACATCATCATCATCTCTAATAGATGTAGATACAATTGGGTTGCCAAGTTCTTGCACTAAGGTTCTAATGATAGAATTATTTGGAATTCTAATACCAACCGTCTTTTTCTTTTTAAATACTTTTGGTAAGTTTTTACTTCCTGGCAAAATAAACGTATAAGGTCCTGGCAAAGCCCTTTTAAGTATTTTAAACGTCGTAGAATCAATTTGTTTAACGTAATCAGACAAATGGCTTAAATCGTTACATATAAAAGACCAGTTAGCTTTTTCTAACTTAATATTTTTTATTTGCGCTATTTTTTCTAAAGCTTTTGGTTTTGTGATATCACACCCTAAACCATAAACCGTATCTGTAGGATATATAACCAAACCACCAGCTTGTAAAACCTTTACAACTTTAGCAATTTCTTTTGGGTTTGGGTTTTCGTTATAAATTCTTATAAATTCTGCCATAATATAAAAATACAAAAAACTCAGCTTGAAATACAAACTGAGTTATTTTATTTGGGAAGGGTTTTAGAAATTAAGATTTATCTACCAATCTAAATCCTTCTCCGTGAATATTTAAAATTTCTACTTTTTCGTCTAATTTTAAGTATTTTCTAAGTTTTGCAATATAAACATCCATACTTCTAGAAGTAAAATAGTTATCATCTCTCCATATTTTTGTTAATGCTAATTCTCTTGGCATTAAATCATTTTTATGAAGCGCTAACATGCGTAACAACTTACTCTCTTTAGGCGATAATTTTACAGCTTCACCATCTTTACCAATAGATAAATGACGTAATTTAGAATTGAAAAAGAAATTACCGATTGTAAATTCAAACTGCTCGTTTTCTGTAGAATTATCTGTTTCTTTTCTTTGTAAAATTGCTTTAATTTTATGTAATAAAACTTCAGAATCAAAAGGTTTATTTAAATAATCATCTGCCCCAACAGCATAACCTTTTAAAACATCTTCTTTAAGAGTTTTAGCTGTTAAGAAAATAATTGGCACTTCTTTATTTGTTACTCTAATATCTTGTGCTAAAGAAAAACCATCTTTACGAGGCATCATTACATCTAAAATACATAAATCGTAATCGCTGTTTTTAAACATAATTAAACCTTCTATACCATCTTTTGCATGTGTAACGTTATAATCGTTTAATGCTAAATAATCTTTTAGAACTGTTCCAAAATTTGGATCATCTTCAACTAATAAAATTTTTTTACTTCCCATTATTATTTCTTTCTTTTAAATTAAAGGTAATTTTACTGTAAATATGCTACCCTTTCCTTTCTCACTTTCCACAAAAACTGTTCCGTGGTGTTTCTCTACTATTTCTTTTACGTAAGCCAAACCTAAACCATGGCCTTTAACGTCGTGAATATTTCCTTTTTGTTCTCTATAAAATTTTGTAAAAACTTGTTTCTGAACATTTTTACTCATTCCAATACCAGAATCTTTAATTTTAAACACAAAAAACTTACTTGTACTTTCTGTATAAACGTCTATAATCGGCGCTCCTTCAGAATATTTAATTGCGTTTTCTAACATGTTTACAACTACATTGGTTAAATGAAATTGATTTCCTGGTAATTCTGATACAATTGCTTTAAAATGAGTAGAAATTTTTCCTTTTCGATCTTCTATTAGCAAACTAACATGTGTAATTGCGTCTTCTATAATGTCGTGCAAGTCTATAGTTTCCTTACTTAAATCTATCTGATTTTTTTCTAACCTAGATATTCTTAATACATTTTCTACCTGAGAGTGCATTCTTTTATTTTCATCACGAATCATTTGTACATAGCGCAAAACCTTAGAATCGTCTCCTAAAATTTTTGGATTTTTAATAGAATCTAATGCCAAATTGATTGTTGCAATTGGTGTTTTAAATTCATGCGTCATGTTGTTAATAAAATCCGTTTTTATTTCTGATATTTTTTTCTGACGAATTAATTGATACAATGAACTTGAAAAAGCAATAATTATAATAAATATAAAAAACAACGAAAGCAGTAAAATATTAGAAATTCCTGCTAAAATATGGTCGTCTTTATCAGGAAAATTTACATGCAAATTGTATGTTGTATTTCCTAAAGGATCAAAAAATAACGGGTATTTAAAACTGTCTTTTGTATCTATTGTATAATACCCAGATTTTAATTTGGTAGCCAAACCATCAGAACCATAAACGCCATATTTAAAATCTAGAACAATGTTTCTTTTAACAAGTTCTTCCTTAATTATATTATTTAAATCTTTGTTACTTAAACGTTCGTGAATTAGTTTTTTACTATTCACAAAATTTAGAACTTCTAAAGTTTGCAACCTATCGAATTCTGTATATCTTCTTGTAAAAGAAAACCTTTGTTCATCTAACTTTGGAAATAATTCATCCGGACTTTTAATTAATGATAATTTAGAGAAATCTGTTCTACCTGTAACTCTTTTATAAATTATCGAATCGTGGTTTAAAAAATCTGAGGTTAACTTAAAGTTTTCTTCTAAAAAAGTACCACCAACAGTAATTTTAATATTTGTAGAAGTATCTATTTGTTGAATTAAATGTTGTTTTAATTCCGCAGTACCTGCTAAACCTTCTTTTGAAATTATTTCGTTAATTTTTTTTTGAAAAGTAGAAATCTCTTGCTCGTTAATTCTTTCGGTAGCTGCCCCTAAAGATTTCTGCACATCATTTTTAAATTGTGCTTGTTTACTTTCTAAAGCATTATTAATCCAATAAAGTTGTACAGCAATAATTCCTATCAAGGAAATACTCATTAAAACAACAATAAGAATAAACATCTTTTTACGCATAAATCAAATTTACTACTTTCAAAAGTTGTAATTATCGATTTTAACCTAAATTAACTGTTTTATTGGAACTTTAAGACTTATTTAACAAAACTGATAGGGTTACTTAAATTGACGGATGTTTTTTTGTTAAAATATTATGAATTTCTTTTACCCTAATCATACTATTTTTAAAACTATAATTATCAATAACATAGTTAGATAAAAGTAATTTTTTATTGTCTTGCCATTGACTATTTATCCTATTTAAAACCTCTTTTCTTGTAGTATTATCTCTTTTTATTATTCTGTTGATTCGTTCTTCTAAATCAGTAAAAACAGTAATTATAAAATCGAATTGATTTTCAGTATTATTTTCGAATAAAATGGCGCTTTCATATACTATATAATCTTTGTCGGCGTTTTCTGCAACAAATGTTTTGAAATGATTTTTTACTACTGGATGCACAATATTATTTAAAACTTTTAATTTATGCTTATTCTTAAAAACAATATTTGCTAAAAACTCACGATTTAAAACAGCATTTTTAAACACTTCTTCACCAAATGCTATTATAAGTTTTTCTTTAATAACTTTAGAAGTATTCATTAACTGTTTAGCTTCTATATCGGCAACATAAATTGCAACATTAGAAAACTCGTTAAACATCTTTAATACTGTAGATTTACCACTTCCGATACCTCCTGTTAAACCAATTATCATCTTATTTCTGAATTAAAAAATCTATTTTTTTTGGTGTTATTTTATAACTTTTAATTTCTGATGGTTTTTGCACTAACTTGGGTATTAAATAACCTAAATTATTATTAGTTGTCATACTAAAATCACATTCAATCTTAATAACATTTTCGTTAATTTTATTAAAATTAGAAAGGCCAACAACAAAAGTAAATTCTACTTCTTTAGACAATGTATTTATTACAACTCCTTCTGGTACATTTATTATCTTATATTTAATATTTAAAGAACCTTCGGTAAATTTTTCTATCTTACCAGATATAGTAATTTCTTTAGTTTTAAATTTTAAATTCTTATAGTTTTCCAAAGGTTTTACTGCAACTTTATTTGTAAAATCAGCTTTTAAGTCCTTTAAGTCTAGCGTAGAAAGTTCTATGTTATTTAATTCTGACAATAAAACCTCTGGCCCAGAAACCACAAGACTATCTGGCGTTATTTTAATTGTTTCCGAAAGATCATAACCAACACTAAAATTTAATTTTAAATTAGGTTTAACAGCAACTTTTTTAGATACCAAGCTACCAACATCTAAATATATAGTGTCTTTGGCTATTTCTTTTAATTCTACACCAGAGGGCAATTGTTTAGCAATATTTTTTTGCTGATTGTTTAAGAGTAGAAAATGTTTAGAACCTTGTTTTTTTATTAACGAGCTTGCATTGATTATAATTTTTTTAGTATTAAACCTTGTTCTAAGAATTTTAAAACCATTGGCTTTTACTAAAACTTCTATTTCTTTAATTGGTGCTTCTTGTAATATTTTATTCTGAGAAATATTACTGTATTCAACCGGAAAAACAATAGATGTGTTATACTCTTTAGAAAAAGTAATTAGAATCCATATTAGTAATGAAACTAGAAGGAAACCAATAAATGTTTTTGGTATTTTCTTTGTTGTCTTCAATAAATAATTTTTTAATAATGCAATCTACACAAAAGCCTACAAACAAAAAAGTGAGTATTATCTAATTAAGACAATACTCACTTTAAGATATTTGTTAAGTAAAACTATTTTTTTGCAGGTGCTGTGTATTTTTTACTTAATTCCATAGAAATTGCAGAACGTTCGAATTTAATTTTTCCTGCTCCGGTTTCTATTGTTATTGTATTATCTGTATTATTTACATCAGTAATTTTACCGTGTATACCACTAGAAGTAATCACTTTTGTACCAGTTTTAATTTCTGCTTGAAAAGCTTTTTCTTTTTTCTGACGATTCATTTGTGGTCTTATCATAAAAAAATATAAGACTAAAATCATTGCAGCAAATGGTAACATACTAGCCAAACTACCAGAATCTAATTGTAATAAAATTGTGTTAAACATTATAATTATTTAGCTTTAGGTGTAACAGAACCTCTTAAGGTTAAAACTTCTCTACCAGATTCTGTATTTGTAGTTAAAGTTACAGTTTTCATTTGTCTGTTTGGTTTACCATTTGTGTTAAATTTAACAGCAACTTCACCTGTTTCTCCTGGTTTAATTGGTGCTTTTGGCCATACAGGAACAGTACAACCACAAGAACCTGTTGCATTTGTAATTACCAAATCTGTTTTACCAGAGTTCGTTACTTTAAATACAGTTTCTACAATGTCTCCTTCGTTTACAGTACCAAAATCGTACTCTTTTTTATCTAAAGAGATTGTAGCTACTCCTTTTTTAATTTCTGCATCTCTAGATTTTGCATTGTCTAAATTTGCTTTATTAATTTTTGTTGTTGCACTTCCGCTATCGCAAGAAACCATAAAGGTTGATGCTATTAAAAATGCGAATAAGAATGATATTTTTTTCATTGTAAATCTATTTTTTGTAAAAATAATAAAATAATTTGTGATTGTATACTTTATATAAGACCTCTTCCTATTTTAACAATTTTGTTGTTAGCTATAAAC
This sequence comes from Polaribacter sp. OB-PA-B3, assembly GCF_054589375.1. NCBI lineage: Bacteria > Pseudomonadati > Bacteroidota > Flavobacteriia > Flavobacteriales > Flavobacteriaceae > Polaribacter > Polaribacter sp. OB-PA-B3. Next base: position 46,118 of record NZ_BAAIIX010000005.1, read on the forward strand.
TCTTTAGATATTTTATCTAAAACTCCGTTTATAAAATAACTACTTTTTGCTGTAGAATAGTCTTTAGATATTTCTATATACTCATTAATTGAAACTCTAGTTGGTATAGATGGAAAGTTAAAAAACTCTGCAATAGCCATTTGAATAAGAATCATGTCTATTTCTGCAATTCTATCAGATTCCCAATTCGGGGTTTTATCTTCAATAATTTGTTTATATTCTGTTTGTTTTAAAACGGTTTTTTTAAAAAGTTTAGACACAAATTCTTCATCATCTTTATCTTTGTATAAAGAACCTAATACAAACAACCCGTTTGCTTTTTGTTTGCTTAAAGATTTTACAACCCAAGTGTTTACAAAAGGAATATCATCTACCCAAGAAATCATTTCATCTTCATAAAAATCTGCTAACTTCTCATTTGGTGCTATAATTTCTTTAAAGAAATCGATAACAAAAGCTTTATCTAGCTTAAAAGAATCTTCTTCTGTAGCAATATATTTTTTGTATAAATTACTGTTTTGAAGTTCTTCGAAAATAATTTTAACATATTCATCATTTTCTTGCCATTGCTTTAAGTTATTTAATTCTAAATAACCTTCTAAACTTACACTTTCGGCAATTGTGTTAATTACCTTATTGTCTATAAATTTTGTGTTGGGTTTTAAATCTGCTTCTGTAGCAAGAATTTTCTTTTTAGAAAGTGCAATTTTTTTAGCAGCTAATTTTTGTACTTCTACTAACAGCTGCATGTTTAATACATATAAATCAAACATTTTTAAAACACTGTGTTTTAAGAATTTTTCTTCTCTAATGATATCATCATTATGAGACTGCATCATTGCGTATACAGATTGCATTACTTTAACTCGAATATGTCTTCTGTTAATCATTTTTTCTAAAGAACTTTTATGAAATAAAACACGATGGTTTTTGTTTTTAACGAGCCACAAAAATAATATTATTTTACTTCTAAATAGGCATCTATTTTAATTTCTTTTTTCAATTTAAATTATCAATATCCCAAAGGTAAAAAAAGCAATAAATTATTTATAATAATGTATCTTCGTACTTCAATAAAAAGTACGTCTTATTTGTATTTCTTTTAACATTATTTAAATAAGTAAGGTTGTACTTTTATCTTTAAAAACTTCATATTAAAATTGAAAGCTCTAAAATATATAAATAAGTACTTTTTAAAGTATAAATGGCGATTACTAATTGGTATATTAATAACCATTTTATCTAAATTACTTGCGCTTAAAGTTCCGCAAATTGTTGGTGATTCTTTAAATATTGTAGAAGATTATCAAAACGGAACAATTACAGATATTGAACTTGTAAAACACCAGCTTTTAATTAATGTTTTAATAATTATTGGAGTTGCAATTTTAGCTGGTTTTTTTACTTTTTTAATGAGGCAAACCATTATTGTAACTTCTAGATTAATCGAGTTCGATTTAAAAAATGAAATCTATCAACAGTACCAACGCTTATCTTTAAATTTTTACAAAAAAAATAGAACCGGAGATTTAATGAATAGAATTTCTGAAGATGTTTCTAAAGTAAGAATGTACGTTGGGCCCGCGGTAATGTATAGCATGAATATGATTGTGTTATTAGTAGTTGGTTTTACTCAAATGATAAATATTGATGTAAAACTAACCATGTATACTTTAATACCTTTTCCGGTTTTATCTATTTCTATCTTTGTTTTAAGTAAGGTTATTCATAAAAGAAGTAGCATCGTACAAGAATATTTATCAAAATTAACCACATTTAATCAAGAGTTTTTCTCTGGAATTGGTGTGGTAAAATCTTACGGAATAGAAAAATCTATTATTAAAGATTTTGATGAAATTGCCGATAAAAGCAAAGAGAAAAACATTCATTTACAACAAGCCAATGCTCTTTTTTTTCCACTAATGGTTCTTCTTATTGGTTTAAGTAACATTATAGTAATTTACGTTGGTGGGCAGCAATATATAAACGATGAAATTCAAATTGGTACCATTATAGAATTTATGCTTTATGTAAATATTTTAACTTGGCCTGTAGCAGTAATTGGTTGGGTAACTTCTATGATACAACAAGCAGAGGCATCACAAGTTAGAATTAACGAGTTCTTAGAACAAGTACCAGAAATTCAGAATAACAATACAAAACCAACAGTTTTAAATGGTAAGGTAGAATTTAAAGACGTAACATTTACATACGAAGACACAAATATAACTGCATTAAAAAATATTAATTTTACTGCAGAACCTGGTGAAACCATTGCTATTCTAGGAAAAACTGGCTCAGGAAAATCTACTATTATAGAGCTTATAGCAAGGTTATATGATACTAAAGATGGTTTAATTTTGGTTGATGACAAACCTATCGAAAAAGCAAACCTTAATGATGTAAGAAATCAAATTGGTTTTGTACCTCAAGATCCGTTTTTGTTTTCTGAAAGTATTGGAAACAATATTAAATTCGGAAAAGAAGACGCTACAGAAGAAGAAATTATTCAGGCTGCAAAAGATGCTGATGTGCATAAAAACATTATCGATTTCCCTAACAAGTATGACACCGTTTTAGGAGAAAGAGGAGTAACATTATCTGGAGGGCAAAAGCAAAGAGTTTCTATTGCCAGAGCAATTATAAAAAATCCTAAAATTTTAATTTTTGATGACTGTTTGTCTGCTGTAGACACCGAAACTGAAGAAAAAATACTAACAAATTTAAAAAGAGTTTCTAAAAACAAGACAACTTTTATCATAAGTCACAGAGTTTCTTCGGCTAAAAACGCCGATAAAATTATAGTATTAGATAAAGGCAAGATTAGCCAAAAAGGTACTCATAATCAACTGATAACACAAAATGGTTATTATAAAGAATTGTATGAACAACAACTTTTAGAAAAAGAAAATTAATCTTTAACATTGCTAAGTAAAATATTTTATTAGATTTGTTACTAATAATAAACTAAATAACTACTATTTAAAAGATCATGGCAGAGAGAGTTGAACAGGAAGAAATTTTTTCACAAGTATTAAGAGCTGGAAGAAGAACGTATTTTTTTGATGTAAGAGCAACAAAAGCAGACGATTATTATTTAACCGTAACAGAAAGTAAGAAGTTTACTCATGATGATGGAACTTTTCATTATCAAAAACACAAAATTTATTTATATAAAGAAGATTTTACAGATTTTCATGAAATGCTTAAAAAAGCTACAGATTATATCATAAACGAAAAAGGTGATGAAGTAATAAGCGAACGTCATCAAAAAGACTTTAAGAAAGAAGAATCTAAAACTGTTACAGAAGAAACTGTTTCGCCAGAAAGTTTTACAGACATTTCTTTTGACGATATATAAATATATCCAAATAATTTGTTTAAATTTAGCAACTCAAATGAAATAATTAATAAAATTAGAGTTTCATTTCTCTAGTTACATTATATACAATTTCAATTCAAATTCAATTTTTACACAAAAATTAAAAAACCGCAAACTTACTATTTGCGGTTTTTTTATTTTCTTTATTCTTAGTTTAAAACTCGTTTCATAGTTTTAGATTTCGAAACTGTTTCCTCCCACTCTTTTTCTGCAATACTATCTTTTGTAATACCGCCACCAACATAAATATAAGCTGTATTTTCTTTAATTTTCATGCATCTTAAATTAACAAACAAAGCTGTTTCTCTAATTTCAGATTTAGTAATATTAAAGTTTAATTCACCTAAAAAACCTGTGTAATATGTTCTGCTATAACCTTCATTAGAATCTATAAAATAACTAGCTAAATTTCGAGGTAAACCACAAACCGCCGGTGTTGGATGTAAAGCTCTAATTAATTCTTCTAAATTAGATTTTCTGCTTAGAATTCCTGATACCTTAGTTCTCAAGTGCAAAAGACTTCCCGCGTTAATTGTTTCTGTTTTATCAATAATTAAATTATTAGAAATTGGTTGTAATTGTGTTTCTATAAAATTAGTAACCAATTGCTGCTCTTCTAATTCTTTAGACTTCCAAATAATGTCTTTTTTGTTGGTATTTACTTGAGTGCCTGCTAAAGACATCGTTTTAAAATGAGATCCTTTTAAGTTTAGTAATGTTTCTGGTGTAGCGCCAAACCATAAACCAATTTCTGGGTGAAACCAAACATAAACAAATGCATTTTGATAGGTTGATAACAATATTTTATAGATTTCTAAAATGTTTACAGGTTTTAATTTCACGAGTTCTTCTCTAGAAATAACAACCTTTTGTAAATTACTAGTTTTTATAGTTTCTACTGCTTTATCTACAATATTTATGTGTTTTTCCCTATCAGAATCAACTAAACTAGTTGTTATATTATCTCTTAGAGGTTTTTCTTGTGTATCTATATTTTCAGAAATAATTAAAGCTTTCTTATCAGAAAATAAAATTGCCTTTTCTTCTTTTTTATAAGGAGCAAAAACAAAACCAGATTCGGTAAATTCTGATGTAAAATCTAAACTATTATCCTTTTGTAAAAAAGCTGTAACCACATTTTTATTCGGTTTTCTATATGCAACAAAAGGCAAATTATTAGAAAAATGTTTAGCAATTGTATCGAGTAAATTATTCAAATTGAAATTATTTTTTACGAATATCTAAAACTATGTTTGTCATTTTTGCTACTGAAATTAAGGCATCATTTTCATCAACAATTCTTACTTCCCAAAGATGTGTGGTTTTACCTTTGTGAATATTTTTAGCTGTTGCATAAACCATACCTTCTCTTTTACTTTTTATATGATTTATAGACAATTGAATTCCGTTAATAAACTGTGTTTTGTTATCAATAAAAAAGTTAGAAGCAGCACTACCAACACTTTCTGCTAACGCAGCAGTAGCACCACCATGAAGTTGCCCGTAAGGTTGATGTACGCTAGAATTAACCGGCATTTTAGCTGTTAAAAAATCGGCTCCAACAGCAACATATTCAATATCAAGAGTTTCCATTAACGTGTTTCGAGAACGCTCGTTAAATGCTTTTAAAATACTTGTTTTGTCCATAATCAATTATTAATTATGTAAAAATACGTATAAAAAATTGTATTTTTGCAACTGAAAAGTTAAACCATTCTATGTACAAAATACGCGTAATTTTAGACACTAAAGAAGACATTTTAAGAACAATAATTGTAAACAATTCTTTTAATTTAGAAGATTTACATTTTACAATTGCTAAATCTTTCGGTTTTGAAGGGCAAGAAATGGCGTCTTTTTACAGAACGGATGATGAATGGAATCAAGGAGAAGAAATTCCGTTATTTAACATGGCTGAAGCTGGAGAAGGAATTTCTATGCAAACATGTGTTTTAAAAGACACACTTCCAAATGTTAATGACAAGCTAATTTATGTTTACGACTTTTTGAATATGTGGACTTTTTATGTTGATGTTGTTGACATTTCTACGGATGAAAAACAAGATTTACCTCAAACGATATTATCTGTTGGAGAGATTCCAAAAGAAGCGCCAGAAAAAGAATTTGTGGCTGATAAATTAGAATCGGAATTTGATGAAGATGAAGATCATTTTGATCCTTTTGATGATTTTGACTTTAACGAATATTAATATTTCTTCGTCCATAACCCCACAAAATACTCATAATAAACAACTTACAAAAATAACTTTATTTTAAGTAACAAAATTGTAAATTAGTCGTCTTACATACATAACCGACTAAATTCAACTTTTTTGGAAACTATCTTATCTTTAAAAAACCTCGATAAAAAATACGGAACCGTACACGCAGTAAACAACCTTTCTTTTGATATTAAAAAAGGAAATGTTTACGGAATTTTAGGTCCTAACGGAAGTGGAAAATCTACCACTTTAGGAATTATTTTAAATGTAGTTAATAGAACTTCTGGTGAGTTTTCTTGGTTCGACGGAAAATTATCTACACACGAAGCCTTAAAAAAAGTTGGTGCAATTATAGAGAGACCTAACTTTTACCCATACATGACGGCTGTACAAAACTTAAAATTGATTTGTACTATTAAAGGTATATCAACAGATAAAATAGATGAAAAACTTAAAACGGTAAATCTTTTTGAGAGAAGAAATAGTAAGTTTAAAACGTTTTCATTAGGAATGAAACAACGTTTAGCAATTGCATCTGCTTTGTTAAATGATCCAGAAATTTTAATCTTAGACGAACCAACCAATGGTCTAGATCCACAAGGAATTCATGAAATTAGACAAATAATCAATAAAATTGCTAGTACCGGTACAACCATATTATTGGCTTCTCATTTACTTGACGAAGTAGAAAAAGTTTGTTCTCATGTTGTAGTTATTAGAAAAGGAGTAAAACTTTACAGTGGTAGAGTTGATGAAATGACTGCCTCTAAAGGTTTATTTGAATTAAAAGTTGAAGAAAACGAAGCCAAATTACTTTTAGAACTAGAAAATCATCCTTCTATAAATAAAGTAACAAAAGAGCATGAAACTATTATCGCTACATTAAACGATGCTATTTCTGCAACAACACTTAATACTTTTCTATTCGAAAGAGGAATAACTTTAAGTCATTTAGTAAAGCGTAAGCCAAGTTTAGAACAGCAATTTTTAGATTTAACAAACAACAACTAACTCTTTGTTTTAGCTAACCTATAAAACAAAATTCAACTTTCAAAAAAACACCTAATATCATGTTAAGATTATTAACTATAGAGTTTCATAAATTAAAACATAATAAAGCCAGTAAAGTACTTTCACTTATCTATTTCGGCCTTTTAACTTGTATTGCATTAATTGCTGCCATAAAATTTGATATTGGTCCTATAAAATTTCATTTGGCAGAAATAGGAATTTTTAATTTCCCATACATATGGCATTTTAACACCTACATTGCAGCAATTTTAAAGTTTTTTTTACTCTTAGTTATTGTTTCTATGATGGCCAATGAGTACAGCTACAAAACTTTAAAACAAAACTTAATAGACGGTTTAAGTAAAAAAGAATTTATTTTATCTAAATTCTATACGGTAATTGTATTTGCCTTAGTTTCTACCGTATTTGTATTTTTTGTGTCTTTAATTTTAGGTTTATTTTATTCTGATTATAACGAATTAACAATTATATCTTCGGGTTTAGAATATTTATTTGCTTTTTTTATAAAGTTAGTAGCATTCTTTTCAATGGGTTTATTCTTCGGAATTTTAGTAAAAAGATCAGCATTTGCTGTTGGTGCAATGGTTGTTTGGTTATTTGTAGAAAGTATGTTTAAAGGATATTTATTCTGGACATTTAAAGACTCTGATAATACAAGTGAAAAAGTAGATAGCGTAATGCAGTTTTTACCTTTCGAGTCTATGGCAAACCTAATAAAAGAACCTTTTACAAGATTAGGTGCTGTTAGATCTGTAGCAAACCAAATAGGAGAAACTTTCACAAAAAGTTACGCTGTAGATTTTTCTGCCATATTAATTGCTTCAGTTTGGACGTTTATCTTTATTTATTTATCGTTTACACTGTTAAAAAAGAGAGATTTGTAGTACATTTTAAATATATTTGATGATTTCATAGTAATTACATCAAATGAGGAATTTATTTACATTTATTTTATTAATTTTTGTTCTAAACATTTATTCTCAAAAAGAAGCTAATTTTTGGTATTTTGGAGAAAATGCAGGTTTAGATTTTAGTACAGGAGAACCTAGAGCTTTAAGTAATGGTAAATTAAGTACAGATGAGGGATGTTCTTCAATTTCAAATTCAGATGGTGATTTATTATTTTATTCAGACGGAATAACTCTTTACAACTCGAATCATGAAATAATGACTTTTACAGATGGCAGATTAGCTACTTCTTTAGAAGGAAACCCTTCTAGTACGCAGTCTGCTTTGTTTGTTCCAAACCCAACTAACAAAAACCTTTATTATCTTTTTACTGTTGGTACTAATTTTGTTGGTAACGCTTCATATCCAGTTAACCCTGGTTTTAACTTTTACACAATAGATTTGTCTTTAAACGGTGGTTTAGGTGAAGTAATATCAGGTCCTGTGAGTTTAGATACAAACCCTTACACTGGTGAAGACTTATCTTATTCTTGGTCAGAAAAAGTTACTGCAGTTCAAGGAAGCTGTGGTTCTATTTGGGTATTATCGGTAGTAGAAAATCATTTTTTTGCCTATGAAATTACAAGTACAGGTGTTAATAATAATAATCCTGTTATTAGTCGCGTTTTTTACAACTTAACTGATAAAAGAGGTTATTTAAAAGTATCTCCAGACGGCTCTAAAATTGCAATGGCAGATTATAATGAAGGGTTTGGTTCATTTGGAGGTGGTAGCTTAGTACTTTTAGATTTTGATATTAACACAGGTGTAGTAAGCAGAAATATAAAAAGACTAACAGAACCTAATACCGAAGGAGCACCTTATGGCGTAGAATTTTCGCAACAATCAAATAAATTGTATGTATCAACTTTCAACAATGAAAACAACATTTACCAATTCGATTTAACAAAAGCAGATGTAGCTGGCTCTAAGGCTTTAATTAGTTCGCAAACAGGATATCGAAGTGGTTTACAATTAGGTCCTAACGGAAAAATATATAATTCAATACCCGGAAACCCTTTTCTTGGTGTTATTGAAAACCCAGATGATGATGCTAGTGAAATTATTTATATAAATAATGGAATCGACTTAGGCACAGGTAGAGCTACTCAAGGTTTACCTCCGTTTATACAATCTTTTTTTAAACCTGTTGATATTGTAGATGTAAACGACCCTTCCATTGTATTAAGTAATAATATACAGAATGTTTGTGTTAATCAAAGTTTAAAATTAGAACCAAAACTAGAAGAAGTTTCTTTAGGTACCTACAATTATCTTTGGACAAAAGAAGGAGATTCATCAATTAAAGTAACCACAAGAATTTTAGAACTTACAGATACAAACTACGGTTCTGGAAAATATAATTTAGAAATAAAATCTACAGATAGTTGTGGTAACGAAAAAACATACAATAGTTCTGTAGAAGTAGCGTTTCAATCGATTCCGACAATTAATAATTCAATAATCTATAATCAATGTGATTATGATACTAATTCTTTAGACGGAAAAACTTTTTTCAATCTAGAAGCTAAAGAAATGGAATTATCAAACAATGCTGCAGATGTTTCTGTTGAATTCTTTGAATTAGATGATACGCTTATAAATAATAAAGTTGGTTATATTAATAGAAAAGCTGCAATTACAAATTCACATATTTTAAAAGTAAAAGTAACCAATAATACAACTGGTTGCTCTGTATTTGGGCAAATAGAATTAAAAGTTACACCAACAACTTCTGGCTTTAATCAACTTAAAAACATTTACAAAGCAGAAAATAACGCCTCTACAGATATAACTAACTTTAGTAAAGGGTCTAACGACGCAACTTTTAATCTAGATGAGAAAATAGATAAAGTAATTTCTAATTCTTCTGGTGTTTTTAATAGAAGTGAATATCAATTTAAATACTATTTAACTTCAGAAGATGCAGCTAAAGAAACTAACGAAATAACAGCACCTTACACGGCAAACAGATACAGTAATGGCACTAAAATTTATTTAAGAATTTCTAAAGGTAATACTTGTGAAGGTATCGCAGAATTTAACTTATTTGTTAACAAACTTCCAGAACCATTAAATGTAATTAATCCTAATATCATCTGTTTAAACTTCCCTAACAATTCTCCTGTTTTAGAAACTAAAAATATTTCTTCAGACACAGGTAACTCTATAGATAATTACAAATGGTTTTTAAACTCTATAGAGATTCCAAATGAAACAAATTCAACATTAATCATTAACAAAGGTGGTATTTATAAAGTTTTAATTAATAGGTATTATCCTAATGAACCCGGAAATGAAGATGATATAGAAACTACCGGTTACAAAATATTTTCTGTTCAAGAATCTAGCATCGCAGAAAATATTTCAATAAAATATATTGATAATCAAGATGAAGGATTTAATAATACTATCACTATAAATGTAGAAGGTTTGGGTGATTATGAATACGCCTTAAATACTAACTCTTTATCCGACTTTAAAAAAGGTGATAATAATTTATCGTATACTTTTACCAATGTACCAACTGGTCTCAATAAAATTTACATTAGAGATAGAAATGAATGCGGAATTGTAAATACAAATGAAATTTCATTTATTTATTTTCAAAGACATTTTACACCGAATGGAGATGGAGTAAATGATACTTGGAACATTTCTGGAATTGATAATAATTTTTATACGGATGTTGATTTACAAATATTTGATAGATTTGGTAAAGTTCTTAAAATTATAGACTTGAAAACAGAAAATGGTTGGAACGGAACTTACAATGGTAAACTTTTACCCACAAATGATTATTGGTACAACGCCGTTCTAAAAGATGTAAACGGAAATATTAGAAAACAAACTGGTCACTTTTCGTTATTAAGAAAATAAATTCTCATTTAGTATCCGTATTTTTACATCATGGATTTTAAATTAGTTTCAAACTTTTCTCCTACCGGAGATCAACCACAAGCAATAAAAGAATTATCAGAAAGTGTTAATGCTGGCGAGAAATTTCAAACGCTATTAGGTGTAACAGGTTCTGGTAAAACGTTTACAGTAGCAAATGTTGTAAAAGAAGTTAAAAAACCAACATTGGTTTTGGCTCATAACAAAACTTTAGCGGCACAATTATATTCTGAGTTTAAACAATTTTTTCCTGATAATGCTGTAGAATATTTTGTTTCTTATTATGATTATTATCAACCTGAAGCATATATTCCTGTAACCGGTACTTATATAGAAAAAGATTTATCTATAAATGAAGATATTGAGCGGTTAAGATTAAGCACCACTTCTTCCCTACTTTCTGGTAGAAGAGATGTCTTAGTTGTTGCTTCTGTATCTTGTTTATACGGTATTGGTAATCCTACGGAATTTAAGAAAAATGTAATTCCTATTCAGGTAGGTCAACAAATTTCTAGAACAAAATTTTTACATCAATTAGTACAAAGTTTATATTCTAGAACAGAACACGAAATTAAAAGCGGTACATTTAAAGTTAAAGGAGACGTTGTAACCATTTATCCTTCTTACGGTGATAATGGATATAGAATTCATTTTTTTGGTGATGAGATTGAGGAAATTGAACTTTTCGATTTAGAAAGTAATTCTGTTATAAACTCTTTTGAAGAATTAAGTATTTATCCTGCAAACTTATTTGTTACTTCTCCGGATGTTTTACAAAATGCCATTCATCAGATTCAAGAAGATATGATGAAACAGGTAGATTTTTTTAATGAAATTGGTAAGCACTTAGAAGCAAAACGCATAAAAGAAAGAACAGAATTCGATTTAGAAATGATTCGAGAATTAGGCTATTGTTCTGGTATCGAAAATTACTCGAGATACTTAGATGGTAGAGAACCAGGTACAAGACCCTTCTGCCTTCTAGACTATTTTCCGAATGATTATTTAATGGTGATTGATGAAAGCCATGTTACTGTTCCACAAACACATGCAATGTATGGCGGCGATAGAAGTAGAAAAGAAAATTTAGTCGAATACGGATTTCGATTGCCTGCCGCAATGGACAATAGACCTTTAAAATTTGAAGAATTTGAGGCGATTCAAAATCAAACAATTTTTGTCTCTGCAACACCTGCAGATTATGAACTTCAAAAAACAGAAGGAGTTTTTGTTGAACAAATTATAAGACCAACCGGATTATTAGATCCACCAATAGAAGTAAGACCAAGTTTAAATCAAATAGATGATTTAATCGAAGAAATTCAATTAAGGGTTGAAAAAGACGAACGAACACTTGTTACAACTCTAACTAAAAGAATGGCAGAAGAATTAACAAAATATCTTACCAGAGTTAGCATTAGGTGTAGATACATACATTCTGATGTAGACACACTCGAGCGTGTTGAAATTATGCAAGACTTACGTAAAGGTTTATTTGATGTTCTTATTGGCGTTAATTTACTAAGAGAAGGATTAGATTTACCAGAAGTTTCTTTAGTTGCTATTCTAGATGCAGATAAAGAAGGATTTTTAAGGAATGTAAAATCTTTAACACAAACCGTTGGTAGAGCTGCAAGAAATGTAAATGGATTAGCGATAATGTATGCGGATAAGATTACTAAAAGTATGCAAAAAACTATTGATGAAACTAATAGAAGAAGAGAAAAACAAATAGCTTATAACACTAAAAACAATATTACTCCTACTCAAATAAACAAAAAAATAGACGATACTTTATCTAAATCTGCAGTTTCAAGTTATCATTATGACAATGCAAAACAAGTTGCAGCAGAGCAAGACTTACAGTATTTACCTAAAGAGGAAATAGAAAAAAGAATTCGAGATAAAAGAAAAGAAATGGAAGCTGCCGCCAAAAATTTAGATTTTATTGTTGCTGCAAAATTACGTGATGAAATAAAAGCATTAAAAGAAAGTAAATAATTATGTTTACTAAAAAAATAAAAATGAAAGGAAAAATTTTAATTGTATTATTATCAATCATCAGTTTTAGTTCTTTTTCTCAGATAACTTTCGAGAAAGGGTATTACATCAATAATGATAACCAAAGAATTAATGGTTTAATAAAAAATATAGACTGGAGAGACAATCCTACGGAAATAATTTTCAAAAACTCCGAAAATAGTGACGCTCAAAATTTATCAATTTATTCAATTAAAGAATTTAGCGTAAATAACATTTCTAAATATGTTAGAAGTACCGTAGATATTGATAAATCTAGTGAAAATATTGAAAACTTAAGTAAGAATAAAAGAGCTATTCTAGAAAAGGAAACACTATTTTTAAAAGTATTAGTAGAAGGCGAAACTACTTTATACCAATATCTAAATAAAAGTTTAAAAAGATATTTTTATAGTAAGAATAATTCAAAAATTGAACTACTAATTTATAAAACCTATAAAGTTGGTAGTAAACTAGCTGAAAACAACAGATTTAAACAACAAATTTGGAATAATCTAAAGTGTTCAAATTTTAAAATGAGTAAAATTGAAAAGTTAGATTATGAACAAAAAGAATTAATAGATTATTTTATTGAATATAATAATTGCAACAATGATAGATCAGTAATTAATTATAACGAAAAAGTTAAAAGAGATTTATTTAATTTAAATATCAGACCGAGAGTAAATTATTCTTCTTTAGTTACAAGAATTTCATCAAATAATTCAAATAATGAAGTAGATTTGGGAAGTAAACTTGGATTTGGGTTTGGAGTTGAAGTAGAATTTATTCTACCATTTAATAAAAATAAATGGGCAATAGCAATTGAGCCAACTTATCAAAGTTTTGAAAGTGAAGTATCAAATGGTTCTAATAGTGTTTCTGGTGGCAAAATAATAACAAATGTAGATTATAGTTCTGTTGAATTGCCAGTTAGTTTAAGGCATTATTTTTTCTTAAACGAAAATTCTAAGATTTACGTTAACGCTTCAATAATTTTTGATAATAGTTCTAAATCAACTATCGAATCAAAAAGACAAGATAATTCTACAATTAATACACCTCTTGAAATAAAAAGCAATTTAAATTATGGATTAGGTTTTGGTTATAAATTTAAAGATAAGTATATCATGGAATTAAGATATCAATCTAGCAGAGATTTACTATCTAACTACACTGCAAGAAGTTCAGAATACAAAACATTTTCTTTTATTGTAGGCTATTCACTATTTTAATAAATAAAATAACTAATTATAAAACTAAGCAATATTAATTATTGTTTAGTTTTATAAAAAATGAAATAACTTTTACTTATTTTTATTCAACACTTCTTCTTAACCTTAAAATACTATCAATTAATTTCCCAGCTTTTCTTTTGTAAATAGAATCGTCTTTTTGAGTGAATTTATTTTTTGCAACACTATTAACTCTTGCATTATTTAAATACTTCAATTGCTTTTGAAGCTTAGCAACAATTTGCTCTACATTTAAAGTTATTTCAGATTCTTCACCCAGCTTTTTTAAACTATTGTTAAGCTTACTCAATTGCAAATTATATTTTTTCTCTTGAGAATTAGACCATTTTTTTAATTCTTTTAGCTTGACTCTTCTTTTACTTAAAGCATCAATTTTAGCTTTAATTTTTTTAATTAGAACTGTATTATCCTGAAAAGATTCTATAGAAGCATTATTTATCAAATATAAATCATTGGCTTGCAATGTTGCTGTTTTCACAAAAAACAGCATCAAAATAATAACAAATAATCTTATTTTAAATACCATAGTTTAAAAATACAATTTAAAATATGAAATAAAAAAACGTTTCTATTTTATTAATACGTTTTAACTTAAAATATTTTTTTAAAAGAATTAAGCTTATAAAACTTCTTGAACCTAATCAGCTGCTTCTTTAAATTTTGTAGCAAAAATAATTTCCATACCAGATTTGTCAATTAATTCTTTTGCTTCTTTAGCATTTGTACCTTGTAATCCACAAATAATTGCACAATAATTTTATCTCCCATATTTTTGTAAGCATCAACAACAACCTTTGCTACTCTGTCAAAACGTTAGATACTCAATATAGTTTCTGCTCTTACAGCTTATAAGATAACCCCTTAATTTCAAATCAATAAAACTTCAAACTCTAAAAATATATTGAAAAACAATTTTATTTATTTAAATGATTAAGATATAAAACAAAAAAACTACTCAAGCGAGTAGTTTTTATTGAAGAAGTAATTTTAATTATATTTTAAACAAAATATAATTAAAGATTTTTTTACTATCTATTTTTAGGTTTGTTAGTCCATAAATTATTTTTCCATCTAATATCAGCATATCCTCCTTTACATCTATATGCTCCCATTCTTATTTTTGTATCTACTGGATTTGAAGGATGACCATTTACAGTTTGTCTAGATATTTTATGAGAATTAGAAGAACCATTAATATTATAATCTATATAATGATTATTGTTAGAAGTAAACCTAGAAGTGACGTTGAAACTAAATTCACTATCTCGATAAACACTAGTAATATATATTAATCTTCTCCCATTAGGTCCAGAGCCTCCTCTTTTCCTAATAAGCTCAGCATAAATATGATACATTCCAGGATAACCACTTGAATCAAGCCAAACTGCACCACCATTATTAATCGACCCTCTGTTATACCTCGCTGGTTTAGCAATAAATAACATGATGGCTGGATCAGGTGATCCACCACCACCTGTGTGTTTTCCTTTTACTTGTGCAATATAAGTTCCATTTTCATCTCTCATATCAGAAGGAGCATAAGGAGAGCTCGACATATTCTTAATACCTGAATTAAGGATTTTTACTGTACCACTAACAGTTAAAGACGCTCCGTTAGAATAACCTATAGTTCCTGTAGTTCGCTCTATCCTAGTTTGTAAACTTCCATTTCTATTTCCACTATTTAATTGATAAACTCCAAAGTTACCAGATTGACCATAATCATAGGAACAACTTCTATCATCAACAAATTTACTTATACCAGCATTTTTATCTGAGTAGACATTCGGTATAACAAAATTTAAATCATTAGTTTGACAATCTCTACCTTGACGAGCTTGAAAGTCTACTTCATTAACTTCTTCTAATTTTAAATTTTCTTCATCTAAGAAGATGTTTTCATTCTCTTGCTCACAAGAAGTAAATACTCCCAATGATAATGCTAAAGCTAGTACTTTAACTTTAATGTTAGAATTTTTCATATTATATTAATTTGGTTAGTTAAAAGATGAAAATAATCTACATTTAGATTCCAACTATCCTGCACTAACATGAAATATATTTTTTTTATGATCTTTAGAAGTTAAAAAAACACATAAGTAATTACTTGACAATGCTTTAAATAACTTTTATTAATTTAATCATTATAATAAAATTATTAAAGTAATCTTATTTATGAATTTTATAATTTACTCGAAAAAAAAACGTCTCAATAAAATTGAGACGTTTTAACTAAATATATTTTATTAAGAATTAAGCTTCTAAAACTTCTTGAACCTTATCAGCTGCTTCTTGAAATTCTGTTGCAGAAATAATTTCCATACCAGAATTATCAATTAATTCTTTTGCTTCTTTAGCATTTGTACCTTGTAATCTACAAATAATTGGCACAGTAATTTTATCTCCCATATTTTTGTAAGCATCAACAACACCTTGTGCTACTCTGTCACAACGAACAATACCACCAAAAATATTTACCAAAATAGCTTTTACGTTGTCATCTTTTAAAATGATACCAAATGCAGTTTCTACTCTTGCAGCATCTGCAGTACCACCAACATCTAAAAAGTTTGCCGGTTCACCACCAGACTCTTTAATTAAGTCCATAGTTCCCATTGCTAAACCAGCTCCGTTTACCATACAACCAACGTTTCCGTCTAAATCTACATAGTTTAAACCAGCAGCTTTCGCCTCTACTTCAATAGGGTTTTCTTCTCTTAAATCACGCATTGCTGCATAATCTTTATGTCTATATAATGCATTTTCATCTAAAGATACTTTAGCATCAACTGCCATAATTTTAGAATCCGATGTTTTTAATACAGGATTGATTTCAAACATAGAAGAATCTGATTTGATGTAAGCTGTATATAAAGCAGTAACAAATTTTGTCATTTCTTTAAATGCAACACCAGATAAACCTAAATTAAAAGCAACTTTACGCGCTTGAAAAGGCATTAAACCTAATAAAGGATCTATTTCTTCTGTAAAAATTAAGTGCGGAGTTTCTTCTGCAACAGTTTCTATATCCATTCCACCTTCTGTAGAATACATAATCATGTTTTTACCTGTTGCTCTGTTTAATAAAACAGACATGTAATATTCATCTGGCTCTTCATCACCTGGATAATATACGTCTTCTGCAACCAAAACTTGGTTAACTAACTTCCCTTCTGCAGAAGTTTGAGGCGTAATTAACATCATTCCTAAAATATCATCAGAAATACTTTTAACCTCGTCTAAGTTTTTTGCCAACTTAACACCTCCACCTTTACCACGACCACCTGCGTGAACTTGAGCTTTAATTACGTGCCAACCTGTACCTGTTTCTTCAGTTAGTTTTTTTGCAGCTGCAACTGCTTCTGCTGGAGTATTTGCAACAATTCCTCTTTGAATTCTAACTCCAAAACTATTTAATATTTCTTTACCTTGATATTCGTGTAAGTTCATTTTGTGAATGTTTTTAACAGAAACAAAAATACAAATTCATTGGTTATAACTGCAACCTTTTAAATAAAAAATATCTATATATTTCTTTAAGATTATTTTAACACATCTTATTTGTAACACTTCTAAAAAAGTAAAGTCTTTACTATAATTAACACAATTTTATGAAACGAGTCTCTAAAGGTTAGATACTTTCACTTTGTATTTAAACGTAAATCAACCAAAATCAAATGTTTAAAAGAATTTTATTAGTTAAATTAGCTTTATTTTGTGTCTTAATTACACAAGCTCAAAACAACAAAAACAGAAAGACAGTTACTACACAAAGAGTTTCAAAAGCTCCAAAAATTGACGGATTATTAGAAGATGAAGCATGGCAAGACGCAGAAATTTTATCTGATTTTGTGATTTTTAGACCGGACAATGGTAAATTAGTTTCTTCTGAATACCAAACATTTGTAAAAGTTGTTTATGATGATGAAGCTGTTTATATATCTGCAAATTTACTAGATCCAGATCCAAAGAGTATACCACAAGAGTTTGCCGTTAGAGATAATTTTAGTCAAGCAGATTTTTTCTTAGTTACAATTAATCCTAATGATGATGGTCAAAATCCATTTGAATTTATAGTTCAAGTCACCGGTAATCAAGGAGATGCAAAAGTATCTAACGGTAATGAAGACTTTAATTGGAGTGCCGTTTGGGAAAGTGCTACAAAAATAACAGATAAAGGCTGGAATGTAGAAATTAAGCTTCCCTATAGAGCAATACGATTTGCAAACAGACCTGTACAATCTTGGGGATTTAATTTTCATAGAAGATTAGAAAAATTAAACGAACAACATACTTGGACGCATATTGATAATTCTGTTGGAAGATGGACTCAATATGATGGTTTAATAGAAGGTTTTAAAAATATAACTCCCCCAACTAGATTAAATTTGTATCCATACGCTTCTGCAACCTCTGTTAGTTTTGATGGTGAAACAGAGTATGACTACAGTGTTGGTATGGACCTAAAATATGGTTTAACAGATAATTTTACTTTAGACGCTACTTTAATTCCAGACTTTAGTCAGGTAGGTTTTGATAATGTTGAATTAAATTTGGGTCCATTCGAACAACAATTTACAGAACAAAGACAATTTTTTACAGAAGGTACAGAACTTTTTAATAAAGGAAACTTATTTTATTCTAGAAGAGTTGGCGGTAGACCAATAGATCAATTTAATATAGCATCAAACTTAATAGAGCAAGAAAATTTTGATACAAACGGCAAACGCGTTAACGAGAAAATAATTGATTATCCTGGTAAAGTTACCATGTTAAACGCTATTAAAATTTCTGGAAGAACTAAAAGCGGTCTTGGTATTGGCTTTTTTAATGCAATAACAGAAACTACAGAAGCAACAATTAGAACAACAACAGAACAGATGTCTGGCGGAACAACTACAAGCACCGTTACCACTAGAAAAGAAACTATAAATCCATTTTCTAACTACAACATTATGGTATTAGATCAACAGTTTAACCAAAACTCTACTGTTACTTTAATCAATACAAATGTAACTAGAGATGGTAGATTTAGAGATGCCAATGTAACAGCTTTAGATTGGCACATAGAAACTAAAGACAGCAAATACAATGCAGATGGTTCTTTTAAAATGAGTAATATTTCTGATGACATCAACAATCCAAACACAGGTTATACTTTTGATAATAGCTTTGGTTATAACTCTGGGCATTGGAACTGGGAAATAGGTTATAATTTTGAGAACAAAGATTTTAATCCGAATGACTTAGGAATTTTATTTTCTAATGACCAACAAGCAATTTACGGAAGTGCAGGTTGGAGAACTTTACAACCAACTAAGAAATTTAACAATTACAGCTTTAACTTTTACAATCAAGTTAATTTTCAGCATTTTTCTGGTGCTTATACTGGCTACGAAGCTGGTTTTAACGCAAGTGCACAAACTAAAAAACGTTTTACTTTTGGTGGTAATTTAAACTATGGTTCTAAAAATAGAGATTACTTTGAACCAAGACAGGGTACAACTAGCGGAGTTTACTTTCTAAGACCAGAAAGAATGAATGTAAATGGTTGGATTTCTACAAACTCTCAAAAAAAATTAGAACTTAATGCCAACGGATATTTCACAAATTTCACCAATCACCCGCAGCAATCTTACGGTGTAAGCATTAGTCCGCGTTATAGATTTACAAATCAATTTTCACTACAATATAGATTAAACTACAATAAAACCAAAAACGATCAAGGTTATGTAGATCAAGTTAATAATGATGTTGTTTTTGGTCAAAGAGATAGAAAAAGTTATACAAATACCATTTCCGGTAAATATAGTTTTAGTACAAATTCTTCTTTATCTTTAAGCTTTAGACATTATTGGAGTGATGTTGCATACAACAGTTTTTATAATTTAAATAGTGATGGAAGTTTAGTTGTTAATAATAATTATACTACAAACGATTTAAATTTTAACAGTTGGAACTTAGATTTAAACTACTTCTGGCAATTTGCACCAGGAAGTCAATTGATAGTATTTTACAGAAATTCTATCTTTGATTCGAATAACAATTCTGGCTTAAAATTCTTCAAAAACTTAGATAATTTATTCGATCAACCACAACAACACACATTATCTGTAAGGTTTGTATATTTTATCGACTACAATCGTATAAAAAATATTTTTAGCTAATTAGTTACAATATTATTTAAGATTTGAATTTGAAATCAGAAACGCCCGTAAGTGTTTCTGATTTCTTTTTTATACATTCGTTTTAAATTTGAAGAAATATGATAGTTGGAAAAAATATTCATAAATATTATGATGATGTTGAAGTTTTAAAAGGAGTAAATTTACATGTAAAAAAAGGAGAAATTGTGGCAATTGTTGGTCCTTCTGGTGCTGGTAAAACCACTCTACTTCAAATTTTAGGTACTTTAGACAAACCTCTAAAAGAGCAAGATTTCGAATTATCAATAAATGATATTTCTTTAAAAAACCTATCAGATAAAGAACTTTCATCATTTAGAAACAATCATATTGGTTTCATTTTTCAATTTCATCAACTTTTACCAGAGTTTACAGCACTAGAAAATGTGTGTATTCCTGCGTTTATAGGAAATAAGTCTAAAAAAGAAACAGAAACCAAAGCTTTAGAAATTTTATCTTTTTTAGGTTTAGACCATCGAGTAAACCATAAACCTAGCGAACTTTCTGGTGGAGAACAGCAAAGAGTTGCAGTTGCAAGAGCTTTAATTAATAATCCTTCAGTAATTTTAGCTGATGAACCAAGTGGAAATCTAGACAGTGAATCTGCCAAAAATTTGCACGAGTTATTCTTTAAATTAAGAGATGAATTTGGTCAAACTTTTGTTTTGATAACGCATAACGAAGATTTAGCAGAAATGGCAGACAGAAAATTAACCATGAAAGACGGTAAGATCATTTAATTTTGTAACATATAACTTTATAGAAACACTAATGTAGTAAACCATAATATGAAAGAAACTTTTTTAAACTTAATCGACTACATTAAAAACCCTATTAATCTTGAAGACACAAATACAGACACAAAATATCGATTTAAAATATTTTTACATTTATTAGTAATAAGTATTGCTACAGGATTAGTAATATCACCAATTTTTGTAATTTTAGATGAAATAGGTTTTGTAAACATGGACAATCATAAGATTGACGAGATGTTTAAAAACTTAAGCTTATTTCAAATATTATTAACTGGCGGAATTGTAGCTCCTGTAATAGAAGAATTAATATTTAGAGCACCAATAACAACTTTTAAAAAACCTACATCTTTTAAAATTGCTTTTTACGTTTTTGCAGTTTTATTCGGCTTGGTTCATATCTCTAATTTCGAAATCACAACAAATGTTTTAATCGCAGCCCCTTTATTAGTTTTACCACAAATCATATTAGGTACATATTTTGGTTATATAAGAGTTAAATTTGGCTTAATTTGGTCTATGTTATTACACGGTAGCTACAATAGTATATTAATGGTTATAGGATTTGTATTCGAATAATATGAACAAAAAAGAACTGAAAGAGTTTTTAGACGAAAAGGTTATATTATATAACAATCCTAATTTTATTGAAACAGACCCAATACAGATACCTCACTTATTTAGTAAAAAGGAAGATATTGAAATTGCAGGTTTTTTAACAGCAATTATATCTTGGGGAAATAGAACCATGATTATTCGTAATGCGAATAAAATGATGGAAATGCTAGATAATGCGCCTCATGATTTTATTTTAAACCATACAAATAACGATTTAAAAGGTTTAGAAAGTTTTGTGCACAGAACTTTTAATCATATTGATTTAACACAATTTATAAAGTCTTTACAAAACATTTATATAAATCATGATGGCTTAGAAAACGTCTTAAAAATTAATGATCATTCGAATACATACCAAAATTCAATTCATCATTTTAAGCAAGTTTTTTTCGAAATTGAACACCAAAATAGAACTTTAAAACACATTTCAGATCCATTAAAAAACTCTGCAGCAAAACGTATAAATATGTTTTTAAGATGGATGGTTAGAAACGATAAAACCGGAGTAGATTTCGGACTTTGGAAAACCCATAAACCTGCCAATTTATCTTGCCCTTTAGATGTACATTCTGGCAATGTTGCAAGAAAATTAAAACTTCTTTTAAGAAAACAAAACGATTGGAAAGCGGTAGCAGAATTAGACAAAAATTTAAGAAAACTAGACAAATTAGATCCTGTAAAATACGATTTTGCATTGTTTGGTTTAGGTGTTTTCGAAAAGTTTTAATTAGTAATTAACAAGAGTTTTTTAATCGTAATTTTTGTAATAAATTTATATTTTTAAAAATGAATATTTACTGTATAGATGCAATTTAAAAACCCTGAAATTTTATATTTTTTAGCACTACTAATTATCCCCATAATTGTACATCTTTTTCAGTTACAAAAATTCGTTAAAATATCATTTTCAAATGTTGCTTTTCTTCAAAAAATTCAGCAACAAACACGCAAAAGTTCACGCATAAAAAAATGGCTTATATTAGCTACTAGACTGCTATTATTTAGCGCGATAGTTATTGCTTTTTCGCAACCATATTTTAGTAATAAAAATATTGACAAAAAACAGCATAATTTTATCTACTTAGACAATTCTTTAAGTACAAATACTAAAGGAGAAAAAGGCGATTTACTAAAAATTGCAGCACAAGAAATTATTGAAAGTTCTGACAATAAAAGTTCTTACAGTTTATTAACCAACACTAATTTTTATGAAAACATTAGTAGTAACGAATTAAAAAATGTACTTTTAAAAGTAGAAAAAACATCAAAAATCACAGATATAAAGAACGTTTTATTAAAATTAAATCTAAACAATAAAAATAAAACAAACACTTTAAATAAAAACATTTTAATTTCTGATTTTCAGAATACTTACAAAAATGAGTTTACAAATGTAACACAAGAAATATCGTTAATTCAACTACAATCTAGCAAAAAAAATAATATTTCTATAGACAGTGTTTTTATCAATAATAAGAATAGTGAAAACTTTACAGTAAATGTTGTTATCAATAATTCTGGTGTCACTCAAAACAATATACCAATTGCAATTTTTAACAAAGAAATTCTAATAAGTAAGCAAACCTTCCCTATTCTAGAAAACACAAAAAAAACAATTTCTTTCACAGTAAAAAATTCTTTAATTTTTTCTGGAAAAATAACCATCACTTTTAACGATACTTTTAGTTTTGACAACACCTATTATTTCTCACTAAATAACCCGCAAAAAACCAATATTCTTTCTATTGGAAATAGCGCTAACTTCTTGCATAAAATTTATACTAAAAATGAATTTAATTTTTCAGAAAAATCATTACAAAATGTAAATTATAATGAGCTAAAAAATCAGCAATTAATTGTCTTAAACGAGTTAAAAGAAATACCAGAAATTCTAAAAAATAGTTTAGAAGATTTTCTAAAAAACGGAGGAAACCTTGTCATCATTCCAAATAAAAATACTGACACCTCTTCTTATAATCTATTTCTAAAAAGCTTAAAAATTGGCGAGATTAGAAATGTAAAAAAAGACACATTAAAAATAACATCGATTAATTTTAAACACCCAATATTCGAAAATGTTTTTTCAAAAAATATTTCTAATTTTCAATATCCATCAGTAAACAACCACCACCCTATTTCTGGAAATATTTCTTCGATAATTTCATTCGAAAACAACAGTCCGTTTATAGCTAAATTTGTTAATAAAAACATTTATTTTGTTGCTAGCTCCCTTGATAAAAATAGTAGTAACTTCACAAATTCTCCGTTGGTTGTCCCAATATTTTACAACATTGCAAAATTTAGTTTTTCATATCCAGAATTAGCATATATTTTAGATAAAGAAAATAAAATTGAAGTTCAGACGAAAGCAGGTAAAGATGAAATTTTATCAATTTCAAACGACAAATCTTCTTTTATACCTTTACAGCGAGCTTATCAAAATAAAGTGATCATCAACACTACAGAACAACCACAAGAAGCTGGTTTTTATCAAATAAAAAAACAAGATTCTATAATTAAAGAACTTGCTTTTAATTATCCTAAAGAAGAAAGTTCTTTACAATTTTTAAATCTTAATGATTTAAAAGAATTAAAAAACATCAATACTTCTAAATCTATTAAAGATGTTTTTACAGAAATTAATAAAAATAACGAAGTTCAATGGCTTTGGAAATGGTTTTTAGCCTTGGCAATTGTATCTTTGTTATTAGAAATTTTTATTCTAAAATTTTATAAACCATGATTACGCTTATAAAATCGGCAACGATTATTGATGCTTCGAGTTCTTTTCATAATCAAAAAAAGGATGTTTTAATCGAAAACGGAGTTATCAAAGAAATAGAAGACACTATTAATTCTAAAGACGATTACACTATTGTAAATGAGGATAATTTGCATATTTCTTGCGGATGGTTTGACACAAGTGTTTCTTTTGGAGAACCTGGATTCGAAGAAAGAGAAACCATAGAAAATGGTTTAAAAGTTGCGGCAAAAAGTGGTTTTACTGCAGTTGCAGTTAACGCCAATTCAAATCCTGTCATAGATACTAAATCTTCCGTAGAGTTTTTAATTAATAAAGCAAAAGGTTCTGCAACTAAATTATATCCTATTGCTGCTTTAACTGCTAAGAGTAAAGGTATTGAAATGGCAGAATTATATGACATGCAACAATCTGGTGCAATTGCGTTTGGTGATTACAAAAAACCGATAGCTAATGATAATCTAATGAAAGTGGCATTATTATATGCTCAAAATTTTGATGGTATGGTTTTAAGTTTTCCTAAAAACATAGCCATTGCAGGAGAAGGTATTGCAAACGAAGGTATAAACAGTACTAAATTAGGGTTGAAAGGAATTCCGGCATTAGCAGAAGAGTTACAAATTGCAAGAGATTTATTTTTATTGGAATATACTGGCGGTAAACTTCATATTCCTACAATTTCAACAGCAAAATCGTTGCAATTAATAAAAGAAGCAAAAAAGAAAGGCCTGCAGGTTACTTGTAGTGTCTCCGCGCATCATTTAGTACTTTCTGATGACGAATTACATGGTTTTGATAGTAACTTTAAAACGAATCCGCCGTTAAGAACCAAACAAGACTGCAAAGCTTTACAAAAAGGAATAAAAACCGGAATTATAGATACTATAACCTCCGACCACAATCCTATTGATATCGAACATAAAAAAGTAGAATTTAGTGAAGCTAAAGATGGCACAATTGGTTTAGAAAGTTTATTTGGTGCTTTAAATTTAGTTTTAAACATCACAGACTTTATTGAAAACATCACTTCGAAACCAAGAAAAATTTTCGGAATTAAACCAACTTCTATTGCTATAGGAGAAACGGCAGACCTCTCATTTTTTAATCCAGAAGAGAAAAATATATTTACTAAAGATTTAATTTTATCAACCTCTAAAAACAGTGCTTTTTTAAATAAAAATTTAACGGGAAAAGTATACGGAGTCTTTTCTAACAACCAACTAATTTTAAACAAATAATGGAAAATTATACAGTAAAAGAAGGAAAAACAATGGCTATTGTTAGCCATTTATGGATAATAGGATTATTAATTGCTTTCTTTGTAAACAACAACAATAAAAACTTTTTTACAAGTTTTTACATTAGACAAAGTTTAGGTTTAAACTTAATTCAGGCTTTTAATGGATGGATTGTATATGAATTTGTTGGCGCTACTGCTGGCGCAATACTTGGTTTTATCCTTTTTATTTTTTGGGTGATTTCTCTAATTGGCGCTATTAAAGGAGAAGAAAAACTTGTACCTTTTATTGGTGATAAGTTTCAAGAATGGTTTCAAAATATTTAAAAAAGTTGACCAAATGAGTAATTTACACTACGTTGTTAGAGAACCAAAAACTAACATAAAAAATCCTTCTCTTTTAATTTTACTGCACGGTTACGGAAGTAACGAACAAGATTTATTTTCTTTTGCCAACGAGTTACCAGATAATTTACTAATTGTTAGTGCGCAAGCACCTTTATCTATGGGATTTGGTGGTTACGCTTGGTATTCTATTAATTTTGATGATAAAAATGGTAAATTTTCTGATTTAAAAGAAGCTAAAGAATCAATAGACAAAATTGCTGTTTTTATCGATGAAATTAAATTAAAATACAACACTAATCCGCAGAAAACATTTTTATTAGGTTTTAGTCAAGGTGCTATTTTAAGTTACTCTTTAAGTTTCTTTTTCCCTAATAAAGTACAACACGTTATTGCTTTAAGCGGATATATAAATACAGAGTTATTGCCAGAAACAATTTCTTCTGAAATTAAAACGGACTACTATTGCTCTCATGGTTCTGTAGACCAAGTTTTACCAGTAGAATGGGCTAGAAAATCGAAACCCTTTTTAGATAATTTAGGTTTTAACAATGTTTATTCTGAATACAACGTAGGTCATGGTGTTGCTCCTCAAAACTTTTTTAGTTTTAAAAAATGGATTGAAGATCGCTTGTAATTTATCTAACTAAAAATTTTATGCACACTTTTATTTTTAATCACATTGCGATTTCGGTACAAAATGTTACTACATCTATAGAATTTTATCAAAAAGTTCTAAGTTTAAAAGAAATTAAAAACACTGCATCTAACTCTAAAACGAGATGGCTTTCTTTAAATGAAGGTAAACAATTACATATAATTCCAAGACCAAATTTAGAGGTAAAAACAAACAAAGCAGTTCATTTTGCTTTGTCTACAGCACAATTTGGTTCTTTTATTTCACATTTAAATGATTTAAATATTGAATATTCTGATTGGAAAGACACACCTACAAAAGATTATTTAAGAAAAGACGGCATAAAACAAATTTATTTTCAAGATCCTGATGGTTATTGGATCGAAATAAATAATGATGTTTAAAATAGTTGATATAAAGTTGTAACTAACACACCTTTATTATCATTTAAATTTACGGAAACTAATTGCTTTTCTGATTTTACCTCTAAATTAAACGGTGGTGCTAATAAATTTATTCCACTCTTCTTTTTCAACCGAATTCCTTGACCAGAAATAATATCTATATTAGGTTCAAAATCTTCTACTGGCAAATGCTCCGTTAAAATTATATATTTATATCTGTATAACTTTTTAACTACAGCTTCTACCTCCTTATTAGATAAATGCTGTAGAACTTGCCTAATAAATACACAATCTGCTTTTGGCAAATCATCCTTGGCGATATCCAAAGATAAAAAACTTAAATTTTTGAATTTAAATTTTTCTTTATTATAATTAATTAAATTGTCTACTATATCTACGGCAATATATTCAGACGTAAAATCTACAAGATGTTTACCTATATTAAAATCTCCGCAACCTAAATCGCACACAGAAACAGGTAATTTAAATGATTTTAGAAAAAAACGAACATTATCAACATAAGGTTTTACAATATATTTTAAATGAGAACCTTCACCAGAATAAAACAAATCCTCCCCTTTCCCCCAAAGGTTCTTGTCATAAACCTGAGCCATAGCTGCTTTTGTTGGCCATGGTTGTTTATATTTTTTATTCATTTTAAATTATAATAAGTATTTGAAATTAATTCTAATTGCATATTTATACTATTTAAAAATACTATTAAAGTAAAATGATAAAAATATATTTTCTTTTAAGCTACCTTTGCAAAAAAAATATTACATGCAATTTTCTAAATTTTCACTTAATAATTCAATTTTAAAGGCAGTTTCAGAAGAAAGGTTTCATACCGCAACCTTAGTTCAAGAAAAAGCTATTCCGTTAATTTTAGATAAGAAAAATGTAATCGTTTCGGCAAATACAGGTACAGGTAAAACAGCCGCATTTGCATTGCCAATTTTAGAACTCATCACTAAAGACCAAAAAAATTTAGAAACTGAAAAAAAGAAAATAAAATCTATTATTCTAACACCTACAAGAGAGTTAGCGATACAAATTCTAGAGAATTTTGAAAGTTTTGGTAAATACACAGATATTACTGCTACTGCTGTTTATGGTGGAGTTTCTTTAGATCCGCAGAAAACAAAACTAGCTACTGGTATAGATATATTAATTGCAACTCCTGGTAGATTAATTGACTTGCAAATACAAGGAAATATAGATTTGAGTAGTGTTGAAATTTTTGTTTTAGACGAAGCAGATTTAATGCTAGACATGGGTTTTATTAATGATATCAAAAAGATTGAAAACCTTTGTCCTAAGAAAAAACAAACTCTACTATTTTCTGCAACTATGCCAGAAAAAATAGTTGAATTAGCAAATTCTACCTTAAAAAACCCAATTAAAGTAGAAATACATCCTGAAGAAACAACATCTAAAAATATTGGGCAATTACTGTATTATCTTCCAAAGAAAAACAAAACAGACCTTTGTTTAAACCTATTAAGAAATACAATAAACGGAAGAATTATTATTTTTAGACGCACAAAATTTGGCGTTGACAAACTAGAAAATTCTCTATTAAAAAACGAATATAAGGTTGTAAGTATTCATGGTGATAAAACTCAAGCAAATAGGAATAAAGCTATTGAAGATTTTAAAAATAAAAAAGCACATATTTTAATAGCAACAGACGTTGCTTCTAGGGGAATTGATATTACAAATGTTGATTGTATTATTAATTTTGACATGCCAAATGTACCAGAAACTTATGTACATAGAATTGGTAGAACTGGTAGAGCTGGTAAATCTGGAATAGCATTTTCATTTTGTTCTCCAGACGAAAATGGTTATATAAAATTAATAGAAAATTTAATCGAAAGACCTATAAAAGTGGTTACCGATCATCCATATGTAATCAACAAACCAAAACATACAAAAAAACAACCTAATACAATTAGTAAAAATAAAAAAGGTAGAAAATCGGAAGCTTCTAAAAAGAAGAAAAAACGCTGGTATTAATTTTAAATTAAAGCTTTATAAATCTGCTCTTTAAACTGTTTTGCTGTATAAGGTTTACCAATTACATCTTTAAAACCAATACTTTTATAACGTAAAATATCTTCTTCTGTGGTATTTGCTGTTAGCGCTAAAAAAGGAATATTAGAGTTATCATTTGCAAATTCGTTAGACATTTGAACTAGTTTTTCGCCTGTAATATTAGGCATATGTATATCTAATAAAACGATATCAAATATGGTGTTTTTTAACATTTCTAAAGCCTCAAAACCATCTTTTGCTAAAGTTAAAGCCACGTTTTCAGATTTTAAAATATGAGAAACAATTGATTGATTTAACACATCGTCATCTGCAACTAATACTCTTTTTCCTGAAATATCTAAATTTTGAACTTTCTCTAAAATTTCATTTTGAGAATGCTTATTTTTCTGTGATTTTGTAAATGGGATTTTTACCTTAAAAATTGTACCAGAATTAAGTTTGCTTATCACAGAGATTTCTCCGGCCATTGCCAAAAGTAACTTTTTAACAATAGACAAACCAAGACCAGCGCCACCATAAACACGATTATCATCTTTATTATTTTGCTGATATTCATTAAAAATCTTAGAGGCTTGTTCTGCCGTCATTCCTCTACCAGAATCTTCTATAAGGAAATTTAAAATAACTTTATCTTTTTCATCCGAATCTACATTTAACTTTAACGAAATTACTCCTTTTTCTGTAAACTTTAAAGCATTTGATAATAAGTTGGATAAGATTTGATTGATCCGAACATCGTCACCTATCAAAATTTTTGGTACATTTTTATTAACCTCTACAACTAAAGTAACATTTGGATTTTTATTCTGAAACCTGTAATTATCAATGGCATTTTTAGCAATTTCATGAATGTTTAATTGCGCATTTACCAAATCTAGTTTTCCTGCCTCTATTCTAGATAAATCTAGTATATCATTTACTATTACTTTAAGATTTTTACCTGACAAAGACAAAAGGTTGGCATACTCTTTAACGCTATTATTTATAGTTTCATTAGAAATCATTTCAGAATAACCTAAAATAACATTTAAAGGATTTCTGATTTCATGACTCATCATTGCTAAAAATCGAGATTTTTCTTCGTTTGCCTTGTCAGCAATTTTTCGTAATCTTTCTAACTCACTATTTTTTTCTGCCAGTTCTCTTTTCACAAAGAAAATATCATTTCGATTTTGATTTAATTGATCGACGTATTTGTAGACATTTGTTCTGTTGTGAATTAAAACTGTTACAACCTCATTTTTATTAAACAACTCTAAATCGACATTAAATTCTTGATTATCTATATTGATAACCATTCCTTCTAACAGAAATGGAGTATTTTCTCCTAAAGCTTCTAATGTTCCTTCTAAAAAAGGACAGACATTAAAAATACTTTGGTTTAAATGAAATTCTGAAACTGCAAATTTACCAGCAGCGATATTTAAAATATCACCAGTAATATTGGTGGTAATTTGTATAAAAACATCTTCTATTTTTGCTGGTATCAAGTGTATTTATTTTAATGAATTTGCTGCTAATTTTAAGAATGCGTTCTCTACATTTTCATTTTCTTTTGCACTTGTAATTAAATCTATATCTAAAGCAAGTTTACTTTTAACTGTTAACAACTCATCTTCTGTAAGCAAATCTTTTTTATTACCTACAATGGTTATTTCTTTTAAACCAGATAATTCTTTTACATTACTTACGTATTCATCTAATTTTAAATACGTTTCTTCTCTGCTTAAATCGAAAACATACATAGCTGCTTTTGCACCTAAAAAATAAGCTTTGGGTATTTTTTCATCTTCACTTGTACCTGCAACATCCCAAATTAAAAGTTTAATTTCTTGATTTTCGTAGGACACAATTTTAGAACTAACCCTAACACCAATAGTACTTATGTAGTCTTCTGAGAATTGATTTAAAACAAAACGTCGAATTAAAGATGTTTTACCAACACCAAAATTACCAACTAATAAAACTTTTTTAGCAATCATTTATTGTTAATCTATTAAATGTCTTTCTATTAATACATTCAGTTTAACTTCGTCTGATAAATAATCTCTGTCTCTTAAAATAATTTCTGCCAAATTATTTACATTATCAGCCAAAACTTCTCTAAATTCATTATTAATAACTCCCGAAGTTGCAATTGCTATATAAATGGATTTAAAGTTTTTTATTGTAAGTTGAAAACTATCGAATCTAATATCTTCTAAGTTTTGATCTTCTTTAGAAAAAGCTTCTTCTGCAAATGACTTAATTGCTGTTAACATGCCAGAAACCATATCTTTATCTGCAATATTACCTCTTGTAAAATTTCCAGCAAGTAAACCTGAATCTTTTTCTATAACAAAAACTTCTTCTATTATTGGCTCAAAAACTTCTTGCAACACATCATCTGCATCACTTTTTTTCCCTTTAAAAAATCTTTTTAAGATTTCTTTCATAGAGAATTTTTCTGTAATAGTTTTGTTAATACTGTCAGACAACTTTGTTATTTCACTAACAATAGCTTTCTTAATTAGTTTACCCATAATTGGGTATAGAGCTTCTACAACTTCATCTTGCGAGTCTCTAATTTGTACTTTTATTGTTTCTGTAATGGTACTTCCAAAATAAGCTGGAAAGTTTTTACGAAGATCTTCAATTTTTTCATCGACTAAAGGGGTTACCTTTTCTGATAAACTTTCTTTTTCTAAAATTCTATTACTTAGATCAGTAAACTTATCTCTATCTTCTTCTAATAAAAGTTCTCTGAGCAACTCAAAACGATTGTCTTTCTTGTTATCTACAGTTTCTTCTTTCATCTATTCTTGCAACATCAATGCAATTTTTTCTAAAGCTTTTCCTAATTTTTTTCTATCTGCTTTTTCATCATCTAAATCTGCTAATTTCTTATCTAAATCTTCATTTAAATCTTGAAATTTATGATCCATTAAACTCTCTAAGTCTGCTAATTTATTCTCTAAATTAGCTACAGATTCTCCTAAGTTTTTTTGTGTTTCGTCTTTTAATGCTTTAATTCTGTTAAAAACATCTTCAAACTCAGAATTGTATTGCTGAATATTTTCACCAAAAATTAAGTCTCTTACTGCTGCAATTCTACTATCTTCTACTTGATTAGCTTTAGTTGCTTTGCTATTCTCTGACTTGTTTTCCATCTATATTATTAATTGCGTTGATTTATTCTGCTTGTTAAACAAAGTAAATTTCTTCACTTTTATTGCCTACATTAACAAATATACGTTAAAATATAATTATTTTAAATCTAACTTGTAATTTTTAAACCATCGTATGCCAAATGAACATTTGGTGGTAAGTTTTTAGAAACTTCTTCATGAAAACCTAATTTGTGGCTTATATGTGTAAAAAAAGTTTTTTTGGGTTTTATTTTTCTTACAAAATCTAAAGCTTCTTCTAAATTAAAGTGAGTAGGATGCGCATCTAAACGTAAAGCATTTACTATTAAAATATCTAAATTTTTAAGTTTATCTAATTCTGATTTTTCGATAGTTTTTACATCCGTTAAATAAGCAATATTCTCTATTTTATAACCTAAAATAGGTAAACTACCATGTAAAACCTGTATTGGTGTTACGGTTAAATCACCTAATCTAAAACTTTCATTATCAACAATATTTGGTTGCACACTTGGTGCACCAGGATATCTATTTTCTTTAGAAAATATATATTGAAAACGCTGTTCTAAACTTTCTAGTGTTCTTTTATTTAAAAAGATAGGCATCTCTCCTATTTTATAACAAAAAGGTCTTAAATCATCTAAACCTGCCGTATGATCTGCGTGTTCGTGGGTAAATAAAACTCCTTCTATCAATTGCACATTCTCTCTAAGCATTTGTTGTCTAAAATCTGGACCACAATCAATTACATAAGATTTTTCATCCGAGGTAATCAACACAGAAGATCGTAAGCGCTTATCTTTAACATCATTAGACAAACAAACAGGATCATTGCTTGCTATCATTGGTATACCTTGCGATGTACCTGTCCCTAAAAAAGTTATATTTAACAGTTTTTTATTAGTTTTCATTTTAACAAAAATAAGATAAAAATTTACTGATTACACACTTATTTAGTACATTTGTTGCGATAATTAAAAACGAATTTATGGCAATTTCTTTAAAAGGAGATCAAGAAATAAGTAGTGTACCAACAACTAAAAGCAAAGCGCTTAGAATTAACTTAAACTCTGATATTTACGGTACTTTTGCCGAAATAGGAGCAGGTCAAGAAACAGCGCGTAATTTTTTTAGATCTGGTGCAGCTTCTGGTACAATTGCAAAAGCAATGAGTGCATATGATAAAGATTTTTCTGATGCTATTTATGGTATCGAAGAAGATAAACGTTATGTTACGCAACCTCGTTTAAAGAAAATGTTACGTCACGAAATCGATTTAATGGAAGATCGATTAAGTAGATCTAAACATCCAGATAAATTATTTTTTAGTTATGCAAACACTGTAACAACTATAGATTTTGCAAAGAAATTTAAAGGTCATGGTTGGGTCGGAATCCGTTTTCAATTAGATCCTTTAGAAGGTTATAATGAAATTATTTTGCACTTACGTTTTAAAGAAACAGATGCTCGTTTACAGCAAGAAACTTTAGGTATTTTAGGTGTAAACTTAATTTATGGTGCTTTTTACTTAAATGATAATCCGAAGGAATTGGTAAAATCTTTTTACCATAACTTAAGTAACGATCAATTAGAAATTGATATGATTAATTTCTCTGGACCTCGATTTATGTATGTTGATAATCGCTTAATGAGTTTACAGCTACTTAAAAACGGTATGACAAATGCAGTAATGTTTGGCCCCGACGGAAACAATTTATTACCAGCACAAGTATTATACAAAAAGAATATTTTAGCCTTAAGAGGTAGTTTTAGACCGGTTACTAAGGTAAATATGGATATGTTTGAGAAGTCGAAAAAACTTTTCTTCGAAGAAAATAAAGTTGAAGAAAGTAAAACACAAGTTATTTTCGAAATTACCTTAAGTAATTTAAGTGCAGAAGGTAAAATTAACGAAAGAGACTTTTTAGACAGAGCAGAACTACTTTGTTCATTAGGCCAAAATGTAATGATTACTAGTTTTCAGCAATACTTTAAATTGGTAGAATACTTTAGCGAATTTACCAAAGAAAGAATGGGGTTAACTATGGGAGTTCAAAACTTAATTCAAATTTTTGATGAGAAATACTACAGAAATTTAAGTGGTGGAATTTTAGAAGCATTCGGTAAACTTTTCTATAGAGATTTAAAAGTTTACATGTATCCATATCACGATCAAGCATCAGGAGAATACATTACCAGCGAGAATTTAAAAGTGCACCCAAGAATGAAAGAATTATTTAAATTCTTTAAGCACAATGGTAAAGTTGTAGATATTGATGACTTTGATAAAGAAATTTTAGATATTTTTTCTCGTACTGTTTTAAAAATGATTTTAGACGGTAAAAAAGGATGGGAAGAAATGTTACCAGAAGGAATACCAGAAATAATTAAGCAAAAAAGGTTGTTTGGTTACTCTAGATCTAGAATAGATAAATAAGCTAGATTAAACCTTTTGTATAAAATTTTGTCTTACTAAAAAACAACCCAATTGAAAGACGAAATTGTTTTAATAGAACAACTTAAAAATGTTGCCACTAGAGAAGCTGCTTTTAGAGAATTAATAAAACTCTACAAAGAACGCTTGTATTGGCATATTCGTAAAATTGTAGTTTCGCATGATGATGCAGACGACGTTTTACAAAACACATTTATAAAGGTTTACAAAAACATCGATAAATTTAACCAAGAAAGTAAGTTGTTTTCTTGGATGTACAGAATTGCCACAAACGAGTCTATAACATTTATTAATAAACGTGCAAAAGACAGAAATGTAGATATTTCTGAAATGCACGAACAATTAGCATCTAGTTTAGAAAGCGATGTGTATTTTTCTGGTGATGAAATTCAGATTATACTTCAAAAAGCAATTGCTACGCTACCACAAAAGCAGCAACTTGTATTCAACATGAAATATTTTGATGAAATAAAATATAATGAAATGTCGGAAATTTTAGAAACCTCTGTTGGAGCTCTTAAATCTTCTTATTTTCATGCAGTTAAAAAAATAGAAAGCTATATAAAAAATCAAACAGATTAAACCTTTTGTAAAAAATTGTGTCTAAATAATAATTATGGAAAACAACATTAAAAATAGCGAAGATTTTTTAAAATCAGTAATTAAAAAAAATACTGGTTT
The DNA here is from genome assembly GCF_054589375.1 of Polaribacter sp. OB-PA-B3. Classification (NCBI taxonomy): domain Bacteria; kingdom Pseudomonadati; phylum Bacteroidota; class Flavobacteriia; order Flavobacteriales; family Flavobacteriaceae; genus Polaribacter; species Polaribacter sp. OB-PA-B3. The sequence continues at coordinate 81,139 of NZ_BAAIIX010000005.1, forward strand.
ATCTGCTCCCAAAAATTATTTTGAGAATGCAGAAGATAAATTCTCTGCCTTTCTTAAAGAAGAAAAATTTCCGAAAGAAAACGGTTTTTCTATACCTAACAATTATTTTGATGCATTAGAAGATTCAATCTTAAACAAAGTAAATACCCCTAAAAAAGGTAAAGTAATCTCTTTAAAGGATAGAATTATTAAGTTTATACCAGTTGCAGCAGCTGCTTGTGTGGCCTTATTTTTAAGCATCAATTTTTATAATAATTTTAAAACTGATGAAATCAATTTTGACTCTTTAGCAGAAGTAGATATAGAAAATTGGGTAATTGAAAATGCTAGTGATATTTCTGATGAAGATTTTGCAACCTTAATTCATAATGAAGTAAATAATGAAAATGACTTTGCATTTGCAAGTTTAAACAATACAGACATAGAAAACTATATTATAGATTCTGACAACACATCTTTATTAAACGAAAACTATTAATAATGAAAAAATACATCTTACTTTTAACAATAGTACTTACTTCTTTTAGCAGTATGGCACAGCATACAAAAGAAAGTAGAAAAAAAATTAAAGCTTTAAAAACAGCTTATTTAACACAAGAATTACAACTTACCTCTAGTGAGGCAGAAAAATTTTGGCCTTTATACAACAAACACGAAGAAAACATAGATTTTCTTAGAAGTAAAGGTCGTTTAGAGTATAAGAAAAAGATAAAAGAAGCTGGTGATTTAAATAAATTAGAAGAGTCTGATGCAAAAAAATTAGTTTTATTAAGACTTGAGCTAGAGAATAAAATGGCCTCAGAAAAAGAAGATTTTAACACAAAGGTTTCTAAGTTTTTATCTTATAGAAAAATTATGAAGCTACATATTTCTGAAAGGGAGTTTGCTAAAAAGCTAATGAGAAAATATGGCAGAGGAAGAAGTAAAAACGAATAGTAAAAGTAAAAACTTTATAAAAAAAAGAGGCTTTAAAGCCTCTTTTTTTTATTTCTTAAGTAAATTCATACATATAAGTAGTTCTGGTTTATTTGCTGTAAAACCTCTTAACCAAATTACAAGTTCGTTAATTTCGTACGGTAATAGTCTGTCTAAACTTTTTTGTAATTCTTTACAAAAAAGATCTGAATTAAAGCTAACTTTTTTTAAAACCGTTTTCGTATATTCAAACATTGCTCTAGCCATAATTTAATAATATTTAAAGTTTTAACGTTAATAATTCATTTTTAGTATAACTAACCAAATTTAATAAAAAAACCACCAACATAAATGTTGATGGTTGTTAAAAAATATCTAAAAATATTTTAAGATTAAATCTTATTTATTTTAGCAATTAATTCGTTAGCTCTTGTTTCTAACTCTGCACTTACTTGCTTGTAATGTGCTTTTTTGTTTTCTACACCTTTAGCGTTAATTTTTCCAATTAAATCGTCGAAAGTGTTTATAGTTTCATCTATAACTGCCTCTACTTCTTTATTCTCTCCTTTAAGATCAACTTTTTCAGAAGCGTATCCAATAATATCTCCTAAAGTATAGTTAATATCTTTTTTTAAGTTTTTTATGCTTGCCATAATTTATTTATTTTAAAGATGCAAAGTTAATTGTTTTTATCTAATTGACTCTGAAATTCTTCAAAAAATAAACCAATATGATAACCATCTACCAAAGCATGATTTACAGAAATAGCAACCGGCATTTTTATTTGATTATTTTCTGAGAATGTTTTACCAAATGCTAATTTAGGAATGCTTTCATTTTTAACCCCAGAAACTGGTTCTTTTTGACTTGTAAAAGAAAACCAAGGCAACGCAGAACAGTAGATACAATCATCTGAATTTATTGGAGGAAACAATTCTTGTGAATTTAAAATTCTTTCCTTTTCCTTTTGAAAATTTTCATTAAAATTATCAAATTTTTTATCAAAATAAATATAAGAAAAACCAAATGTATGATCTTCTCTAGCTATTGTTGCGGATGCATTTATTACATCATGAATAGCAATTTTATCTTCTTGAATTCTATATTTAAAATTTTCAATAGAATTTAACGCGACTAAACATGCGTGCAAATACATTGCAAAAAAAGAAGCTTTTTTTTCTTTAGACAATTTTAAGGTATTTGTAACATCAACATTTACTGTTACCGAAAAAAAAGGATCTTCTAAACTCTTAAAGTGTTGATAATGTTGTTTCCTATTCCAAGAATCTATATCTAAATACTTCATAAAAACTTTTGTATGTCTGTAATTTTAGAGATTGTTTTGTAGCTTGCATCATTTGCCTCTTCTGTTGTAACTTCTTCATGCGCCCAAGTTGTGTGAAAAGGTATATGAATTGCAGATGCACCTAGAGCAACTAGTGGCAAAACATCAGACTTTAAAGAATTACCAATCATTAATAATTCTGATGGTTCAATTTCTAAATGTTTTATCAATTTTAAATAATCTTTCTCTTTTTTATCGCTCATCACTTCAATATGATGAAAATATTTTAGAAGATTAGATTTTTCTAATTTTTTCTCTTGATCTAATAAATCTCCTTTTGTTGCAACTATCAATTTATACTTACCTTGTAAATTACTTAAAACCTCTTCTACTCCGTCTAATAATTCAATAGGTTGCGCCAGCATTTCTTTACCAATATTCAATATTTTTTCTATGGATTTTTGTGGCAATTTATAATTAGATAATTCTAATGCACATTCTACCATAGATAAAACGAAGCCTTTTATTCCGTAACCATAAATTTCAAGATTTTTAATTTCTGTTTTAAAAAGCTCTTGATCTATTTTATTTTTAGTTTCGTATTTAGATATTAATTCAGCAAAAGTTTCTTCTGCTTCTCTAAAATAAGTTTCGTTTACCCATAAAGTATCATCCGCATCAAAAGCAATAACTTTAATATTTTTAAACATATTACAGGTTTAAGTATTTTTTAGCTTTTTCTAAATCTTCTGGTGTATCTATACCAACCGCTTCTACAGAAGTTTCTACCATTTTTATTTTTTTTCCAATTTCTTGATATCTAATAGCTTCAATTTTTTCTGATGCTTCTAAAGGCGTCATTGGTGTGTTGTAAAAATCTAATAAAGCTTGTTTTCTAAAAGCATAAACACCTTTATGTTTATAATATTTAACGTTGATATTTTTATCTCGATGATATGGTATAACACTTCTAGAAAAATAAATAGCCAAATTATTTACATCTGTAATAACTTTAACGTTATTTGGATTTTCGATATCCTCTTTATTAGTAATTTCTACTTTAAGAGAGGCCAAATCTATTTCTTTTTTTAAATCTTTCTTAAATACATCTACTAATTTCTCTAGTGATAGTTTATCAATAAAAGGTTCGTCGCCTTGCACATTTATCACAATATCTGCATCTAAAAACTCTACAGCTTCTGCAATTCTATCAGAGCCACATTCGTGCTCTTTTTTACTCATAATTACGTTACCGTTAGCGTTAGTAATACTTTCTTTAATTATATCTGAATCTGTTACAACATAAACCTCGTCAAATAAATTTGTATTTAAAGCAGCTTCATATGTTCTTAAAATTACCGTTTTACCACCTAAATCTTTCATTAATTTACCCGGAAATCGAGAAGCACTATAACGTGCAGGAATCATTGCAATTACTTTCATAAATAGCTTTTTATATGCATCAAAGATAATATTTAAATGGATAGCGTTAAACTACACTATACAATTTTTATAATTTTGAGTGAACAAAAAAAATTAATTATCATGAGAAGTATTTTGTGGCTTGTAGCCGTAATTTTTATTATTATTTGGGCATTAGGTGTTTTAGGTATTGTACCAGAAATTGCAACTAGCAGTTTAATACATACATTATTAGTAATTGCAGTTATTGTAATTCTGTATAATATTATTTCTGGTAGAAAACCACTGTAATGTCTCTTTATATATTATAAAAATTAAGTAAGAGTTTCAGAAGAAATTATGAATATAAAAACAAGATAAGATGACAACAGATAAAATTATTATTAAAAACGCATTGCTAATTACATTTTTAATTGGTGGATTTTTTCTACTATGTAAATTAGTTGGATTAGAAGAAAACCCATATTTAAGATTTTTAAATTTAGCTTTTGTATTATTTGGTATATACTTAGCTATTAAAGAAAGTGTATATAAAAATAACGAAACTAAGTACACAACCAATTTAGGTATTGGTATTAGAACTTCTGTTATTGCCGTAATTCTTTCTATTGTTGGTGTCGTAATTTATGTACAATTTATAAATCCTGATTTTCTTACAGTAATGAACAACTCTTTTTTAATTGGTGGTAATTTAACGTTGCCAGAAGTAGTAATTACTTTATTAATCGAAGGTATGGCATCATCATTTATAGGTTCTTTTATTATAATGCAGTTTTACAAAAACCACGATAAAGAGAATTTAAACAAATAAAAAAAACTCCCAGTTGGGAGTTTTTTTTTTGGGGAATATATTATTTTAAAATGTTATTCTGCTAATGCTTCATCTGTAGCTATCATTGCAAAAAACTTATCTAAATTTGGCAGAATTACAATTCTAGTTCTCCTATTTTTTGCTCTGTTTTCTCTTGTACTATTTTCTACTAAAGGCATTGTAGAACCTCTACCAGATGCAATTAACCTACTACCATCTACATTGTATTTATTTTCTAACAATCTTACAATAGATGTAGATCTTTTAACACTCAAATCCCAATTATCTTGCACAGAAGCATTGTTAATAGTTCTAGAGTCTGTATGACCTTCTATCATCACATCCATACTTGGTTCAGATTTAATAACATTAGCTAACTTCTCTATTAAACTGTAAGCACCTTTTTTTACTCTATAACTTGCCGTGTTAAATAATAATTTATCTGATACAGAAATCATAACAACTGTTTGATCAATATCTATATTTATATCATCTGTGTTGCTAAGGTCAGAAGTGTTCATCTTATTCTTTAAATTATAAGATATCGCTAAGTTTAAAGAATCTTTTAGAGTCTTAGCTTCGGCTAAATCTGCTGCATCTACTTTTGCAAGCGTTTCTCTCATTCTTTCTCTAGTCTTATTAGAAATTACGGCAGCTTTGCCAACCATATCTAATTTAATGTCATTATCGTTTTTTAAAGTAACATTGTCACTTTTTAAAGAGTTAATTTTATCATTATAATTCGCAACTCTTTTTTCAATTTTAGCAAACCTACCTTCTAAAGCTTCTTTTTCTAGTGTAGTTTTTTGAAGATTTCCTTTCGTGTCTATGTATTGACTTTCTAAAGCAGCGTATTTCTTTTTAGACACACATGATGTTGCCAATAAAGACAACGCAACAACTGGAATAATAAGTTTTTTCATAATTTTAAGTTTTATTAATAGTTATCCTTTAAACCAACAATTTTTCGAATTAGTATAACTCTAATTGTATTTTATAACTTTTTAACTTAAAATGTTAAAAAAACCATAATAACTTAATATTATGGTTTTTTAGAAAAATTAAAATGTATGTAAGTGTTATTTAAGCGAACTTAAGCTACTTTTTATAGTTTCTATTTTAGCTATAGTATCTGCTTCTTTTTTACGTTCTAAAGTAATTACTTGTTCTGGTGCATTTGCCACAAAACGTTCGTTAGAAAGCTTTTTGTTTATACCGAACAAGAAACCTTCTGCTCTTTTTAATTCGGCTTCTAGCTTTTTAATTTCGGCTTCTACATCTATATTTTCTATAGAAATTGGCACAAAATATTCGTTAGATTTTACTCTAAATGAAGCACCCTCTACTTTTTCTGAAACATAATTTATTGCTGATGTATTTGTTAATTTCTGAATAACTGCATCAAATTCTTTAGAGCTTTTATCATTATCAATTACAAATAATTCTACAGCATCTTTAAATGAAATGTTCTTGTCTTTTCTAATTGTTCTAATTCCTGAAACTACATCTGTAGCAAAATCGAAATTGGTAATTATTTGCGTATCAAATTCTTTAATTAGAGGATATTTAGCAATTACCAATGCTTCTTCAGATGATCTTTCTGTAATATGTTGCCATATTTCTTCTGTTAAAAATGGCATAAACGGATGCAATACTTTTAAGTTATTTTCTAAAACTTCTATAATTGCATCAAACGTTGTTTTGTCAATTGGTTGCTGATATGCAGGTTTTACAATTTCTAATAACCATGAAGAAAAATCATCGTTTATTAACTTGTAAATTGCCATTAAAGCATCAGACAATCTGTATTTAGAAAAATGATCTTCTATTTCTGCCAACGTTTTCTGAAACTTAGCTTCGTACCAAATTAAACCAATTTGAGAAGTTTTTGGCTGTGGTAAACTTGCGTCTACTTCCCAACCTTTTATCAAACGAAAAGCATTCCAAATTTTGTTTGCAAATCCTTTTCCTTGCTGACATAGATCTTCATCAAACATTAAGTCGTTACCAGCAGCAGAACTTAATAAAAGTCCAACTCTTACTCCGTCTGCACCATAATCATCAATTAGTTTAAGTGCATCAGGCGAGTTCCCTAGAGATTTAGACATTTTACGTCTTTGTTTATCTCTAACTAAACCAGTTAAGTATACGTTATTAAAGGGTTTTTCATCTTTATATTCATACCCCGCAACAATCATTCTAGCAACCCAGAAAAATAAAATATCTGGCCCAGTAACTAAATCGTTTGTTGGATAATAATATTTAATTTCTTCGTTCTCTGGATTTCTAATTCCGTCGAAAACAGACATTGGCCATAACCAAGAAGAAAACCAAGTATCTAAAGCATCTTCATCTTGTTTTAAATCTGACACCGACAACGAAGCATTTCCTGTCTTTTCTTTAGCTAAAACTAAAGCATCTTCAATGTTTTCTGCTACAACAAAATCTTCTTTTCCGTCTCCGTAGAAAAAAGCAGGAATTTGTTGTCCCCACCAAAGTTGACGAGAAATATTCCAATCTCGCACATTTTCCATCCAATGACGGTAAGTATTTTCGAATTTCTTCGGATATAAGTTGATATCAGTATCATCACCTAAAACCGCTTTAATTGCAGGTTTAGCCAATTCTTCCATCTTTAAAAACCATTGATCTGACAATCTAGGTTCGATAACCGCTTTTGTTCTTTCTGATGTACCAACTTTGTTTGTATGAACTTCTGTTTTTACTAAAATTCCTTTTTCTGATAATTCTTTAGCAATTTCTTTACGAACAACAAATCTATCTTTACCTTGATAATGTAATCCGAAAGAGTTTAAAGAGGCATCGTCATTAAAAATATCGATAACTTCTAAATTATGTTTATCTCCTAAATTCTTATCATTTTCATCGTGTGCAGGTGTAACTTTTAAACAACCAGTACCAAATTCTAAATCTACATATTCATCTTCTATAATCGGAATAATTCTTCCGCAAAGTGGCACAATTGCTTTTTTACCTTTTAAATGCGTAAAACGCTCATCATTTGGGTTGATACAAATTGCTGTATCTCCAAAAATAGTTTCTGGCCTTGTGGTTGCTATTGTTAAAGTATCAGTAGAACCTTCTATTTTATATTCTAAATAATAAAGATTTCCTTGTCTTTCTTCGTGTATTACTTCTTCATCAGAAAGTGTAGTTTTGGCTTCTGGATCCCAGTTTACCATTCTGTAACCTCTGTAAATTAAACCTTTGTTATATAAATCAACAAAAACTTTAATAACAGATTCAGACATCTCTGGATCCATTGTAAAAGCAGTTCTTTCCCAATCACAAGAAGCACCTAACTTCTTTAATTGTTCTAAAATAATTCCGCCATATTCATCTTTCCAATCAAAAGCGTGTTGTAAGAATTCTTCACGAGTTAAATCGCTTTTTTTAATTCCTTGCTCTTTTAATTTAGCAACAACTTTTGCTTCTGTTGCAATAGATGCATGATCTGTACCAGGTACCCAACAAGCATTTTTGCCTAATAAACGTGCACGTCTAATTAAAACATCTTGTATCGTATTATTTAGCATGTGCCCCATATGTAATACTCCCGTTACGTTTGGTGGCGGAATCACAATTGTGTAAGGCTCTCTTTCATCTGGCGTTGAATGAAAATAATTATTTTTCATCCAGTAATCGTACCATTTATCTTCTACTTGTTTTGCATCGTATTTAGATGGAATTGTCATACTTTGGTATCCTTTTTGATATATAATTTACAAAAATACAATTATCTATTTTGTAGAGAAAATTAGTGGTTGATTTTTTAAAACAAATTATTAAGCTTAATTTTACACTTTAAAATATTAAATATGAAACTTTTAACAACCTTTGTCTTATTTTTATTTGTCTCTTTTTCTATAAACTCACAAGAATTTAAGTTTGAAACTGAGTCTATTAACTATGGTAAAGTTAGTAAAGGTTCTAACGGAGAGCGCGTTTTTATATTTACAAATATTGGTGATGCACCCTTAATTATTAAGAACATACAATCTTCTTGCGGTTGTACAGTGCCAAAAAAACCAGAAAAACCAATTATGCCTGGTGAAAAAGGAGAAATTAAAGTTGCTTACGATACGAAAAGGGTTGGTGGTTTCTCTAAACAAATAACAATTTTTTCTAATGCTAAAACAGCTAGAAAAACTTTAAAAATTAGAGGTTTTGTAGATAAACAAGAATTTTTAGAAAAGGAAAAAAGTATGCTTTCTGGAAGTTAAATTCTTTTTTCTAATCGAAATTCAAATGTTTGTTTAGAACCATACCTTAGAATAGTAATTATTATTTTTTTATTAACTCTTTCTTGCATTTTACTTACAATTTCATTTAGTTTATATGAGTGAACCGGTTTTCTATTAATACTTGAAAGAATATCACCCGCTTGCAAACCTGCCCTATCTGCTGGCGAGTTTTTTACAACATTTTTAATAATATAAGAAGGTTTAAATTTATATGTATAATTAGCCACAAAAGAAATTGTATTGTTTGTTTGAATATCATTATTAAAAGAATCTGAAACAGGTTTAATAACCTCTTCTTTAACTAGCTGTTTACCATTATAAACAATATCTAAACCGCTCATATTATAATTAAAATCATTTTTAAATGAAGCATTTTTTCTAAGCGTTATTTTTTTATTTGGATAATCTATCCAAACTTTAAATCTTTTTAGAATATTACCACCAATACTTCCGTTTCTTTCTTTTAATTTTCTAGCATTTTGCGTAGAAAGTGTATCTAAAAAAGAAACTGTTGGCCTTTCTATTTCATAGTTACCAATAATTAATTTCGGTATTCTACTTCTATTCCCATAAATAGAACCGCTTAAGCCTTCTCCTAACAAATCATTAAAATATTTTAAAGGTGTTTTTATTGCTGCTTTAGAATTTTCGAAAAGCCATAATGCATCACTTCCACCAGAATCAACTAACATTTTAACAGGTGTTTGAACATTGTTTACCGTATCTAATTGCACATTAACTTCTACAAATGGTTTTTTTCTATAAAACTGTATTGGTAAAACTTCGCACTTCTTGCATTTTTTATATTTAAAAGACTCTGGTTTATAAAAGTCTATTTTTTTAGTTTTGTAATTTATTTTTACAACAAAGTCTTTTAATAAGTTATAACCAATTATACCATGTATTGTAGTGCCCATTTTACTAGATAAATCAAAAAAATCTTTTAAAATAACATATACGGCTTCATTATTACCAAAAGCATCTTTAACCTGTAATTTGTTATTTCTAGAAATAATGGCTTCTACAGATTCGCCATCACCCAAACCTTTCAATGATACTTTTTCTGGGTTTAACAAACCAATGCTATCATTTTTAGAAAGATTAAAAATTATGGTTTTATTTACACCAGTATCAAGAATAAAACTCATTTTTTTATTATTGATATATACAGGAATTACAACAAGGTTATTTATCAACTCAAAAGAAAGACGTTGTTTTTTTTGAGACGAATTTTTAAACCGAAAGCCGTTTTGAGATTGACACGTAAAACTCAAAAAAAACAAAAGAAAAATTATTAAAAGCGAATTATTATTCAAATTATTTTAGTTTAGGTATTTATAAAAATACAACATTTTTTTTGCTGATTATTCTTTTTTTAACTAAAATTTAGCCTTAAACTTTCAATAATATAATTCTTAATATAAAATATATTTTGCAAATTTGCATTGATAAAAATTACAACAATATATTATGCCTTCAATATCTAATAAAGGAATACAAATGCCAGAATCGCCAATTAGAAAATTGGTACCATATGCAGAAGATGCTAAGAAAAGAGGAGTTAAGGTTTTTCATTTAAATATTGGTCAACCAGATATTAAAACACCTCAAATAGCTTTAGACGCTGTTAAAAACAATACTATAGAAACACTTTCTTACGCAAGGTCTGAAGGTTCTGAAGAATATAGAAATAAATTAGCAAACTATTATGTAAAGAACAATATACCTGTTAACTCTAGCAATATAGTAGTTACAACAGGTGGTTCAGAAGCTTTATTATTTACAATTGGAAGTATTACAGATCCAGGAGACGAAATTATTATTCCAGAACCATTTTATGCAAATTACAATGGTTTTTCTACCGCTTCTGGAGTAAGTGTTGTACCCGTTATCTCTAGTATAGATGATAATTTTGCACTACCAAAAATAGAAGATTTCGAAAAACTGATTACAGCTAAAACAAAGGCTATTTTAATTTGTAATCCAGGTAACCCAACAGGTTATTTATATTCTGAAGAAGAAATTAAGAAATTAAAAGAAATTGTTTTAAAACACGATTTATTTTTAATTGCTGATGAAGTGTATAGAGAATTTACCTATGATGGATTAAATCATACTTCTGTGCTTTCTATCGAAGGTTTAGAAAATAATGCAATTGTTATAGATTCTGTTTCTAAAAGATATAGTATGTGTGGTGCAAGAATAGGTTGTATTGTATCAAAAAATGATGAATTTATAAAAACGGCAGTAAAATTTGCCCAAGCAAGATTAAGCCCACCAACATACGCATTAATTGCAAGTGAAGCGGCATTAGACACGCCACAATCTTATTTTGATAACGTAAAAGAAGAATATGTTTCTAGAAGAAATATCTTAATTTCTGAATTACAAAAAATTGATGGTGTAAAAGTTGCAAACCCAAAAGGAGCTTTTTATTGTGTTGCAGAATTGCCAGTAAAAGATTCTGATCATTTTGCACAATGGATTCTTGAGAGTTTTAATCATAATAACGAAACAGTAATGGTTGCACCTGCAAGCGGATTTTATTCAACTGCTGGCGAAGGAAAAAATCAAGTAAGAATTGCTTATGTTTTAAACGAAGACGATTTAAAAAAGTCTGTAGAAATTTTAGCAGCAGCATTAAAACAATACCAAAACTAGTTGAATATTCAACAAAACATATCCTTAAAAAAGTTTAATACGTTTGGCATTTCTGTAAATGCCAAACGCTTTATATCTGTAGATTCTGTTTACTTATTACAACAAATTTTAAAGCAAGAAAAAGATATTTTTTTAATTTCTGGAGGTAGCAATATGTTACTTACTAAAGATATTGAAAAACTAGTTATTCATATAGATTTTAAAGGAATTTCTATTGATAGAGAAGACGAAAATAATGTTTATTTAACTGTAAATGCCGGAGAAAATTGGCACGAATTTGTCTTATGGACAATTAATAATGATTTTGGTGGCATAGAAAATTTATCTTTAATTCCTGGTAATGTTGGCACATGCCCAATTCAAAATATTGGTGCATATGGTGTGGAAGTTAAAGATGTTATTACTAAAGTTGAAGCCTTAGAAATTGAAACAGGAAAACTAGTTAGTTTTTCTAATGAAGTTTGTGATTTTGGTTACAGAAATTCAATTTTTAAAAATGAAGAAAAAGGTAAGTATATTATTGTTGCAGTTAGTTTTAAACTAACAAAAAACAAGCACACTTTAAACACTTCTTATGGAGCAATTGAAACTGAGCTTAAATCAAAAAATATAGATTCACCAAGTTTAAAAGATGTTTCCGATGCCGTAATTGCGATTAGAAAATCTAAACTTCCAGACCCAAAAGAAATTGGAAATAGTGGTAGTTTCTTTAAAAACCCTGTAATTTCTAAAGAACAATTTTTAGAGCTTAAGAAAGAAAACCCAAATGTACCAAGTTACACAGTTTCTAAAACTGAAATTAAAGTACCCGCAGGTTGGTTGGTAGAACAAAGTGGTTTTAAAGGTAAACGCTTTGGTGACGCTGGTGTTCACGAAAAACAAGCCTTGGTTTTAGTAAATTATGGAAATGCTTCTGGGATAGAAATTTATAAGCTTGCTAAAAAAATACAAGAAACAGTGCTTTCTAATTTCGGAATTCCTCTGGAAATTGAAGTGAATGTTATCGCATAAAAAAAATCTCATCAAAATATATTTAACGAGACTTTTACTTAATTTAAATCAAACTTAATTTACTATCTTCTATTGGGTCTTGGTACATTTTGTAATTCTTTTTTATGAGCATGGTTAACGTTTCCATCTGTACTATTAGAACTAAAGCATAAAACACCAAGAAATATTATTGTTAAAATTCTATTTATCATTTTATTTTATTCCTTTTTAAGAGCTTCAATATCTGTAATTAATTGTCTTACCGAACTTTTTCTTAAACCGTTGTAAATTCCTCTAATATGTTTGTTTTTATCGATCAGTAAAAAGTTTTCTGTGTGCAAAAAGTCGTCGATACTTTTTTCCTCTCCTAAATCATTTTCTACAAAATAATGGTTTCTACCTAAATTGTAAATTTCTTGCTTGTCGCCAGTAACTAAATGCCATTTATTATCTATTATGCCATTATTTACAGCATAATTTTTAAGAACTTCAACATTATCTATACTTGGAGTTACAGAATGAGATAAAATTAAGACCTCTGAATCGTTCTTAAATGCATCTTGAACATAGAGCATGTTCTCTGTCATTTTTGGGCAAATCCCAGGACACGTAGCAAAAAAGAAATCGGTTACGTAAATTTTACCTTCAAATGTTTTTTGAGTTACTGTGTCTCCTAATTGATTAATTAACTTAAAATCTGGAATTTTATGAAACTCCTTTTCCTCTTTGCTACCAGGTTTTAACCATAGAGGTGTAAAGGATTCGTCTTTATAAAAAGGCAAATACTCGACCCTGCTAGTCTCAACAACTTTACTATTCTCTTTTTTTATCTGTTTCTTACAACTTGTTGTAATAACAAGTAAAAACAGCAATAAAATTCTATAATTTTTTCTTTCTGATAATAATTTCATCTTCTAATTTATAACATGAATTTGCTCTTCTCATACCAAAAATACGTCCATTTTTAGCTTCATAATTAACATATAATTTCCCATTTTCTAACCAAGCTTTTTGAAAACCATTTTCTTTTCCATCTAAAAAATTTCTTAATTTAGACAGTTGTCCATTAGAAAACCATTCTTTTTCAACACCTTGTTTTAACCCGTTTTCGTAAAAAGATTCGCTTGACAACACACCATTTTCCCACCAAGTTTTATAAGTACCAACTAAACGATTATGCTTGTAAAATGATTCAACTTGAAGTTTTTCGTTTCTAGTCCAACGTTTTGCAATACCTTCTCTTTTGCCGTTGTAAAACCCCCATTTTTCTTCTAAAACTCCGTTAGGATAAAATTTTAAAGAATAACCGTTAAATGGTTTTCCTTTGTAATACCATTTTCCTTTATTTCCATTAAGTATCAATTCTTTTTTTAACACTTCAACAGTATCTATAACAATAGACTGTTCTTTTGTAATTGATATATCTGCAGTTTTGTTTGATATATTTTTTTTACAACCAAAAAAAGTAAAGGAAATAATTATTAAGAAAAAAATTGATTTCATACTTTCTAAATTTTAGTATCCTTGAAATGGTCCTGCAAAAAGAACATATGCTGGTTCATAAGCATAATTAGCAGCAGGATACACTTCATTAATAATATGATAATGATAAATAGGAGTAGTATCATATATTGTTGTTGTTGTATGACCTCCAGAAGCGTCTAAATCTGTAGGGTATGTTCCTGTTGTACTACACTTTCTTCCATAGATAAAAACACCATCTAGCAAAATACCTACTAACTTATCGTCATCGTTAGAAAATGGCCTAGGTTCTAAATGATAGTGATATACTCCTGGACCTTTATGAGCTCCTGCCCAATCTAAACTCGCTGCTGCACCATCTAAATCACCTGACCCTTCTTGATCATTAAAAATAGCAGATCCACTTACTGCAATACCAATAGTACCTAATTCTGTTGCAACTGTATTACCTGTTAAATTTGGTGTTGCATCTACAGTAAAGCTTGATGCTTCTCCTCTTCCTCCACCTATATAAGTATCTTGAGTAGTTTTTTTAACATTTGGCTCATCTTCATAAAGCGCATTTGTTGTTTCCCAATAAATAGATTTATGGTTTGGAAAACCTGTTGTTTCGATATCTATTTCTGTTCCATCATCTGATAAAGTTACCGTAACTGCATCTGAATTAAAGGCTTCAAAAGCACTACTTAATTCTGTTATTCCTACTTCAATAGTTTCTTCATCATCTACTACTTCATTAGTAACTTCATCTTTAGAACATGAAAATACAATTAGTATTATGAATGTTGAAAATAATATGTTTTTTAAATTTTTCATTGGGTTTAATTTTAGTTGATACATCTATTTTTAGTTTCTTGGTCTTCTATTTCTTTCTGGTTTTGGTGCATTTTCTAATTCTTCTTTAGAAATGAAACCATCATTATTAGTGTCTATTTTAGAGAAATCTTTCGCTAAGGGTCCTTTTGTTTCGTTTTTAGATAATTTCCCATCATTATTTACATCCATTTCTGAAAAGATTGCAGAGATACTTTTTCTTTCTCCTCGTCTTATTCCTTTAGAAGTTTCTTCTGAAGATTTGCAAGAAATAATTATACTTGATACAGCTATTAATGCTCCTAAAATAATTTTGTAACGTTTCATAAATAATTTAATTTTTAAAATTGTTTTTAGTCTATAAGAGTTTAGATGCAAGCTTTAAAAAAAACTTGTTTCATAAAATTTTCTTTAACTTTACTTTAACAAAAAACCTTATTTCTAACAAGAAATAAGGTTTTTTGCTAATGAGTTTTAAATATTAAAATTATCTTGGCGGATGAACTTTTCGATCTCTTGGTGGAGGCATTCTCCTATCATTTGGCTGTCTTCTTTCTCCTCCTTTTAATGCTTGTTTAATAATTTCATCGAACATATCAACTTGATTTTCTTTGCATAATTTTCTAACAGCAGAGAAAAAACGATGTATTTCTGCTTCCTTTTTAGCTTCTAAAGTCCCTATTTTTGCAATATTATTTTCTGGATTTATATTTTTATCAGAATAAGAACTAAATAGCACCTCTTTTTCTTGCCTTATTTCTTTATCTATTTCTTGCATAAAACTTCTATGGATTTTATCTAAACTTATAAATTGTTCTTTCTGATTATCAGAAAACTGTAATTGTTCCGTTAAAAAAGATCTGTTTGGATTTGGTCTTCTGTTTTCATGCGGTTTTTTAATCAATAGATAGATTAAAACTCCATTCATAATTAATAAAAGACCTAAAAGAATTGGTAATAATTTTGTTTTCATTTCTTTTAATTTAATAGTGAATTAGATGTTTCTTGTAAAGAATATTCTTGTGCAAAGCTATTAATATCGGATGTTATTGTTACTTCAGTACTACTAAAAACATAATAAATTGCAATTGCATTCATAAGCAATACAATTACAAGAGCCGCCAATTGTAATTTTGGAGTAAACCAATTAATTTCTTTTTTCTTTTCCTCAACATTATTTAACTTTTGTAATATTTTATGCTTCAAAAAAGGGTTTACTTCTACCTTATTAATGCTTTCTAAAACATTAAATGTGTCTTTAACCTTATTTTTTATGTGTTCTTTATTTTCCAATTCACTTAAATTTTACGAACTTACATATGTATTTAGATGCAAGTCTTAAAAAAAACTTGCACTAATTTTCTGCTTTATAAAAATTTTCTAATTTTTCTTGTAATGCTTTCTTTGCTCTAAACATTGTAGATTCTACAGACGATAACGTTTTACCCGTAATTTCGACAATTTCTTGATAGCTTTTACCATCTATTTTTGCCAACGTAAAAACAACTCTTTGGCTTTCTGACAAAGTATTTATCGCTCTAAAAATAATATCAGATTTTTCTTTATTCTCTAAAATAATTCCTGGATGATTAATTTCTGTAAAATAGCTGGTTTTATCTACAGGAATTTCATTTCCTAAAATAGTTTGTAAAAAAGCAAAACGTTTTTTAGCGTTCTTTTTTCTGATAAATTCCAAACATTTATTTGTGGCAATTTTATAAATCCAAGTAGATAATTTAGAATCTCCTTTAAATTTAGAAATCGATTTAAAAACTTCTAAAAAAACTTCTTGTACAATATCTTCTGCATCTTCTTTATTGGGTACAAAAGAAATACAAGTGCCAAAAACCTTCTGCTGAAATTGGTCAATAAGTTGACTAAATGCAGTTTGATTGCCTTTAATAAGTAACTTTATAAAGTCTTGTTCTTCCAAATTAGTTTCTGAAAAAGTAAACATACAAAAAATGTTAATAAGCTAAAGGAAATAGTAAGATTTTGTATCTTTGCATTAGAAATATTATTTATGAAATTATTACTTATTACTTTAGCTTTATTAGGACTTGGTGTTGCAGGAATTGCA
The DNA here is from genome assembly GCF_054589375.1 of Polaribacter sp. OB-PA-B3. Lineage (NCBI taxonomy): Bacteria > Pseudomonadati > Bacteroidota > Flavobacteriia > Flavobacteriales > Flavobacteriaceae > Polaribacter > Polaribacter sp. OB-PA-B3. Next base: position 97,863 of record NZ_BAAIIX010000005.1, read on the forward strand.
ATTAAAATTTGGGCAAAAAAAGATGGTAAATTCGCAGGTACATGTGCTAGCCAAAACCCAATGTTAAATAAATCTGGTGAATCTTGTGGCTTTTGCGGAAAAACGCCTGAACAATATGCAGATTGTGCAGAACCTCAACATAACTAATCTAATTCTTTAAATGATTATATCTGTACTATTCTACAGTTTTGTAGTTTTTGCAGTACTTCAAATTGTATATTATTTATTTTTTACTTCTTTTCTTTTTAAAGATAGAGAACAAACAAATACTATTAAAGAAATACCTGTTTCTGTTATAATTTGTGCTAAAAACGAAGCAAAAAACCTTCAAAAATTTTTACCATCAATTTTAGAACAAACATATTCTAATTTTGAGGTTGTACTTATTAATGATGCATCTTCTGATACTACTTCTGAAATAATGGAAGAATTTCAAAAAAAAGATGAGAGAATTAAATGTATAGAAGTCGAAAATATTGAAGCTTTTTGGGGAAATAAAAAATATGCTTTAACACTTGGTATTAAAGCGGCAAATTACGAGCATTTATTATTTATTGATGCAGATTGTAAACCGGTTTCTAAAAACTGGATTACAGAAATGTCTAAGAATTTTAACGATACAAAAACTATTGTTATAGGATATGGCAAGTATAAGAAAGAAAAATCTCTTGTAAATTTATTTGTTCGCTTCGAAACTCTATTAACTGCTATACAATACCTAAGTTATGCTAAACTAAAAACACCATACATGGCGGTTGGTAGAAATTTAGCTTATACTAAAGCAGAATTTTTTAAAGTAAAAGGATTCATAAAACACATGCATATTAATTCTGGTGATGACGATTTATTTATTCAAGATGCGGCAAATAAAGAAAACACCAAAATCTGTATTACTAAAAATAGTTTTACAGAATCTTTAGCACCAACTAGTTTTAAAAAATGGTTTCAGCAAAAAAGAAGGCATATTTCTACAGCAAATTATTATAAGAAAAAACATCAATTTTTATTAAGCCTTTTTTTTATATCCAAAGTATCTTTATTTGCGAGTGGAGTAATTCTACTTATTTTATTTCCTAACTGGATTCTTATTTTATCTATTTTACTTTCTTATTACTTTGTTCAATTCTTAGTAATTGGTCTATCAGCAAAAAAATTAAACGAGCCGCAAATAATTTATTTCCTTCCTTTTTTAGAAATTGGTTTATTATTCTTTCAATTTAGTATTTTTATAGCTAACTTGTTATCAAAACCAAATCATTGGAAATAGATATTAAAAAATTAGAAGCAAATATTTTAAAAGCTAAAAACGGAGATCAATCTGCTTTTAGTTTTTTACTAAATCTATATTGGTCTGATGTTTTTAATTTTTTATTAAAAAGGACAAAGAGTGAAAATGATGCAGAAGATATTGCAATACAAACGTTTTCTAAAGCTTTTGATAAAATAAAATCTTTTGATGAAAAGTATATTTTTAAGACTTGGTTAATTACTATTTCTAAAAATATACACATAGATCTACTTCGTAAAAAAAACAGCTCTATAATTACAGAAACCTCTAAAGAACAAGAAGATAAGGTATATTTAGTTGCTGATGAAAACCCAACCCCAGAAGACAAAATTATTAGAGAACAAAATTTAGCAAATCTTTTACGAGACATCAAGCAATTAAAACCTAAATATCAAGAAGTTATACAATTACGTTATTTTCAGGAATTAAGTTATAAAGAAATCTCTATACAAATTAACGAACCAATGAATAATGTAAAAGTTAAACTTTTGCGTGCAAAAAAACTTTTGGCAGAAATTATTAAGAAATCTTAAGTGTGAAAAGATCATTTTTACAATCTTTAGGACCCGGTTTACTATTTGCAGGAGCTGCCATTGGTGTTTCTCATTTAGTACAATCTACTAGAGCAGGTGCAGAATTTGGTTTTGGTTTAATTTGGGCACTATTTTTAGTACATATTTTTAAATATCCGTTTTTTCAATTCGGACCAAGATATGCAGCAGCAACAGGTGAAACACTTTTAGAAGGTTACAAAAAATTAGGTAAAGGTATTTTAGTTGCATATTACATTATCAACTTTACAACTATGTTTACCATACAAGCAGCTGTTACAATTGTTACCGCTGGTTTGGCTTCTCAATTATTCGGAATTTCAGATAATTTAGTTTTATGGTCTACTTTTTTAATGCTAATAAGTATAATTTTCTTACTTATTGGTAAGTATAAGTTGCTAGATAATGTTATGAAATACATTATTGTAATTCTTACTTTTAGTACCATTATTGCAGTATGTGTAGCTATTTACAACACAAAAGAAGCTTTTGATGTAACACAAATTATACCTTCTGGCGCAGTAGAACTTACATTTTTAATTGCTTTTTTAGGTTGGATGCCAGCACCTTTAGACGTATCTATTTGGCATTCGATTTGGTCTGTAGAAAAAGATGAAACTTCTTTTATGAAAACTAAGAAAAAAGATGCTGTTTTCGATTTTAATGTTGGCTATATCAGTGCGCTATTTTTAGGAATTTGTTTCGTACTTTTAGGTGCTTTGGTTATGTATAAATCCGGAACAACATTTTCTAACAAAGGAGGTGTATTCGCAACTCAATTAATTGAATTATACACAAAAAACCTCGGAGAGTTTTCTTACATTTTTATTGCTATAGCTGCTTTTACAACTATGTTTAGCACAACCATAACAACATTAGATGCATCACCTAGAGCCATGGATAGAACATCTAAACTTCTATTTAATAAAAAGTTTAAACTTGGTTATTGGTTTTGGATAATCTTCTTATTTATAGGTACTTTTTTGATTTTACATTTTTTTATGGATAATATGGGATTACTAGTTAAAATTGCTACCATACTTTCGTTTTTAACAGCTCCTTTTTACGCTATTTTAAACTATAAATTAATAACTAGTAATCATACTCCAAAAGAACACAGACCCGGTTTGGTTTTAAAGATTTTAAGTTTTATCGGTTTTGCTTTTTTAATAGGTTTTAGTATTTGGTTTTTAACGAGTATTTAAATCTTTTCTTCGTAAATTTGCAATTCAAATTCAATAGAAATGGCAATAGAATCTGTAATAGTACCAGAAAGACCAAAAAAACCAAAATGGCTTCGTGTAAAATTACCTGTTGGTAAAAAATATACAGAACTAAGAGGTTTAGTTGATAAATATAAATTAAATACAATTTGCACAAGTGGTAGTTGTCCAAACATGGGAGAATGTTGGGGAGAAGGAACTGCAACTTTTATGATTTTAGGTAATATTTGCACACGTTCTTGTGGCTTTTGTGGTGTAAAAACCGGAAGACCAGAAACTGTAGAATGGGATGAACCAGAAAAAGTTGCTCGTTCTATAAAAATAATGAGTATCAAACACGCTGTAATAACATCTGTAGATAGAGATGATTTAAAAGATGGAGGTTCGATTATTTGGGCAGAAACTGTAGATGCAATTAGAAGAGCAAACCCTAAGACAACTTTAGAAACTTTAATTCCAGATTTTCAAGGAAACACGAAACAAATAGATCGAATTATAGATGTTGCACCAGAAGTTGTGTCTCATAACATGGAAACCGTTAGAAGATTAACTAGAGAAGTTAGAATTCAGGCAAAATATGATCGAAGCTTAGGTGTTTTAAAGTATTTAAAAGAAAACGGAATGAGAACTAAAACAGGTTTAATGCTTGGTTTAGGTGAAACCGAAGAGGAAGTAATACAAACAATGAAAGATCTGCGTGAAGTAAATTGCGACATCATTACAATTGGACAGTATTTACAACCTACAAAAAAACATTTACCTGTTAAAGAATTTATTACGCCAGAACAGTTTAAAAAATACGAAACTTTAGGTTTAGAAATGGGCTTTATGTTTGTAGAAAGTGGTGCATTGGTAAGATCTTCTTATAAAGCACATAAACACGCTAATTAATTTAGTAGAACTTTAATCAAATAATTATTTATTTCATAATAATAACAAAAAAACTAAAACGATTCTTTAAAAAGAATCGTTTTTTCATTACCAAAAATACAAAAATGACATTTTATTAACATTTTTAAATACTTATTTAAAGTTTGGCACAGTAGTTGCAATTAAATAAATGAAAGCAACGTAGTAAACTGTTTTCATTGTGTAAATTATTTGAATTAGTTAGTTAAAAAAAACCATCTCTTTATTGAGATGGTTTTTTAGTTTACATAATAAATAAATTATATGGTTTGTTTAGCTTGTATTTCTTTTGCTACTTTTTCAACCTCATCTAAAACTCTTAGTAAATTTCCGTTCCATAATTGCGCTATTTGTGCTTCTGTATAGCCTCTTTTTACCAACTCTAAAGTTACATTTAAAGTTTCAGAAGCATCATTCCAACCATTAACTCCTCCTCCACCGTCAAAATCTGAACTAATACCTACGTGATCAATTCCTATTTTACTTATTAAGTAATCTATATGATCTACAAAATCTGAAACATTTACTGGTGTAACATCAGAAGACTTCATTTTCTCTTTTGCTTCTGCAGATAATTTTCTGTAAGTAGCAATAAAAGCATCTCTTTTTTCTGAACTTAATTTTCTTGCCTCTGCCCAAGTCATCATTTCTTCTCCTTTTGCTACCGCTAATTCTTTTATTACTTTATTTAATTCTTCTTTATAAATTTTATCTTTTTCTGTATTTACATAAGAACTAAAAGCAACTGTTTGCACAACTCCTCCATTCTCTTTCATCCATTGTAATTGTTCATCATCTAAATTTCTGCTATGATTACATAATGCTCTTGCAGAAGAGTGAGAAGCAATAATTGGTGCTTTAGATAAAGCAATCATATCTTTCATTGATTTTTTTGAAGGATGAGAAACATCAATCATAATTCCCCATTTGTTCATTTCTTTAATTACTTCTTTTCCTAAATCGCTTACACCATTGTGCAACCAAACATTGTCTTTTTCTCCGGTATTAGAATCACATAATTGACTATGACCATTATGAGAAAGACTCATGTATCTTGCACCCAAATCGTAAAATTCTTTTACCCTAGAAACATCTGTACCCAAAGGATAAGCATTTTCTACACCAATCATAGCTACCTTTTTTCCTGATGCATAAATTTCTCTAGCTTCTTTAGAATTTACAGCTAAACCAATTCTTTCTGGAGCAATTTCTTTGGTTAATTTATGAATTGCGTTGAACTTACTCATTGCATTTTTATATGCTTTATCATAACCTTCTTCTGTTAAATCTCCTTGACCTGTATACACAATAAAAAATGCAACATCTAAACCTCCTTCTTCCATATTTGGCAAGTTTACTTGGTTTTTTAATTTTTGAGTATAATTTATAGAATCTGTAAAGTTGGCTACATTTATATCAACATGTGTATCTAAAGTCATTACTTTTTTATGGATTTCTGTAGCTTTAGACAACATATCATCAGTTTTAGTTTCCTCTTTTTTATTTTCTTTGCAAGCAACTATTGCTGCAAGAATAAATAAGAATTTTAAATTTTTCATTTTTATTGAATTAAGTTAGTTAGTGTTTAAAGATAGATAATTCTTCAAAAAAACATATGTTAATTTTTCTACAAAAAACTACTTCCATTAATTTATAATCAGTAAAATTTAACTTTAAACATAAATAACTCAATAAAACTGTTTAAAAACCTAATTTTTTAAATATTATCAAAAAAAAAAAAGCTTTCTAATTAGAAAGCTCTTTTTAATAAATGTTGATACTATTTTAGATAGCACTTATAATATCATACTTTGTAATGATATGATGATTCCCATTTTCTAACGCTACTAATACTGCTTGATTCTCTTTATTTATCAATTTAGAAATCTCCTCTAATTTTGCAGATTTTTGAACAATAGGATAAGATTTACCCATAATATCTTTAATAGGTTTATCTGCAATATCTTTATCTGAAATAAAATTATGTAATAAAACAGATTCATCTATAGACCCTACAAAACCATTTACATCTTTAACAGGAATTTGAGAAATTTTAAAACCTCGCATTCTTTCAATTGCATGAGAAACTAACTCTTCTGTTTGTGCAGTAACCAATGGTTTATCCGAATGATTTTTAATTAAATCTGCAGCAGTTTTAATTTCATCTTCTAAGAAACCTCTTTCTCGCATCCAATCATCATTAAACATTTTACCTACATATCTACTACCATGATCGTGAAATAAAACAACTACAACATCATCTTTTGTAAAATGCTCTTTTAATTGTAACATCCCTTTAATTGCAGATCCTGCAGAGTTTCCGACAAAAATACCTTCTTCTTTTGCTATTTTTCTAGTGTAAACAGCAGCGTCTTTATCGGTTACTTTTGTAAAACCATCAATTAATGAAAAGTCTACATTTTTAGGCAAAATATCTTCACCAATACCTTCTGTTATATAAGGATAAATTTCATTCTCATCAAAAATACCAGTTTCATGATATTTTTTAAATACAGAACCATAAGTATCTATACCCCAAATTTTAATATTCGGGTTTTTCTCTTTTAAATATTTAGCTGTACCAGAAATAGTTCCTCCGGTACCAACACCAACTACAAAATGAGTTATCTTTCCATCAGTTTGTTCCCAAATTTCTGGTCCAGTTTGCTCGTAATGTGCTGTTGCATTACTAGGATTATCGTACTGATTTACATACCAAGAATTTGGTGTCTCTGTTCCTAATCTTTTAGAAACTGAATAATAAGATCTTGGGTCTTCTGGTTCTACATTGGTTGGACATACTATAACTTCTGCACCAACTGCACGTAAAATATCCATTTTTTCTTTAGATTGTTTATCAGAAATCACAAAAATACATTTGTAACCTTTTATAATTGCTGCTAAAGCTAATCCCATACCTGTGTTACCAGAAGTACCTTCTATTATTGTTCCGCCTGGTTTTAAACGTCCATCTGCTTCCGCATCCTCAATCATCTTTAAAGCCATTCTATCTTTAACAGAGTTACCAGGATTAAAGGTTTCTACTTTTGCTAAAACTAAGGCGTCTATTTCTTTTGTAACACTGTTTAATTGAACTAGTGGTGTGTTACCAATAGTTTCTAATATATTCTTTGCGTATTTCATTTCTTAAATTTCTAATGCAAAGATAAAATATTTTTATGCCTAAAAGTATGTTTTAAGAAACCTTAACCTAATTTTTAAGCGAACTTTATAGATTTCGAAGGATTTATTTTTGTGATGATGTATGAAGGAATGATCAACATTAAAAAACATAAAATTAATGTGCCAATATTTAATGCTAAAACTGCACCAACACTTATATGAACTGGCATAATAGAAACATAGTAAGTTTCTGGATTTAATGTAATTAGTTTAAAAAAATGCTGCATACCAATAATTGATAAACCAATTAAATTCCCCCAAAAAAGACCTTTTAAAATTAAATAAGATGCATTGTATAAAAAAATCTTTCTTATACTAGAATTACTACTTCCTAAAGCTTTTAAAATACCAATCATTTGCACGCGCTCTAATATTAATACAAGTAAAGCTGTAATCATATTTATACCTGCAATTAATATCATTATTGCAATAATAAACCACACATTATTGTCGAATAGTTTAATCCAATCGAATACAGCTGGATACGAATCTATTATAGTTTTTGCATTAAGTGTTAAACTTACTTCGCTATAAATTTCTTCACCTTTTTCTTCAATATTATCAAAACTATTTAAAACGACTTCGAAACCACCAACTTGGTTTTCTGTCCATTTATTTAATTTCTGAACCTCTCTAATATCTCCAATCATCATATTTTGATCAAACTGCATAAAACCAGAATTGTAAATACCTACAATATGGTATTTTCTATTAGATGGTAGTTTGTTTTGCAGCGTTTTTAAAAATGATGCAGAAATAGTATCATTTAATTTTAATTGAAGTCTATTTACTATTGTTTGGGATAATAAAACGCCTTTTGTTCTTGGCAACGTAAAATCTGGCAGTTTACCTTCTACTAAATATTCGTTAAATATAGACCAATCATAATCAGAAGATACTCCTTTAAAAACAACACCTTCAAAAGCTGTATCTGTTCTTAAAAGACCGCCTTTACTTGCAAAAACTTGTACGTTTTTTATACCTTCGATATTTTTAAATTTCGGGTAAAATTCTTGTTCAATATCTATTGGCGTTGTTGAAACGTCAGAATTATTATTGTCATAATTTACAATCTGCACATGACCTTTAAAACCAGCCATTTTATCGCGAATTTTTGTTTGTAAACCTGCAGCTGTTGCCACTGCAATTAACATAATAATGATTCCTAACGCAATTGCTGCAATTGCAATTTTTATTATTGGGGATGAAATGCTATTTTTATACTTTTTCCCTGTAATAATACGTTTGGCTATATATAACTCGTAATTCAAATTGATGACAGATTTTAAACCTTTCAAAAGTACATATTTATTCTTAGTTCTTTTACTGAATTTTAACCTGATTTCTTGTGCTCAGAAAACTAAAGTTATTCAGAATAGTGAGATCAAAACTATTTCTGAAATTAAAACAGGTGCAGAAAGAACCGAATTATATTTAAATCTTTTAAAAGGAAAAAACGTGGCCATTGTGGCAAATCAAACTTCTGTTTTAAACGTATTGCAAAGAGCCGAAATTGCTCCAAATGTTATGGGTTCTAAAAAAGTAACACAACATTTAGTAGATTTTCTACACAATTATAAAGATATAAATGTAAAAAAAGTATTTGCACCAGAACACGGTTTTAGAGGAAAAGCAGATGCTGCAGAAGTAATTAAAGATGGTTTAGACACCAAAACAGGTTTGCCAATTGTGTCTTTATACGGTAAAAGTAAAAAACCTTCTGCAAAACAATTAGAAAATATAGATGTTGTTGTTTTCGATATTCAAGATGTTGGTGTGCGTTTTTACACTTACATTTCTACATTGCATTATGTTATGGAGGCTTGTGCTGAAGCTCAAATACCTGTTATAATTTTAGATAGACCAAATCCTAACGGACATTACATAGATGGCCCTGTTTTAGAAATGGAACATAGCAGTTTTGTTGGTAAACATCCTGTACCTGTTGTTTATGGAATGACAATTGGCGAATACGGACAAATGATTAATGGAGAAAAATGGTTAATTAACGGAATACAATGCGATTTAAAAGTTATTCCGAATAAAAATTACATACATAATTCTAAGTATTCTATAGCTATTAGGCCTTCTCCTAATTTACCTAATGACAAAAGTATAAACTTATACCCTAGTTTAGGCTTTTTTGAAGGAACAACCATAAATGCCGGACGTGGAACAGAGTTTCAGTTTCAAAGATATGGTGCTCCTTTTTTTCCTAAAAGTGATTTTAGCTATGTACCAGTAGCTAATTTTGGAGCCAAATATCCAAAATATAAAGATAAACTTTGTAACGGAGTCAATTTAGAAGAAATACCGTTTTTAAATAAAATAGATTTATCTTTTTTAATAGATGCATATAAAAAAACACCAAAAACAGAAAAATTCTTTGGTAATACTTTTACAATTCATGCAGGCACAAAAAAACTACAACAACAATTAGAACTAGGTTTATCTGTTGAGGAAATTAGAAAAACTTGGGAAGCAGATTTGGAGAATTTTAAAGTTATTAGATATAAGTATTTAATTTACAAATAATTAAACTACTACTAATCTAATTTACTTATTCAACCCCAGTTGGTTTTCTATAACCTTGAAAAGGCTGTTTTAACAATTCTTTTAACGAAGAGTTTTTTATTGCATCCGGAAAAGTATCTACACCATACACAATTTTATCTCTATCAAATTTCATATAAGTACCAAAAATTCTGTCCCAAATAGAAAAGATGTTTCCGTAATTAGAATCTGTATAAGGCAATTTATAATGATGATGCACTTTATGCATATCAGGAGAAACTATAAAATAACTTAAAAAAGTATCTAATTTTGACGACATTTTAATATTTGCGTGTGTAAATTGAGTAAAAACTAAAGACATTGATTGATACATAAACACAATAGCTATTGGCGTACCAATAACAAAAACACCCAATAAAGTAAAAATAAAACGAATAACACTTTCTATTGGATGATGTCTATTGGCTGTTGTAGTATCTACACTATGATCTGTATGATGCACTAAATGGACCATCCATAAAACAGCAACTTTGTGTTCTACAAAATGAGCTAAATAAGCGCCAAAAAAATCTAAAAATAATATTCCTAAAGTAACATATAACCAAAGTGGCATTTCTGGCAACCAATTAATAAGTCCGAAATTATTTACAGTTACCCAATCTGCAGTTTTAAGCAATAAAAATGCCAACGAAAAATTTATAATTATTGTTGTAAAAGTAAAAAACAAGTTTGGTATCGCATGTTTCCATTTTTTGTAATTGAAATTAAATAATGGCAATGCACCTTCTAAAAGCCAAAAAAAAGTAATACCAGAAACTAGAATTAAACTTCTATGAGAAGATGGTATTGTTTCAAAATAAGTAAAAATAGTTTGCATAAATTTATTTTCTACTAAAATAGTCAAAATAAATTATGCAAGTTTTGATGTTTAAAGAGTTTAAGATCTTTTAATTTTCTTATTACCTTCTAAAGGCAAACGTTTTTTTAAGTTTTCTACAATATTATAAGTTGCAGGACAAATTGCTGTGTTGGCAATGGTTAAATCTGTTATACCGATAAACTTTTTACGATTTGTATGTGGATATTCTGCGCATGCCTTAGGCCTTACACTATAAATAAAACATGTATTATCACTTTCATCAAAAAAAGTACAAGGCGCAGATTTTAAAACCATAAAATCATCTTCATCTCTTTCTAAATACTGTGATGTAAATGCTGCCACCTTCATTTTTAGATATTTGGCAATTCGTTCTATGTCAACATCCGTAAAAATTGGGCTGGTAGTTTTGCAACAATTACCACAAGTTAAACAGTCTGTCTTTTCAAACTCTTTATCGTGCAATTCTTGCATTAAATAATCTAATCTTTTTGGCGTTCGTTTCTTTAATCTCGCAAAATATTTTTCGTTTTCTTTTTTTGCTTCTTTGGCTAATTTTGGGAGTTGTTTCAGCATTTTTTCCATGTTACAAAATTACAATTATTCTTCGGGAAAAATCACTCAGAAAAACAAATAAAAATCCTTAATTTTGTATTTCAATTTTATTAATAAATGAATATTCAAAACACCATAGAAACTAAAGTTAAAGAAGGTTTCTTAGCATTATATAATATCGAAATTCCGTCTGTAGAATTTCAAGCAACAAGAAAAGAATTTGAAGGAGACATTACAGTAGTTGTTTTTCCGTTGCTACGTTACAAAAAAGGAAATCCGGTACAAATAGGAGAAGATTTAGGTAGATATCTAGTAGAAAACGTTACTGAAATAACCAATTTTAATGTTGTAAAAGGATTTTTAAATTTAGTTATAGACGATTCTTTTTACACAAACTTTTTTAATGCAATATTAGAAAACACTTCTTATGGTTTAGAATCGCCAAAGGCTAATGAGAAAGCTATTATGGTAGAATATTCTTCTCCAAATACAAACAAACCTCTTCACTTAGGCCATGTTCGTAATAATTTATTAGGATATTCTGTTGCAGAAATTATAAAAGCTTCTGGTAAGAAAGTTTATAAAACGCAGATAATTAACGATAGAGGAATTCATATCTGTAAATCGATGCTGGCTTGGGAAAAATTCGGAAACGGAGAAACTCCTGAATCTACAGGTTTAAAAGGGGATAAATTAGTTGGTAATTATTATGTAAAATTCGATCAAGAATATAAAAAAGAGATTGCAGATTTAATGGCTGCTGGCAAAACTGAAGATGAGGCCAAAAAAGAAGCTCCGTTATTTTTAGAAGCACAACAAATGCTTTTAAAATGGGAAGCTGGGGATAAAGATGTTGTTGCTTTATGGGAAACCATGAATGCTTGGGTTTACGCTGGTTTTGATGTTACTTATAAAAACATGGGAGTTAACTTTGATAATCTTTATTATGAAAGTAACACTTATTTATTAGGGAAAGATGTAGTTGCACAAGGCTTAGAAAAAGGTGTTTTCTTTAGAAAAGAAGATGGTTCTGTTTGGTGTGATTTAACTGATGATGGTTTAGACGAAAAAATTGTTTTACGTTCTGACGGAACAGCGGTTTACATGACACAAGATATTGGTACAGCCATACAACGTGTTAAAGACTATGAAGATGTTGGCGGTATGGTTTATACAGTTGGTAACGAGCAAGATTACCATTTTCAGGTTTTATTCTTAATCTTAAAGAAACTAGGTTTCGATTGGGCAAAACAATTACATCATTTAAGTTACGGAATGGTAGATTTACCCTCTGGTAAAATGAAATCTAGAGAAGGAACTGTTGTAGATGCTGATGAATTAATGATAGAAATGACAGATACTGCGAGAGCTATTTCTGAAGAACTAGGCAAGTTAGAAGGGTATTCTGATGAAGAAAAAGAAGAGTTGTATAAAACGATTGGTTTAGGCGCTTTAAAATATTTCATATTAAAAGTAGATCCTAAAAAGAGAATTTTATTCGACCCGAAGTCTTCTGTAGATTTTCAAGGAAATACTGGTCCTTTTATTCAATATACATATGCCAGAATTCAGTCTATAATTAGAAAAGCAAATTTTGATTATTCGAAACCTGTAACTGTAGATTTACATGAAAAGGAAAAAGAATTATTAAAACAATTAGAATTATATCCAGAAACTATACAGCAAGCTGCTGCTAATTATTCGCCAGCAATTATTGCTAATTATACATATGATTTGGTGAAGGAGTTTAATTCTTTTTATCAAAATGTACACATTTTAGGAGAGCAAGATTTAGATAAAAAAACATTTAGAGTTCAATTATCTAAAAAAGTAGCAGAAACTATAAAATCGGCATTTTCTTTATTAGGAATTCAGGTTCCTGAAAGAATGTAAAAAAGTTAGTAAATTAGCACGCGTTAAGGATTGAAGTGGCATCCTTTTTTTGAGGTACGATAAAAAAGATATAACGGAAAGCCTGTTAAAACGCCCAAAATAAAACAAACAACTAGTAAATATTAAAAAAATGAAATACGACATCATAATTATTGGAAGTGGACCTGGAGGATATGTTACGGGAATTAGAGCTTCTCAATTAGGCTTTAAAGTTGCCATTGTAGAAAAAGAAAGCTTAGGTGGAATTTGTTTAAATTGGGGATGTATCCCAACAAAAGCCTTATTAAAGTCTGCTCAAGTTTATGATTACTTAAAGCATGTTGATGAATATGGTTTAAAAGCAGAAGCAATTGATAAAGATTTTGACGCTGTAATTAAAAGAAGTCGTGGTGTTGCAGACGGAATGAGCAAAGGTGTTGCTTTTTTAATGAAGAAAAACAAAATTGATATTATTAATGGTTTCGGTAAAATTAAAACTGGTAAAAAAGTTGATGTAACTGCAGAAGATGGTACTGTAACAGAATATAGTGCAGACAATATTATTATTGCAACTGGTGCACGTTCTAGAGAATTACCAAACTTACCTCAAGATGGTAAAAAAGTAATTGGTTATAGACAAGCAATGACGTTGCCAACGCAACCAAAATCTATGATTGTTGTAGGTTCTGGTGCAATTGGTGTTGAGTTTGCTCATTTTTACAACTCAATGGGAACAGAAGTTACTATTGTAGAGTTTCAACCAAACTTAGTTCCTGTAGAAGATATCGACATTTCTAAACAATTTGAACGTTCTGTTAAAAAATCTGGAATTAAAGTAATGACAAATTCTTCTGTAGAGTCTGTTGATACTTCTGGTGATGGTGTTGTTGCAACTGTAAAAACTAAAAAAGGAGAAGAAACTTTAAAAGCAGATATTTTATTATCTGCGGTTGGAATTAAATCTAACATCGAAAACATTGGTTTAGAAGATGTAGGTATTATTGTTGATAGAGATAAAATCTTAGTAAATGATTTTTACCAAACTAACATACCTGGTTATTATGCAATTGGAGATGTTGTTCCTGGACAAGCTTTGGCGCACGTTGCTTCTGCAGAAGGAATTACTTGTGTTGAGAAATTAGCAGGTTTACATACAGAAGCTATCGATTACGGTAACGTACCTGGTTGTACGTACGCAACTCCAGAAATTGCATCTGTTGGTATGACAGAAGCAAAAGCTAAAGAAGCTGGTTACGAGCTTAAAGTTGGTAAATTTCCATTTTCAGCGTCAGGAAAAGCGAAAGCTGCTGGTACACCAGATGGTTTTGTAAAAGTAATTTTTGATGCAAAATATGGTGAATGGTTAGGTTGCCACATGATTGGTGCTGGTGTTACTGATATGATTGCAGAAGCTGTACTTGGTAGAAAATTAGAGACTACTGGTCATGAAGTTTTAAAAGCAATTCACCCTCACCCAACAATGAGTGAAGCTGTTATGGAAGCTGTTGCAGATGCTTATGACGAAGTAATACATTTATAAAGTTAATCACTTATACATTATTATCATTTAACTATAAAATTTGTAGTTTAATCGAAAAACCAAAGCTTTTAGCTTTGGTTTTTTTGTACATTTAGGCTATAATTAAAAATCAAAAAATTAAAATGAGAGCAAAATATCAAAGTGTATTAAATCTAGGAGAAGAATTAGCAATTAAAAATGGAGATGTAAAAGAAGAAAACGGCGTATTACATGTTGTAGGTACTGCAAAAAACCAATATGAAAAAAATTTACTTTGGGATGAAATAAAGAAAGTTGGTGGTGAAAACCCTACAGATATTATGGCAGATATTTCTGTAGAAGATACTTCTATCTTTGCAAGCCATACTGTAAAAAGTGGAGAGACTCTTGGTAAAATCGCAAAGCAATATTATGGTAAATCATCTAAATATACTGCTATTTTTGAAGCAAATACTAATATCTTAAAGAGTCCAGATGTAATTCATCCTGGTCAAGAATTAGTAATTCCTAATTTATAAAATAGTATCACAAAATATATTCGAACCGAAGTTAATAGCTTCGGTTTTTTTATGAAATAAGTTTAAACAACTTAACAAATACTGTACATTTACATTTTATTATGCACATGATTACAGACAAAAAAAAGTTTTTTATTGAAGTTATTAAAGGTATTTTAAAACTAATAATTGCAGGTGTTTTTATTGGTTATTTAAAAGAATACGACTTAATAATTGCCTTAATTTTAATAGCAAAACTTACGCACAATGTTTATAAAGAAATTATTAAGCCTAACCATAAAAATTGGTTGCTACTTATAGGAATGCTTTTAACTTGTTTTGGTGGTATTGTTGGTGAAACTTGGGGCGTTGCAAATGGTTATTGGGAATATCATGAAGTTAGCAGAGAATTGCCGCTTTGGTTACCTTTTGCTTGGATGTATGCTTTCTATTTTTTGTACAAATTAGAATTGAAATTAATTCCGTTACTTAAAAACAAAAGCCAAAAAAATAAAATTGTTTTAGCGCTAATTTTAGCTTTAATACTTCCTGCTTTCGGTGAAGTAATTACGATTCAGTTAGGAGTTTGGACCTATTATTGGCCTTATCAACTTTTCGGAGTTCCGTTATACGCTTTTTTATGCTTGGTATTTGTACATATGTTGGTGTATACAATATTACACTATTTATGTAAAAAATATAATATTAAAGATTTAGTTTACAATTAAACAAGCTTTAATTAAAACCGCCAACAAGCAATTCTAGTTACCTTATTACCTTGATTCATTGGTATTACCTTAAACTCAACCGCACCCAATTTTTTAGAAGACTTCTCTAAACTATCAATATTTTCTTTTTTAGAAACTAAGCTTGTAAACCATTTACTTTTGGTTTTAAATAAAGAACTTTCATATAAATAATTGTGTAAAAAAGCTTTTTCTCCGCCAACATACCAAAGTTCGTTATTATTACCAGAAAAATTTCTAACTGCATTATTTCCTAAATTCTTAGTTTTTCTTCGGTTTGCACCTTGTGCTTCTTCTGCAGATTTATAAAAAGGAGGATTGCACATTGTTGCTGTAAAATAATCCTCATCTTCAATAATTCCTTTTAAAATATTTTGCTCGTTAAATTGCTGACGTAAAGTTATCTTCTCTTCTAACTTATTATCGTAAATAATATCTTGTGCATAGTCTAAAGAATCTAAATCAATATCAGAGCCAATAAATGTCCAATTATATTCTGCTACACCTAAAATAGGATAAATACAAGTTGCTCCCGTTCCGATATCTAATATTTTAATATTTTCTTCGGATGAAAGCAAATCAGATAAATGATGAATGTAATCTAAACGACCAGGAATTGGCGGACATAAGTTTTCATCTGGAAAATCCCAAACAGACAAATCTTTATAAGAAAACAAAAGTGCTTTATTAAGTTCTTTTACAGCCTTCGGATTTGAAAAATCAATACTTAAATTCCCATAATTATTAGTTGCTACAAACTCCTTTAAATTAGGATTATTTTGAACAAGTACATCAAAATTATAACCTGTATTAAATTTATTTCTAGGATGTAAACCTTTTTCTTTACTCATAAATATCGATATTTTTAAAACAACTAATAGTTTTATGCCTTACTTTTAGAACTATAAATTTCATACTAAATTAAAGTTCTAAAACTGTAAATTGTAAGTCTAAAGGTTTTAAAGATTTTTTTAATGCTATTATAAATTCTTTGCCATATTCTAAATAATATTCAGAAAAATTTCGCTGTCTTTCTTCTAAACTTTGATTTGGTAAAATTTCATTTTGAAGAAAAGTTATTCGATCTACTAAATCTTTTTGTCTTCTTTTTTCTGCTCTTATCAACCTTTTTTGCAAATTTTCTAAACCTTTAATTTGTTTCTTTTCTTGTGCTTTTACAGCATTAATAAAAGTAACATCCGTTTTTTCTGCTACAACTTTTAACTCTTTAAATTGTTGCTCTAAATAATTTATTTTTTCATTAAAATTTACTTCTAAATCTGCATTTTGAATTACTTTTTTGGATAATAATTCATGCTGATCTAAAAAAAGTTCTTCAATAGAAATATCTAATTTATCTAATTTACGCTGTTGTTTTTCTGAAATAACTTGTACAGAATTTCTTAATAATAAAATAGGAAAAGGAACATTTACCTTCTTAAAATATTTTTTCAATTCGAACCAATATGCCATTTCACCTCCACCACCCAAATAACAAATATTTGGTAAAATAACTTCTTGATATAAAGGTCTCATAATTACATTTGGTGAAAATGCACTCGGGTTTTGTTCTACTTCTTTTAGAATTTCTGATTTAGTAAATGTAATTTCTGTGTTGTTTACCTTATAAATTCCATCTTCAAAAACGATACGTTCTCTAAAATTATCACCTAAATAAAATAAATTAATCTCTCTAGGGTTAACTTGTATTTTATAATTTTCTTCTAATTTTTCTATTGTTTTCGAAACTTCTTTATATGAAATACCATTTTCTAATTCTTCATAAACAAAAGGAATAAAGAGTTCTTTTAATTCTTTATCATCTCCATCAACAATTATCAAACCATACTCTTTAAACAATTCGTTTGCTATATATCGAGTTGCTTCTGCTAAATTATTGTGCTTTAAATAACCTTCAGAAAAAAGATTTTTTAAATATGTTGCATTTTTAGAACCACCTAATTCATTTGCAAAAACATTTAAAACATTTTCTAAACCCTTTGTAGAAAATCTTCCTACTGCACCACCATCTTCTCTGTTCCAAACAACTTTTTTACCTTTAAAGTTAAAATAGTTTATTTCATCAAAATCGTGATCTTCTGTTGCCATCCAATAAACTGGCACAAAATTTTTCTCAGGAAATTTTTCTGACAATTCTTCTGCTAAATTAATTGCAGAAATAATTTTATATAAGAAATACAACGGTCCTGTAAATAAATTTAATTGATGACCAGTTGTAATTGTAAAAGTATTTTTAAGTTTTAAAAGATGTATGTTTTCTTCCGTTTTCGACGAAACATCAAAATTTAGATATTGATTTTTTAATGCTTCTGCTAAAACCAAACGTGTTTGCAAACTAAAAGATGTTTCTTTTTCTTCTATTTGATTATAAAACCCTGTAATGTCTGGAAAATTATTGTAAAAAGGTTTTAAAGAATCTTTTTGCTCTAAATAATCTATCATTGTATTAGAGAAAAAACCTGTTTTTTTAAACGGAATTTGAGTAACTTTCATTAGGCTGCAAAGTTTTTAATACAACAACATTCTATATCTATCTTACTGCTCATTTTAACTTCTAAATTTTTTATAAAAATACAACTATTTTAAGCTTTGTAAATCACTACAAATCAATCTAACAAACTTTTAACAAGTTCTATTTTATGCAAATTAACAATTTTAAAAATATATTATTACATTTGGTTTTCTAATCAAACACTTACATGAAAATCAAATCTATTGTAGTTGTTCTTATTTTATTATCTGGAACACTATTTTCTCAAAAAATTAAATCTCCAAAAGAATTTTTAGGTTACGAAATTGGCGCTCGTTTTACAAGACACCATAAAGTTATAGACTATTTTAATTATGTTAGCAATACTTTATCAAATGTAAAATTAGAAAAATATGGCGAAACAAACGAACACAGACCTTTATATGTTAGTTACATTTCATCAGTAGAAAACATTAACAATTTAGAGACCATCAGAAAAAATAATCTAAGTCAAACGGGGGTAATTTCTGGTAATTCTAAAAACGACGTTGCAATTGTATGGTTAAGTTACAATGTACATGGTAATGAAGCTTCTAGTACAGAGGCTGCAATGTTAACCTTATATGAATTGGTTACTTCTAAAAAAGCCTGGTTAGAAAATACAGTTGTTATTCTAGATCCTTGTATAAATCCAGATGGTAGAGATCGTTATGTCAATTGGTATAATCAAGTTAAAAGCACTCCTTATAATGTAGATCAAAATGCTACAGAACATTCAGAACCATGGCCAGGTGGAAGACCAAATCATTATTTATTTGATTTAAATAGAGATTGGGCTTGGGCAACACAAGTAGAATCTAAACAAAGAATTAAGGTTTATAATAAATGGATGCCTCATATTCATGTAGATTTTCATGAACAAGGTATCAACAATCCGTATTACTTCGCTCCGGCTGCAGAACCTTTTCATGAAATTATTACTGATTGGCAAAGAGAATTTCAAACACAAATTGGTAAAAATCACGCAAAATATTTTGATAAAGAAGGTTGGTTGTATTTTACAAAAGAAAGCTTCGATTTATTATACCCGAGTTATGGTGATACATACCCAACATATATGGGTGCAATTGGTATGACCTATGAACAAGCTGGACATGGGCGTGCAGGTTTAGGTATAAATACAGATGAAGGTGAAGTTTTAACACTAAAGGATAGAGCTACACATCATTTAACTACAGGTTTATCTACTGTAGAAATTTCTTCAAAAAATGCTAAAAGGCTAAATTCAGAATTTAGAAAATTCTTCAATAATGCTAACTTAAACTATAAAAGTTATGTTCTTCAAAATGAAAATGAAGATAAAATGAATGGTTTAAAAGAGTTATTAGATACCCATGAAATAAAATATGAAAATGCTAAAAATGGCTCTGTAAAAGGATTTAGTTATGCGACTCTAAAAGACGCTAAGTTAGACGTTAGTAGTAAAGATTTGGTTATTCATACAGATCAACCAAAAGGTAAAATGGTAAAAGCTTTATTTGAGCCAAATGCTAAATTGGTAGATTCTTTAACTTATGATATTACTGCTTGGTCTTTACCGTATGCACATGGTTTTAATGCAATTGCATCTAAAAATAAAGTAAGCTCTTTAACTAATAATACTAAAAATACAATTGTAAATCTTGAAGACAAAAGTGCTTACGCTTATGTTTCTAAATGGAATAGTCTTGAAGACGCATCTTTTTTAGCAGATTTATTAAAGAATAACATTGTACCTAGATTTGCTGAAAAATCTTTTTCAGCAAATAATATATCTTACGATAAAGGAACTTTAGTAATACTTAGAAATGATAACAGAAACATAGATTTTGATTCTATAATTGTAACAATTGCAGACAAACATCAACGTCAATTAACTTCTGTTGCAACTGGTTTTTCTCAATCTGGTGTAGATTTTGGTTCATCAGCAATTAAACCAATTAATAAACAGAAAATAGCCGTGGTTTCTGGTAAAGCAACTTCATCTTTAAGTTTTGGTGAAGTTTGGCACTTTTTTGAAACCCAATTAGAATACCCAATTACTAACATTAACTCTAATAATTTTGGTTATACAGATTTAAGCAAATACGATGTAATAATCTTACCAAGTGGTTATTACAATAGTATTTTAAATGATTCTACTTTATCTAATTTAAAAAAATGGGTAAGATCTGGCGGTACATTAGTAGCAATAGGAAATGCCTTAAATAGCTTTGCAAATAAAGAAGGTTTCTCTTTAAAAACTAAAAAAAATGCTGAAGAAGTAACGAATAATAACTTAATTCCTTACGAAGAAAGAGAACGTAAAAGTGTAGCCAACTTAATTACAGGAAGTATTTTTAAAAGTACTTTAGACAATTCACATCCGTTAGCTTTTGGTTATGATAAAGAATATTATTCTTTAAAATTAAGCGGAACTTCTTATAGTTATTTAAAGAAAGGTTACAATGTTGGTTATTTTGATAAAGATTCTAACAACGTATCTGGTTATGCTGGTAGTAAAGCTGTAAAAAATGTACCAGAATCTTTGCTTTTTGGAGAGCAAACCATGGGAAGAGGAAGTATTGTTTATATGGTTGATAATCCTTTATTTCGATCTTTTTGGGAAAACGGAAAGCTATTTGTAGCCAATGCCGTTTTTCTATTAAACTCCAATCAATTAAAATAAATTAATAAAAAAAACCACTCAAATTGAGTGGTTTTTATTTGTTAATCAAGAAACATTTACCTTTGTAATCTTAATAACAATGATGCAAATAGAAGATTTAGTTGGTGAATATCAAATAATAGGTAAAAATCAAGATAATACTGAAAACACCTATAAAGGCATTTTAAATTTAAGCTTATTAAACAACAATAAACTTAAAGCCGTTTGGCTAATTAATAAGAGCCAACAACAATTTGGCGAAGGTTTTTTTAAAGATAATATCTTGGTTATTAATTTTGAATATCAGGGTGATGAAAACAATATTTACAAAGGAACAGCTGTATACAGGTGCCTATCAAAAGATATTCTAGATGGTTTTTGGTCTGAAGAGTTTGGTAACCCAAATTATTTAGGAGAAGAAAGGTGCTTTAGAATTAAAAAAAATGAAATATTAAATTAAGTATGAAGTGCCCTTGCAATCCAAATAAATTATATAAAAATTGCTGCAAAAAAACTCATGATAATATTTTCTCTGCAGAAACATCAGAAGAATTAATGCGTTCTAGATACAGTGCTTTTGTGTTGGGTAATATAAATTATTTACATAAAAGTCATCACAGTACAACAAGATTGTCTAATAGAGAGTATAAAGAATTAAAGAAATGGACACAATCTGTTGATTGGGTAAAACTTCAAATTCATAATTCTACGGATAATAGTGTAGAATTTACTGCATTTTTTATAGAAAACGGAAGTTTAGAAACAATTAAAGAACATTCTATATTTTGTATTGAAAATAATCATTGGGTATATTTAAATGCAGTTTAAGTAGAGCTATTTTATTACTTTTGCATACCTAACTACAACTTATTTTTTATGAAACAAATTATCATTTTTTTGTTGTTAATTATTGTTATTTTAATTGGCTACGGAAAATACAATCAGTACAAAAGATACAACTCACCAAAGGTTAATTATACATCTTCAAAAACTGTAGATTTAGAACATTATAACCAAGATATTGTTTTAAAGTATTATGAGTCTGTAGAAGAACTTAATAGTTATGTTATGCTACAATGGTCTGCAAACAACATAGATGTAAGAACGCCAGAGGACGATGATAATAAAACCAAAATTGCTGTTGAAACCTATGCTAAAAAATTAGCCGTTGTTAAATATTATGAAGATATTTTATCTAAATCTTCGGAATTAAAATCGAAAGGATTAACAAATAAAGAAATTGAATTTTTAGATAAAAACGGTATTGATTTAAAAACCTACAATAAAAATCTTTACAAAAATAAGTTAATCACGTTATTTAAGAATACTCCTCAAATTAAGTTTGGAAGCAAACATCCAATTGTTTTTGAAATTCAAAAGATTTTAATAAAAAAAGGATACAAACTAGAATTAGATGGTGTTTATAAAAAAGAAACTTTTAATATAATTAAGAATTTTGAAACTAAAAACAATTTTTTATCAGATGGTGTTTTAGACCTTTTAACTTTAGAAGCACTTTTAAAATAAATATTTATAAAGAAAAAAACGTCTAGAAACATTAAAGCATCTAGACGTTTTTAAAAAAATAATGAAACTCTAATTTTTCATAAACTTTAAACTACCAACAGCATTATCTATTGTATATTTAATCATGTAAACTCCCTTACTCAAATTTGATACATCAATACTTTTTGATTTTTCATTTATTTGAATATTTTTTACTTGTTTACCTAAAATATTATAAACACTAATTTTAGAAATTATATTATCCGAAGAAATATTTAAGTAATTATTTGTAGGATTAGGATACATAGAAATGTTTAATAAAGAATCTCTATCTACACTTGCTACTGCCGCATTAGAGCTTAAAACAACACTACCTAAACTAGCTTCGTTAGACGGATTACCCAAAGCACCTTTTACAGAAAAACCGTATTGAATTATAAAACCTGCTTGTAACTCTGCAGCTAATGCCGAAACAGAGAAAGAAGACATGCTACTAGTTAATGTTACATTCTTGTTTACAACTGTAGCATAACCATTATTAGGATCTAAAGCTTTTATAAATGCAACAACTGTATAACCAGCATCGATTGTATAACTATCAATATTTGCAGAAAAAGTTAAATCTGAATCTGCCAATCCGTTATTTTCTACATAAGAACTTGCTTCTATATATTTATTTGGTGTTGTTGTATTATCAAACCAAGATGCATTTGTGTTTTCTGCCGACCAAATAGCAAAGTTTGGTTGTAATGTTACCGTTGAAGCTGCAACAGTAGTTTTTAAATTTGCAACATCATAAGAAAATCCAAAAGCATAACTGTCATCCGAAGTATTAAATGCATTTACATATCCATTCCAAGTTTTAGAACCATCGATAGTTACACCATCATTAGTTGCATTTCCAGAATTATCACTCGCATTTTCAGTAACTACAACACTACCTAATGATGCTTCATTTGCAGGATCTCCTAATGCACCTGTGACAGAAAAACCATATTGAATTATAAAACCAGATTGCAGTTCTGCACCTGTTGCAGATATGGTAAAAGAGCTCATTCCGTTTGTTAAAACGATATTTTTGTTAACCACAGTTGCATAACCATTATTTGGATCTAAGGCTTTAATAAAAGCGACAACTTTGTATGCAGAATCCATGGTAAAAGCATCTAAATTTGCAGAAAAAGTTAAATCCGAACCTGCTAATCCGTTATTTTCTACATAAGAACTTGCTTCTATATACTTATTTGGAGTTGTTGCATTATCAAACCAAGATGTATTTGTATTTTCTGCCGACCAAATAGCAAAGTTAGGTTGTAATGTTACTGAAGAAGCTGCAACCGTAGTTTTTAGGTTCTGAACATCATAACTAAAACCAAAAGCATAACTATCATCAGAAGTATTAAAAGCATTAACATAACCACTCCATGTTTTTGAACCATCAACACTTACAGTGTTTTGAGCAAATCCAAAAGCAGTTATTAAAAGAAGTAATAAAGTAATTTTTTTCATGTGTTAATTGTTTTTTAGTTAATTAATCAATATTAACTTAAAATATTTAACAATCCTTAAAAAACACCACAACAAAAAACATACATCATAAAATAATAATGATTTTATTATCAAATAACCACAAAACCAGTAATAATAAGAAAAATTAGAAACAATTTATTTATTGACTAAAATAAAATAATAAATAAAATCTTGTTGTATAGGTAATGTATGGTTTTAAAATATCTTACAGCAAAAATAAAATACAGAAAACAAGAATTAACAATTAACAAATTAACTATATAACAAGCAGTTAAGGTATTTTTCAAGATATAAAACTAGATACAAATATAATTATGTTGTGCTACAAATACCTTAAAATAAGCCACTAAATTGGCTATGTATTGCTATTTCTTTTATCTAACTCAGCTCTTATAAGCAATGTTTTTTCTTCTGTAACATCATAATTTCTCATTACGTACATTGCTGCCAAAGTTCCTAAGATTGGTAATCCCGAAAAGAAAATTCTTAACCCAAACATTGATTCTTCAGTTTGAATAGCCGCACCAGATTCAAAATTTACAAAAGTTAAAATTAATCCACTTAATAAACCTGCAATTGCTAATCCAAATTTAACCATCCACCAATAAATTGCGCCAAAAATACCTTCTCTTCTTTTATTTGTATTTAACTCGTCGATATCAATAACATCAGAAGTCATAGACATCATCAAAGTAAATAAACTTCCAATACCAAAAGAAAAGAATGGTAACGCAAACAAAAACATATATGGTTTACCCGGTATAAATAAAAACCAAAGTAGTATATACCCAACTACAGAAATACCTTGAGAAATTAAAAATGCTTTTTTCTTACCCATTTTTTTAGACATTTTAGCTACAATAGGTATTACTAAAAAAGTAGTTACTATTGCACCAACACTTCCAAATAAAGTGGGCCAAAGACCAAAATTAGATTCGTTTCCAGCAAATAAGTAATATTTAATAATGTAGTAAGAAAAACCTGCAATTGTATTGAAAGCATTAAATATTAAAAAAGTTGCAATACATAATTTTTTAAAAGGTTCAATTTTTAAAGCAGCTCTAAAACCTTCTATTATTTCATTAAAACTACCACCGATATTACCTAATGTTAAAGACGAGTAATTTTCATTTAAAGTTGACTTACTTTTGATAAAAATTGCAGGTACCGCAGCCAAAAAAGCACAAGCTATTGCTACATATATTGCTAAAGATCTAGTTGCAACATCGCCAGACGTAAATAATGTTGTATCTGCCATTAAAACCCAAAACCAAGGAGCAATTACCCAAGCCCATTGCCCAATTAATTGCGCTGTCGCCATTATATTTGTTCGTTCATGAAAATCATCACTCATTTCATAGCCCATAGCAACATATGGAACACTAAAAATGGTTAACCCTAAATAAAAGACAAAAGACCAAAGTAAGAAATACGTAAAATTATAGTTTACAGAGTTTGATGTATACATTTGCCACATCAAAGCAAACGAAACACCCATTATAATTGCACCAATTAAAACATATTGTCTTCTTCTACCCCATTTTGACTTAGTGTTATCTGAAATAAACCCCATAATAGGATCTGTAATTGCATCAAAAATTCTAGGAAGAAAATATAAAACACCTAACATCCAACCAGGAAAACCCAAATTTTCTACTAAAACCACAGTAAAAATTCCTAATACTGCGGGAAACATTTGATTTGCCAACATCCCTAAACCAAAAGCAACTTTTTGTCCGAAAGAAACTTTTTTCTTTTTTAATAAATTAGTTGATTCCATATTTTTTAGATTGCGGGAATAATAATTGTTTGAATTGCTTGTGCATCAATTTTTATAGATACCGATTTCTCTAAAAAATTTAAAGTGAAACTTTTTTGATTGAAGCCTTCATTAAAAACTACTACAGCAATAGAATCATCTGGATTTTTGGCTGCTATTACTTGTAAATCTTTATCAGAATTTGTAACTTCTATTATTACAGCTTCTGGTCTTATGTATTTACTAAAATGAGCTAAAGTGTAGTATATTGGTGTAAAATACACTTCGTCTTTCTCTGGATCTACAATTACAGGTGCAACACACCAATTCTTAAACCAATTGGGTCCGCCTTGTGTATCTAAAACCATATTCCAATCTACCCAACCATCTACATAATTATTTAAACAACCAATAATATCTCTTGCATATCTATTTACAGGCGCGTATTTTGGGTGTAAATGTCTATCTTTTTCAGAAGCCCAATCCCAACCCCAATCTGTTGCTTCTTTAGACCAATACCATAAATCATCTTTCCATTTTGGCACTTCAGAATCTACACAACCTTCTGTTTCTATTAAATATTTGTTTGGAGATTTATGATGAGCATATTGCAAAGCCTCCGGAAAAACCTCGTACGTGCTTTCGTACCAGTGAATTGCTGTTCCGTCAAAATACTTAGCGCTTTCTTCGGTTTTATACATTTCATCTACCCACTCTTTTAAACCTGCTCTATTTTGATCGTATCCTAAAATCTTAACATCTCCTTTGCCTTCATTTTCTAATTTTGGCCCTAAATAATTCTGAACAAAATCCGTCATTTCTTTTGGTGAATAATGCATGCTTTCCCAATTATTACCATTTCCATGCGGTTCATTTTCTACGGTAAAGCCCCAAATATCTATTCCTTCATTCTTATAAGCATCCACATATTTAGAAAAAAACAAAGCCCATGTATCATAATATTTTGGCAATAATTTACCACCAACCCAACTATTATTATCTTTCATCCAAGGTGCAGCAGACCAGGGAGAAGCAATAATTTTAAAACCATCCTTAGAAATCGCCATTGCATCTTTAATCATAGGTATAATATCATCTTTATCTTCAGCAACAGAAAAATGTTTTAATTCTACATCGTCTGCGACTGGTGTATAAGAATAATTTGATAATGAAAAATCACATGAATTCATATGAGTTCTGGTAAGAGAATATTTAGCACCTGATTCTCCGAAATAGGCTTCTAAAATCTGATTTCTTTTTACTTTGCTCAATTTATTTAACAAATACGCAGATGACTCTGTAAAAGAACCTCCAAAACCTGTTATCGTTTGAAACTTCTTTTGATCGTTAATTTTTATTGTTGATGAGTTTTTGTCTCCAGAAAAAGGTTTTATTTTAGAAAGTTTATTTCCTCTTGCAGAAGTTTCAAAAATTTTTACATCTAAAACTTCTTGTTTTTTTCCGCAGCTTACTATCATCAAAATTGACATAAATAATAAGATGTTTTTTAGATCTATTTTCATAATATTTTTATTTTTTATCTAAAGATGAATACACGTTTTTCACAATAGAAAAAACCTCTTTTTTCTTTCTATTAATATCTACTATCCCCCAAAATTCTTCGTTGGGCGAACCGTCGTATGGCACACCAGAACTATTAGGAGCCCAACCGCCAATATCTTGTTGATTATTATTACCGGCTTTCCATAAACCATCTGTAAAAGAAAACAATGTTACACCGTTACCTTTATCTTTATTCGCTACAATCTTGCTTAAAATTTTTGAAGTAGCTGCGGCTTGTGCCTTCTCGTTAATTCCTTTTTCAAAACCATCTTTAGCAATTGTCATATAACTATCACTTCCTGCTTCTGATAAATACATAGGTTTAGAACTAATTTTTTGCCATTGCATAAAAATTTCTTCCGGATTATCCCATCTATAAACATTCATCCCCCAAACATCTATATTTTTACCCTTTTCATATGCAATAGCATCTGGCAACTCACCATGAGCCGTTGCTACAGGATGATTACTATCTATTTTATGAATTGCTACTGCAGCTTTATCCATAACGTTATACCAATTTAAAATATCACCATCAAACCATTCTGGATGGTAATTGTATTCATTCCCCAACTCCCACATTAAAATTGCCTTATGATTTTTAAATTTCTCTATATAATTTAAATAAGAGCCCGAAAACAAATCATTTTTACCATCTTGTTTATATCCAAAACCAATAATTACTTTAATACCTGCTTTTTCCAATTTATTTAAAATTGCAACCTCTGCAATAGGTTCATATACTCTTATAGTGTTTATGCCTGCATCTTGCATTAATTTTAAATCTTGATCTATACTTTTAAAACTTCTTTTATTGCTTCCTTTAGGAACCGGATGATAGCAAATTCCTTTAATAAAATAAGGTGTATTATTTACTAAAATCTTATTTTTTGCCACACTTACAACATCAGTTTGTACCTCTTTATTACAAGTGGTAAAAAGTAATATCGATAAGAAAATTAATACGTAATTTTTCATTTATAAGTTTAGTATTTAGGGAAGTAAAACCGCCTCCATTAATTTTTGCTTATTCCCGTTATAAGACTTTATAATTGGTAAATTATTTCTTGTTAATGATTTAAACACATTTTTATCTACCAATTGCCAAAGCGCATATTTGGCCTCACTTTTATTATTAATTAACCCAAAGTGATTTTCTGATCCATCAGGATTTTCGGCATCTTTCCATTGCTCATCAAAAGCTTCAAAATAAAAACAAGTAACTCTATTACTACTAGACCATTCTCTTATAGATTTATAATATAAGGCTTGCTTATATTCATCGGTTGCTTTAGATCCTTTAGAACCATAAAAACCATTAGAATTTGTTGCCCAACCAGTTTCGCCTATATGAATCGGTTTTTGAACACCAAGGCTTTCAACATATTTTTTTACATTTTCATATTGATTAATCGCATATTTTGTAGCTTTTTTCATCAAAGAGTCTATTTTAACTTCTTTAATTTTTTCGAAACTTTTATCATTATAAACTTTCCAAAAAACAGGATTATAATGTGTATCATGCATTGGATATGTGTGCATAGAAATAAAATCTACAGCTTTAATTAATTGTTTTAAATCCTTTGTATGGTAAGCTGTATCACCACCACCCCAAGAGGCAAAATTATCTGAACTTGTAACCCAAAGTTTACTCGGCAACTCGCCTTGTTTCTTTAACTTTTGAAGATAATTGACCCATTTTAATATCACTTTGGACTGAACATAATAACTTGTCGCCCATTTTACCATTGCCTCATTACCAACAGAAATAATTTTTACAATTTTTGGATATTTCTTTGCCAATGTAACAGCTGTTTCTATTTCAATGGTATTTCTATCACTTTCTTCAAAATGATTAGGAGCTTTATTATTACTCCCAAAAGCGTTTTTGCAATCGATCCAAGCACCCAACATTACATACATTTCAAAACCATTTTCTTCTTGTTTAAGTTGATAAATAGCTTCTAACAAATTTGCCGCTTGCTTTAAATGAACATTATACGTTCTTAAAACTTTAATGTTCATTGCAGACAAAATTTTTAAATCATCTTTTAGTTCTTGAATTGTAGGCTGAATATCTCTTGATTTTTGTCGATATCCGCCATATGAAATAGCTAAATACTCTGCATTCCCTAGAATTTCTGATGCAGACAAATTTCCATCTTCAACCTTATTCTTAGTTGCATTACCTTTACATGAAATGATAAAAAAGAGCATAATTATCCACACAAAATAAAGGACACTATTCTTCTTTTTTATCATTTCCATTTTTATAATACTTTATTAAAATGACACTCTAATACTTGTCACCTCATTGGTTCTTTTGAATAATTTCGTACTAACTTTTTGAGTTAACTCTAATTTTTTAAAAACATCTTTTTCGCCATTTTCATAAAAAACAATTACATTTTTAGTTCCTGATTTCTCATAAACTATGGGTACTTGGCAATACGTAAAACTCAATTGATTTTCTAAAACTTTAATTGATTTTTCAACACCAGAAACTGCGACGTAATTAAAAAGCTTTTCTTCTGATAAAAATTCTGAAGATTTTAATAAACGAGGATTAAAAACAATTTTCCCATCCTTAACAAAAACCCCTAATTCACCGAATCTACTTAAAATATCTTCCTTAACTTGACCTGTCATACCTGGTTGTTGCGCTCCTTTACCAGCAGGTGTATGAGAATAAGCATCCGTAGGAAATGCACCATATAATTTTGGAGATTTGTGCACTCCAATTCCTGCATTTATTTCATAATAATGATCTAAAAGTCTTCCAATAATAGCTTCATCTTCATTATTTCTTACTGCCAATAAGCAGTTTTCTTGCACAGCAACTAATAATTTAGAAACCATGTGCCAATAAATTGAACCTAAACCTTCGTAACCAAAAAATGTACCTGAACGACCTGTAAATGATTTATGATCAAAAATATCTTCAAAAATTGCAAAAACTTTAGCTGAGTCTTTATCCATTAATTTTTGGTACTTTTCTTTTGATAAATTACCTAGAGCTTCTTTTAAGCTATTTGCATTATTAAAATTACCGTTAAAATGATAATTTCCTAAAATATCTTTTTCAATAATTTCTTTATTATTCTCTTTTACTAAAGCAGATAATAATTCTGAATTTTCAACACTGTTTTTAGCGATGTTATTCTTCTTTGTAAATCTTGGTAACTCTTTATTTGGATATAAAATGTAACTGTACTGATCTTCTCTAAAAAGCGCACTGTTTTTTAATCCATCTAACAAACTAAGCGCTTCTTTTGGTGATAAATAGCCAGAACTTAAAACAGCAACCTGCCCTTCTAACATTTCAGACAGATAAGAAATTGATACCTCTTCTTTGCTTTCTATCGTCATTAAATTATAAGCATGAAACATATTATCTTTACGCTTGTTTGCTCTAATAGAATGTTCTAAGTACTTGTTTGTAACATTTATAAATGCTAATAAATCTTCTTTAGATATAGTTTTTTTTGTTGCAGAAAATCCATTTTTATAAATATCTAATCTGTATTTACTCGCGGGTTTGCCTAAACCATCTAACACTGTTTTTCTTTCTTTATCTGTAAAATCTCTAGATAAAATAGATTGATATTTATTTAAAGTAGCTAAGACTTCGTTGAACAAAGTTTGTAATTCAGAAGAAATATTTACTTCAGAAATTGAAGATTCGCTTACTATATTCTCGTAAAAATTTAAGAATCTGCGTAAATAATAAAGTGTAACCATAGAAACACCATTACCTACCAAAGCGTTATTGGCATCGTTCCATTCTGGTCGTTGGGTATTCAACCAAATACCTGCTTCTGGTATAAAATTAGAAACCTTTGCTAAAACTGTTGCTAATAATTTTTCTATTAAATTAACCTTATAAATTTCTTTATTTTTAACTTCTAAAAGCGCTCCATCTGCACCAAGTTTACTTCTTTTATTATCTATTTCTGCATTTAATTGGTAATCAAAATCAATTGTATCTTTCGGATTTTCTAATATTTCTTCGTAAGATTTGATTTTGTATGGCACATTTGCATATACAAAAATATCCTCTGTAAATAATTTTGTTAATTCACTTGGGTAATGTTTCTCGATAAACTCTAAAAACTTAAGCAAATAAATAATTTGATGATCACCCCAATAACCAATATAAGACCAAGGGTCGTGCTCTTCTATAACTTCCCAATCGAAACCACCTTTTGTAACTCTGTAAGGATTATAACCATCAAAAGTTGTTGCATTTAAAAACTTATGAATCATACTCTCGATAAACTCCGGATAAGAATGCGCTAAGGCCTCCCAATTCTGAAAAATATCACGCCAATTCCCCTCATAATCTAAAACTTTAGATCCGTCAACTTCATTTTTCGTATTGATAGAAAATTTGTTCCAAGGTCTACTTGGGTCTCCGTGTCTTCTACTAAACTTTAATGGTAAATACTCTAAACATAAACGCTTAAAATCTTTATCTGAGCTCGAATTCGCAATCTTTTTTACTTCGGATAAGTTAAAAACAGCAGTTAATTTATTTAATTCAGCTTTATTATCTTGAAACACATTCTTATTTGCTTTTTGTAAATAGTTGATAAAATCTTCTTTTTCGATAGTATAATTATCGTCAAAAATTCCACCTCTCATTATATTAAAAAGCGTATTAGAAAAGTGTCTTGTATTCACTAAATCGTCTTCTGTTAACTGTAAACCGTCTGCGGAAGCCGTTAATTTTATTAAGTTCTTTGTACCTAAATCAATATCATCTTGCAATAAATTTTCTACTGCAGTTTTAGATTTTATTATTTCAGAAATTTCTACAACATCAGCTACAGATTGATTTACGTTAGCAACTTGCAACCATTTTTTTTCTGAATTAGAAGGTAAATTGAATTCGAAAGCAGTTAAATAAGCACCTTTTTCTGCTTTAATTGCTGTTTCTTGCTCTAAAGCAACACCTCTTCTAAAGTTATTAATTTGTAGTGATGATAGTAAATAAGTAGGATTGTTGATACCTAAAGACCATACAATGTTTGCTTTTAATGCTTCACTAGGTTCTGCTTTATCTACAATAATTGCACTTAAAGCATAAATACCTAAACCAACATGTTCTTCTAATTCACATTTTTTATAAGCATCTGCCAAATTACTAACATTTGCTTGTAAATCTGACCCAATACCAAACGGAATTATATCTTGAAAACCATCTAGAGCTTCAACATTTATATTGGTTTTAGCATTGTTTACTAGAGTTGCTTTTCTAACAAAACCAAACTTATCACTAGAATTCCATTCATACTTAAAAGTTAATTCTAAATCGTTATTAATTTCTTCAAAAACAATTTTATTACCAAAAGTATTCTTATAAATATTTCTTGTTATATCATACAAACCGGCTTGTCTATCAGAAAAAGGTTCCCAAAGTTTTGTGCTTTCTTGCTCTTTTATTCTAAAAATAGTTTTACAACCTGTTGTTTCTGCTAACGCTGTAATTTTATCGTCTGTATAATACGGAAATAAAGCATATTGAGCATTTTTTCTACCAGCAGTTAAACCACCATTACTCGATACAAACATCCAATGGTTCGAGTCTGACACAATGGTCATAAAAAAAGGACGCATTGTATGTGTGTTTTCAATCTTATAAAAAGACTCTTTTTCTATAGTTACCAATTTTCCGTTATTAGTTACTATTGGCTTATCTTTAAAATCAGTACTCATTGACTTTATTTTTATTTTATTATTTTAAAAAATTGATATAAAAATCTTGCACTCTAATTCTTAAGAATGTACAATTCTATGACCTAAATACCTTAATTTTATTTAATACAACTACTTACAAAAGAGTTGTTTATTATTGAAATACTTTAATATAATCTACCTCCATTACATCTTCTATAAAAGCTGGATCTACATCACCACCAAGTGTTCCTCCCATAGCTACATTCATAATAAAAAAGAAGTCTGAATTAAAAGGCAAAGAAGTATCATTTGCAAGTGTATGGTAAGCAACATTGTCTATAGAAAATTTAATCTCAGTTTCAGACCAATCTATCGAATACACATGAAATTCTGTTGTAGATGTTGGCAAATTAGTAGACATTGATGGTCCGCCTCCACCAAAATTACCAGGATAATGTATGGTGCTTAAAACTGTATTTTTATCACTCCCTTTTTGCTCCATAATATCCATTTCTCCTGCATTTGGCCAACCAACCGAATTAAAATTGGCTCCTAACATCCATATTGCAGGCCATGTACCTTGCGATGCTGGCAATTTGGCTCTAATTTCAAATCTACCGTAAGTAAATTCTTGTAACCCTTCCGATTTTAATCTAGCAGAAGTGTAACCCGCACCATTTTTCTTTGCTTTAATTTTTAAACTTCCGTTTTCTACAATTACATTTTCTGCATTATTCGTATACGTTTGAAGCTCGTTATTTCCCCAGCCACCTGCACCTAGATCGTAAGTCCAGTTTGCTGCATTTGGCGCTCCATCAGTATTAAAATCATCTTCCCAAACTAAATTTGTAAAAGCAGAAGTTGTTGCAGAACCTGGTTTTACTGTTGTAAATTTAAAATACCATGCTAAATTAGGATCTACACCATCTAAAGTTCTAACATACATTTCTGTTTCTGAAATTTCTAAAATTTCGAAACTTGTAGAACTAACATAATATGCCATAAAACCACCGTTAGAAAAATTCATTTGAGTTCCTCTTGGCTGAAAAGCAGGATCTGCTACTTTAGACCAATCTTCAGATGAAGGTGCTAATGAGACATTACTATCAAAGGAAGTATCAAAAGTAAAACATTCGTCGCCGTTTGCACCAGAACCACCAACTACTGTTTGGTGCGCTGCATTTCCGTTGAAAAAAGTTTCTCCTTTGTTATCTAAAGCATACGTCATCGAGCCGTCTTCATTAATAGTAAATGTTAATTCATCATCTGCATAACAATCATTTGTTGTACCTGCTGCGGCTGCAAAAAATGCTGGATAATAATACTGACTTGGTCCTCCGTTAATTTGAATATCAAACGCTAAAGAAGGTCCAACACCTAAAGCACCATCAACAGTATTGTCGATGTACCAAGTTTTAGAAACCGGTGTAGTAACTTCTAAAATATCGTTACCAGCAGCATCTTTAGTCAAAGGTGCACTAGATAAAAAAGATCTAGCTTGAATATCATCAAAAGCACTAAAAACCTCTAAAAGCACTGTAGAAGATGATGAAACACCACCTTTACCAGATGCAATAATTGTTACATTATATGTGTTTACCCCTGTTTTAGTAAATCTGTGTTCTACTTCTCCGCTAGAAGAAGCCACTTTATCAGAACCATCACCAAAATTATAAATATAACTTACTGCATTGTTTGCAGTGGCTTTAAATTTTACAATTCCAGATCCATCACCATAAACGTTCACATCATCTTTCCCTATAATTTCATTTTGAATATTAATATTACTAGGAACTGCTATTTGACCAAATTCTTGATCTTCTTCTTGACAACTAAATAGTGTTATTGTCAATGAAAATAATAGTATATATTTTAATGTTTTCATTTTTATATTTTTATAAAGTTATCTTTTATATTAGTTGCTAGATAATGAAACATTATCAATATTAACTTGACCTACAGCTGCACCTAAATCGAAAATTACTCTGGCATCTGTTGCACCAAAATCTGTTGCAGTTAAGGTTACACTATACGCTGTTACTTCTGTTGTTATATTTACAGTTTCTGCTGTATTAGACCAAGGCGCTGCGCTTAAACCAATTCCTGCAATTATTGGTCTATTTACATCAGACCAAGCATCAAAAGTTAATGTGTACGTGTTGCCTTGAACTATTTCTACCTTCTGACTCAAGTTTACATCATAAGGATTTCCTGCAGCTGTTACATTTACAGAATAATATGTATTACCATTATCTGTAACTACTGGTGCAGAAGAGTTATCATCTACGCCTATTAACCAAGAATCGCTTCCGTTTTCAAAATCTGAATTATTTAACACATTTCCTTTTCCTATGATTAACGATACGTTATCAATATTTACTAAACCAACTGCTGCACCAATATCGAAAATTACTCTCGCATCTATTGCCCCAAATTCTGTAGCCATAAGTGTTATTGAATATGAAGATCTTGTTGGAGTAATGTTAACTGTTTCTGTAGTATTAGACCAAGGTGAAGCACTTAAACCAATACCTGCAATAATTGGTCTATTTACGTCTGACCAAGCATCAAAAGTTAATGTGTAAGTATTGCCTTGAATAATTTCTACTTTCTGACTTAGGTTTACATCATAAGGATTTCCTGCAGCTGTTACATTTACAGAATAATAAGTACTGCCATTATCTGTTACTACTGGTGCAGAAGAATTATCATCAACACCAATTAACCAAGCTTCACTTCCATTTTCAAAATCTCCGTTTGTTAATAAACCATCGTTAAAAGTAGTTGAAGCATCTGGCTCTTTATAGAAATAAAAATTATCTATATAAACTACATTAGAAATGCCATCAGAATCAATTAAAATTTGAGTAATCTTATTCTTGTTTGCTAGATCACCATCGTCAAAACCTGTAATATCTAAATCTATACTTTGCCAAGATCCACCAACGGTTGTGCCTAAAGATTCTACATCTTCACCACCATCTACAGTGTTAACTATTTTAACTAACAACTCATTGGTAGCATCATTAGGCACCCAATAATCTATGTGTAATTTTTCCATAGAAGATACATCGATTCCGCTATCGTAATTGGTAACCATACCAACAAAATCTAAATTTGTTAATTTCCAAACATTATTATTATCTATTGTTACTGCTTCGAAACCAGAAGAAGACCAAGTTGTAGGTAATTCGTTTAATGTAACATCTGCATAAGCATCACTAAAAATCGAAATAACGTCTTCTGCTTTTCTGTTCTTCGGATTTGGTGCCGCTTCTAATGGTGCTAAAATTTCTGTAACTGTAAATTCTTCTATATATTCTAAAGTTGCTATTGCAGCTCCTTTTGCCACAATTTTTATAGAATAATCTCCTGCATCTTTATATTGATATGAAATAGTTTCTCCGATATTACCAGAAACTGGTTCGGTTGCATTTACTTCACCTGAATAAAAATCGAACATGGATGCAAAATCTGCATTTACAGTAATATTTACTTGTTTAGATATTGCTACATCATTTTCTAAAACTACAACTATATTTTGAGGTGCTTTAAATGAAACTACCAATTGTTGTATAGCTTCAGTTTTATCTCCGTTTAAATTATAAGCAACAATTTTTACATCGTGCGTACCTTCTGTATACACATTAGATGCACTTTCGCCTTGTTCTAAATTAACCGGCGTAGTAGTATCTGCATCAAAATAAACATCGTAATAAGTTGCTCCTTCTGCATTTGGCGTAATTGTAACTTCGCCAGTATTATCTTGCTTTATATTATAACTAGCTGTAACATTTGTTGGTGCCGATATATTATCTGCAAAAGAAAGGTCGTTTAAATTATCTTTACACGCTGCAAACAAGAACAATACGATAAAGAATCTATATATATTATTTATTTTTTTCATCTTTTAACTATTAATTATATCCTTGATTTTGAGACCAACGATTACCTGTTAATTGAATTTCTATTGCCGGAATTGGAAACAGCTCATTTTTATCTGTTTGAAAACCAGAAATATTCGCTGCTGCTTCTCCCGTTCTTACTAAATCGAAAAATCGATGCCCTTCACCAGCTAATTCTAATCTTCTTTCATTAAAGATAATAGCTGTTAAATTTGCTCCGGTTTCTGAGATATTATGTAACATGTCTCCAAAAGCACGTTGCCTTACTAAATTTAAATATTCTAATGCCTTAGCATCATTTGCCGTAGGTTTTCTATTATGAGCCTCTGCAGCCATTAACAAAACATCTGCAAAACGAATTGCTCTGTAATTATTAGGATTTGTTAAATTTCTATCAGCTTGTGCATCTGTACCTCTTTTTCTTGGTAAGTATTTTTTATTAAAATAACCAGTATGCTCAAAACCTGTATTAAATTCGGCTCCTGTTTGAGCTGCCCAAGCATTGATATCTAAAATTGTTAGATCTTTTCGCATATCACCGTCTTCAAAAGCATCTACCAAATCTTGTACAGGCACGTTAAAACTAAATCCAGAAGTAAACTCTGGTCCTTCATAACCTCTTACACCGTTAAATCCAACAGCAACATTACCTTCACTACACTGTAAACATCCAAAACCCGCACCTTGTGTTTCTGTATATTGCACTTCAAACACAGATTCTACACTATTTTCATTATCATTTTCAAACAAATCCATAAACGTAGCTGCATCCGTAACTAAACTGTGTGGTCCATTTAAAATTAAATTATCTAAAACGTTGGCAGCTTCTGTAAATTTATTCTGATATAAATATGCTTTACCTAACAAAGCTTCTGCTGCTCCTTTAGTAACTCGTCCTGTTTCTGACTGAACATATGGCAAATTGTTTGCCGCAAATATTAAATCTTGTTCTATTTGCAAATAAACCTCTGCTTTAGGCGTTCTATCTACATTAAATTGATCTCCAAAAAGAATTCTTTGATCTACAACCAAAGGCACATCACCAAACCATTTTACCAACTCGAAATAATAATAAGCTCTTAAAAATCTTGCTTGTGCAATCACTTCTTCTTTACCAGAAAAATCTATTTTATCTTTAAACTCTAAGATATAATTCGCTCTGTTAACACCTGCAAACATCCAACTCCAGATATCTCTTAATTGCTGATTTTCTGATGTATGAATCATGTCATCAATTTCTTGAATAGCAACAACATCTGTTGCACTTTCTCCGCCTGCTAATGTATTATCTGATGCAATTTCACCTAACAGAACGTTTAAATACGAAGATTGTAACATATCATAAGCACCAATTAAAGCGTTTTGATAATCTTCTTCTGTATTAAAATAATCTTCAGAGTTTTCTGCTGTCGATTCTACATCAACAAAATCATCACTACAACTTGTAATTAAAATTGAAGAGAATAAAAAGAAAGCTATATATTTTATATGTAATTTTTTCATGGTCTATTTTTTAAAAATTAACATTTAATCCTACTAAAAAAGTCTTTGGAGTTGGATAAAATCCTTGATCAATTCCGCCACCAATTGGTGCTCCGTTAGAAGTTGTTGGGTCGTAACCTCTATATTTAGTTAACGTAACTAAATTATTTGCAGATACATAAAAACGGAACTTACTTAAACCTACTTGTTCTAATATTTTTTGGTCTAAAGAATACCCCAATTGTATATTTTGCAACCTTACAAAAGAACCATCTTCTACAAAAAAGTCAGAAAAAAGTGCGTTACTATTTGCCCCTGTTGTAACTCTCGGAAAAGTATTTGATGTTCCGGCACCTGTCCATCTATCTAAATAATATCTTGGTCTGTTTGTTAATGGTAAATTTCTTTCGAAGTTTCTTACAATTTCATTTCCAAGAGATGCAAAAGCATACATGTTAAAATCGAAATTTTTATAGTCAAAAGAAAAATTTAAACCCATTGTTATATCAGCAATAGGATCTCCGATGTATGTTTTATCTTCATTTGTAATTTCTCCATCGTTATTAATGTCTCTAAATCTTAAATCTCCAGGATTCGCATTTGTCTGTGTTGCATGTGCATCAACTTCTGCTTGAGTTTGAAAAATTCCATCTGTTTGATATCCGTAGAAATAACCGATTGGCATACCTGCTTCCATTCTAGAAGGTGGATCTTGACCTACACCAAATGAACCGCCAAATAAAACACCGCTTTCATTACCAACAAATAAAACTTCGTTTTCTAAAGTTGTGAAATTATACTTAATTCCGAAGTTAAAATCTTCTGAAACCGTTTCTTTGTAACCAATTGAGAACTCGAAACCTTTATTCTCTACAGTACCTGCATTTACAATAGGACTTCCAGAACCTGGTGCAGAAGCACCTAAGATTCCTGAAACTTCTGGATTTAACAATAAATCTTCAGTTCTCTTATTAAAGTAATCTGCAGTAATATTTATTTTATTAAAAAGCTCTAAATCTACACCAATATCTAAAGGAATTTGTTTTTCCCATTTAATTTCTGGATTCGATATTGCGCCAAGAGCAGTTCCGAATTGCAATTGATTATTAAAAACATATTCTCCTTCACCTGATAAGGTAGAAACAAAACCAAAACTCGAAATTCTATCGTTACCAATTACACCGTAACTTGCTCTTAATTTTAAAAAACTTAAAACATCGTTAT
Organism: Polaribacter sp. OB-PA-B3; assembly: GCF_054589375.1. NCBI lineage: Bacteria > Pseudomonadati > Bacteroidota > Flavobacteriia > Flavobacteriales > Flavobacteriaceae > Polaribacter > Polaribacter sp. OB-PA-B3. The sequence goes on from NZ_BAAIIX010000005.1 coordinate 137,422, forward strand.
CTTCTAAAAACTTTTCTTTAGAAGCTACCCAACCAACTGATGCAGTAGGAAAATATCCAAATTTATTTTTTGGTCCGAAGTTTGAAGATCCATCTCTTCTAATTACTGCAGACATTAAATACTTACCATCATAATTGTATTGCAATCTTGCAAAATAAGATAACAACCTACTGTCAAAAAAACGTCTTGGTTGATTGCTAAGTGCTAAATTATCTTGAGATGTATCTGCCCCTGAAACACTAACACTCTCTAATGTATTACCATTAGCTCCGAAACCTAATAAATTAGACTTATTAATTCCTTGAGATCTAAAAACCGAAGTACCTAATAAGACTTTAACATCATGAACATCATTAAAAGTTTTCTCATATTTTAATAAAGCATCAAAAGTATAATCTTTATAAGTCTGTTCACTTTCAAAAACAGATGAAGTATTATTTGCATCCGTTAAATCTGCAAGAGCACTTACAGTATTAAACACCTTACCAGAACCATAATAAACTTCTGGACTATAACTTTTTGTTTTTACTGATGCATGGTTAAATTGAATTCTAGATTCTGCAGAAAAGCCGTCTAAAAAAGAATAATTTAAACCATAGCTACCAGCAAATTTATTTACCCATGTTCTATTGTAAGCGTTTTCTGTTTGCGCAAGAGGATTTACAACTTCGATACCAACACCTGTGTTTGGCGCAAAAGAATAATCACCATTAGCATCTCTAATTGCAATATTAGAAGGCATGTTTAAGGCATTAAATAAAACAGAACCTAAAGCATTTTCTGGCAAACCTCTTCTATTGGTATTCGTATAAATTGAAGAAGATGTAAATTTTAAATTTTCTAAAATATCTGTACTAAAATTAAATTTAGCTGTAGTTCTATTAAAATTCGCTTTAGAACCACCTACAATACCATCTTGATCTAAATGTGATGCACCAAAGGAATACGTAGATTTATCGGTACCTTTGGTAGCATTAAAATCTATACTAGAAATTGCAGCGTCTTTAAAAACTTCGTCTTGCCAATTTGTACCTACACCCAAATTAGAAATATTGTTAAAAGGCAAACTCTCTGCATTTGCAGCAAAAGCTTCGTTTGCTAAAAGAGCATATTCTGTAGCGTTTAATAAGCTGATGCTTCTAGTAGTTCTTTGAAAACCTGCATAAGCGTTTAAATTGTATTTAAACTCTGTATTTTTTCTACCAGATTTTGTTGTAATAATAATAACTCCGTTTGCACCACGTACACCGTAAATACCAGCCGAAGCATCTTTTAAAACATTCATAGATTCGATGTCTGATGGATTTATAACACTTAAATCTTCTATAACATTACCATCTACCAATATTAAAGGGTTGTTATTTCCGTTTGTAGAAATACCTCTAATTCTAATATTTAAAGCTGCACCTGGTGCACCAGAAGAAGATGTAATGTTTACACCTGCAACTTGACCTTGTAAAGCTTGTTCTATTCTTGTTGGTTTTAAATTCTGAATTTCTTCACTCGAAACAACGGCAACTGCACCTGTAATTTCCTTTTTCTTCTGAGCACCATAACCTACTACAACAATTTCATCTAAAGATTCTGATTCTACTGTTAAAAAAACATTTAAATTGATAGTAGAAACTGTAACCTCAACCTCTTTTTCTGCATAACCTAGATATCTAAAAACTAAAATTGCTCCTTTCTCTAAACTGTTTAAAGAGTAATTTCCTTCGAAATCTGTATTTGTTCCTTTAGCTGTACCTTTTAATATGATGCTAACTCCTGGTAGCGGATCTCCATTAGCAGCATCTTTAACAACACCTTTTATATTTATAGTTTGTGCAGTTGCACAAAAACCTATAAATAATAGAAGTAAAAATGTGATTTGTTTTCTCATAAATAAAGAGTTTTATTTTTTTGATAAATTTAACACTGTTTAATTGCTAAATCGATAAAAAACACCTCAACAAAAAACATACATAGCAATTTTTAACACAAAACACTTTGTGACCCCTTATTTTATGTAGAAACGCAGACCTTAGTAAATCCGAAGAAATTATTAATGTTGTGGTATTGTATAGTATAAAATATACTTTGATGTGGTCTTAAATGTTCAAAATATAATTTGTTAAGTTCATATCGTGCTCTAAATTCATCTTTTTTCTTAATCGATATCTTTTAACCTCTACACTTCTAGGGGAAATATTTAACAAAGGAGCAATCTCTTTAGAAGATAAATTTAACCGAAGATATGCGCACAACCTCAAATCATTAGGTGTTAAATTATCGTGCTTCTCTTTCATTTTATCTAAGAAATTTTGATCTGCATTATTAAATGCTTCTTGAAACATTTTCCAATCGTCTGTATTGTTTAAATTATTATCAATAATTTTAACTACCTTTTTAATGTTTTGTTCATCACCTTTAAGAAGTTCAGTTTTTAAATTACTTAAAAACTCATTCTTCTTTATAATACTCATTGTAGATGTTGCCAATTCTCTATTTTTACTAGCAATATCGTTTCTTAACTTTTCATTATTAAGTTTGATAATTTTTTGAGAACTTTCTAACTCTTTTAACTCTATCTCTCTTTGAGCTTTCATTAATAGTTTTTGCTGCTTATCATTGTAATATTTCTTTGATAACATATACCATATCAACACTAAAAGAATAAAAATTAGAACATACACTAAAATTGCAAACTCAGACAAATACCATGGTTTTGCTATATTAAAATTAAAACTAGCAATGTTACTACTAATTTTACCAGACATTAAAGCTCTAACTTTAAAAGTATAATTACCATGAGGTAAGTTTTCAAAAAGTGTAGTATTAGACTCAGAATAATCGCTCCATTTGCTATTGTAACCTTCTAATTTATGCTGATATGTTATATTAGCAGAACTTACAAAACTTGGTACACTATAAGAAAACTCTACACTATTCTCTTTGGTTTTAAATATTACTTCTTTAGTTAATTTTATATGCTTAATAGGCTTATCAGTCTCATAATTAATTACTTTAGTTATACTTATATTGAAACTTTTTGGCACCTCAATTTTACTCAAATCCACTATTAAATACCCGTTTATTGTTCCAACCAAATATTTATCATTTTCTAAGTGAATAATATTCTCGAAACCAGAAGCCCCCTTTAGTAGATTATTTTTTATAGGAATAATATTTAAATTAGGTTTGTTGCTTAAAGCTCCGGGACTTAAATATCTTAGCCCTTCATTTGTAAACGCCCACAACTTATTGGTTCGTTTATCTGTAATCAACTTTGCAGATACAAAGTTTTTCTTAGGTAATAAATTACTGTAAACTGAATCAATTTTAAAAATGTCTTCTAAAGAATTGTACTTAAAAACACCTTCTTTAGATGCATAAAGTACATCATTATTATATTTAATTAAACTAGAATGCAGTCCTTTATTTACCGACATTTCTTTTTCTACTTGTTCAACATTTTTTAAATCTGAATCAATCTTTAATTTAAAAACGCCTTTATACTCATGATTCACAAAAATTTTGGAATTGTCTAAAATTAAAAAATAACGACTCGAATTATCAAAACCATTGATCTTATTTCTTAAAACCCAATTATTATTATTTTTTTGTAATACATACAAACCATCATAACTTCCTTGAATAATTAAATTACCGCTAATTGCCTTAAAATCCCAACTTCCTTGAGAATCAAAAATTAAGTTTGCTTTTTTATCGTTTATAATAAAAGTACCAGAATCATGACCACAAAACAAAGTTCCGTTGATAGCCTTTAAACTCCATACCTGACCTTGAGTTTTATTCACAAATTTAAAAGGATCTGTTGTGTTGTATTTTTTAACGAACAAACCTTGATTTGTACCTAAATACATGTTTCCCTCAAATAATAAGGTTGTATAAATTGTCCCCAAATATTCTTTCTGATTTGAGAAAGTTTTAAACGGAGAATTAAAGTTAACTAAGTTTATTCCGTTATCTAAACCCAACCATAAGTTTTTCTCAAAATCTTGAAAAATAGAAAGTACAGTGTTGTTACTTAATCCTAAATTCTGATTGAGTTCATATTCAATTTCTCCTAATTTATTGATATATATTAAACCATTAGATATCGTACCTAGAACAAGAGAATCATCAACTAAAATTTCTGCACTGTAAATCGTATTATATTTTAAAACTTCATCTGCATTAATATTCCATATTACAACCTTATTATTTTCAAAAAAATAAAACCCTTTTTTTTGCGTTAAAAAAAGAGGCTTATCGTTTAAATAAAAAATATTTATTAGTTTATTCTTCTTAAATACCGCATCATCAGAAACCAAAAGAGAGGCACCATTTTCAATTTTAAACAAGCCTTTTTCAATATCTTGAAAATAAACGACATTATTTACTTTGGCAATCTTGGTAATAGAGTTGAAACTTTCTATAATTTTAACATTTCTACTATTTAAGTTGTATAAATAAATTCTTTGTAAAGATTTAAATAACACCCAACCGTCTAACTCTATAATTTCCCATATTTGCTCATCTTCTAACATCTTAACTTTTTCGATATTAACGAGAGAAGAATATTTTAGCAATCCAAATTCATCTTTTTCCCAATAACCAAAATCCATAAAAAAACCGGTGTAAATTCTATTAGAAATACATTTTACAGAACGCATTATAGTTTCATTTGGCGTAACATAAAGTTGCCAATCTTCTCCATTAAACTCTAACAAACCTTTATTATTAGCTACATATATATATTTGTTTTCAGATTGAGAAATAGACCAATTTTGGTTTTCCCCACCATATTGTTCAGTCGTATAAACATCTATTGGAGGCACCTCTTGTGATCTTAACACACCTGCTACAAACAACAAAATGACAACAACAATATTTCTAGAAATATACTTTTCCATAATTAAAATTGTATAGTTTTATTTAGTAATAATAGTCTAAAATTAAGATATTTATATAAATTAGTATAGTTTTTATAATTATATTTTACAAATACTTTTAAAATATACTAAATTGATTATAACAAACTTTATATGCTTATTACAATATTTTACCTTTAAAATTACCTTATATAGCTTTTAAACTAAAAAAAACTCACAAAAACCTAATAATCACCACTTTGTTGTTTTCTTAAAATTTTAACATTATATTTGCATTTAACACTAGTGTTAACAAAAAATAAATATTATCTACATGACGAATGTTTTTCTTAAGATTACTGAATTTGGGGAAGTTCATAATCTAAAAAACAAAAGAAATAACTTTACATTATCTTTTTTAATAATTGTAATTTTTACATTTTGTAATAATTCATTTTCGCAAACTATACCGGGCACAGGAACAGTATCATCTAATTGTGGTAACTGTACACCCACAAATTGGTTAGATACTGGTGGTACACCAGATATTTCTAACAGATTTAATACCGGTGGACAAGGTAGTGCCGGTGGTAATGCAACATGGGTTAATCCTCTACCACTTCCTCCAACAGGAGATTTAACATGGGTATCTATAAGAGACATTGGTGATGGTGTTGGATTAACAGGTACAGAAGAATCTGTAACTGCTACAATGGGAGAGTTAGTTGCAAACAAGATATATATTTTAAAAATTTATACATTAACTGCTTTATCAAATGCAGATGGTACAGATCCAGCAAACTCTTATTATTCCGGAACTTATATGGATCAATTCGACTTTGAAATCGATAATAATGGTAGACAAACTATTTCTTCTATAACTAGAGATAAATGGGGAACTAACAATATCGTTTTTATTGCGCAACCAAATTCAGGCAACATGAGTATCTCTTTTTACCCTAGAACAGATGCAAATGAAGGTCCTTTTCCATATCAAGGATTAGAAAGCTTACAAATTGCAATAGAATTGAATGCTATCGAAGAACTAGATACAGATAAAGATGGTATACCAGATGTTGTTGATATTGATGATGATAATGATGGTATAATAGACACTATAGAATTAACAGTAGGCGCAACTACTTATGATCCTTTAGGTGATGAAGATGGTGATAAACTACCAAACTATCTAGACACTAGAGATGACGGTACTGGTGATGGCTCTAATACAAGTTATGCAGATTCAAATTCAGATGGTGTTCCTGATATTTTTGATTTTGATAATGACGGAATTCCTAATCACTTAGATTTAGATACCGATAATGACGGAATTCCAGATAACATTGAGGCTCAAACTACAAATGGATATATTGCCCCAAGTGGATCAGTAGGAAACGGATTTACCGACATCGATAATGATGGACTAGATGACAAATATGATCCGGTAGTTGCCGGCGGAACAGCAGGTATTGCAATTATACCTGTGAATTCTGAAAGTGACGGAGAACCTGATTATAAAGACTTAGATTCTGATAATGATACTGTTTCTGACACAGTAGAAGCTAATTTAATTTTAAGTGGCAACGTTGGTGAAAATGGTTTAGATAATATTTATGATAACGAAGATAATTATTCCGATGTAAATGGAGCTTTCGACAATACTCAAGTAGACAACTTTCCAGATCAAGACAATAATGCTAATTTAGGGTTGCCAAATGACGTAAACTGGAGAGATGTATCTGTTGCTGGTTTTATTGATACAGATGGTGACGGTATTGCGAATTCTGTAGATATAGATAATGATAATGATGGTATTATAGACACTTTAGAAGGTTATGAAAGCCAATGTGCAAAATACCAAAATGGTACTATAGAATCTGAAGTTAGTATTGTAAATTCTAATAACATAATTGGCGAACCGAACGGTAATTTCGGACAAGTTTATGATGCAGCTAGTACTTTTGACTTTGATTTTGGACAAACATATCCTGCAGGAACCCAATATCAAATAACCTGGAGAAGAAGAAACAATATTACTACCGGTACTGCATATATAGATTTAAGCGAATCTTCTAACAACACCACTTATGTTTTACATCCAATACGACCGCAAAGCACTAACAATGTTACTTTTCAAAATACAATTGTTACTTCAAACGTAAGTTTTAGATACTTAAGATTTGCCAAAGGAACTTTAAATACTGTAGATTATGAAGTCGATGCAATCGGAATTATACAGAATACAAATTGCTCTTTAGATAGTGACAATGATGGTGTACCTAATTACTTAGATTTAGATTCAGATAACGATGGTATTCCAGATAATATTGAAGCTCAAGCAACAAATACATACATAGCTCCTAGTGGTGCACCAAACGCTGGCTTTACAGACGCAAATAACAATGGTTTAGATGATAATTATGAAACAGCACAAGGCGGTACAGATATTAATCCTATAAATACAGATAGTGCAAATGATAGTATTCCAGACTATATAGATTTAGATTCTGACAATGACGGAACATCTGATAGAGCTGAAGCAAATTTAGTTTTACATGGTACTTTTGGTTTAAATGGGCTAGACTCAAACTACGAAACATCTGATAATTATAATGATGTTAATGGAAGTTTCGACAACACTCCTTTCAATGATTTTCCAGACAATCCAACAGGAGGCGAAATTGATTGGAGAGACTCTACTAGTTCTTTTATTGATACTGATGGTGACGGAATTCCGGATAGTGTAGATTTAGATGATGATAATGATGGAATTTTAGATACTGTAGAAGGCTGTAGTAGTTCAAGTCCTGCAATAGAAAACCTATCCTTTACAACCGTTTCTGGTTCTGGTTTTAGTTATAATGGTAATAATTTAAACTTCACCAACGGTACTGCTGGTTATGTAAATAGTACACATTCTCCTAATTTCTCTACTTATGGGGCTAATGGTAATTTTGAAATGAAATTTACCGTAAACGGAACCTATACAAATTCTACTAACAGAAGAGTTGTTATTGGAATTAATGAAGCAGGAACAGAATCTACAAACAGTTGGCAAGATGTAGATTATAGTTTTTACATTACTGGTAGCGGCCAAACACTACAAATTTATGAAAACGGAACTTACATTGGTAATTATGGTAGCGGGGCAAATGGCAATACACTAAGTATTAGAAAAACAGGTTCGTCTGTTAGCTATTTAGTTAACGGAGTTGTAGTCTACACAAGTTCACAAACAGCAAGAGGAAACGATTATTATATAGATAATTCTTTTTTTGGACAAACTTCTAATTTCGATTTAAACAATTTTCAAATTGAATTTACAAATCCTGCTGACGATTTTGACGGAGACGGAATTTTAAACTGTTTAGATTTAGACTCTGATAACGACGGAATTCCTGATAATATTGAAGCTCAAAGCACTTTAGGTTACACAGCACCAGACGGTATTTATGATGCCAATGGTGTAGATACCGCATATACTGGTGGTTTAACTCCAGAAGATACAGATACAGATGGCGCTTTTGATTATTTAGATACAGATTCAGATAACGATGGCAAATTAGATAACTTTGAAGCTGGCTTAACGCTTACGGGTGTATATGGAATTAACGGTTTAGATAATGCGTATGATAATGGTGATAATTATAATGATGTAAATGGTTCTTTTGACAATTCACAAAGCAATAATTTTCCTGATGAAGATTCTGATGTTTTTAATAATGGTGATGTAGATTATCGAGATGATACATTTACAAACGATTATGATAAAGATGGTATTAGCGATGAATTAGACTTAGATGATGATAATGATGGTATCGTAGATGCTATAGAATTAGGACCAGGAAGCTGTTTAGTTTCAAATCCTACCAGCGGATCACTAAATTGGAATAATGAATTCACAAATGGAGATACTAACATCAATACAGGTGATGATCCTTTAGATACATCAGTAAATCTATCTAATAATAACGTAAACATGTTATTATCTAGAACTTCTAACGTACTTAGTGAAAGTGAATTTAGGATAAACAATGCAACAACAACAAATAGTTCTTACAATTTAAATCAAGGAGCTTCTTTTTCTGCTTTTTCTAGACACACCATTAATTTTGATACTCCTGTATACGGAATAAACTTCACAATATACGATGTAAATATTGACGTAAATACAATCGCAATAGATAGGGTTAAAATTATTATAACAAAACAAGACGGAACAAATTACAACCTTACAACAGCAGACTATGTTACCGGTGCCTCTAACTCTTTTACAGGCAATAATACTTTCTTAGGAACAAGCACAACCGCATCTAATGTAACAATCAACTCGATATCAGAATGGATTACACAAGTTCAAATTGTATATGAGAACGCAGGTTCTGGTAGTCTAACTGCCACTCAAAACATTGCAATTGGCAATATCGGTTTTTGTACTCCAATAGATAGCGACGGTGATACTGTGTTTGATTTTAGAGATTTAGATGCAGATAACGACGGAATACCAGATAACATCGAAGCGCAAACTACTTCTGGTTACATTGCACCAACAGGTAGTTATAGTCTTTTTGGTATAGATTTAGCATATGACACAGGTATATCACCTGTGAATACAGACGAAACTGGTGAGCCAGATTACTTAGATTTAGACTCAGATGATGATGGAATAAACGATATTTTAGAATCTGGTTTAACTACTTTACCTAACAATGGTAGTACAACTACCAACCCAGTTGGTAAAAACGGTTTAGACAACACCTTAGATAATGGCGATGACTATGTTGATGTAAACGGTTCTTTTGATAATACACCTACAGATAATTTTACAGACGGTGATGCTGATGTTAATATTGGAGGAGATTTAGATTATAGAGATGACATTATTGGCGTAGATACAGATAGAGATGGAATTACAAATGATATTGATATTGATGATGATAATGATGGTATTCCTGATATTATAGAAAATCAAGCAGACACATCAATTTCACCAACTTTTGCTACAAACCCAGATGCGTATTGGCCATTAGATAATAATTCTGATGATGTTTCTGGTAATGGCAATAACGAAAGACCAGAAACAAATCAACCAGATTATTCTACAGATGCTATTCAGGGAACTCATTCGGCCGAATTTAACGGTAGTAATGATGTGTTAAGATACAGTCAAAATAACGGCTTTATGGAAGGTACTTATACACACATAAGTTTTTCTGCATGGATAAAACCAGATGACGTTTCAGGACAAAGAGTTATTTACGAAGAAGGAGGAGGAACAAATGGTGTTACATTATGGATTAATAATGGTGTAATCACATTATCAACTCGAAGCGGTGGTGCAACTAGCCAAAGAAATTTAGAACACCCTGTTTCTATTTCTGTAGATAATGCATGGCACCATGTTGCAGCTACATTTGTTAATGGTGTATTAACTTTATATGTAGATGGTAACCCTGTAAGCTTAGATATTTCTGCAGATTACACAACAATACCTGGTCACGGAAGTGATGGCGGTCTTGGTGGACCTATTGATGGAGGTACAAGCGCTGGGGCTAATGGTTTTTACTCTGGTTTAATTGATGCTGCCAGATATAGTAATACTCCTGCCAGTGTTTTTTCTGCAGAAGATATTGCAACAGAAGTTGCTTTAGGAAGTGATACAGACAACGACGGCATAATAAATAGTTTAGATATTGATGCAGATAATGACGGTATTCCAGATAATATAGAAGCACAACCAACAGTAGGGTATATTTCTCCAAGCGGATTAGATACTGATAACGATGGACTAGATGATGCTTACGATCCTGATTGTGCGTTAGCTAGTGATTGTGCAGGCATTATTGGTATAGATTTAACAACTCAAGAAAATACAGATGTATCACTTACAAATTCAGATACAATTCCAGATTATCTAGATACCGATTCTGATGGCGATGGTTTATTAGATATTGAAGAAAATGGGTTTACAGATAATGCTGTAAGCGGAACAGATTCTGACAACGATGGACTAGATGATAATTTTGAAGGTGCAAATACAAATGACAGATATGATGTTAATGATGAAATTAACACGCCATCGCAAGACCTACCTGATGAAGACTCTGATGTAAGTGTAGATGATGTAGATTATCGTGATGAAGATTCTGATCCTGTTTCACCTGATTTTACAGGAAATACATTGTGGTTAAGAGCAGATAAAGATGTAACCGGAGGTAGTACAGTTACTAGATGGGAAGACCAAACAGCAAGTTTAGATTTTGATGCTACTGCCGGTCAAGAACCAGACGCTAGTATAATTGCTAATAATTTAAACTTTAATCCAACAGTAACGTTTAATCAAGCTAACGGAGATGGTTTAGCTTATAATGGATTATTAAACCCAAGAACAATGTACATTGTCTATAACGACACATCTAACACTGACTGGGCCACTCCATTTACTCATAATGACGGTGCAGGTTTAGGACACGGAAACGGTAATACATCAAACGGTACCGATTTTGTTTTCGATTCTAATTTTAATCCAATAGAAGTAAGAGGCGGTGTCCAATATGTGAATGGTTTAGAAACTCAATTAACTGCACACCCAAGGCCAGATGATTTTGAAATGCATTCTCGAATATTTACTACAAATATTTCTCCAGACTCAGAAGGTTCATATACTTATACTGTGGGTAGAGATCGAAACTTTACCGACAGAGTTATAAATGGTAGTGTAGCAGAAGTTATACTTTATAGTGATGCACATTCAGACGAAAAGAAACAAAGAGTAGAAACTTATTTAGCCATTAAGTATGGATTTACGCTAAGTAATAGTAACAATACTTCTGTAACCGACGGAGATTATGTTTTAACAGATGGTAATACAAAGATTTGGGATTACACTGCTAATAGTACTTTCCATAACGATATTGCCGGTATTGGTAAAGACGATGCAATGGCTTTAGAGCAAAAACAATCTAAATCGGTAAATTCAGATGCGTTGATTACTATTGGTTTAAATACCATTGCTTCCACAAACTTAGCAAATTCAGGTAGTTTTTCTAAAAATAAAGATTTCTTAGTTTGGGGTAATAATAATGGTAACATAAACTCAATTACAGAAACAGAGTTAATTTGTGCGCCAGAAAAAACAATTGGTAGAACCTGGAAAATAGTTGAAACTGGTAATGTTGGTTCAACTCAAATTACAGCAAATAAAGCCATTATAGACGCTGCTTTAACCACACCTAACACTATTAAAGTCTTAAAAGTAGCAGATGACGCAAACTTTACTTCAAATGTTAATTATGTGTTGTTATCAGATACAACTATTAACTCAGAAAATGTATATGCTGCACAATACAATTTTAACGGTATAAAATATTTTACTTACTCAGAAATTAACGGTATTTTCTGGAATGGAGACGCAAATGCTTGGACAGGAGGTAATAGTAGCTTAATTGCTGGCGGACCAAGCACAAATGCTGCAGACCGTGATAAAGTTATGGTTATTGATGCCCAAACATCACTTACGCATGCAGTATTAACAGAAAATGCAAGAGTTGAATGTGTTTGGATAAAAGAAAACTCTAAACTTATGGTATCAGATAACCGATACTTAGAATTTGATGAAGACTTTATTTTAGACGGAGAAATGAAATTGATTGGAGACGGTCAATTGATTCAAACTCATACTGGCTTTTCTAACGTTCAAGGTAATGGTAAATTATATAGAGATCAGCAAGCTGTTGTACCAAGTATATACAGATATCATTATTGGTCATCACCTGTTAGAGAATTAAATCAAGATTCTTTTAGAGTAAGAGAAGTTATGAAAGATGGAAACGAGCCTACTTCTGCTGCATCTACTATTACAGAAATAGATTGGTCTGGAAACGGAAATATTTATGATGGAGCACCTGGAGTTGCAGGCGTTACACCTATAAAAATTGCGCCATATTGGATATATTCTTATTTTAACGGTACTACTCAAGCAGAATATGTACAAAGAAGAGAATCAAGCCCAATAAAAAGAGGGCAAGGTTTTACAATGAAAAGTACAGGACAAAATCCACAAAACTTTACGTTTGTAGGTACACCAAATGATGGTTCTATAACTTTTGATGTTGACCCAGCAACAACAAGTCTATTAGGTAACCCTTATCCTAGTGCTTTAGATGCTACAGATTTTATAAATACAAATATTAACGAAATCGACGGTACAATTTATTTTTGGGAACATACAGGAGAAGATCGTTCTAATCCGGCAAGTTCTGAAGGACATAATTTAACAGGATATCAAGGTGGATATTCTCAAAGAAACATTTCTATGGGAATTGCTGCAAATGGTGTTGGTAGTTTACCTGCATTAGTTTTTGATTGGACAGACGCTATTTTAAGTAGTAACACTATAACCCAAACAGTCTCTGGAATTACTACTACGGTAACAAAATCTTCTGGAAACATTGGTTTATTACCTAATGTATTAGGACTTGGAGGTACTCTAGGTAACATTATTGGAGATGTAGGTTTAACAACTAGTACTTATGATGTGACTTTTGATTTTAACGCGAAAGTAGATTTAAAATCTATCTATTTATTTAATAATGTAATTTTACCTTTAGCAAATCCAACTGTAACGTTAACTCCTAACGGAGGAGAATCGCCTATAACTCAAGAATTATCTGGAATTACAGGTCAAGAAATCACTTTAAATTGGGAAGATGTAACCTCTTTTACCATAACAACAGATAATCCTTATAATTTAATAATAGATGATTTAAAATTTACGAAAGGAAATTTACCAAGTTTAGGTAACGGTATTTATCATGCGCCTAATAGATATATTAGTGTTGGTCAAGGATTCTTCGTATCATCATCTTCTGTTGGTGGAAGAATTAGATTCGAAAACTCTCAAAGAAATTATAGAAATAATAATTATGCATCAGGAGGTACTTTTTTCTTCAAATCTGATCAGAAAAAAACTGCTTTAGACCAAGAAACAAGTCTATTACCTAAATTAAAATTAGGTTTTAACTATAATGTTTCAGAAGAAATCAAATCACACCGACAAATTGGTATTTCATTTAGAAGAAACAATACTTTTGGTTATGACAATGGTTACGATAGTGATATTTACGATTTAAATAGCACAGATTTTTACTGGCATTTTCCAAAACACTCAAATAGAAAACTAATTATTGCTGGTGTACCTACTTTAAAAAAGGATATGGAAATACCATTAAGCGTAGTTATTGGTTCTAACAATAGCTTTACGGTACAAATTGATGAAGTTGAAAATATTACTGGTAAAATTTACTTATTAGACAAACTTACAAATACATCTTATTTACTAAGTGATGCTGCAACAGAATTAAACATACCTGTTGGTACATATTCTGATAGATTCTTTATTACGTTCTCTAATCAAAATTCTTTATCTGTGGATAACGAAGATCTTTTAAGTGAGCACTTAGATCTATTTATGGATAATGAAAACCATGAAATTGTTATTAGAAACAACGACCTATTAAACATAAAAAAGGTTGAAGTTTATAATTTATTAGGACAAAAAATTAAGACCTATTCTAATTTTGATAACATTATAGAAAATAGGCTTAAAATTAGTAAACTTCCAACTGCAATTTATACAGTAAACTTAATTACAGATAAAGGTAAACTTTCTAAAAAAGTACTAATAGAATAATTTTAAAATACAAAAACCGAAACTTAAAAGTTTCGGTTTTTTTTATCTTAAATTTTAAATCAAAAGAAAACTATGCTTTCTTAATATAAGAACCAGACGCTACATACGTTTGTTTATCTTCTTGATATTTACTTACTCCGAAACCAGGATGAATGCAATAACTACCAAATTCTCCTTTTTTATTTAAAGCTACATATCCAACTTGAAAGTTTTTATAATTCGGATTAGAAGCTACAATTCTATTTACACCTTCTTCGCAAGCCTCTTGTGGCGTTCTACCTTGTCTCATCAATTCTACAATTAAAAAACTTCCAACTGTTTTTAAGACTTCTTCTCCCATACCTGTTGCAGTTGCGCCACCAATGGTATTGTCTATAAATAAACCAGAACCAATTACTGCAGAATCACCTACTCTACCAGCCATTTTGTAAGCCAAACCACTTGTAGTACAACCACCAGAAATATCACCATTTTTATCAATTGCCAACATACCAATCGTATCATGATTTTCGATATTGATAATAGGTTTATATTCTGATTTTTCTTTCCATTTCTCCCATGCTTTTTTTCTTGAAGCCGTAAGTAAATTTTCTCTAACAAAACCTTTAGAAACCGCAAACTCTTCTGCTCCTTTACCTGCCAATAACACATGCGGCGTATCTTCCATAACTTTACGCGCCACAGAAATGGGATGCGCAATATTTTCCATACAAACTACGGCTCCGTAATTTCCATCTTTATTCATAATACAGGCATCTAAAGTTACATTTCCGTCTCTATCTGGTGTACCACCTTTTCCTACCGTTGTGTTGTTTACATCTGCCTCTTCTACCCTACAACCTTGTTCTATTGCATCAATTGCAGTACCGCCATTTTTTAAAACTTCCCAAGCAGCTTTTGTGGCATTGTGAAAACGCCAAGTTGCCACAACAACAGGTAAAACAACTTTCTCTTCTTTATTAGTAGTTACATCTTCTTTTATGGTTTCTTTACATGCTACTAAAGATGAAGAAACTGTTGCAATACCCAAACCCGTTACAGATGCCTTTTTTATAAAATTTCTACGTTTCATTAAAATAGATTCTAAAATTTCTACCAAATATAACAGAAATTAAAACTTAGTGTTGTTAGCTTTTTCTTATTTTGAGTAGAATAATAAAAAAAGCGCCCACGAAGTGAGCGCTTTTTTTAATTAATATAACATCAATTTAGTCCTTAAGGAACTTCTTATTTATAGTATTGTTATTGGTTTTTATTTGAATTATGTACAAGCCAGTGCTTAAATTATATACTTCTATACCATTATCTATTGTATTAACTTGTTTTACTAGTTGTCCGCTAATGTTGTAAATAGTAAGGCTTTCAACTTGATCTGTAGACTTAATAAATAATTTATCATTTACAGGATTAGGATATAATTTTACTGAATTTGTACTTAAAAAAACATCATCAACACTTAACGTAGAACTGTACTCATAAGCACCTAAATCAATAGTAGAATTAAATACTCTGTCATTACCAGCCACATCTAAATCACCAAATAAAGCTACATCATAATAAACATTATCTCCTTGATCAATAACATAATTTGAAGCTGATGTTGGCTTATATTCAGTATCTAAATTTAAATTATCTGTTGCCGGGTCTAAAGTGGTGACGTTGGTAGCAGAAAATGTGCCTTTAGTTCCGGCGTCTGATGATACATTTGCGATGGAATTTCTAATAAACACGTCGTAAGTAGAATTCATACCATTAGAAATGTCTCTAGTAGCTGCTGAACCATTAACAGTATTCTGCCAAAAGATAGAATTATTAACACTTAGGTTTACACTTCCATTACCTGATGCCGTAATAGAATTGCCATAAGTACCATTATAATCATTATTAACAAACGTACTATTATTAATTACAACATCTAAAGTACTTCCGTTATTCCAATCTTCTCTGTAAATATTTAATGCTGAAAGATTAATATCGTTATCTGCTACCAATACATTTGCCCAACGTGTAAAAATATAACCGTTTGTACTATCAGACTGTATGTAAACCAATCCCATATTTACAATGGTGTTATTTATAAATTTAGTATTTTCAATTAGTAATCCTTGATTAAATTTTCTAATTTTTAGTAAATATCCATTTGAATAATTACTTCTGAATACAGAGTTTTTAATTTTTAAGTTATTAGTATTTAAATTATTTGGTATAAATATGACACCGTTTTCTTCTACTCCACCAGATTGTGATGTGTCGTAAATGTTTTCAAAAATAATCCCATCAAAGGTCACGTTACTTGTTCTTAATTCAAACAAACGTTCTGCATTATCTGTTTTGTTGGATGAGAAATCTCCATCAATATCATCGCCATTAATATCTCCCGTAAAAATAGTTGCATTTGTGGTATGAATAGCTGTTAAGTCTCTATCTGCAAGGGTCATTTCTGTTCCTGCAAAACCACCAATAATATCTACTCCGTTTGTACTAATAGCTATTGGTGAATTTTTATCCGCTAGAGTATATGTTCCTTTTGCTACCCAAACAGCATCATTTAAATTGGTAAGTGCTAAAGCATCTGTTACACTTGTAAAAGCATTTGTCCATGAGCTACCATCGTTGGCTCCTGTAGCATTTACATCTACATAATAAATTGCTGGTATACAATTTTCACTATAACTTGTTTGACTATCTTTAGTCCAACCTACTTTGTACTGACCGCTGTTTGCTGGTGGTGAAAAGCCTGCATCAACTTGAATACATGTTAAACTTGCATTACTATACGCTTTCATGTATCTGAAGTTGCTATTATTTCCGTTAGATATTAACAAGGTTTCCAATGCACTATTTTCATGACAAAACAATTCATCAATATTTGTATTTAAACGGATGTCTAAACTTTTTAAGTTATTGAAACCAACATGCAAACGTTTTAAAGATAAATTGTTACTAACATCTATAGTGATTAAGCTATTATTAGGTGCATCTAAACGCGTTAAATTGGTAAAAGCTTCAATACCTGTAAGGTCTGAAATACCAATACCGTCCATAATTAACTCGGTTGTTGCTTGTGCCTCTGCCATTGTTATTTTAGCATCTCCATTTAAATTGATATTGTTATCGCTTACTAAAAAGTTTTTAAAATTATCATCAGGAATGTTTACTTCTTGATTAAGCGCAACACAATCGACACCATAAATTGCTGAGTTCCCTTTAGTCCAACCTTGACTGTAAATTCCTTCATCTGCAGGCGGTGTAAAACCAGCATCTATTTGAATACATGATAAACTATTTCCATAGGCTTTCATATAGCTAAAGTTACTATTATTACCATTAGCTATATTTAATTGATATAAAACACCATTGTTATGGCATTGAATATCGGTAATTAATGTATTTGCACTAATATCTAAGGTTTCTATTTGATTATTAGAACAGTGTAAACGTGTTAATGCGGTGTTATTACTTACATCTAAAGCTTTTAAATTGTTACTATAACAATCTAATCTAGTAATATTTACAAAAGCTTCTATACCTGTTAAATCTGTGATTGATAAGTCATTTATTAATAATTCACCCGAAAATGCTTGAGCTTCTGCTACAGAAATTTCAGAATCTGAATTTGTATTTATTGCTACATCTGCTAATAAATAGTTTTTAAAATTAGCGTCTGGTATGTTTACGTTTTGAGCATAAGCCGAAAACATTCCAAAACATAAGCAGGCTGTAAATAAGAGTAATGTTTTTTTCATTGTAGTTAAGATTTTGTTATGATTAATCAACTACAAAACAACGATATGATTTAGGGTTTTTAATTGGCTTTTTTCTGAATGATTGGAATTTCTTTCTGAAACAATTACAAAAACGTTTCCTTAATAACTTCTAGAAACTGATCGCGTTTAGATTTTGAAATAGGAATGCGTTTTCTATTTGTCATCAACAAATAATCGCCATCGTCTTTAACCAGTTCGTCTACATATTTTAAGTTGATTAAATACGAACGATGACATTTAAAAAACATCGCATTACGTTCTAATTGCTTTACAAAATGCTTTAGCGGTTTGCAAATAATTTTTTGTTTGCCATCTATAAGCTGTACGTTGGTGTACATGCCATCGGCTTCAAAATAAACAATGTCATTATGAGACGCAAACATGATGCCTTTAGGTATTTCTAATGCAATCTTGTCTATAGATAATTGCTTCAACGAGTTGCGTAAATTGTTTAATTGGTCGTTTAAATTGTGAGCTTTTATAGCTTCTTCTGCTTTTGTAACCGCTTCTTTTAGCTCAAAAGTATCAACTGGTTTTAAGAGATAAGCTACTGCCGATAATTTGAAAGCTTCAATTGCGTATTGATTGTATGCTGTAACGAAAATAATTTTAAAATCAATTTGATTTGGGAAGTATTCTAAAATATCTAATCCTGATTGATTTGGCATTTCAATATCTAAAAAAACAACATTTGGTTTACTAGTTTTAATTAATTCTACACCAGATACTAGATCATGCGTCACTTCAATACTTGTAATACTTGGGCAATGTTCGTTTAATAAGTTTGATAGTAAGTGTCTAGCGCGTTTTTCGTCATCTATAATTATTGCTTTCATATTTTAATGTATTGGCATCGTAATAACCACTTTTGTACCTGCAGCTGCGTCGTTTTCGTCATACAAATCATTGGTAGTTATGGCTATGTCACGTTTTAATTTATTTTTATAAAGGTGCACACGTTCTTCATTGGCTTTGGTAGCAAAGGGTTTGTGTTGTTGGTTTGGTCTCTTTAATATTTCAGATTGTACTCGACCAATTCCATTATCTTCAACAGTAATTTGCAATTTATTATGCTGAATTATTTTCGCTTTAATATACAATTTTCGGTCGTTTGATTTATGTAACAATCCGTGTTTTAAAGCATTTTCAACATAGGGCTGAATGAATAAAGACGGTACGTTAATCTGTTTTGTTTTTAACTGATTATCAATAGTAATCTTGTATTCTAGTTCATCTTCAAAACGGATTTTTTCTAGCTCTAAGTATAGTTGTAATGCGTTAAACTCTGCTTCTAAAGTGATTTCGTTTTGCTGACTGTAATCTAAGTACATGCGGATTAATCGACTAAACTTAACTAAATACGAGCTCGCCAATTCCTTTTCATTCGAATTGATATAATCTTGAATAGAATTTAAAGCATTAAAAATAAAGTGCGGATTCATTTGAGATCGCAGATTCTCCAATTTTAAATTCGTTATTTTTTTATCGATTAAAATTTTATCAATTTGAGCAATACGTTGTCTTTCTTTTTGTTGTAGTCGCCATGTAAAATATAACCAGATAAAACCTATTATTATTACTATTACTAAACCATAAAACCAATACATTTCCCAAAATGGTTTACCTATAATAAACGTTATAGGTGTTGCAAAAACAGCTTTTTTTGCACTTACATTCTGAGCTTTTAACTCAAAAGTATACGTGCCACTAGGCAAACTATTAAAAGTAACAAAATGTGTGTTTAAAGATATGTTTTGCCAACTTGTATCTAGTTCTTTAACTCGATATTGGTAGTTTACTTGTTGATTAGATTGAAATCCGTTTGAATTGAACGAAATATCAATTTTATTTAAATTGTACGGTAGTTTATATTTTGTTGCAACTAATGTATCGCGGTCGTTAATTTTAACAGCTTCTAACCTAACCTTGGCTATTTTAAATGCTTTGAACAACTTAACAGATTTTGGTAGCACATAAAATGCTTTAGGTAAGCTTACAATGATTTGATTTTGAAGTATTAAAAAATCATTAACAGCTGTATTAAAAACATCATGTCCACTTAACGATTTAAGCTGATTTATTTTTGTATTGTATTGAAACAACCCAGCATCGGTTGAAATCCATAACACTAAACCATCGGTATAAATAGCGTTAATTTGATGATTTTTAGGAAACTTTATTCCTGATGATTTTAGCGTATTGTTTTCGTATTTTAATAATCCGTTGTGTTGCGTTGCAATCCAAACTGTTCCGTTGGTTTTAGCTAGTGTATTAACCAGTAAACTTTTAGAATTGAACGTGATTTCTTCTGCATTAAATGTTTGCGTATTGTATTTGTACAGTCCGTCGATGTACGATACAAATAGGTGATTATTAGAAACCACTGAAGCTTTTACACGACTTTCTTTTAGAATTCGTTTTTCAGGATGATTAAACGGGTTTTTATAAACAATACCTTGACGATAATTACCATAAAACATAGTATTATCATCAATTTTAGAAAATGCTTTTGCAACTGAAAACTGGTTATTTGCATCTAAAATTTCATCATTTTTTAGATTAACTACAAAAGATTCTGAAGCATTAATGCTTACTATTAGTTTTTCGCTTTGTGAATCAAAAAAAAGTTTCCCGATGATTTTTTTTCCTGGCAATTGCAGTGTTTTTATTAACTGATTTTGATTGTAAAACAGTAATTTACCATCATTGGTTCCTAAAATAAATTGATTGTTTTGTAACGCTACAGAAGTTGTTATTTTAGAGTCGATACTTGATAATTCAACATGACGAATATTTAAGTTTGGCGACACAAACACACCATTATCTAAAGTTGTAAACCAATAGTTGTTATTAAAGTCTACTTGAACATCGGTAATAGATTCTGTTTTAAAAAGTTGTTCTTTAAAAGTAAACACTTTATTTTCAAAACTATAAATAAACACACCAGAACTTGTTAAAAACCAATAGTTGTTTTCGATATTTACTACATTATAAATGGTTTCATTTTTTAATCTTGTAGGCGTTAATACCTTTTTTGACGTATTATTTATTTTATCTATTCTATAAATGACATTTTCATTAGAACTTTTATGTGTGAAAAAAATAGTGTTTTCAAAAGCAAAAATTCTTGGTGATTGTATACGATTACTACTTGTAATTTCTAATATTTTTATTTTTGTATTATTATCAAATTTGTATAATCGATTACGCACTAAATCACCTTCAAAATTGATTATAAACGTATAGTTACTTCTTTTATCTTTAGCATTAGTAATACACATACCTTTAAATAGTTTGGTAACTTGCTTTGTTTTTTTATCAATATCAAAAATGCCAATAACAGTAAATAAACGTATACTATTTTCTAATATTTCAAAATTTGCTAATTGTCCTTTTACTAATTTACTAGCGTCATAAAATAACTTTAAACTATTGTTTTCAACATAAAAGAGCTGTCCGTAAATATTGTTACACCAAAGTCGGTTTTTACTATCAAACTTTAACTGAAAAAGAGAATTTCCTCTTTGTTGAGGACTACTAAAGTGTTTGTAGTTTTTTCCGTTGTAACGGAATAAACCTTTATTTGCAGCAAGCCATATGTATTTTTGGTTATCTTCTGCAATATCATAAAACTCAACATCTGGAAGATTTGAGATTTTAGACATGTTAACAGAAACTGGATTTTGAGCCGTCAAAAAAGAGACCCAACAAAACATAAATATGTATTTAAAATAATACCGCATAACTATCTATTGACAAACTTACTATTTATGCAATTAATTATGAGTGAATTTTTCTGAAAGTGAGTGTTTTTTTTCTAAACATGTAAAAACGTACACAATAACCTAAGACGTTTTTCTACTATCTCTTTGATTCTGAAAAATTTCAGAAATACTTACTAACTTATAAAACACAAAAATGGTGGATAACGAGTTAATTCTTGACTAATAGCTTTTAATACGTTAATAATTGACATCATAAAGTAAAAAATTATTAATTTAAAAAGCACAACTCACAACCACATATACAAGAAATAGCAGTTTAATCGCTTGATCAAAAAAACTTATTAAATTAAGAGACAGTTATAATCCGAAAAGAGAGTGTATAAAATTAGCTTATTTCTATAACACAAAAACACTAGCGAAATCTCTTAAAGAAATTTAGATTTTAAAAACCCAGAACCGTAACCATAAAATTGGGTAAAAGAAGTTACAATACTTAAAAATGCAACTTTTATACTTTTGCTTTGAAACAAAGAATCTAAAAATAGTATACCTAAATAAAGGCTGTAAAAGTATAATAGTTGTGGGTAACCAAAAAATATAGCAATAATACTTACATCTAAACCTATTATAAAAACACTAGGAAACCAATAGGTAATTTTAGCAGTTTTTGGATACTTTTTATTTAAAATAGGTCTTGCTGTACCAAAACCAAAGGTTTGGTTAAAAAATTGACTAATAGTGCTTCTACGTTTATGATATACAAAGGCATTTTCTATTAGTTGAGTTTCAAAACCATTATCCCACAGTCTAAAAGTTAAATCGATGTCTTCGCCATTTTTCATTTTAGAAAAACCTTGTGTTATTTCAAAGGCTTTTTTAGACAAACCAAGATTAAAACTTCTGGGCTGAAATTTACCTACACTTTTTTTCTTTCCTCTAATTCCGCCAGTTGTTAAAACAGACGTCATCGAATAATTAATGGCTTTTTGTACATCTGTAAAACTTTCATGCGCTGCATCGGGTCCGCCAAATGCGTCTGTAAAATTACTTTCTAAGGCTTTTTTTACAGCTGTTAAATAACTTTTAGGTACAATTACATCAGAATCTAGAATTATAAAATAGTTTCCGGTTGCTTTTTGCATTCCGAAATTTCTACTTGCTCCTGCACCACTATTTTCTTTAAAATAATATTTTAAATCTAACTGATTGGTATATTTTTCTACAATTTGTTCGCTTTTTTCTGTTGAACCGTCTTCGATAATTAAAATTTCGAAATTGTTAGAAAAATCTTGTTTGGTGAGACTTTCTAATAATTCGTCTACTTCTTTAGGACGATTATAAACGGGAACAATGATAGAAAAATTAAGATTCATGATATTATTGAAATGTATGTTTTTGTAAATGTAGAAAAATTAAAAAAGCTGAAAGTTCTTATTTCTAAAAATTTTCAGCTTTTAAATATGCTTATTTTTTTTTATATTTCTAATTGCTAGCAAAAAATTCTAGCCCTGATTGAGCGGTATGTTTGAGCTCTTTTGAGGCACGAAAAAAGCGAGTAGCGAAAGCAGGAAATAGCTTCTAAAAAAATTACTCGAATTTACTCATAACCGCATCGCTTACACCCATGTTAGAGAAACCACCGTCGTGAAACAGGTTTTGCAAAGTTACTTTTTTGGTTAAGTCTGAAAACAGAGAAATTGTATAATCTGCACATTCTAGAGCAGTTGCGTTACCTAACGGCGACATTTCGTCTGCGTATTTTATAAAACCATCAAAACCTTTTACTCCGCTACCAGCAGTTGTTGGCGTTGGCGATTGCGAAATTGTGTTTACTCTAACTTTGTGATCTCTACCAAAGAAATACCCAAAACTACGCGCAATAGACTCTAAATAGGCTTTATTGTCTGCCATATCGTTGTAATCTGGAAACACTCTTTGTGCAGCCATGTACGTCAGGGCAACTATACTACCCCATTGGTTCATGGCGTTTTTGTTGTACAAAACATTCATTGTTTTATGAAAAGAAAGTGCAGAAACATCCCATCCTTTTGTAGTGAAATCGTACTTTGGATCTGTGTAATGCTTGCCTTTTCTAACGTTTACAGACATACCAATTGAGTGCAAAACGAAATCTATTTTTCCGCCTAAAATCTCCATAGATTTTTCTACGAGATTTTCTAAATCGTCCATAGAAGTAGCGTCTGCCGGTATAATTTGGGAACCAGTTTTTTCTGCTAAAGCGTCTAATTCTCCCATTCGCATTGCAATTGGTGCGTTTGTTAAGACAAACTCTGCACCTTCTTCATGCGCTCTTTCTGCAACTTTCCAGGCAATTGAATGTTCGTTTAAAGCTCCAAAAATAATACCTTTTTTCCCTTTTAGTAAATTGTACATATGTATAAAAATTTAATGCTTTTTTAATTTAGTAATTCTTTTGCATGAATTAATGCCGATTTTGAAATATCTTTACCACTTAACATTTCTGCAATTTCTTTAACACGCTCTTCGGCTGTTAATTGTTTTAAATTTGTAGTTGTAACACCATTAACTTCTGCTTTATATACTTTATAATGACTGTTACCTTTTGCTGCAATTTGTGGTAAATGTGTAATTGCAATTACTTGCATATTCTTGCTCATTTGCTGCATTATTGCAGCAATTTTATTAGAAACTTCTCCTGAAACTCCGGTATCTATTTCATCAAAAATAATAGTTGGTAATTGTGTATTTTCTGATAAAATTGTTTTTACAGACAGCATAATTCTAGATAACTCACCACCGGAGGCTACTTTTTTAAGTTCGCCAAAGTTACCGCCTTTATTTGCTGAGAATAAAAATTCAAGTTCGTCTTTTCCGTTTGTAAAATAATTTTTAGTTGGCTTTATTTTTATTGAAAAACGAGCGTTTTCCATACCTAAATCTGCCAATAAAACTTCTAATTGTTTATTTAGTTTTGGTATTGATGCTGTTCTTGCTTTTGTAATTAAACCTGCTACTTTGTCTAATTTTTCTGATACAGAATCTATCTCTTTTTGTTTCTTATTTATAAACTCGTCTGCAGATTCTACTGCAACTACTTTTTCTGAAATTTCTTCGAAAACCGCTAACAACTCTTTATTAGAGTTTACCAAATGTTTTTTCTGTAAGTTGTACAACAGTTGCAACCTATCATTAATTTCTTCTGCTTCATTTGGATTAAATTCTACATTTTCGTTTGCGTCTTCTAATTCTGAAACCACATCGTCAATTTCTATTTTTACTGATGTAATTCTTGCAGATAATTCTTGATATTCTTTAGAAAACAACGCTATTTTAGACAAACGATTGTCTAAGGTATTTAGCAAGTTTTGGATACCAATTTCTTCGTTTATTGTTAGTTCTAAGGCTTCTGCTAAATTGTCTTTAATCTCTTCTATATTGTTAAGCTTTTCTAGTTTTTCTTCTAAAACTTCTTGCTCATCAACCTTTATCTTAGCGTCTTCTAACTCTTTAAACAAATGCAAATTGTAATCGTACTGTTTATTTGCTTCTTGTTGTTTTTCTTCTAATTTTAGAAGCTCTCTTTTTAGTTTACTTAATTGTGCAAAACCTCTTTTATAAGATGCTATTCTCGGTGCGTTTTTTGCCAAAGCATCTAATATCGAAAACTGAAAATTAGTATCAGACAATTGCATTGTTTGATGTTGCGAATGTACATCGATTAGTTTTACTCTTAATTCATTTAAAACCGATAAAGTTACAGGCGTATCGTTTATAAAAGCTCTAGATTTACCAGAAGGTAAAATTTCTCTTCTAATTATCGTTTCTGCTTCGTAGTCTAAATCTACTTCTTCGAAAAAATCTTGCAAGTTGTAGTTAGAAATAGCAACTTTGGCTTCTACAATACACTTTTTTGAAGTGTCTTTTAAAGATGACAGATCTGCTCTGTTACCTAAAACTAAGCCCAAAGCACCTAATAAAATAGATTTACCTGCACCAGTTTCTCCTGTAATTATAGACAAACCCGAAGAAAAATCGATACTTAATTGATTGATTAACGCGTAGTTATTTATGGATAATTGTGATAGCAAATTCTCTAGATTTTAAAAGATAAAATTAGTGAAAATTAACTATACCTTAAAAATTTTAAGATAATTATTCAAGTTCTTTAAAACCTTCTTTTCTAAGGTAAGGCCATATACCATACCAATGTCCTTTACCATAAATTAATAACGATTTTGACTTCTTAGCGCTTAATACTTTTTTTATTGCTACGCTATCCCTAAAAGAGTTAATACTATAAAAGCTATTTACTTTTTTACACTTATATTTTTCGTTAAATTTTGTTTTCATATCACAATCACTCAAAATAATTTCTCCATAAATATTTTCTTGAGCATTTATTAATTCAGTCATTGAAACATCTGCATTTATGTCTAATGAATCTAAACCAATTAATGAGTTTGTTTGAGATATAAAACTACTGTTTTTGTAGTAATTTGGTAACGATTTATTATTATCGTCTGTTAAATCATTTATCTGAAATCTACCCAACATTTTTCTAAACTTTCGTAATTTGTAGAATAATTCTTTTTGAGTAGCTGAGTCTAAATCATTAGTTAAATAATTATCTTGTAATGTTATAGATTCATAAAACACAGTGTAATTTTCCTTTTTTAAGGAATCTATAACAGATTTAACTTGTGTAAAATATGATGGTTTAGCAACATGAACCATCGGTAAATAAATAATAGTATCATTACCTCTATTCATTACTCTTAAACTATTTTCTACATCTTTGGGAGTAATGAGAGAAAGAATAGTTTTACCACAGCTTATAAAGCTCACTAGAATTAATAAAATAATTATTTTTTTTAACATAAACTTTTAACAATAGGAAAAGAGGTAATTTTTAAATATTACCTCTTTTAGAATATAAATTATTATTGGGCAGCTAAAATTATCGGCACTAAGATTACAGCAACTCGAATTACTTCGTCTACATAACATCCGGCTTTACACCATCCCCTACCTTTAATTTTTGAACCATCTTCATTGGTAAAATCTTCTTGACATTTATCTTTACAATCAGATATATCAGATAAAAATTTACCCGATTTAGATTTATAAGATCCATCAATA
Organism: Polaribacter sp. OB-PA-B3; assembly: GCF_054589375.1. Classification (NCBI taxonomy): domain Bacteria; kingdom Pseudomonadati; phylum Bacteroidota; class Flavobacteriia; order Flavobacteriales; family Flavobacteriaceae; genus Polaribacter; species Polaribacter sp. OB-PA-B3. The sequence goes on from NZ_BAAIIX010000005.1 coordinate 164,582, forward strand.
TTTAGAGTAATATTATCCTCAATTTTTTGATAGAATTCTTTTTCTGTTATTGGTAATTGTTTTAAAATATTATCTGAAAAAGTAAAATCTAAATAATCTTCCTCTTCATCATTCATTGTAAATTCTATTTGCCCAACCAAAGTAGTATTAACCTTAGACTTATATTCACCATTTAATTTGAATTCGACATCAACAACTTTTGTCAATATTTTTGAATTGTCAACTGCGTCTTCATTAGAACAAGAAAATAAAATTATTGTCAAAGACAATAAGTATAACTTAATTAATATTTTTTTCATTTTTTTAGAAATAAATACCTAGAATTTTTAAAAGTATCCATTTAATTAACATCTTATAACTATAATATTTATATCGCTTCTTATAGCAGAAACCTAAAATTGCAATTTTATACAACAAAGATAAATAAGAAATAATATCATGTCAATATTTAAAAAGTTATAAATTATTACTTTTAAGAATCACTGAATTCAGGGATTGTAAAATCTAAAAAATAATATTATTTTTGAAAAAAAAGATTAGTGTTAAAGAAATAACAAATTAAAATGGGATTAGAATCAGATATTGAAAAAAAGGTAAAAGGTATCATTAGTAAAATTAAACTTTTAAGAAATAAAAAAGAATATTCACAAGAATATGTAGGTGATAGATTAGGAATAGGACAAGTTGCTTACCATAAATTAGAAAATGGCAAAACAAGTCTTAAAATTGATGTGCTCTTAAAACTTGCTGTAATATTAGAGGTTGAAACTAGTTTTATTTTAAAATAGATATATAATTTTTAATCTAGCTTTCTCCACTTAGAATTATTATTGGTAGAAATTTTTCGAACAGTTTGTATAAGACGTTGTTTATTTCTTGTTTTGGTATCTTCTGAATATAGATTTACAATTTCATCTGCTTTCGCATCAAAAAACAATCTAATTAAATAATTACCAACTGTTTTGTTGTAAATACTTTCTAACGCAATTACACTATCTTCTATACTTTGTTGTGCAGAAGCTTTTGCACCTACAAGATTATCAAGTCCGTTTCTATGATAATTGTAAAGTATATTTCTGTAAGCTTTTAATTTAGGCGATATTAAATTATCTATTAATAAATATCTATTTTGTTGACCAACAACATTTTGCCATGACGATAAACCACTTTGTTGCGCTTGTAGCATTACATTTTGCGCTTCTTTTAATTCTTTATCACCAGCAAACTTGCCAAATGTATCTGCATCTACACCAATAATTATATTTGCATAAAATACAATGGTAGAAATTAAATTACTATCAAAAGCATTTTTATTATAAATTAAAGGATCAAACTCGTTGTATTTAAAATTGAATTCGTTGTCTTTAATATTTAATACAGGTGAAGGATAACTAGAATTAAAAACGGGTCTAGATGATTGTACTTGTAATGTGGCTGTAAAATTATTATTATCTCTAGAAGTGATAATAATTGTCATGGCACAATCGATACGTTCTTCTGGTTTTACAGTTCTATCTGTCCATTTTGTTTGATTGATGTACTCACTTAAAGCCCTTTGTAAAGTAGTAAATACTTGCTTGTTAGAACCCGCAATTTGATCTGAATTAACGGTTACCAAACAATTTAATTCTTGTGCAGTAAAAGTTATTACAGTAAAAAATATAAAAAGTAGTGATGTTATTTTGCGCATACTCAAATTTAGATTTTTTATTAAAAGAAAGCAACAATTTGTAATACTATTAGAACCTTATTTAAGAATTCTAGCTACTATTTCATTCATAATATCTTTTGCTACTTCTACTTTAGACTTTAATTGAAATGATTTTTCATTTAAATCTTTATCAATTATCGTTACTTTATTAGTATCTGTTGCAAAACCTGCACCTTTATCTTGCAAAGAATTTAATACAATTGCATCTAAATTCTTTCTTTTTAATTTGCCTTTTGCATTTTCTAGTTCGTTATTAGTTTCTAATGCGAAACCAACTAAAAATTGCTGTTTTTTAATTGCACCTAAAGAAGCTAAAATATCTTTTGTAGGAGACAACTGAATGTCTAACGTAGCATCTTTCTTTTTTATTTTCTGATTGGCAGTATTTTTTGGCTTATAATCTGCAACCGCCGCAGATAATATAGCAATATCGACATCTGAAAAGTAAGTATGTGCCGCATTATACATGTCATCCGCAGAAACAACATCTATTCGTTTTACTAAAGAATGAGAAATTTTTTGATGACTTGGACCTGAAATTAAATAAACTTCTGCACCTAAATCTGCAGCCGCTTTTGCTATTGCAAATCCCATTTTACCCGAAGAATGATTTCCAATAAAACGTACCGGATCTATTGCTTCATAGGTTGGACCAGCTGTAAGTAATATTTTTTTACCCTTTAATGGTAAATTCGATAAAATATCGTTTTCTATAAATGATACAATATCTTCTGGTTCTGCCATTCGTCCTTCTCCTACCAAACCACTAGCCAATTCGCCAGAAGTAGCAGGAATTAAAATATTACCAAAACTTTGAAGTTTATCTAAACTTTCTTTGGTTGATGGATGCTTGTACATATCCAAATCCATTGCTGGTGCAAAATAAACCGGACATTTAGCAGATAAATAAGTAGCAAGTAAAAGATTATCGCAAGTACCGTTTGTCATTTTAGACAATGTATTTGCTGTGGCAGGCGCAATTAACATATAATCTGCCCACAAACCTAAATCTACATGATTATTCCATAATTCATTTTCATCTTCTTTAGAATAAAAAGTAGAATGAACAGGGTTTTTAGAAAGTGTAGAAAGAGTTAAAGGTGTTATAAAATCTTTAGACGCAGGAGTCATAATAACTTTAACTTCTGCGCCTAATTTTATAAATAAACGAACTAAACTAGCCGTTTTATATGCTGCTATACCTGCAGTTATACCTAAAAGAACTTTCTTATCTTTTAAAACAGACATTACTCTGTTTCTGGATTTCTATGGTATACTTTTTCGTTTAACCATTCTTCAACTGCCATAGCTGTTGGTTTTGGTAATCTTTCATAAAACTTAGAAACTTCTATTTGTTCTTTGTTTTCGAAAACTTCTTCTAGAGAATCGTTATAAGTAGCAAACTCATCTAATTTATCTACTAATTCTCTTTTTAAATCAGAATTAATTTGATTAGCTCTTTTTGCTATGATAGATATTGCCTCATAAATATTTTCTGTAGGCGCTTCAATTTCATTTTTATCGTAAGTAATAGTACTTAACGGTGCTTTTGTATCTTTATAATCCATCTTAAATAATTATTTCTTTTGTGTATTCAGTATTTCCTTTTGCTTTGCAATTAAAGCTTCAACTCTAATTTTTTCTGTTTCTAATGTAGCTACCATTTTATCAGAATCTTCCATAAATTTAGATTTTGGAAAACTCTTTTTTAATCTCTGATAAGCTTTCATTGCCGCCTCTATTCTTTCTGGCTTTCTTCTATCTGTACTTTTTAAAACAAAATCATGCGCCGCTTTTAATCTATAATATAAAGCCTCTTCTTTAAATTTTGTACCTAAAAAGTCTTCTAGTAAATTATCAAATGCTTGTATAGATGCTTTGTAATTTCTTAAATCGTAATCTGCAGTTCTATAATAGGTTTTCGCAATTTCAAAATATTTTCTTTCTAACTTAGTTCTAAGCTCAGAATAATATTTGTTTGCTTCTTCAATTTTATCAGAATCTGGGTACGTATTTATAAAACTTTGAAAAGATTCTAATGCTTTATTAGTATCCGTAGGATCGATACTAAACCTTGGTGAAGCCAATTTATAACTGTATGCAGATAAAAATGCAGCCTCCTCTTTCTTAGAACTCTTAGGGTAATTTTTTGTAAAACGATCAAAATAATAACCTGCTTGAGTGTAATTTTTTACATTAAAATTAGATTGCGCAATCATAAATTGTATACGCTCCATTTGAGGTTTGCCTCTATAAGTTGGTGTAACTTTTTCGAATAAACGTAAAGCCTTACTGTATTTCTGGCTTTCGTACAATTTTACAGCCATCTTATACTGCTCTTCTGCTGTACCTTTATTTAATACTTTTTGATATTCACCACAAGAAAACAGTAGTAAACTAAGTACAAATAAATACGCTAAATTTTTAATTTTTTGCATCGGGCAAAATTAGTGATTAATTATGGATAAATAAAACGATTTTTTACACAGTTATTTGTGCTATGTAATTTTCATTACAAAACAACAAAAAATAGCCATAGAGCGCTACTAAAAGTTTGTTAATATTAAACTTCTTCTTCTGGCGCTGTAATTAATTGTTTAATATCATTATCAAATAGATAAAAACCACTTTTATCATCTCCTATTAAGCTAATTTTATCTAAGATATTTCTAGCCAAAGCCTCTTCTTCTATTTGCTCTGATACGTACCACTGTAGAAAGTTATGTGTTGCATAATCTTTTTCTTGTAAACAGATATCTACCAAATCGTTTATAGATTCTGACACCGCTACTTCGTGATTAAATAGTTCCTGAAACATTTCTTTAAATGAACCAAAAGAAACTGGTGGCGCTGCTAACGGAGAAATAATTGCGTGCCCACCTCTTTCATTAATAAACTTTACCAATTTTAGCATATGCATTCTTTCTTCATCAGAATGGGCATACATAAATTGAGAAACACCTTCAAAACCTTGTGTTTCTGCCCAAGAAGCCATAGCTAAATATATTTGAGATGATTGAGCTTCTACAGTTACTTGCTTATTTAGGGCCTCTTGTATTTTTGGTTTTAACATATTTTATCTTTTTTAGTAAACTTAAAAGTTTTTTACAAAATTAGCAATTTTTGCTTGAAGTGTCGTACTTGCTTTTACCAAAGGCAATCTAACTTCGTTTTTACAAATTCCTAATTCTTGTAAAACAGTTTTTATTCCGGCCGGATTATTTTCTTCAAAAATAAAATCTATAATAGACATTAATCTAAAATGCATCTCATAACCTTCTTTGTTCTTACCTTCTAAACCTGCATTTATTAATGTAGAAAATTCTTTAGGATACGCTTGCCCAATTACAGAAATCACACCAGAACCACCTGCTAACGCAATGCTTAAAGCCAAATCATCATCTCCAGATATTACTAAAAAGTCTTTTGGTTTGTTTTTTATCAATTCTAGATATTGTTGCATATTGTTACCTGCCTCTTTAATACCTACAATATTGTTAAAATCATTTGCAAGTCTAATGGTTGTTTCAGCATCCATATTCTTTGCTGTTCTACCCGGCACATTGTATAAAATAATTGGTTTCTCTGTCGCTTCTGAAATCGCTTTAAAATGCTGATAAAAACCTTCTTGAGTTGGCTTACTATAATAAGGTGCTACAGATAAAATACCATCTATATTTTCTAAATTGGTTGTTTTTATATCTTTAACAACTTCTAACGTATTATTACCTCCAATACCTAAAACTAGCGGAACTCTTCCTGCGTTTGCAGTTGCAATAACATCTATAATTTTTAGTTTTTCGTCTTTACTTATAGTTGCACTTTCTGCAGTTGTACCATTTATAACTAAATAATTGGTACCATTTTCTATATTAAAATTAACTAATTTAGTTAGTGCATCGAAATCTACACTTAAATCTTCATTAAAAGGTGTAACTAAAGCTACTCCTGTTCCTATAAATTTTTGCATTCTATAAATATTTAGATATACAAAATTACAATTTTAAGATTAATAATATAACGAATTTACACACTATTAGTAAGAATAAACAACTTTAAAAAGAAAGTTTAATTTTATAGTTTTTTTAAAATTTGAAGGTATTTTCTTAACTCTTCTATAAAACTTTTATAGTGGTTTATTTCTGATGTAATTTCTACATGATACAGTTTAGAATTCACATTAGAAAAACCAACTTTAAAATCTGCTTTACTTTTTAATACGGCAGTTTCTAAATACATATTACTGTTGTTGAAGTAACCAATTAACAAATCTAAAGGTTCGTCTAAAAAGCTCTTAATATTTGTTTGAACATAATTCCCACTCCAGTTTATATCTTTTTCGGTAAAATGTTTGTAAGAAACCTCATCGTTTTTATTAAAATCTCTAAGACTATATATTTTTACATTTTTTACACCCAAAATACTTGCTACTGTATTTTGAAGATCTATTTTAGAAGACATTTCATCTGTAGTCAAAATACCAACAGATTGTATTTTTTTTAAAGTTGATGCACTCGTTTCTTCTTTTAACGAAACTAATTTATCTAGTTTCTTTTTTAAAACGCCCTCTTTTAATCCTTTAAAAATCATTTCGTATCTATTTGAAAAAAATAAAAATAGTAATTATTATCTTAAGTTTCTTTAATAATTTAGTCAGGTTTCAGTTTAAATTTTGCTAATTATTTTTAACTGTAAGCTATCTATTTTATTGATTTGAAAATAATTTTTAATCTAATCAATTAATTTAAATTTTAAATAGACCTTAAAAACAGCACCTAAATCATTTAAAAACAATAAAATACAGTTTAAAAACCATTCTTAAAAATTAAAGAAATAAATTGAAAACGAACTTTTTTTAGTTATTATTTGTTTTTTTAACATATTTTTTACTATTATTGTAATGTTGTTTAGTAATTCATTATTAAATAACAATTAACCCCTAACTGGTAAATAATTTTATACGTTCTTTTTGCCCCTAACGAAATTGACGTAATATTTATAAAAGCATTTACCCCTATCTAAAAAAGCAACTACCTATAAGTAGTTGCTTTTTTTGTTTTCTATATTATGTTGAAAAATTATAATTTCATTCTGTTATCATCAGATTTTGTATCAATTAATTTATTGTAAGGATCTACACCTACTTCAACTGGTTTTTTATCTACAATGATAGAAATAGTATTATGAATTTGTGTAATCTTATGCTTTTCTAAATACAATTGCTTTTCTTTTTTTACACCGTCTATTTCTTCTTCAGTAAAAATACCTATATCTATGTAATCCTCTAATTTAACAGATAACAGGGGTTTGCTTAACTTTTCGTTTGTGTAACTTAATGTATCACCTACTTTTTCGCCATAGTATTTTTTCCCTTTTTCATCATTTCTATATTTAGAAATCTCAAATTCAATATCAACTTTAAACGTTCCGTTTTCTAAAGCTGTAGATTTTGCATCAACAATTCTATTTTTATACAATGTAACTGTTTCAAACATGTCTTTAATCACATATCTTAAAGAGTCTGGTGTAACATCTTTTATGTAATTAACCATTTCTAAAGAAGTTGTATAAGGTGCTTCTTGAAATTTTACTTTTTCTACATATTTTTTTAAGGCATTGTTTAATTTCTCTTCACCTAAATAATCGCTTAACGCATAAAACACTAGAGATCCTTTTTGGTAACGAATATAACCTTGCCCATCATTATACATTAATGGTTTTTCTCTTTTAGTTTCTAACGTTCTTTGAATCAAATATCCATCTAAAGCTTCCTTTAAAAATGTTCTCATTTTTGGTTTACCATTTTGATGTTCTAAAACTTTTAACGCCACATATTCCGATAAACTTTCTGATAACATTGTTGCTCCTAAAACATCGGCCCCAATTACTTGATGCGCCCACCATTGATGCGCTACTTCATGAGCCGTTACAGCAAAGGGATAATCTACTCCGTCATCATTTGTATCGTCTACCGCCGCAATAAAACCAAATCCTTCTGAAAAAGGAATTGTATTTGCAAAGGACTGTGCAAATGTACCTTGAGTTCTAGGAAACTCTATAATTCTTAATTGTTTGTGTTGGTACGGACTAAAATTTTTCTCGTTATAATTAATAGACGCTTTCATTCCTTTTAACATTCTATCTAAATTATAATCGTGTTGTTTATGATAATAAATTTCTAAACTAATTCCTTTCCAAATTTCTTTTTTAACTTCGTATCTTGCTGAATTAAATGCATAGAAATTCAACATTTTACTATCCATTTTATAATAAAAATATTTTCGATTTCCTTCTGTCCATTCTTTTTGTAAATAACCTGGTGCAATTGCTATTTGGTCTTCGGATGTTGATACAGTTGCTTCAAAATCTATCCAATCAGAATCTTTAGAAATATACGTATTACCCAATGCGGTAGAATCTGTTGGTAGCGGACGTAAATTATTGGGTGGTAAATCGTATTTCTTTCTCGTTTTGTCATCAATCAATTCTCCTCCCGAAGAATATCCTAAAGAAGGAAACATCGAAAAATTATTAATAAATGTTCCGTTAGCTAAAACAGGCGATTTTCTTTGAAAAACAGTGTTTTCTTTACTTTTTACATGTACTGTAAGTTGTAATGAATCGCCAGGTAAAATTTTATTTTCGAACTTGTAAATATCGAAATTAAAGACCGTGTCTTCTAAAACTAAAATGTTTGGTTTATTAAATTCGAACGTGCTTTCTAACGAATTATGATTTAAGAAAATACTATCAATAGCTGTATCTGTTTTATTAATCATTGTAAAAACAGCATTTGCTTTATAGGTTCTTTTCTTTGGATAAATAGCAACATCTGCCTTTACAGCAACGATTCTTGGTTGCTTATAATTTTCGTATTTTTTATAGGATTTCTCCCATTTTACAGCATTTAGTTCTGCTTGTTTAGATGCTGAATTTTTCTCTTTAGACCTTGTTGCCATAAAGATTGAAATTCCTAAACTTACAAAAGCAACTACAACAACCACTAAGCTGATTATTTGCGGCATCTTAAATCTAGATACAGCTATGTTTAATCTTTCTGAAAAAGAATTTGGTATACCTCTAACCCAAAATAAAATACTTAAAATCAATAAAATTGTTCCACCTAAAATCCAGTACAATTTATACCATAAATATCTAGACAACGCAGATCCATAACCATTCATGTCAGAATAACTAAAACCAGGGCCTTCATTATATTTAAAAATTGCCAACTCAATTCCTATTAAATCTAAAAACGGAATTCCGATTGCCAATATCAGCAACACCAACAAACCTAAATACTGGTTTTTAAATAGTGTTTGTATAAATATTGCTAAGAATGCCCAAACTACATAGTTTAGAAATTTTAAACCAAATAATTCTTGAATGTACAAACCAATTTCATAATTATAATAACCTTTATATGTTTGAAAAAACATACCAGAAACCATTATTACAGCTAGTAAAACCAATTGCATTTTTAAAATAGCGATAAACTTAGAGAATAAAAGTGCCCAGTTTGGTACAGGTGTACTATCAACTAAATGATTAATTTTTGCAATTTTTGCTCTTTGCACCAACATACCTGCATATAAAAAAGTACAAATATTAATTACAAATAGACTAAAAATATTTCCGCCTCCTAACATTTGCCAAGTTACAGGCAATGTATCTGTTCCAAAAATTTCACTCGAAATAAATAACGTTCCAAAAAGCATTAAAAGCCCTACAATTAATATTGATATAAATGGTAAACTCTTAAAAATGTATTTAAAATCGATGTTAGACAATTTCCACATCACTTTTAAATTCTGTAAAAATGAGTAATCGTAAGTTACTTTAGGCAAAGTAATTTTGGTAACTCCGCTAAAATTAGATTTTGTTACTCTTTCTGATTTTGGTTTTTTAAATGATAATGTAACCGCATTTTGTGTAAATTTAAAATACTTGTACACCAAACCAAATATCAAACTAGAGACTAACAACCATAATAAACGATTGTAAATCACCAATTTTCCTATCGGAATTTGCAATTCGTTTTGTTCTGAAACCGTCCAATATTTTGTATAGTAAGAAGATGCCGAAGAGCCAAAAGGATCTAACATTGCCAACAAACTTGCTTGCTCTGGATCTGACAAAATACTAGAAATTGCACCTTCTACAAATAACAAAATAATTACTGTAATAAACCCAGCGGTAACATTTCTAGAAAAAGTAACAACTGCAAAAACCACAGCGCCAAAGAATAATACATTTGGTAAAATATAAACCAAATAGGTCTTTAAGTAGGTTACAAAACTAAAACTTGCAACAATGTCTTGATTGGTTCCTGGAAAACGAAAACCAATAATCATACCTAATGCAATAACCAATACAATTGCAGAAACAACTACGATACCGCTAAAGAATTTAGCAAATAAATAATTGGCTTTTGTAAAAGGATACGAATATAAAATAGTGTGCATTTCACTTTTAAAATCTCGGTAAATAGATACTCCGATAATCGAAGGAAATAGAAAGAAAATTAAAGTTGTAAACCCATTAAATAAACCAGTAATACCGATTGGCGAGTTTACGATTCTAGAAGAACCCATTGTACCTGTAATTCCATCCCAAATACCAGCAGATGTTGCAGATAAAAAGAAAGAAATTATTAAAAATATTGAAATATAAATGTAAAAAAGTGGTTTGTTAAACCAATATTTTATCTCTTGTTTAAAAATTGTAGAAAACATAATGAAATAGTTATTAATTAATTCGTTTTAAATGTTCAGTTCTTTGAGTTTTTTTTTTCTAAAACTCGTCATCAAAAACCATTAACTAGTTAAAACTGTTTCATCTTGTTTTAAAGCAATAAAATACACATCATCTAATTGTGGTGTTGCTGCAATAAACTCTTCCGAAGGCTTTTCTAAAGCATGTACTCTAATGTTTAATGTATCATCTGAATTAAAATTTCTAGACAAAACGTTATACAACTTCATGTTCTCCTCTAAATCGTCTTTTTCTATTATTTTGGTCCAAATGGTATTCTCTAATTCTTCGGTTGCTTTTTTTGGTGTACTGTGTTTTAAAATCTTACCACCATTTAAAATTGCCATTTCATTACACAACTCTTTTACATCTTCTACAATATGAGTAGAAAAAATAACGGTACAATTGCTACCAACCTCTCTTAAAACATTTAAAAAACGATGTCTTTCTGCCGGATCTAAACCCGCAGTTGGCTCATCTACAATAATTAATTTAGGATTATTTAAAAGCAATTGAGCAATACCAAAACGCTGTTTCATTCCGCCAGAATAACCCGCAACGTGTTTGTGTCTTACTTCATATAGATTTGTAATTTCTAACACTTCTTTTACAATTTCTTTTCTTTCTGTTTTGTTAGCAATTCCTTTTAAAGTTGCAAAATAATCTAACAATTCATCCGCAGACATTTTAGGATACACGCCAAAAGATTGTGGCAAATACCCCAACACTTTACGTAAAGACATATTATCTTCTAAAACATTAATACCACCAAAAGTAATTGAACCAGAATCTGGACTTTGTAACGTTGCAATTGTTCTCATTAAAGAAGATTTACCTGCACCATTTGGTCCTAATAAACCAAACATTCCCGTACCAATTTCTATACTTAAATCATCAATAGCTTTTACACCGTTTTTATAAGTTTTGGTTAAATTTTCAATTACTAATTTCATATGGTTGGTTTTATTTTAATTCTTTTTTTATTTCTATTGAAGTTGATTTTAAAATTTCTCCTTTAATTTCCTCTTTAAATTTTATCAAAACAACATCGTATGTATCTTTTTTTAAGAGATATTTTTCTGTTTCAATCTTTATAATTTTAGCATATTTTCTAAAAATATCATCAGAAATATTACTTAAATCTTTAGTTTTAAAAGTTAAGGTTAAACCTTTTTCAGAAATTCCATTTTTTGAAGTTATAGAGGTACCTATAGTTAGTATATCAAAATCTAACGTCTTTTTCAGCTCTTTTTCAAAACCTTTTTTACCTATTTTAAAATCTGGGTTACTTGCAGAAGTAGAACTGCTGCTTGTTGTTATATTACAACTTGTAAGTGCTAATAATGCCATTATAAAAAAAGCTTTTATAATATATTTCATATTTATTTTTTTACTTTCTATAAGTGTAAAAGTAAGCACTTTTGTTACACTATTTTGTGATTTTTTTAATGGAAATGCTAAAAAATGGTATTATTTTTACATCTATCAAGAAAAAATCAATTTTTATAAATTTATAAATAATGGCTAAAAAATCAATTTTAAATAAAAATTCACTTACATTTTTAGAAAAATATTTAAACAATGCTGCACCAACTGGTTACGAATGGGAAGGTCAGAAAATTTGGATGGATTATCTAAAACCTTATGTTGATACATTTATTACAGATACATACGGTTCTGCGGTTGGTGTTATTAACCCAGATGCAAAATACAAAGTTGTAATTGAAGGGCATGCAGATGAAATTTCTTGGTATGTTAATTATATTTCTGATAACGGTTTAATTTATGTAATAAGAAACGGTGGATCAGATCATCAAATTGCACCAAGTAAAATTGTTAACATTCACACTAAAAACGGAATTGTAAAAGGTGTCTTTGGTTGGCCTGCAATTCATACAAGAAATAAATCGAATGAAGAAGCACCAAAACCAGACAATATTTTTATTGATACAGGATGCGCTACAAAAGAAGAAGTAGAAGCTTTAGGCGTGCATGTTGGTTGTGTAATAACATACCCAGATGAGTTTCACATTTTAAACGGAGACAAGTTTGTTTGTAGAGCTTTAGACAACAGAATGGGTGGTTTTATGATTGCAGAAGTTGCGCGTTTATTAAAAGAAAACAAAAAAGATTTACCGTTTGGATTGTACATTACAAACTCTGTACAAGAAGAGATTGGTTTGCGTGGTGCAGAAATGATTACACAAACCATTAAGCCAAATGTTGCCATTGTTACCGATGTAACCCATGATACAACTACACCGATGATAGAACCTAAAAAAGCAGGTTTATTAGAAATTGGAAAAGGGCCAGTTGTTGCTTATGCCCCTGCGGTTCAACAAAAATTAAGAGATTTAATTACAGAAACTGCAGAAGCTAAAAAAATTCCTTTTCAACGTTCTGCACTTTCTAGAGCAACTGGTACAGACACAGATGCATTTGCTTACAGTAACGGTGGCGTAGCATCAGCATTAATTTCTTTACCATTAAGATATATGCACACAACTGTAGAAATGGTGCATAGAGAAGATGTAGAAAATGTAATTAGAATGATTTACGAAACGCTTTTAAATATTAAAGACGGAGAAACTTTTTCTTACTTCGAATAAAATACTTTAATTATGAATTACGAATTTTTAATTACAAATTCGTAATTCATAATTTTTAAAAATGGATGAACTCTTAGACATTTTAACTCCAGAAGGAAAACCAACAGGCAAAACAGCTTTAAAATCTGAAGCGCATAAAAATGGTTGGTTTCATGCCACTGTGCATATTTGGCTTTTTACTTCAGATGAAAAAATATTACTTCAAAAAAGAGCTTTAACAAAAAAAGTTTTTCCGGGTTTATGGGACATTTCTGTTGCAGGACATATTGGTGCTGGAGAAACTATTTTAACATCAGCAAAAAGAGAAGTTTTAGAAGAAATTGGTCTAGAATTAGATGAAAAAAAACTGATTAAAATCGGCACGAGAATTCATCAAGTTGAGCATCCTAACGGAATTAAAGATAACGAACATCATCATATTTTTATTGCAGAATTAAAAGCTCCTTTATCAACTTTAAAAATTCAAGAAGAAGAAGTTGATGACATTAAATTATTTGATTTATCAGTTTTAAAGGACACAAAAAACCTCGAAAACGTTTTGCTCCCGAGGTTTCATGAATATTATGTTTCTGTTTATAATAAAATTATTTTACACTTAAAATAATCTTATTACCATCTAATTTTAAAAAAAACGTCTGTTTTTATTTTACTGGCTTTTCATAAAAAGAATCTGCTAATTTAGCTTTACTTATTAAAGGCAAAGTAAATTCTGTAGCTGGTCTTGCTGGTTCTGTTGGCACACCATTTTCGTCTTTTTTATACCAAGTAATTGCTTTTGGTAAAACTAAACCGTTTACAGTATTCCAATTATTATATCTAATAATATTAAAATTATCGCTTGGTTTTTTAGAATTAAACGTTGCTGTATACGCTAACCATTCCATTTGATATGTTTTTGGATTGTAATACAATTTATAATTATCATCTGGAGAACTTCCTTTATCTGCTTTAAACGAAATTTTAAAACCAGGATAGTTTACTCCTTCAAAAACTAAATCAGCTGTTTTTTCATAAATAATTCCATCGTCTGATAAAACAAAAGGCATTGCATAAAAGTAAAAATATAAGTTTGAATAAAAAGATGGATTTCCTTTAAAAGTGCCTTCTTCTGCTTCATCTAACCAAACTGTTTCACCATCAAAACCTAAAGAATATTTTGGAGATGAGATAACAATTTTTCTAGATTGTAAATCTGATGTAATTGTCTCTTCACCTTTATTAAAAGATAATACTTTAGCGTTTCTCCAAGTATCAATTCCTCCATGTTTTTCAAAAACTTTTCCTAACTCTTCTGGAAAACTTTCTTTTTTGATTTCTTTAACTGTATTATTTTCAACAGTCTTTTTTGTTTCATTTTTACAAGAAACGGCTACAACAGTAATAACTAATAATAAAAGTATTTTTTTCATAATTTGGTTTAAATTAATTCAATTAAAATTTAAAGTCGTTTTAACTAAAAAATGATTACACTATTTGTGCATTAAATTTTTGCTTGGTATGTGTACAAATCAAAATATCTGCCTTTTGCTTCAATTAATTCATCATGTGTACCTCTTTCTGCTATTTCACCTGCTTCTATTACTAAAATTTGATCTGCTTGTTTAATTGTACTTAATCTATGAGCAATTACAATTGTAGTTCTATCTTTTACCAATTCTGATAAACTTTTCTGAATTAAAGACTCACTTTCTGTATCTAAGCTAGATGTTGCCTCGTCTAAAATTATAATTTTAGGATCTGCTAAAATTGCTCTCGCAATTGCCAATCTTTGTCTTTGTCCTCCAGAAAGTTTTACACCTCGTTCACCAATTAAAGTATCTAAACCATTATCAAATCTATCTGTAAATTCATTAACATAAGCAGCTTTTACAGCATTTTGTAATTCTGCTTCTGTTGCATTTGGTCTTGGAAACATAATATTTGCTCTTATGGTTCCTTCAAACAAAAATTCATCTTGTAAAACAACACCTAAATGCTTTCTATAACTAGAAAGTTTTACTTTAGACATATCTTGATTATCTATTGTTATTGTACCAGATTTAGGATTTAAAAAAGTTGCAGATAAACCTGCAATTGTAGATTTACCAGAACCAGAACTACCAACCAAAGCTGTTACAGAACCAGAAGGAACACTAAAGTTAATATTTTTAATAACTTCTTTTCCTTCTTCATATTCAAAAGAAACGTTATCAAAAATAACCTCTCCTTTTATGTCGTCTAAAACAACATCTCTTTCTTCATCATCTTCTTCTGCGGCCATATTCATTAGCTCTTCTGTTCTGTCTAAACCAGCCAATGCTTCTGTTAATTGACTACCAATATTACTCATTTGTACAATTGGCGCAACCATAAATGCTAATAAAAATGTAAATTGAATAAAATCTCCAAAAGTCATAGTTCCTTGCATCATGTAATAACCTCCAATTCCCATGACTCCTGTGGTTGCTAAACCTATTAAAAAAGTTGAAGAACTTGTCATTATTGCAGTTGCAGTCATACTTTTTTTCACATTTTGAAAAATATCATCTACACCTTTTTCAAAAATCACACTTTCTTGTTCTTCGGCATTAAAGGCTTTTATCACTCTTATGCCTCCTAAAGTTTCTGTTAATCGACCTTTTACTTCTGCGTTTATTTTTCCTCTAGCTCTAAATATAGGTCGAATGTATTTAAAGGATTTTAATGCAATTAAACCAAAAATAGATAATGGAATAAACGTAAAAAGCGTCATCCAAACATTCATTCTTAATAAAATTACAAGTGTTACAATTGCTGTAAACGAACCACCAATTAACTGCACCAAACCTGTACCAATAAGATTTCTTACTCCTTCAACATCACTCATAATTCTAGAAACTAAAGCGCCAGATTTTGTGTTATCGAAAAAACTAATTGGTAAAGACAATACTTTCTTCTGCACTTGGGCTCTTAATTCTGATATTAAATATTGTGCCTGAATACTTAAAACTTTGGTTAATAAAAACGAAGTAATTGCCTGAATTAAAATAGCAGCAATAACAACGAATATTACAGTATAAAGCTGATTATAATCTTTATTAGGAACTACCTCATCTAACAAAACTTTACTTTGTAATGGCAAGACAAAACCAGATAAACTGCGAATAATTATAAGGATTAAACCTAAGAAAACGATGTTTTTTCGTGGCCAAATAATGGTTTTAAAAGCCTTCTTTAAAGTAACTTTTGGTTTGGTTTTACTTTTCTTTGATTCTTTAAAATGTTGCATAAAAAATAGTTGTCAATTTATATGCCACAAGGAAAAAGCATGACAGAATTACAAAGTTACAATAAACAAAAAAACTTAAAAGTTTAAATACCGAAAGAACTTACCTTAAACGTAAATACATATAAATTAAAACTTTAACTTAAAGAAAAACGTGAGTTTCATTTTTTTTTTTACATTTGGATATCTTCCATCAAAATTATTTTGTGGAAGAGAAGAAAAAATTGCTTTCTTTCATTAAAATTTAAAATTAAACTTTACGCCAAACATTGGTTTGTAATCTAGTACAAATTATTTAAAATAATAAGCTTGTTATTTTAAATAAAAAACTCGGTTTGTAAAATTTAAATAATACAATACGCTAAATAATGTCAACCCAAATACTAATGCCTATGTAAATAAACAAAAGACAAACCGAGGAAAGTATTACAAATGTAGCACACCTCATAGATTAGTACAAAATATTTAATTAAAAAAATTTAAAACTTTTATTATGAAAAAAGTAATTTTAACACTTGCTTTTATAGCGGGTATTACAACAATGAATGCGAATACAAATATTGAAAAAAATGATCCAGAAGATGATTGTATTGCATATGCATGTGAAGAACTTAGTGCTTTTGAAGATGATCTTGGAGATTTTACAGAGGCTGAAGCAGATTCAATAGTAGACTTTTACTATAAGGATTGTATGGGTAAATAACTAAAAATAAGTATCGGGAATGGCATAAAATCCATTCCCTTTTAAAAACTAAACATGAAAAAAACAATCCTGATATTAATACTTTTTTATATAACAACTATTAATTGTCAAAATGGTATAATTATATATAAAACAAAATCTATAAACCTTAATACGGATAAAAACAAAACAAAGGCAAAAGCAATAAAAACAGAAATAGATTTAATGAAATTTAAATTATTTTTTGATAGTGAAAAATCTTATTTTAAATCTGAAAAAAACATACCAATAAACCCTTTAATGCAAAAATTAGCTACAGTTGTTATTGGTTCTACTTTTAACAGTTATCAATATAATAAAAGCAAACTTTCTTTAATAAACATTAAAATATTTGACACCATTTATAAGGTTAATTTTTCTGAAAAAAACATGAAGAATTGGAAATTATTTAATGAGACTAAAATTATAGATGGGTTTGAATGTTACAAAGCTGAAAAAACCATAAATATTAATAGAACAGGTGGTAAAAGAAAATATACAGCTTGGTATACAACAAATATAGCTTTACCATACGGACCATCGGGTATGGGAGGTTTACCTGGTTTAATATTAGAATTACAAATAGGTAATAGAGCCATCTACATCGTAGATAAAATACTACTAAACCCTAAAATAAATATTAAAGTAGAAAAAATTAAGGATGGTAAAACAATTACCGTAAAAGAAATGGTAGACCTTAGAAGAAAAGAGAGGAAATATACAAAAGACTAACGTTATGAAATTAAAAAACATCTTTTTTACATTATTTTTTTTAACAAATTTAACAGCGCTATTTGGTCAAAATGGAATGATTACTTACAAAACAAAAAGAACTAAAATTCGTAAAACTTCAAATCCTGAAATGACTAGAAAAATTACGGAGGAAGTTAATAGAAGTTCATATGTTTTGCACTTTAATAAAGAAAAATCTTTTTTTGAAAAAGAAAAAAACATACCTCTTTACCCATTTGAATCAAAATTTGCTGATATTTCTACAGGTGCCAACAAAAATTGGTATCAATTTAATGGTATTAATAAAGATGCTATGTATAATACAGAAATTTTAAGTAAACAATATATTGTTAATGATAGCTCTAGAATGAAAGAATGGGAATTCTTTAATGAAATTAAAATTATTGATGGTTACACTTGCTTGCTATAAAGCAGTTAATAAAAAATTAAATACTAGATCTGGTAATTATATGACTAATATTGCATGGTACACTACAGATATACCCTTGCCTTATGGCCCAATAGGTAATGGTGGTTTACCCGGATTAATTTTGAAATTAGAAATAGATAACTTTTATTATTTGGTTGATAAAATTATTTTAAATCCAAAAAAAATAAAAAAAATTCCTAGTATAAAAAAAGGAAAAAATATAGATGTAAATGAAAAAATAAGATTAATGAGAGATGCTAGAAAAGTTACTATAGACTAAAAATTATGAAAAAACCACATCTAATTTTATTTTTTATATTAAACTTTTCTCTTGCTATATCCTCACAAATAGTAATAAAAGGTAAAATTTTAGATGAAAACAATAAACCATTAACTGGCGCAAATATTTTATTTTTCCCTACCAATAAAGGAAAATTAGCCCATAGTGTTAGTGATAATTTAGGCAATTATGCTTTATCGCTTACAAAGAACACAACTTATAATACCTCTATAAGTTTTATGGGTTTTATAACTAGAAAAGAAACTTTAAACACTCCTAAAAAAGATAGTATTATTAATTTTATTTTAAAGGAAGACCCCAATAAATTAGAAGAAATTGTTATTAAATATAAAATTCCTGTAAGAATTAGAAAAGACACTACCACATATAATACAGATGCTTTTACAAATGGTAAAGAACGTAAACTAAAACAAGTTTTAAAAAAATTACCTGGCGTTGAAGTAGATAGAAAAGGGAATGTTACTGTAAAAGGTAAAAAAGTAACGACACTTTTAGTAGATAATAAAAAGTTTTTTACAGGAGACACAAAATTGGCAGTAAACAACATACCAGCAGATGTAATTGCCAAAATAGATGTTATAGAAGATTATCATGAAAATGCTTTTATGAAAGGTCTCGAAAAATCTGATGAAATTGCCATGAACATTAGCTTAAAAGAGGACAAAAAAAAGTTTGTGTTTGGTGATGTAGAAGCAGGCTTAGGTATTAAAAACAAGTATTTATTGCACCCCGCAATTTTTAAATACAGCCCAAAAACTAATTATAGTTTTATTGGAGATTTTAACAATACAAACAGAAAATCTTTTACCCTAAGAGATTATATAAATTTTGATGGTGGTTTAGACATGAATAACTTAAAAGAAGTAATTCAATCTCCGGTTGTAAAATTATTACGAAATCAAAATTTTACAGCTAGTAAACACAAATTTGGTGGTTTTAACATGCAACATGCTAAAAATGAAAAATTGAGTATTAGTTCTTTTTTAATTGCACTATCAGATAAAACAAATGGTCGTGTAGAGAATTTTAGAAATTATTTAATAGATAATATTACTGAAAGATTGCGAGAAGATGAAAGTAATAATCAGAATTTATTCTTAGGGAAAATACAATTCTTATATAAACCAAAAGAAAACACAAGAATTAAATATTATACTAAATTTGAAACGACTTCGATAAACCAAATCATCGAAAATAATAGAAATTTAGCTAATTCTGTAATAAACTTTAATGAAAATAATTTAATTAATTCTGATAAAATAAATTCTTATTTAAAAGCAGAAAAAAAGTTTTCTACTTACCATACATCTCAAGCAATTGTAAATTTTAATTTTAATAAAATTGATGATTCTACAAATTGGTTAACAAACACAAATATTTTTCCTAATAATATTCCTATAATTGAAAAAGAGAATATAAATGTTTTAAAAAAATCTTCAAGTGAAAAGTTTGAATATAATGTTGCCTTAAAACACTTTTGGATATTAGACAATGTAAATCACCTTTACTTTAATGTTGGTAATAATTACGAAGAAAATGAATTTAAGAGTAATTTACAACAAGATAATACAACTTTTAGTAATTTCTCTAATAATTTAAAACACAACCAATTTACTATTTTTACAAGTATTTTATATAAAAAATTAATTGGTGATGCTATTTTTACTGCTGAATTAAAATATCAAAATTACTACAGAACAACTTCAGATATTAATAATAGCTCTTATCAATCTAATTTACTACTTCCTAAAATTGAAATGGATTGGGACATTACCAATAGAAAAAAGCTAATTTTTAAATACAATCTTACAAATACATTTCCTAGCACAAGACAATTAATTTCTAATAACATTTTAAATAATTACAATAATATATATACAGGAAATTCGGATTTAAAAGAAACTTTTTATCACTTTATAAGTTTAAGCTATAGAAATTACAAAACCTACGGTTGGAGTTTTTACCCAAGTATTTATTATAAAATAAGAAATAATCAAGTTCAGAATATTTTTAATACTTCAACTATTTTTAATGTTATAAACCCTATTAACATTGATACTCCTAACAAATCTTTAACTACCAATTTTAGAGTTGTATATAATTATAAATACTGGAAAGCTACTGTATTAACAGAATATACAAATTCAAATTACGCAACATTTATAAACAACAATAAAATAAAATCTAATAATAATTCATTTGTAACAAGAGCCAGTTTTAGAACTGTTTATGATAATAAACCAAATATTGATTTTTCATATTCTCAAACATATAAAGACAACACTAACTCTTTATTTAGTGCAATTTCTAATTTATCTAATTTAGATGTTGCTTTGGATTATGAACACGAAAATTGGAAATTTAAAACTGAATATTTGTATAATTTTTATAAAAATAACGCTACTAAAAACACCAATTCATTTAACGAATTAAATGCTTCCATTTTTTATAAAAAAGAAAATAGTCCTTGGGGTTTTGAATTATTAGGCACAAATATTGGCAACAATATTTCTAAATTAAACGCTACTCTAACTTCAAATTTATTTTCTGAAAGAAGAACTTTTGTTTTCCCTAGAACATTTGTTATAAAGGCAATCTATAAATTATAATTTTGTAAATCTATAATTCAGAAATCACCTATATAATAAAAAAAACTTACTAGAAATTAGTTTACAATCTATTATCAATAATACTTTGCACAACTTCCGGATTTAATAATGTACTTGTATCTCCTAAATTATCCATTTCATTAGAAGCTATTTTACGTAAAATACGTCTCATTATTTTACCTGAACGTGTTTTTGGTAAACCTTCTGAAAACTGAATTTTATCTAATTTTGCTATTGGTCCAATTCTATCTGCAATTAATTGATTGATTTCTTTTCTTAAATTACCATGATCTCTTGTTTCTCCAACATCTTTTAAAGTAATGTAACCATACAATGCACTTCCTTTTACATCATGAGGAAAACCAACAATAGCGCTTTCTGCAACTGCAGGATGCTCATTAATTGCATCTTCTATTGGCGCGGTTCCTAAATTATGACCAGAAACAATTATTACATCATCTACTCTACCTGTAATTCTATAATAACCCACTTCATCTCTTAAGGCTCCATCTCCAGTAAAATACATATTATTAAAAGTAGAAAAGTAGGTTTCTTTATAACGTTGATGATTTCCCCAAATAGTTCTTGCAATACTTGGCCAAGGAAACTTAATACACAATCTTCCTTCTACTTGGTTTCCTTTTAATTCTTGGCTGTTTTCATCCATTAAAGCGGGCTGAATACCTATAAAAGGCAACGTTGCATAAGTTGGTTTTGTTGGCGTAACATACGGAATTGGAGTGATCATGATTCCGCCAGTTTCTGTTTGCCACCAAGAATCTATAATCGGACTTTTCTTTTTACCAACATTGTCATTATACCAATGCCATGCTTCTTCATTTATAGGTTCTCCTACAGATCCTAAAACTTTTAGAGAAGATAAATCGTATTTATCTACCAATTCTGTTCCTTGTTTTGCTAACGCTCTAATTGCTGTTGGCGCTGTATAAAACTGATTTATTTTATGCTTTTCTACAATTTGCCAAAACCTACCAAAATCAGGATAACTTGGCACGCCTTCAAACATAACTGTAGTTGCTCCGTTTGCTAAAGGCCCATAAACAATATAAGAATGTCCGGTAATCCAACCAATATCTGCAGTACACCAATACACATCATTTTCTCTATATTGAAAAACATTTTTAAAAGTATAAGCGGTGTAAACCATATAACCTGCTGTTGTATGTACCATTCCTTTAGGCTTTCCTGTAGAACCAGAAGTATATAAAATAAATAAAGGATCTTCTGCATTCATTATTTCTGCTTCACAGTCTTCAGGCGCGCAATCTAGTAAAGGTTGCAACCATTTATCTCGACCATCTTTCATGTTAATGTCTGAATTAATTCTTTTTGCAACTAAAACAGTATCTACACAAGCACAGTTTTCTAAAGCTTCATCTACAATTCCTTTTAAGTCTATGGTTTTTGCACCTCTATAAGATCCATCTGATGTAATTACTAATTTGCAATCAGAATCATTTATTCTTGTTGCTAAAGCTGTTGCAGAAAAACCTGCAAAAACAACAGAATGAATGGCACCAATTCTAGCACAAGCCAAGGTTGCAATAGCCAATTCAGGAATCATAGGTACATAAATACATACTCTATCTCCTTTTTTAATTCCGTTTTCTTTTAAAACATTTGCAAACTTATTTACTCTTTTATATAGATCTTTATAAGTAATATGTTCTGATGGTTCATTTGGGTTGTTTGGTTCAAATAAAATAGCCGTTTTATCTCCTCTAGTTGCCAAATGCCTGTCAATACAATTTTCTGTAATATTTAATTGAGCGCCCTGAAACCATTTTATCTCTGGTTTAGAAAAATCCCATTCTAAAACTTTATCCCATTTTTTTCGCCAAACAAAATGTTCTTCTGCAATTTCTTCCCAAAAATTTTCTGGTTCTCTAACAGATTTTCTATAAACTTGATAATATTCTTCTAAATGTTTAATGTGATAATTGCTCATAATTACTTTTATAGATTGTAAGGTATATAAAAATAGAAAATTATATTTGCTTTATGGATATTCAAATCATTTTTGAATCAATTTTATTTAATTGGCATCTAATTTCGCTGTTTTTTATAGTTGCAGTTCTATATTCTTCTGTTGGTTTTGGTGGTGGTTCTAGTTATTTGGCAATTTTAGCACTTACAGGAATCGTTTTTACACAAATTAGGGCAACTGCTCTTTTATGTAATATTGTTGTGGTATCAGGTAATGTGTTTTTCTTTATTCAACAAAAAAAACTCAATTTAAAGAAAGTAATTCCGCTTGTTTTGCTCAGCATTCCCTTTGCTTTTTTAGGAGGAAAACTAAAAATAAGTCAGCATCTTTTTTTTATACTATTAGGCTTTACATTGCTTTTTGCAGCAATAACCATGTGGCTTTCAAAAAAAATAGTTTCTTCAAATGAAGATAAAAACAAGTCTAAAACTATTAAAAATATAAGTTTTGGCGGATTTATTGGTTTTATCTCTGGAATGGTTGGTATTGGAGGTGGTATTTTTTTAGCGCCACTTTTACACCTTACAAATTGGGATACACCTAAAAAAATAGCAGCTACAGCAAGTCTTTTTATTTTGGTAAACTCTATTGCTGGTTTGATTGGACAATATTCTAATCCTGATTTTAATATCGATTGGAATTTGACTTCAATTTTATTACTTACCGTTTTTATAGGTGGCCAAATAGGCAGTAGAATTAGTAACAACTTCTTAACTCCTATTCAATTAAAAAAGGCAACTGCAATATTAATTGCCTTTGTTAGTATTAGAATTTTGGTTAAATATTTATTTACCTAAAAGTAAATTGTTAAAAGTATATTGAATATTAATTGTGTATTTTCTACAATCCAAATATATTTGAACTTCATACTTATTAAACAATAAAAAACTATGATAGAAGTAATTTTTACATTAATTATGCTTGTACTTTTACAAGCGGTTCTTGGTTTTGACAACCTACTTTATATTTCTTTAGAATCTAAAAAAGCACCTGTAGCAGATCAAAAAAAAGTTAGAAAAACAGGAATCTTAATTGCCATTGTTTTAAGAATCGTTTTACTTTTTGTACTGGTTTCTATCATCGATTTTTTTCAAGAACCTTTTTCTTTTTTAACAGGTGAAATTAAAGATGTTGTTCATTTTGAATTTAACGGACACAGCATCATTGTTTTATTAGGTGGCGGTTTTATAATCTATACGGCTATAAAAGAAATTTGGCACATGATTGGTACTACCAATTTAGATGATGATATTGAAGGAGACTCTAAAAGAGCTAAATCTGCTAATGCAGTTATAACAAGTATTGTAATTATGAATCTTGTTTTTTCTTTCGACTCTATTTTAGCTGCTATCGGTTTAACTAGTGAAATCGAAAATTCTACAACTGCTTTTATTGTAATGGCAATTGCTATAGTTATTAGTGGTTTGTTAATGTTGTTTTTAGCTGATAGAATTTCTAGCTTTTTAGCAAAAAACAGAATGTACGAGGTATTGGGTTTATTTATTCTTTTTATTGTAGGAATAATGTTAGTTACAGAAGGCGGACATTTAGCACATATTAAACTTTTTGGCAACGAAATTGTACCAATGAGTAAAACTACTTTTTACTTTGTTTTAGCGGTATTAGTAATTGTTGATGTAGTGCAAGGAAAATATCAGAAAAAATTATTAGCTGCACAAAAGAAGCAATAATTTAAAATTTATATGTTAAAAAAGGTGTTTGTAAAATTACTAACACCTTTTTTTAAATTTCATCTAAGCTATCTTGAATTCTTTGCACAATTATCTGTAAAATTCTTCTATTTAATTCTGATGAATTTTCATCGAAAAACGCATATTCTTCCATCGAAAAATCTCCAATAATTAAACCTAGATTTAGGTTTTTAAAATTGATATCTTTTGTAAAAATAGCCTTTACTCTACTTCTTTTCTTTTGAGCTGTTAAAACAGAAAAATCAATTTTTCTTTTCTTTAAATAACTCTTAAAAAATGCAACTAACAAATTGTGTTGCATCTTAATAACTGGCCTTAAAGTTTTATTTTGAAAAACTTCTGCTTCAGACATATTATCTGTTATTAAATTTTCTAATACAGGTCTTGTTCTACTCATTTTCTAATAATTCGTTTAATTCTAATTGAAAATCGTATTGTAAATCTTCGTGCAGTTTTTCTATCGCTTTTTTTATCATTCTTACCTGTGTATCAAAAACACTTTGCAGACGTGTACTTCTGTTTATTGACGGTTTAAAAGCTTTTAATTTTTTACAAAAATACAGCAACAATTCTGCTTCTGTTTCTTTTTTCTTAGAATAACGTAAGTGTTTTTTTATTGATGTTAATATTTTTCTAACACTTTTTCTAATATAAAAAAAACTCTTAGTGTTAATCTCGCTAAACTGCATATCTACCTCTTCTTTTATAGTTGCTATAAATGATTCTTCATCATGAGATTCGAATAACAAATAGGCAAGCAATTCTTTATTTTCTTTTTTAAACCGAGCTAAATGCAGGCATAAATCTTTTAAATCTGAGGCAGATTTATGAGACAATTCATCTTTAAGTTGCTTAATAGTAACTGCTTTCATAAGTTTTAAAAAATTTAACCACAAGATAAAAAAACAATACCTCACAAAATTAAATTGCAAGGTATTATTTATCAAATTTAACCAATAAATTGGCTATTATTATTTAATACTTGGTATTTCTACCACTTCATTTACATCTGCGTCGTAATCTACTCCGTCTACTTTAAACCCGAATAAATTAAAAAACTCGTCGCTGTAACCTTTTAAATCTCCAATTTCAGCTAAATTTTCTGATGTTGCATCTTTCCAAAGTTCAGCAATTTTGGCTTGTACTTCTTCTTTCATTTCTAAATCATCAATTCTAATTCTACCTTTTTCATCTAAAGCTAAATCACCACCAAACAAACGTTCGCTATACAAACGCTGAATTTGTTCGATACAGCCTTCGTGAGTTCCGTTTTCTTTCATTATTTTAAATAATAAAGATATGTATAAAGGAATTACAGGTATTGCCGAACTTGCTTGTGTAACCAAAGCTTTATTAACAGAAACATAGGCATTACCATTTATTGCTTTTAAATCTTCTGCAATTGTAAAAGCCGTTGCTTCTAAATGATCTTTTGCAGCACCAATTGTTCCGTTTCTATAAACTGGTTTTGTAACTTCTGGGCCAATGTAAGAATAAGCAACTGTTGTAGCGCCTTCTGCCAATAAATTTTCTTTGCTTAGAGCATCCATCCACATTTTCCAATCTTCACCACCCATTACGGTTACTGTATTTTCTACATCTTCTCCTTCTGCAGGATTTATAGAAATTTCTGACACTATACCTGTATGAAAATCTACAGTTTTATTTGTAAAAACTTCTCCGATTGGTTTTAATACAGATTTAAATCTTTTACCTGTATTTGGGTGTTTTCTTACTGGTGATGCTAAACTGTAAATTACTAAATCTACTTGTCCTAAATCTTCTTTAATTAGATTTACAACTTCTTCTTTTATTTCATTAGAAAATGCATCGCCATTAATACTTTTTGCATACAAACCTGCTTTATGTGCATGTTTTTCAAATGCGGCAGTATTGTAATATCCTGGTGAACCTGGTCTTCCTTCTGTAGCTGGCTTGTCAAAGAAAACACCAATTGTTGCAGCATCAGAACCAAATGCACTTGTAATTCTAGATGCTAAACCAAAACCTGTAGAGGTACCAATTACCAATACTTTTTTTGCTCCGTCGATTTTTCCTTTTGATTTTATATACTCTATTTGATTGATTACGTTCTGCTCACAACCTGTTGGGTGAGATGTTAAACATATAAATCCTCTTGTTCTTGGTTCTATAATCATTTGTTGTTTGTTTGTTCTCTATGTTATAGTTGATTAAAATTTAAATCACTCGAATTGACATAATTACTGCCTAAACGAGTGAATTTGTTTACTTTTTATCGAACTAAATTCGAGATGATTTATTTTGAAGCTAAAAACTTCAGCACATTATTTTCAATTCTATTTAAAACATTATCAGTAGTTGCTTTTGTAAAAGCTTCTCCGGTAATTTGTTCATATAATTCTATGTATCTGTTAGAAATTTCAATGATTTTTTCATCGCTCATTTCTGGTATTGCTTGTCCTTCTTTTCCTTGAAAACCGTTTTCTATTAGCCATTGTCTTACAAATTCTTTAGACAATTGTTTTTGTGGCTCGTTATTATCTTGTCTTTCTTGGTAACCATCAGCATAAAAATAACGAGAAGAATCTGGTGTATGAATTTCATCAATTAAAACAATTTTACCATCTTTTGTTTTACCAAATTCATACTTTGTATCTACTAAAATTAAACCTCTTTTAGCTGCAATTTCAGTTCCTCTATTAAATAAAGCTCTTGTATAATTTTCTAAAACGATGTAATCTTCTTCAGAAACAATTCCTTTCGCTAAAATGTCTTCTCTAGAAATATCTTCGTCATGCTCGCCATTATCTGCTTTTGTAGAAGGCGTAATTAAAGGTTCTGGAAATTTATCATTTTCTTTTAATCCTTCTGGCATTTCTACACCACAAAGCAACCTTTTACCTAATTTATATTCTCTTGCTGCGTGCCCAGAAACATATCCTCTAATAACCATTTCTACTTTAAAAGGATCACATAAATGACCAATGGCTACATTTTCATCTGGATTTGCAAGTAACCAATTCGGAACAATATCTGCTGTATCATTCATCATTTTGGTTGCAATTTGATTTAAAATTTGCCCTTTAAACGGAATTTGTCTTGGTAAAATAACATCAAATGCAGATAATCTATCTGTGGCTATCATTACCAAAAGTTCATTATCTATATTATAAACTTCTCTTACTTTACCTTTGTAAACAGATTTCTGATTCGGAAACTTAAAATTAGTTTCGTTAATTGTATTCATTTTAGTTGTTGTGTTGTTAAGTCTGCAAAAATAGTAATTTAAAAAGTTATTTTTTCTTCTTTTTTAAACGTTTTATTTGCTTTAAATTATCGCTGATTGGTGTAGCAGTTATTTCTGTTTCTCCTGGAATAAAATAGAAAAAATATGCCGAATTTTGTCCTATTTTTCTGACATCTAATTTTAGATTATCTTTAAAAACTAGTGTGTAATTTGGAGTGATTTCTCTAGATTGATATTTTTGTTTCATTCCGATTCCCATACCAGTTCTCATAGATACAAAAAGTAAAAAAAACAAAAACATTAACCCTGGCAATAGGTTGTTTTTATCTTCAATTTTAGCATACCTCTTATCCCATTTTTCTACATTATATATTTTTTGATACCATTTTTTAACTCTTAAATACTTATACAATTTAGGCATCCATCTGGTTAGATATAAATACAATAGACCAAACATAAAAATTAGGAAAAGAGATAAAATCCAATTATTTGCAAGCAAACTTATAGGAGATATTAAAGCGTCTAAAATGGTGGTATAATTTAAATAAGTAACACCAAAAATTCCGTAGAAGATTGCATCACTTACAATTCCTAAAATTATTAAATACAGATAACCAATGTAAAAATAGTCTTGTAAACCTAGTTTATCTTTTTCTATTTTAATCATTCTCTATTCTGTTTCTATGCTTTTGTATGCAGAAATAATTTTCTTAACCAATCTGTGTCTTACAACATCTTTATCGTCTAAATAAACTTGTGCAATCCCTTCAATATCTTTTAAAGCTAGTAAAGATTCTTTTAAACCAGAAACTTGTTTTCTTGGTAAATCTATTTGGCCAGGATCGCCAGTAATTATAAACTTTGCGTTTTTACCCATTCTGGTTAAAAACATTTTCATTTGACTGTGTGTTGTATTTTGTGCTTCGTCTAAAATTACAAAAGCATTGTCTAAAGTTCTACCTCTCATAAATGCTAATGGTGCAATTTGAATGACTCCTTTTTCTAAATGAGACTCTAATCTTTCATGCGGAATCATATCTCTTAGCGCATCATACAAAGGTTGCATATAAGGATCTAATTTTTCTTTTAAATCTCCTGGTAAAAAACCTAGGTTCTCGCCAGATTCTACTGCAGGTCTTGTTAAGATAATTCTACGTACTTCTTTTTCTTTTAAAGCTTTTACAGCTAAAGCAACTGCTGTATATGTTTTACCTGTTCCTGCAGGACCAACTGCAAATAACATATCATTTTTAGCCATTAAAGTAACCATCTTACGTTGGTTTTCTGTTTGTGCTTTAATTAATCTGCCGCTAACACCATGTACTAAAACATCTTTTGCTTTTTTAGAAGCCGTTGTTTTTTCTTCGTTTCCGTTAGATGTTAAAATACGTTCGATACTATTTTCATCTAATTTATTATAACGATTGTAATATTTTATCAAACGATCTAATCGAATTTCAAACTCGTCTAAAAGTTCTGACTCGCCATAAATTTTCATTTTAGATCCTCTTGCTACAATTTTTATCTTCGGAAAATATCTTTTTAATTGTTCTATGGTACTATTATGTGCCCCAAAAAAGTCTTTTGGGTTTATTTCTTCTAGCTCTATAATGCGTTCGTTCAAATGTTTATTTTTTATAGATTGATATCAATTTTATTTCAACTAAAAATAGCGAATAAAATTTCTAAAATGATTAGATTTGCGATAAATAGTTAACAACTTTTACACAATTAATTAACAGCTAAAAAATTAATGTCTCTAATTACTTTAACCACAGATTTCGGAACGAAAGATCACTTTGTAGGTGCTGTAAAAGGGGCTATTTACTCTGAACTTCCAGATGCGAAAATTGTAGATATTACGCATGAAATCTCGCCATTTAATATTACGGAAACTGCATATATCTTAAAGAATTCTTATAAAAGTTTTCCTAAAGGAACTGTGCATGTTATTGGTGTAGATTCTGAATTAAGTGAAGAAAACAAGCATATTGCGTTAGAGTTGGATGGTCATTATTTTGTGTGTCCAGATAACGGAATTATTTCGATGATTGTTGCCGAATTTAAACCAACTAAAATTGTTGAAATTACAATTCATGACAGAATAGAAAGTAGTTTTCCTGTATTAGAAGTTTTTGTACAAGTTGCTTGCTTTATTGCTCGTGGTGGAAATTTAACTGTAATTGGAAGAGAAATATCAGAATTTAAAACAATAATAGAAATACAGCCAAAGGTAAATCAATCTCAAGATCAGATTATTGGAGGCATCGTTTATATAGATAACTACGGAAATGTGATTACAAACATCAGTAAAAAAATGTTTCAAGAAATTGGTAAAGGAAGAAATTTCGAAATCAATGCTAAAAAACACAAATTTACAAAAGTGTTTTCTAAATATAACGAAGTTGCATCTAACAGCGCATACAGTAATCAACAATACGAAGGCCATAAATTAGCTATTTTTAATTCTGCAAATTATATAGAAATTGCAATTTATAGAAGCAATTTAGATACTGTTGGTGGCGCTTGTTCTTTATTAGGTTTGGCATATCGAGATACTGTTACCATAAATTTTATTAACGAGCCAAAACAAGAATTTACCACTTTAAACTAAACTATGTTTGTAAGAATTGTAAAGATGAGTTTTCATCAGAAACACATACCTACTTTTTTATCAATTTTCGAAGAAAAAAAAGAATTTATTAGAGGTTCTAAAGGTTGCCAATTATTAGAATTATATCAAGATAAAAACAATCCAGATATATTTTTTACATACTCTTATTGGAACGAAGAACAAGATTTAGAAAACTACAGAAACTCAGCACTTTTTAAAGATGTTTGGGCAAAAACTAAAGTTTTCTTTAACGACAAACCTGCTGCTTGGAGTGTCGATAAAAAAGTTAGCTTACAATAAATGAATTTTAACTTCGCTGAATATCCGGTTTTAAAAACCGAAAGATTAATTTTAAGAAAAGCAACCGATTTAGATGTTGCTGTTGTTTTAGAATTAAGGTCTAGTGAAGAAATAAATAAGTTTGTAGCTACAAAAAGAATTCAGAATTTAGAAGAAGCTTCTGCATTTGTAGCTTCTTGTAATTCTTTATACAATCAGCATAAAAGAATCTTTTGGTTAATTGAGTTTCAAAATCAAATAATAGGAAGTATTGTTTTACATAACATTTCTAAAGTTAATAAATATGCAGAAATAGGTTATAAACTAAAGCCAAAATTTCATCAAAAAGGATTTATGTCTGAGGCCTTGCAAAAAGTAATTACCTTTGGATTTAAGAATTTAGCATTAACAACCATAGAAGCCTTTACACATAAAAATAATATTGCTTCTATTGCGTTGTTAGAAAAACATGGGTTTGTTTTTTTACCAGAAAGAAAATGTAGCACATTTAATTATAATAGAATTTTTAAATTAGAAAGTAAATTTTAGGAATGATTGCAATACTAAAAAAAGAATTCAATTCGTTTTTTTCGAGTCCGATAGCGTATTTGGTTATTGGCGTCTTTTTATTAATTAACGGTTTATTTCTATGGATTTTTAAAGACAATTTTAATATTTTAAATGCAGGTTTTGCAGATTTAAATCCGTTTTTTTATTTAGCTCCTTGGGTATTTTTATTTTTAATACCGGCAATAACCATGAAAAGTTTTGCTGATGAATATAGCAATGGTACTATAGAACTTTTAAAAACGAAACCAATTTCTAATTGGCAAATAGTTTTAGGTAAATTTTTTGCTGCTTTACTTTTGGTGATTATAGCAATTTTACCAACATTAACTTATGTATATACTGTTTATCAATTAGGTAGTTCTGTTGGTAATTTAGATATAGGTGCAACAATTGGTTCTTATATTGGTTTATTATTTTTAGCGGCAACGTATACCGCTATTGGTTTATTTACATCTACACTTTCAAAAAACCAAATAGTTGCATTTATATTAGGTGTTTTAATTACTTTTTTACTTTTTTATGGTTTCGACGCCATTTCAGTTTCTTTAGACAACAACTATGTTATTAAGAAATTAGGTATTAACGAGCACTTTAAAAGTATTTCTAGAGGCGTTATCGATACCAGAGATATTATTTACTTTTTAAGCATAACATTTTTCTTTTTATTCATTACAAAAACCCGTTTAGAAAATGAATAAA
This sequence comes from Polaribacter sp. OB-PA-B3, assembly GCF_054589375.1. Taxonomy (NCBI): domain Bacteria; kingdom Pseudomonadati; phylum Bacteroidota; class Flavobacteriia; order Flavobacteriales; family Flavobacteriaceae; genus Polaribacter; species Polaribacter sp. OB-PA-B3. The sequence goes on from NZ_BAAIIX010000005.1 coordinate 196,804, forward strand.
TCTATAAAAAACATATCGATTATAATTGTTTTACTTGTAAGCATTAATTTGCTAAACCAATCTTTTTACAAAAGGCTAGATATTACAAAAGACAAGAGATATACTTTATCTGAAACTACTAAAAATATTATTTCTGAAGTTGATAAAAATCTATTTATAACAGTTTATTTAGAAGGTGATTTTCCATCAGAATTTAAACGATTACAAGTAGAAACTCAACAATATTTAGAAGAATTGTCTTCGCAAAATTCGAGAATAAAAATTAATTTCGAAAATCCAGACAACCAAAGAGAAGCTTTAATAAAAAAAGGTATGATGCCCAGTCAATTAACTGTTGAAGAAGAGGGTAAAATGTCTGAAGCGATTATTTTTCCTTGGGCAGAGGTTAGTTTGGGATCTAAATCTACCATTGTTTCTTTATTACCAAATGCTATTGTAGCATCACAAGAAGAACAATTGCAAAAAGCTATTGAAAATTTAGAATATAGTTTTACAAATGCCATACATACTATTCAATTAAAAGCGCAAAAAAAAGTAGCCATAATTACTGGTAACGGAGAATTGAAAGATATTTATCAATATAGCTTTTTAAGTGAAGTCGCAAAAAAATATAGATTAGCAAAATTTACCTTAGATTCTGTAGAAACTAATGCTAACAAAACTTTACAAGATTTATCTAATTTAGATTTAGCAATTATTGCGAAACCTACTGTAAAATTTACGGATAAAGAAAAATTTGTTTTAGATCAATTTATTACCAACGGAGGTAAAACTTTATGGATGATTGATAATGTGCAAGCAGATCAAGATAGTTTGGCCAATTCAGGTAAAATGTTAGCGTATCCTAGAGATTTAGGTCTAACAAATTTATTGTTCGCTTACGGAATTCGAATAAATACAAGCTTGATTAAAGATTTATATTCGGCAAAGATTCCGGTTGCAACAGGTCAGGTTGCAAATCAACCGCAGTTTAAAAATTTAGATTGGTTTTATCATCCGTTAGTTAACGGAAATCCGAATAATACAATTACAAAAAACGTTTCTCCGGTTAGATTACAGTTTGCAAACCAAATCGATACTCTTAAAAATAATATTAAAAAAACACCTTTATTAGTTAGTTCTTTATTAACACAAAAAGTAGGAACACCAAAAATTATTGAACTACAATCTATTGCTGATGAAGTTATTGAAACAGATTACAAAGGCGGTCATCAATTATTTGCCGTTTTATTAGAAGGTTCTTTCAATTCAGCCTACAAAAATAGAGTAAAACCATTTAAAACACCGCTTTTACAAGAGCAATCAAAACCAAATAAAATGATTGTGATTTCTGATGGAGATATTGGGAAAAATCAAATCTTAAAAGGACAACCATACGATTTGGCTAGAGATAAATGGACGAATCAACAATTTGGAAACAAAGATTTCTTATTAAATGCTGTAGATTATTTATTAGATGATGCTGGTTTGTTAGCTTTAAGAAACAAGACATTAAAAATTAAGATGTTAGACAAACAAAAAGCTTATAAAGAAAGAACTTTTTGGCAGTTTTTAAACCTAATATTGCCTTTAATTTTATTAATTTCCTTTGGTATTACTTTTAATTATCTAAGAAAAAGAAAATATAGTTAATCAATTTATATGGATAATAAATCGTCATGAATAAAAGTGTAATCTAAAACTTTTTGCAATTTTTCTGATGAAATAATTTTCCATTCATAAACATCATTATTTTCAAATTCTGGCGTTTCAAAATCTCTACTTAATTTAGCAATTGTATAGAATTCTCTTCTTGTAGGGTGATGATTAGAACACGCATTTAAAGTAGTATTCCAACAATTTTGTGCTACAATTTCATGTATAATTTCTATACAATCTTCTCTATGAATCATGTTTACAAAGCCTTTTGGTTGCGGAATTTTATTTCCGTTTTTAAACCAATTTGCAGGATGTCTTTCGCCTCCGTACAAACCAGCAAAACGAATTATTGTTGTTTCGAAAAAAGTGTTTTTTCTAAATAAATCTTCAATTTCAGTTAATGGTGTATTTAAAACATCATCCTCTTCCGTAACAACTTTATTAATTCTACCATATACAGATGTCGAACTAATAAAAATAACTTTTTGAACACTAGAATTTTGAATTTGAGATATCAAATTTTCGAAACCATCAATATCTTTTGAGGTAATTCCAATGATTAAAATATCTGTATTTAAAAAAGTATCAAACTCTTCAAATTCAGAAATATTAACAATATAAGATTCTATATCTAAGGCCTCTAAATCTGTAATTTTTTCTTCTGATGTAGTAGATCCTTTTACAAAATAACCTTCCTCTAAAAAAGAAACTGCTAAAGGCTTACCTAACCAACCACAACCTAGTATACTAACATTTTTCATTCAAAAAAATTATAAATTATCTAACAAGAAATTTCATCACAACAATTATCGTCTTTAATTAACTTGCAGGATAGTACAGCTAAAATTGCGCCTAAAATTGGTGCTATTATATATAACCAAAGTACTTTTATGTTACCAGTAACAATATTTGGTGCTAGAGACCTGGCCGGATTCATAGATGCATTTGTAATTGGACCTGCAAACATAGCTTCTAATAAAACAACAGCACCAACTGCAATACCTGCAATAATTCCCATTTCTTTGCTACCTGTAGAAACATTAATTATTACAAGCATTAAAAAGAAAGTTAATAATAATTCTAAAACAAATGCTCTTCCAACATCTACTGTTGGTATGGTAGCTCCTAAGGTCTCACTTGCAGGAAAAAGATATAATAATATTAAACTTGCTACAAAAGCCCCTAAAACTTGCGCAATAATATACTTTGGTACTTCTAACCAAGAAAACTTTTTTGCATATGCAAAAGCAATTGTAACTGCCGGATTAAAATGTGCTCCAGAGGTTTCTCCGAATGCATAAATCATCGCCATTACAATTAAACCCCAAGTTATTGCAATACCAACATGGGTTACATCACCTCCTGTAACTTCATTAATCGTCATTGCTCCCGTTCCGCAAAAAATCATAGAAAAAGTTCCTATAAATTCTGAGTAGTATTTTTTCATTTTTTAGAATATAAGCAACAAAGATACATTGCTTTCTTTTAAGATATTGTTAACATTTACCTTTAATAGATGTCGTAATTTTGATTTTAACTAAAAATTAAATTTTACATAAAATGAAAAAAATTATATTAAGCTTATTTGTTTTGGCTACAACAATTGCTACAAACGCGCAAATTGAGACACCTGCACCAAGTCCGTTTCAAAAAATTGAACAAAAAGTTGGTTTAACAGATGTTACTGTTGAGTATTCTAGACCAAGTGTTAAAGGTAGAAAGATTTTTGGAGGTTTAGAAGACTTTGGTAAAGTTTGGAGAACGGGTGCAAATGAAAATACAAAAGTTACGTTTTCTACAGATATTACTGTAAATGGTAAACCCGTAAAAAAAGGTACCTACGCTTTGTACACAATTCCTGGTCAAAAAAATTGGGATATCATTTTATATTCTGATGCAACAAATTGGGGAAATCCTGCAAAATGGGATGAAACTAAAGTAGCTGCTAAAGTAACAGTTGCCGCACAAAACATACCTATGGTAATTGAAACATTTACAATTAGTTTTGATGATTTGACAAATGATTCTGCTGTAATCGGTATTATGTGGGAAAACACGTATGTTGGTTTAAAGTTTAAAACTCCAACTGATGTAATGGTTTCTAAAAATATAGAAAAATTGATGAGCGGACCATCTGCAAACGACATGTATGCAGCTGCATCTTATTATTTAGAAGCAGGTAAAGACATTAATAAAGCAAAAACTTGGATTGATAAAGCGGTTGCAATGTCTGCAAATGCTCCTAAATTTTGGTATTTACGCAAACAATCTTTAATTCATGCAAAAGCAGGAAACAAGAAAAGTGCAATTGCTGCTGCAAAACAATCTTTAAAATATGCAGAAATAGCAAAAAATGCAGGTTATATAAAAATGAATAAGGCTTCTTTAAAAGAATGGGGAGCAATGTAATACTGCTTTACATACTTTATAAAAAATCTCGAACGTTTGTTTCGAGATTTTTTTTGGCATATTTATCAATATTAAGTATCTAAAAATCAGCAATTAAATTAAAAATATTACATTCTTTTAAAAAAGTTTACTTTTATTTTTTTAAAAGTGTCACATTTTAAAAAGCATTTTGTCTATAGAATAGAACCATTTTATTGGAAACTAATCAACCACATATAACCAAACTATTAGAGCGCTGCCAAAAGCAAGACAAAAATGCGCAGCTAGAATTATACAAATGCTATTATAAAGCTATGTATAATGTAGCTTATCGCATTTTGAAAAACGAATTTGAAGCAGAAGATTTGATACAAGAAGCTTTTTTAACAGCTTTCACAAAAATGAAAATGTATAAAGGAGAAGTTACTTTTGGTGCTTGGTTAAAACGAATAGTAATTAATAAAAGTTTAACACAGTTAAAGAAAAACAACAGATATCAAGAAGTAAAGATGACAGTTGTTACTGATGATGAAGTTGAAGAAGAAACAATAGATTACAGAGGATTTAAAGCTAACACTGTACTTAATTGTTTGCAAAGTTTAAAAGAGAATTACAGAGTTGTTTTAAATTTACATTTAGTAGAGGGTTACGATTATGAAGAAATTTCGCAAATATTAGATTACACCAATGAAAATGTAAGAACTACTGTTTCTAGAGCAAAGAAAAAATTAAAGCAAGTTTTACTTGCAGAAAATTTACAAACACAAGCATATGGAAGATAAATTACATCAATTTTTTTCTGAAAATAATTTTGATTTTGAAGAACCGAACACTGGTCATTTAGAACGATTTGAAAGAAAATTAAACTATCCAAAACAAAAGAAAAATTCTTGGAAATGGTTAAGTGTTGCCGCTTCTGTTGTTTTAGTATTAGGTTTTTGGTTGGGTAGCAATCATCAAAAAAGGCAATTAGACTTAGCTGATGTTTCTCCTAAGATGGAAGAAGTGCAAAACTATTTTGTATCTACAATTAATCAAGAAATTAAAACTTTAGAAAGTAATCGAAATTTAGAAACAGAAACCATTATAGAACATGCTTTAGAAGAGCTAGAAGAATTAGAAGATAGTTATAAAGTCTTTATTGTAGACCTTAACAAAAACGGTAAACAAAGAAGTGTAATTAACGCAATGATTAAAAATTATCAAAGACGCTTAGACATTTTAGAAGAGACTTTAAACCAAATAGATAAATTAAAAAATTTAAACAATATTCAGGATGAAATTTATATTTAAAATAGCACTTTTTTTAACTTTTATCCCTTTTGTGGCTTTTGCAAATACTGATGATAAGAAACACGAAAGAACAAAAACGATATCTAAAAGTTATGCTGTTAATGAGAATGCAAAAGTTATTATTAATAACAAATATGGCGATCTTAATATAACAACATGGAATAAAAACTCAGTAGAAATCGAAGTAAAAATTACTGTAAAAGGTGATGACTTAGATGAAGTAGAATCTAAATTAAATTCTATAAAAATAGATTTTAATACTACAAAATCTATGGTAGAAGCAGAAACAATTTTTGGCGAGAAGAAAAGTAACTGGTCTTGGTGGGGAAAAAGTAAAAACACCAATTATAAGGTAAATTATATCATTAAAATGCCAAAAACAAATGCTGTAGATTTAGACAACGATTACGGTAGTATTTATTTAGGAAACTTAATTGGCAACGCAGTTATTAACTGCGATTATGGTAAAATTTCTGTTGGGGAATTATCAGCAGAAAATAACGATATAAATTTAGATTACTGCTCATCTTCTACAATTGCTTATATGAAAAGCGGAGAAATAGATGCAGATTATTCGAAGCTTGCCATAGATAATTCAGAAAATTTAAAAATAAATGCAGACTATTCTACAATTAAATTAGATAAAGCTAAAACTGTTGATTTCAATTTAGATTATGGTTCTATAACAATTAATGATGCAGAAAATATAGACGGAAATTCTGATTATGTAGCTTTACGTTTTGGCACGGTAAGAAAACAACTTTCTGTAAATACAGATTATGGTTCTTTAACAATTAAAAATCTTAAAAAAGGGTTTGAAAAAATAGATATTACGGGTCAGTATACAGGAATTAAAATAACGGTTGAACCAAATATTTCTTTTATGTTTACTATAGATTTACAATATAGTGGTTTTAAAAGAGATGACGACAAAATAGAACTTTACAAAAGCATTTCTAAATCAACAAAAAAATATTACGAAGGTAAATACGGATTAGGAAATTCAAACGCAAAAATAAACATCAATTCTCAATACGGAAGCGTTAGAATTGAAGAGAAATAAAATAAAATCAACCCAAAAAACGAAAATCATGTCAAAAAAAATAGCTCTAGCTTTTTTATTCTTATCACTAACTTTTTCTGTAAATGCACAAAATTGGTGGGGAAAAAGTGAAAAAATTAAAGGAAACGGAAATGTTGTAACTGTTAAAAGAAGCACAAATAACTATAGAGGTATTGCTGCTGGTGGTTCTTTTGATGTTATTTTAATAAAAGGTACAGAAGGAAACCTTACAATAGAAGGTGAGGAAAATATAATACCATACATAGAAACAGAAATTAATAACGGAATTTTAAAAATTAAATATAAAAAAAACACCAATATTAGAACAACAAAAAGGTTAACGGTTACGGTACCTTTTAATGATATTGAAAGTGTTGCTTTAGGCGGTTCTGGTAATGTAATTAGTAAAGAAGTTATAAAATCTAATAATTTTAATGTAAGTCTTGGTGGTTCTGGTAATATCAACTTAAAAATAAACTCAGATGCTGTAAACACAAATATTGGTGGTTCTGGTAATATTGATTTAAAAGGAAATACCAACGAACTGCAATGCTCAATAGCAGGTTCTGGTAGTATAAGAGCTTATGATTTAACTACAGATGAAATCTCTGCAACAATTGCTGGTTCTGGTAGTATTAAGATTACAGTAAAAAATAAAATCAAAGCAAAACTAGTTGGCTCTGGTAGCATATATTACAAGGGAAATCCAAAACACGTAGACAGTAAATCTGTTGGTTCTGGTAGCATCGTAGATAGAAATTAATAGAATTTTTAGTATAAAAATAAGCCAAAATGAAAATTCATTTTGGCTTTTTTTAATCTATTTTTATACTTAATAATTTCTATATTGTTTGGTTTCTTCAAAAATATGATCTAATATTTTCTGGTCTTTCTCATCAAAAACTAAACTTCTTCTTTTCATTACAGCAGTTACTACCTCATACACTTTTTTCATTTGAAAGGTTGTAAAACCAGCTGCACCACCCCAACTAAAAGATGGTACAAAATTTCTAGGAAAACCGCTGCCAAATAAATTTGCACTTACACCAACAACAGTACCTGTGTTAAACATTGTATTAATTCCGCATTTAGAATGATCTCCCATCATTAATCCGCAAAATTGTAAACCTGTTTTCGCAAAACGACCAGACTCATAACTCCAAAGTTTTACTTCTGCATAATTATTTTTAAGGTTAGAATTGTTTGTGTCTGCACCTAAATTACACCATTCGCCTAAAACAGAATTCCCTAAATATCCATCGTGCCCTTTACTCGAATAGCCAAATATAACAGAGTTACTTACCTCTCCTCCTATCTTAGAAAAAGGACCAATTGTAGTGTCTTTGTATATTTTTGCACCCATTTTTACAACTGCATTATTACACATTGCAAAAGGACCTCTAATGTTAGAACTTTCCATAATCAAAGCATCTTTACCAATATAAATTGGTCCTTCGGATGCGTTTAATGTAGCAAAAATAACTTTTGCTCCTTCTTCTATAAAAATATTATCTTTATTTAAAACTTGAACTCCTTCTGGAATTGGTGCTGAAGTTTTTCCTTCTGTAATCAGTTTAAAATCTTGCTTAATAGCTTCTCCATTAAGCGTAAAAATATCCCAAGTATTTTTAACATGAATTACATCTTCATTAAAATCTATTTGCATGTATTGCTCAAAATCTACTTCTTCTTGCGAATCTGTGGTATAGAACGCAATTACATTATCTCCTTTAAAAATTGCTTCGTTCTCAGAAAGATTTTTAATTTTTTCTACTAAAGATTCAGTTGGACAAAAAGAAGCATTTATTAAAATGTTTTTTTCCATTTCTACCATCGGAAATTTTTCTTCTAAATATTCCTCTGTTATAGTTGTTGTAGTTAAACCTAAGTGTTTTTCCCATTTTTCTCGAATGGTTAAAATTCCTATTCTAATATCTGCAACAGGTCTTGTATATGTAAAAGGTAATAATGATTGTCTTGCATCACTATCAAATAAAATGTAGTTCATTTTGCTTTTTTTTGAAGTACACAAATTTACTGTAAATAGATTACAAAAAAAACTGATTCTTATAAATCACTACTATATAAAGCTTGTTTATCGTAAAATCCTTTAAAAATTAATAATTACTAAAATTTAGATTTGTATTTTTGATTTATGAAAAAAATTTTAGGCGTTTTAATATCTAGTGCAATAATACTAACTGTGTTGTATTATGTATTTATTTACTTTGTAACTTATAGTACAGGTGTAAGATCTGGCGAATTGATAAAAATTAGTAGAAAAGGAGTTCTAGTAAAAACTTGGGAAGGAGAAATTAGTCAAGGAATTTCTGGAGCACAAATTTTTGCTTTTTCTGTTGAAGATAAAAACAAAAAAGTTATTGAAGATTTACAGAAGCATCAAGGTAAATATGTAAAACTATCTTATAAAGAACGTTACACATCTTTCTTTTGGTTAGGCGATACCAAATACTTTATTACAGAAGTAACAAGAGAAGATTCACCACATTTTAGAGGAAAAAATTAACGGCATTATGAAAAAATTTAAAAGTATAGAAGAATCTCAATTAACAATAACAGAGTTAATGCTGCCTTCGCACTCTAATTTTAGTGGAAAAATTCATGGTGGTCATATTCTAAACTTAATGGATCAAATAGCATTTGCATGCGCATCTAAACACTCTAGTAATTATTGTGTAACTGCATCTGTAAATAAAGTAGATTTTTTAAATCCTATAGAAGTTGGTGAACTACTTACGCTTAAAGCATCTGTAAATTATACTGGTAGAACCTCTATGGTTGTTGGTTTACGTGTAGAATCTGAAAACATTAGAACCGGTGAAAAAAAGCATTGTAACTCTTCTTACTTTACTATGGTAGCAAAAGATGAAAATGGAAAAAGTACACCAGTACCCGGAATTATTTTAACATGTAAAGACGAAATTAGACGTTATGCAAGGTCTATTATTCGTCAAAAAGAAGGTAGAAATAGAACTTCTAGATTTAGTAGTAATTCTTTTAAAACGGAAGATTATTTAGAATTGTTAGCACAAAGTAACTCTAAAATCGAATTGAAAGATTAGGTATTTATATTTTTTATAAATGTTGATTATAATATAAGATCACTCTTCTTTCGGCTTATAAATTACAATTATTTGAATAACGATTGCTAAAAAGATTAGAATATAAATTTCTAATTGAGTAAACAACTCTACAGTATCAATTGCCTTTTTACTAATAGACATTTGCCTACCTCCTTCGTTTAATTGAATTTTAGATAATTGGTATAAATTCTCTTTAACTTTTATTATAGCCTTTTCTAAACCTTTATTATTATCAAATTTATTTTTTAATAGCAATAATTCTAAATCGTTTACATTTTTAAGATTTTGTTTTAAATTATTAAAAACTTTAACTTCTTTAGCAGTTAGCTTTGTTTCTTCGTACTTTAAAATATTATTTTGTAAATCTTTGTTTATTTTTTTGTTTTCGGTTAAGAAAAAAACGGAGTCCGATTTTATGCTTGCCAATTCTTTTTCTTGAATAGCTTTAGACATTTCAAAAATCAAATCATTCACAACAAGTCTGTCTTCATAAATTGTAACCACAGAATCTTTAACACGTAAAAAATTATTTCTATCGATTAAATTTGTTGCAACAATTAGCACAAAAACCATTAGAATACCTAAAACCCATTTTACTTTATTATAGAATGCCATAATTTGTTCTTTTTTAGAAACTTATAAATCTAATATAAAAAATGACTCTAAAATATCCTAGATTTTTAACATGAATCTAAAGGGATGTATTATTAGATTTTGAATAAATCATTTTATTAAAAAAAACTCACTAATTGATTTCACTTAATCAATAATTAATTTTGATGTACATTTGAATATAGTTTTACAAAATGTTCAAAAAATTATTTAAACGCATAATGATAATATTTTTCTCTATCATTGGTTTGCTACTTATTACTTACTTTTTGGTAACAAAATTCTATCCTAGTTTTGGTGGTGATGTTTCTAAAAAAAAGCAATTAGTTTATCAGAAATCAAAACAATTTAAAAACGGTAAATTTAATAATGTGAACCCGGTTCCTAAAGATTTAGGATTTCCTGATAATATAAAATTAGTTTACAACTTTTTTACAACAAAAGTAGAAAATGGTCGCCCAAAAGAAGATTTAAAACCCATAAAAACAGACTCTTTAAGCATTGCCAACTATAAAGGCGAAGCAAGATTAATTTGGTTTGGACATTCTTCTTTTTTATTACAAATAGAAGGTAAAACAATTTTATTAGACCCAATGTTTGGTAAAGTTGCTGCGCCTCTTTCGTTTTTAGGTGCAAATAGATTTAATACTGATTTTCCTTTAGAAATAGAAAAACTACCTAAAATTGATGCTGTCATTTTCTCTCATGATCATTACGATCACCTAGATTATGAAACAGTTTTAAAAATTAAAGAGAAAACAAATCACTTTTATGTTCCGTTAGGGCTAAGTGTTCATTTGAAGTCTTGGGGAATTTCTAAAGATAAAATTTCTGAATTAGATTGGTGGGATGAAATAATGTTTGACAACTTAAAATTAGTGTGTACACCAGCGCAACATTTTTCTGGAAGAAAAATGAACAATGGGCAAAGTACTTTATGGTGTTCTTGGATTATTCAGTCGAAATCTGAAAACATTTATTTTAGCGGAGATAGTGGTTATGCAAAACATTTTAAAGAAATAGGCGAGAAATATGGCCCATTTGATATTGCTCTAATGGAATGTGGGCAGTACAATAAAATGTGGGCAGATATACATATGATGCCAGAAGAAACTGCTTTAGCAGGTTTAGATTTAAATGCCGATAAAATAATGCCAATACATTGGGCCGGATTTAAATTGGCTTTACATAGCTGGAAAGATCCAATAATTAGAGTAACTGCAAAAGCAAAAGAATTAAACTTACCAATTATAACACCAAAAATTGGAGAAGAAATTTTAGTTAAAGAAACTGCATCAACATATAGTAATTGGTGGCAAAATCTTTAGAAAAACTTTATCAAAATAAAAAAGCCTCTCTAAATTAGAGAGGCTTTTTTTATTAAACTAACTTTTTGGCATTACTTACTTTTTGCTTTGTAAGCGCAATTTCTATTACTTGTTTCATATCAGAAACATAATGAAATGTTAAGCCTTTTAAATAACTTTCTTTTATTTCTAGGATATCTTTTCTGTTGTCTTCACATAAAATTATCTCTTTAATATTGGCTCTTTTTGCTGCCAATATTTTTTCTTTAATTCCGCCAACAGGTAATACTTTTCCTCTTAAAGTTATTTCACCAGTCATGGCTAATTTATTTTTAACTTTACGCTGAGTAAAAGAAGAAATTAAAGAAGTTAACATTGTAATACCTGCACTTGGTCCGTCTTTTGGTGTTGCACCTTCTGGCACGTGTACGTGTACATTGTATTTTTCGATAATTTCTGGTTTAATTCCAAATTCTTCTGCATTAGCCTTTATATATTGCAATGCAATTGTTGCCGATTCTTTCATTACATTTCCTAGATTACCTGTAATAGAAAGATTTCCTTTTCCTTTAGATAAAATAGATTCTATAAATAAAATATCTCCACCAACTTGTGTCCAAGCTAAACCTGTTACAACACCTGCAACATCATTGTTTTCAAACTTATCTCGGTTTCTTGGTGTTCCTAAAATTTCTTCAATTTTTTCTGATGACAAAGCAATGTCGTATGCTTCTTCTAAAGCTATTGATTTAGCAGCAAAACGTACCACTTTGGCAACTTTTTTCTCTAAACCTCTTACACCAGATTCTCTTGTATAACCTTCTACAATTTGCTCTAATTGTTTTTTACCAAGCTTTAAATCTTTAGTAGTTAAACCGTGTTCTTTTAACTGCTTTGGTAATAAATGTCTTTTTGCAATTTCTACTTTCTCTTCTATTGTATAACCTGTAACATTAATCAATTCCATTCTATCTCTTAAAGCCCACGGAATTTGACCAATATTATTAGCAGTTGCAATAAATAAGATTTTAGATAAATCGTAACCAACTTCTAAATAATTATCATAAAAAGATTCGTTTTGCTCTGGATCTAATACTTCTAACATTGCAGAAGAAGGATCACCTTGATGACTTTGCCCTAGCTTATCAATTTCATCTAATACAAATACCGGATTCGAAGTTCCTGATTTTTTTAAATTCTGAATTAAACGACCTGGCATTGCACCAATATAAGTTTTTCTATGCCCTCTAATTTCGGCCTCATCTCTTAAACCACCTAAAGACATTCTTACATATTTTCTACCTAAGGCTTCTGCAATAGATTTTCCTAAAGAAGTTTTACCAACTCCCGGAGGTCCGTACAAACAAATAATCGGAGACTTCATATCTCCTCTTAATTTTAAAACCGCCAAATGCTCTATAATTCTTTCTTTAACCTTTTCTAAACCAAAATGATCTCTATCTAAAACTTTAGTTGCATGTTTTAAATCGAATTTATCTTCAGAATAAATTCCCCAAGGCAATTCTAACAACAATTCTAAGTAACTTCTTTGAACACCGTATTCTGCTGCTTGCGGATTCATTCGCTTTAATCGGTTGATTTCTTTCTCGAACGTATCTGCAACTTCTTTAGACCATTTTTTAGTTTTGGCTTGCTTTCGCATTTCTTCTAATTCTTGATCGTTAGAAGCACCACCTAATTCTTCTTGAATGGTTTTTAATTGCTGATGTAAATAATATTCTCTTTGTTGTTGATCTAAATCTTCTCTTGTTTTAGACTGAATATCATTACGCAATTTTAATTTCTGAAGTTCTTTATTAAGGTTTTTTAACGCTAATAAAGCACGTTCTTTAAGGTTATCTTTTTCTAAAATAACTTGTTTTTGCGCAACTGTTAAATCCATGTTAGAGGAAATAAAGTTTACTAAAAACGAATTAGATTTGATATTTTTTATTGCAAAAGATGCTTCAGATGGCAACATTGGGTTTTCTTTTATTACCTCTAATGCTTGCTCTTTAATACCGTCTATTATTGCATTAAACTCCTTTACATCATCTACATGCTTATCTTCTATCGCTTCTTTTACAGTTGCTTTTAAATACGGTTTTTCTTCTATTATTGTATCAATTTCAAAACGTTTTTTACCCTGAATAATAACCGTTGTATTACCATCTGGCATTTTTAAAACGCGTAAAATTTGCGCAACAACACCCGTTGTATGTATATCTTTTAAGCCTGGTTCTTCTACATCTTCATTACGTTGTGCAACTACACCAATAACTTTATCGCCTTTATTTGCGTCTTTTATTAACTGAATCGATTTATCTCTACCAGCGGTAATAGGAATTACAACTCCAGGAAATAATACTGTATTTCTTAAAGGTAATATTGGTAAAATCTCTGGTACACTCTCATTGTTTATAATTTCTTCATCTTCTGGCGTCATTAAAGGAATCAATTCTGAATCTTCATTTAACATGCTATTAAGCGACAAATTGTCTATTCTAACTACTTTTGGTTTGCTCATCTTCTATATATCTGTCATACTGACATTTATTTTAATTTCACTAAAAATAAATACCAAATTTCTTATTACTAATTTATTGAAAATCAATATTTTAAAATTTAAAACATTGCATTTTCTACTTATAAAAGTCAATTGTTGTGCCAAAGGATATTTGCGCTGTAAAAACTATTACGATTGGTAAATTAAACCAATCGAATTCCGAACCTCATCTAAGGTTTTAATTAAAGTTTTAGAAAAATCAAAAGTCATAATATCACTTTGTTTTTTACCTTCTCTTAAAAGTTGATTAAAGTGTTCTATCTCGAAACTAAAACCAATAGTTTTGTAATTAAAATCGATAATTTCTTCTTTATCATCTAAGAAAACACTTACAGTTGTAGGCTCGTGAAAACGCGTGTTTATTTTAACAATAGATTTCTCGAATGTAAAAATTGCTTCTGTTGGTGTTTCCTTTAAGAAAGTACTTTTTAAAGATGCCTTTGCATTTTTATAATTAAAAGTCATATGGCATTCAGAATCTGCTCCGTTCTCAAAAAATGTTGCCTTTGCATTAATTTTTTCTGGTAAACCTAGTGTTGATAATGCAGTAAAAATTGGATATATTCCTATATCTAATAAAGACCCTCCACCAACTTCTTTCTTAAACAACCTGCTAGACTCATCAAAAGGTGTCATAAAACCGAAATCTGCTTTTAACTCTAAAAGTTTCCCAAACTTCTCTTTTTTAATCAGTTCTAAAACATATCTGTAATGTGGTAAAAAGTTTGTCCATAAACCTTCCATTAGCAGTACATTTTGCTCTTTAGCAACAGAAATCATTTTAGAAACCTCTTCTAAATTCATAGCAAAAGGTTTTTCACACAAAACAGCTTTATTATTTTGTAAACACAGTATTGTGTGCTCTTTATGAAAACTATGTGGTGTTGCTATATATACCGCATCAAGATCATCATCTTGTGCCAATTTAAAATAAGAATCGTATGCTTTTTTAACATTAAATTTCTTAGAAAATTCATTTGCTTTGTCTTGGCTTCTAGATGCTACTGCTACCAATTCGGCGTCTTTAACCCTAGCTAAATCTGCAGCAAACTTATTTGCTATTTTTCCGGGACCAATAATTCCCCATTTTATAATCTTATTTTTCATGTAATGCAGTTTTATCAATGTTAAAAAAACCTAAGAAAAAGAAAAGTACAATTAAAGTAACAACATGTGTTATACTTAATGAAACATCATTTAAAATATCGTAAGAAATTTTAAAAATAGCCAAAGAGGTAACAATTAAAATTGCTTTACTTTCTTTATTAATTGCTTTAAAAACAAAGAATAAAGAAAAGAACAACACCAAAATACAACCAATAAAATTTAACCATAAATAGCTAATAATTGGTTCTAAACCAGCAGACTCTAATTGATAAATTCCGAAATAATAAATAGAACAAATTAAAATCTGAGTAATTACTGCGGATTTAAACACCGCATTTCCGTTTACTTTTTTAAAGAAAAAAGCCAACAAGAAAATCCCTAGAACATTTCCGTAGAAAATAGAACCAATAATATTTACTAACTGTATTAAATTATCAAATAAATTAGCAACACATGCAACAGATATGGCAATTAAACCCCAAGCAAGTGTAAACCATTTCGATGCTTTTACATAATGTTCTTCGCTTTTATTTTTACTCACGTTTCTTTTGTACAAGTCGATAGTTGTTGTGCTAGCCAGGGCATTTAGTTCTGATGCTGTAGAAGACATAGCTGCAGATAAAATTACCGCCAATAAAAGCCCTATTAAACCTCTTGGTAAATTGTTTAATATAAAATGGATAAATACATAATCTTTATCGTTGGTTTCTATTTGATTATTAATCTTTTTAATAACATTTTTTGATGAAGCTTTTAGTGCTAAATCTCTTGCATTTAAAGATTGAATTTGCTCTTTTTCATCAACCTGAAAACCATCTGCAAAAATTATTTTTTTACTATTTTCTATTGCTATGTGTTCGTTTTCTAACGCTTTGTATTCTTGTTGATACTTAGAATTTGTTACAGCGTCATTAACATTAGGATTAAAATTTAATGGCGATGGGTTAAATTGATAAAAAACAAAAACCATTACACCAATTAACAATATAAAAAACTGCATTGGCACTTTTAACAATCCGTTAAAAATTAAACCTAACTGACTTTCTCTAATCGATTTACCCGACAAATAACGTTGTACCTGGCTTTGATCTGTACCAAAATAAGAAAGCATTAAAAATGTTCCACCTAAAATTCCAGTCCAAATAGTATAACGATTACTTAGATCCGAAGAAAAATCTAAGACCTGCATTTTATTGCTTGCGCCGGCAATTTCTAACGCATTTGTAAATGTAATATTTGCAGGTAACTGACTCATAATCATAAAAAATGCAATTAACATTCCTATAAAAATGATAATCATTTGTTGTTTTTGCGTAACATTTACAGCTTTTGTACCACCAGAAACGGTATAAATTATTACTAAAAATCCTATAATTATGTTTAAGGTTAATAAATTCCAACCTAAAACAGCGCTTAAAATAATTGCTGGTGCAAAAATGGTAATTCCTGCTGCTAAACCTCGCTGAATTAAAAATAAAATAGAAGCTAAACTTCTAGTTTTTAAATCGAATCTACCTTCTAAAAATTCGTAAGCTGTATATACTTTTAGTTTATGATATATTGGTATAAAAACCAAGCATATAATAATCATGGCAATTGGCAAACCAAAGTAAAATTGCACAAAACCCATTCCGCTATGAAAAGCTTGCCCTGGCGTAGATAAGAAGGTAATTGCGCTAGCTTGTGTTGCCATTACAGACAAACCTATTGTCCACCATTTTGTATCATTTCCTCCTTTAATGTAGTCGGTTACATTTGCGTTTTTTCTTGTAACATAGGTACCGTAAGCAACAATAGAAATTAAAGTTACAGATAAAACAATCCAATCTATGGCGTGTAATTTACTTTCAATATCCATAAACTAAATTGTAAAATAATTAGTAATAAAATAAAATGCAATTATGTAAATAACATTGGCAATTAACACCAACGAATATTCTTTTTTCCAGGTATGTTTTTTTTGTTTCATTCTTATTTTTATTGAAGCAATTTCCTGCTTTCGCTACTCGCTGTTTCGTACCTCAACGAGCTTAAACAAACCGCTCAATCAGGGCTAAACTTGTTTGCATTTTTTTTAATGCTTAATTGTCTTTTTTACTTCTAAGTTACTTTTACCAACCGAAAGTAAATTTGAGAACAATTTATATGCCCCAGAAACACCTGCTGGTAATTCTCTAAAGAAACTTAAACCCGTATAAATGTAATTTCCTTTACCATGCTTTGCAATTAGTAAACTTCCTTTTTTTGGTGTTTCACCTATATCTTGCATCGATAAAATTGGTGTAAATTCTTCACCCCAAGAATTCGGAAAATACAAACCTCGTTCTTGTACCCAACCTTTAAAGTCGTTTTGAGTAATTTTATTAGGAAAATTTAAAAGTGGGTGTTCTTTTTCTAAAACAGTTACTTTTGCAAACTCATCTGTAACTCTATCTCTAGATAGATTTAATTTAAAAGGAGCTGCAACATCCACATTTCTATTGGTATTATACTGCACTATCATATTACCTCCTTTTTCTACATAATCTAATAAAAATTTTTGCTTAAATTTTAATTCTTTTACAACATTATATGCTCTAATACCTAAAACAATTGCATCGAATTTATGTAAATTTTTATCATTAATTTCTAAAGGATTTATCATAATAACATTGTAGCCTATTTGCCTTAAACTTTCTGGCACAACATCTCCGGCTCCTTTTATATAGCCAATATAATTGCCGGCTTTTTTAATATTTAATCGTACAATTTTTGCTTCAGAATTTAATAAAACACTTTGCTTTGGTATGTGGTTGTAATTAATTTCTACCAATTCTTTGTCAAATACTTTTCCGTTAGAAATGGCAACAACTTTTAATTTTCCTTCCGCTTGATTTTTTGGAGGTGTAACCTTAAAAGTAAATGCATTTTTATCATTTTTTTGATTGATTGCAAAATCAATATATTTTGGTAAAACCGTCCAGTTTAAAGGCACTTCTAAACGCAGTTTTCCTTTTACATTATTAGCTCCTGCTCTAACCTCTACAACAATATCTTTGGCATCATCATCAGAAAAAATTAGGACTTTATCTTTTAACTTCGTTGTAATTCTTGGTAAAATTTCAAAAGGCTCGTAAATCTCCCCTTTGTCTCTTTCTGCATATCTTCTTACAACATTTTTTGTGAAAATTATCGGGTTGCCGTCAATTATTAGATTAAACGATACTTTTGTTTCTCTTGGCGTTTCTGGCTTACCAATTAAACTTTGATTATCTACAGAATACATACCTAAAGCTGCATCTTTTCTTAACCAATAAGGATCTGAGTATGTATTTGTTTTTAAAGTAATTGTCTCTTTAAAATTAACTTTTTTATTAGTTGCTAACTCTATCTGTTTTTTAACTTTTTTATTATCTATAGTAGAAGTAACAGACTCTAATTCTATTGAAAGATTACTTCTGTTTAATGCTTCGAAACTTAAATTAATTACGCTATTTGGTGTGGCAGAAGAGCTTTCTGCAGAAGCTTCTAGATACAAACCTGCACATGCTTCTATTATTTCTTTTATTTGTTTTTTCTTAATTGCCCTCCAATGATTATCAGTTAACTTATCTATTAAAGCATAAGCTTCCATTAGTTTAGGTAAATGTATTTCTGGTTTCACAAAATCAAAATTTTCTTCAATTTCATATAAAATCTCGCCTATTTCACCTCCTTTATTTAAACGATTCCAAGTTGTGTTAATTCCTGAAAAAATATCGTTTTGATCTTTTAGTTTATCACCTTTTAAAAATTCGACATACTCTTTTTGAGAACCTCTTGTTGTTAATCTACCAAAACCTTGACATAAATGTTGGCTACTAGCCAAAGAGGCCAATTCGTTATTAGACATCCCTTTTAAAGGATAATAAGTACCTACATCAAAAGACGTTAATTTACCTTCTGTTGCATTTTTAAAATCTTTTTCATTTTTATAAAACCAAGAAGATGTGTTAAAAAACAAGCGTTTCGGTTGCCAAGTTTCTGTGTATTTTAATTGGTTTCTATAGACAGAATTATCTGCGGTTAAATCAAAAGCCTCTACACTTAACATTGCAGAAGTTGTATGATGCCCATGTGTTGTACCAGGCGTTCTGTGATTAAATCTATTAATTATTACGTCTGGTTTAAAATTTCTAATTGCCCAAACAACATCACTTAAAACCAATTCTTTGTTCCACATTTCTAGTGTTTCATCTGGATGTTTAGAGTAACCAAAATCGTTAGCTCTTGTAAACATCTGCTCTCCTCCATCTACATTTCTAGCGGCTAATAATTCTTGTGTTCTAATTACACCTAATAATTCTCTTATTTCTGGACCAATTAAATTTTGTCCTCCATCTCCTCTTGTTAACGATAAATAACCTGTTCTTGCTTTTACATTATTTGCTAAATAAGCAATAAGGCGCGTGTTTTCATCATCTGGATGCGCTGCAATATATAAAGCAGTTCCTAAGAAATTTAATTTTTCAATCTTTTCAAAAATTTGATTCGAAGTTAATTTTGAAGGTTTTTGGGCAAAAATTGAAATCGAAATTAATAGAAATACTAATGATGTAGGTAAAAATTTATTCATATTTATATGATTGGTCAATGTAACAAAAGTAGTTTTTTCTAAATCAAATTAAATTTTGTTAACATAATTATAACGTTTCAAAAATCATCAATAAAAATACTAATAACCTGTTAATAAAATAATTTTTAAAGTCACATATTTAGAATATATTTGTAAATCAAATTAAGAAAACACATTACATGAAATTTATTGTATCTAGTTCGCAATTATTAAAACAATTGCAAGTTTTAGGAGGCGTTATAAATAGTAATAATACTTTACCAATTTTAGATAACTTTTTATTTGAATTATCTGAGAATGAACTTAAAGTTTCTGCATCAGATTTAGAAACAACAATGAGCTCTGTGGTAGAAGTAGAAAGTGAAAGTTCTGGTTCTATTGCTGTATCTGCTCGTTTATTATTAGATACTTTAAAAACTTTTCCTAATCAACCTTTAACATTTAAAACAGAAGGTGATAATACAATTGAGATAAGTTCTGACCAAGGTAAATATGACATGGCTTATTTTGGTGGAGACGAGTTTCCGAAAGCGGTTTCTTTACCATCGCCTAGTAAAACAGTTGTTCCTGCAAGTATTTTAGGTACTGCTATTTCTAAGACAATTTTTGCTGCTGGTAACGACGATTTAAGACCTGTAATGAGCGGAGTTTTCTTTCAGTTTAGCTCTCAAAGTTTAACTTTTGTTGCAACAGATGCACATAAATTGGTAAAATATTCTAGAACAGATGTTACTGCAGATCAAACAGCAGAATTTATCATGCCAAAAAAACCTTTAAATCTATTAAAAGGAATTTTAGGAGGATCTGAAAGTGAAGTAACTATTGAATACAATGATGCAAACGCTAAATTTACTTTTGATAACGTAGTTTTAGTTTGTAGATTAATTGATGGTAAATATCCTAATTACGAAGCGGTAATTCCTAAAGAAAATCCGAATAAATTAACAGTAGATAGAGCTTCTTTTTTAAACTCTGTTAAACGTGTTTCTATTTTTTCTAGTAAAACTACGCATCAAATTCGTTTAAAAATGGCCGGAACAGAATTAAATATTTCTGCAGAAGATCTAGATTTTGCAAACAAAGCAGACGAACGTTTAAATTGTGATTACCAAGGTGATGATATGCAAATTGGTTTTAACTCTCGTTTTTTAAGTGAAATGTTAAATAACTTAAGTTCTAACGAAGTATTAATTGAAATGTCTTTACCTAACAGAGCAGGAATTTTAACACCTATTGATGGAACAGATGAAGGTGAACAAGTTACAATGCTAGTAATGCCAGTAATGCTAAATAGTTAGTAAAAACTTACTTTATAATATATTAAAACCACAACTAAATAGTTGTGGTTTTTTTTTGTTAAATATCTAAAAACCAAACTATTACTAAACATTTAATTCTAATCAGTGTACAGAAGCAAGAAGTAAAAATAATTATTGAAAAGGCTAGTATCTAGGATATGTTTTAAATTGCACCATATAAAATTAAAATAAAGTATGGAAACAATTATAATATCTTTATGTATGACTTTTTTACTGGTTCTTGTGGTTTATTGGATTATGCCAATAAAAAAAATGAATGCAGTAAATAAGTCTTTGATTTCATTATTACAAATACTTCCTTTTAGTAAAATAATAGATTCATTAAAAAAATAGATAATAATAATTTTATGTTTACTTTTAAAAAATGAATTTTCTAGCACACCTCTACTTATCTCAAAACAATAAAAATATTATGATTGGTAATTTTATTGCAGATCATATTCGCGGTAATAATTACAAAGAGTTCTCTATAGAAATTCAGCAAGGTATTTTTTTGCATAGAGAAATAGACACATTTACAGATGCACATGAAATTGTTAGAAAAAGTAAGAGAAGATTACACCCTAGATATAGACATTATAGCGGCGTAATAATTGATATTTTTTATGATTATTTCTTAGCTAAAAATTGGAATAATTACTCTGAAATTCCTTTAGATATTTACACTAAGTCTATCTATCAATTATTTAATGAAATTAAAGACGGACTGCCTGTAAAATCTCAAAACTTTATAAAATATATGATTGAATATGATATTTTATTCAATTACAACAATAAAGCAGGTATTGCAAAGGTTTTAAACGGAATGAACACCAGAACCAAAGGCTTATCTCAAATGAATTTAGCTATTGAAGATTTAGAAGTATTAGAAAATGAACTACAAGAGGATTTTACCTTGTTTTTTAAAGATTTAATAGCATTTACAAATATCAAATTAAAAGAAATTAAAGCAATCTAATGAAAAGAAAATCCTTACTAATTATCACCTTTCTTATACTAATTATTAATGCTTGTAGCAAAGACAAAACTGTAGGTTTCATTGCAGAAAAAGCAATGGTTGTTTCTGCAAGAGAAGAAGCTTCTAAAATTGGTGCTGCAATTTTACAAAAAGGCGGTAACGCATACGACGCTATGATTGCGACACATTTAGCATTAGCAGTTGTATATCCTGTTGCTGGCAATATTGGCGGTGGCGGCTTTATGGTTTATAGAAATTATGATGGCACAACAGGTGCCTTAGATTTTAGAGAAAAAGCACCAATTACAGCACATCGAGACATGTATTTAGATTCTGTTGGCAATGTTATTAAAAACAAAAGTACTTTGGGTGCATTTGCTGTTGGTGTTCCGGGTTCGATTGCCGGAGTTTTTGAGGTTTATAATAAATTTGGAAGTCTTCCTTTTAAAGAACTAATTCAACCAGCAATAGATTTAGCAAAAAACGGAATAACCGTAACAGAAAAACAAGCAAAATCTTTAAACAGCGCCACAGAAAGGTTTAAAAAAGTTAATAATTATGCTACCGTTTTTGAAAATGAATGGAAAAAAGGCGACATTTTAAAACAAGAAGAATTAGCACATACTTTAGAACGTATTCGTGATTTTGGTAAAGACGGATTTTACAAAGGTAAAACTGCCAATTTATTTGTTGATTATATAAAAGAATTGGGCGGAATTATATCTCTTGAAGATTTAGAAAAATACAAAGCAATTTGGCGTAAACCAATCAGCTTTAATTATAAAGATTTTAAAATTACTTCTATGACTTTGCCTGCTAGTGGCGGAATTTGTTTAGCACAAATTTTAAAGGCAATAGAACCTTATGACTTATCAAAAATAGAACATAATTCTACAAAATACATTCAACTTTTAACCGAAGCAGAAAGACGCTCTTATGCAGACAGAGCTAATTTTTTAGGTGATATAGATTTTGTAAATGTGCCAGTAGATAGCTTAACAAATGCTAAATACATCAACAAAAGAATGGAAAGTTTTTCTTGGGATAAAGCAACACCTTCTTCAGAAGTTTCTCATGGTAAAATTCTAGGTTTTGAAAGCGATGAAACCACTCATTATTCTATTGTAGATCAATTCGGAAACGCTGTTTCTGTAACTACAACTCTAAATACTGGTTACGGTTCTAAAGTTGTGGTAAAAGGTGCCGGATTTATTTTAAATAATGAAATGGATGACTTTAGTAGCAAACCTGGCGTACCAAATGTTTATGGTTTAGTTGGTTCTAAAGCAAACTCTATTGCTCCAGAAAAAAGAATGCTAAGTTCTATGACACCAACTATCGTAGAAGAAAATGGTAAATTAAAAATGGTTGTTGGTACACCTGGGGGTTCTACAATAATTACTTCTGTTTTACAGAATATTTTAAATGTAACTGAGTATAAAATGGGTATGCAAGAATCTGTAGATCAACCTAGATTTCATCATCAATGGCTGCCAGATGTAGTTCGAATGGAACCGAACGGTTTTAATGAAGAAACAAAATCTAAATTAGAAACTTTAGGTTATAAAATTCTAGAGAGAAACTCGTTAATAATTGGTAGAGTTGATGCGATTTTAGTTCTACCAAACGGAAAACTAGAAGCGGGTGCAGATAAGCGAGGTGATGATGCTGCAGCTGGATTTTAAATATGTAACAATGCAAAAAATTATATCCCTTTTTATAATAACTCTTTTTTTTACAAACTGTAAAAAAAATGAATTTTATATAACAAAAATTAAAGAGCCAAGTCCGAAATACCCAACTCTTTTTTATGAATTTCCACTTCTGAACGGATCAGAAGAAATTGCGAATAAAATTAATAGAGAAATTGCAAACGAACTTTTAGATATTAATTTAAACGATAAGTATAAGAGTATTTTTGAAAATGTTTGGGCAACCGAAAATAGACCTATGTCTAGGCTTTCATTTTTAAATTATAAAGTAAATACACTAAATCAGAATATATATTCTGTAACTTTTTATTCGGAAAGTTGTGGCGCCTACTGTGAAGAATTTGATATTTCTTATAATTTTAATTTAAGAAATGGAAACAAAATAACTTTAGATACAATTTTAACGTCAAAAGGTAAAAAAGAATTAATTAAAATATTATCTCATAAAAAAAGAAAGAAAATAGAAAATTATATTGTTCATTTAGAAAATAAGAAAGCAACCATCGAAGACAAAGAAATAATTAATGAATCAATATGGCTTTATAAAGATTGTTTAAATAGTTTACCTTTTAAAACTTTAGATTATATCGACTTTAAAATTAAAAAAGATTCTATAATTTTAGAATCTGGTAGATGCTCTAATCATGCAATGAGAGCGTTAGATGACTTAGATAATTATTCGTATGCATTTCATATATCAGACATAGAAACATATTTAAACAAATACGGTCTTAACACATTAACTAATCAAAATTAAAAAAATGACACAACCATTCCATTTAGCTATTCCTGTTCAAAACTTAGAAAAATGCAGAACTTTTTATAGAGAAATTTTAAATTGTGAAGAAGGTAGAAGTACAGAAAATTGGGTAGATTTTAATTTCTTCGGTCATCAATTAGTTATTCATCAAAAAGATGGTTTTAATCCAGAAAGAATTTCTAATCCTGTAGATGGTCATGATGTACCTGTTCCGCATTTCGGAGTGGTTTTATCTTGGGAAGATTGGCATGATTTATCAGAAAGATTAAAAAAACACAACACTAAATTTATTATTGAGCCTTGTATCCGTTTTAAAGGCAAAGTAGGCGAACAAGCAACGATGTTTTTTCAAGACCCAGAAAAAAATGCTTTAGAATTTAAAGCATTTAAAGATATGAACCAGTTATTTGCAAAGTAAGCACGTTTTTTTATGATTTATTTAAGTTTGAATTTCTGTATCTTTAATGATTCAATCAAACTTTATACTCATGAAAAAAATTACATTCTTACTTTTTGTAATTCTCAGTTACACAAGTTTTTCACAAGGAACACGATTATTAAGGCAACCTACTTTAAGCAATAGTCAAGTTGTTTTTGTGCATGCTTCAGATTTATGGAAAGTCTCTTTAAATGGCGGTAATGCGGTTAGGCTTACTAGTGATGAAGGTTCTGAATCTACACCTAAATTCTCTAAAGACGGTAAATGGATAGCTTTTACAGCGCAATATGACGGCAATACAGATGTTTATGTAGTTTCTGTAAACGGTGGCGAGCCTAAAAGATTAACGTATCATTCTGCTTCTGACAATGTACAAGGATGGACGCCTAATGGAAAAATATTGTTTAGATCTAACAGAGAAAGTAAACCTACGCAAACTAGTAAATTTTATACAATTTCTACGGATGGTGGTTTGCCAGAAGCCTTTGATATTCCGAGAGCTGCTTATGGTGAAATATCAGAAAACAATAAGTACATCGCCTACACACCAATTACGAGTTGGGATGCTGAATGGAGAAATTATAGAGGAGGACAAGCAATGCCAATTTGGATTGTAGATTTAAAAACCAAAGATTTAATTAAAACACCACAATTAGACAACGAAAGGCATGTTAACCCTGTTTGGTATAAGGATGATGTTTATTACATTTCAGAAAGAGATTATACTGCAAATATTTGGTCTTACAACATTAAAACTAAGCAAGAAACACAAGTTACATTTCATAAAAAATTCGATGTAAAAAATATTGATGCCAATAATAATGGAATTGTTTACGAACAAGGTGGTTTTTTACATTTTTTAAATCCAGAAACTAAAGAAACCAATCAAATTGTAATAAACGTTAAAGGTGATTTAAATTACTCTAGAACAAGATGGATGGATGTTTCTGGCAGAAACTTAACCAACCCTAATGTTTCGCCAAAAGGAAAAAGAGCCATTTTCGAATACAGAGGAGAAATTTTTACAGTACCAAAAGAAAATGGTACTTGGCGAAATTTAACCAATTCATCTGGTGTTGCAGATCGTTCTCCTATCTGGTCGCCTAAAGGAGATAAAATTGCTTGGTTTTCTGATAAAAATGGCGAATATGAACTAGTTTTAGCCGACCAAAACGGAAATAATCAAGAGTTTATAAAATTACCAAATCCTACTTTTTATTTTCAACCAGATTGGTCTCCAAATGGTAAATTTATTGCCTATACAGATACCAATTTTGTAATTTGGATTATCAACTTAGAAACAAAAAAGATTGTAAAAGCAGATGCAGATGGTTTTGCACATCCTAATAGAACTATGAATCCTAAGTTTTCTCCTGATAGTGATTGGATTGTGTATGCAAAACAAAACGACAACAGTTTTAAATCTATTTACACATATCAATTAAGTACTCAAAAAATTGTTCAAATTACAGACAAAATTGCAGATGCAATTTCACCAGTTTGGGATGCTTCAGGTAAATATATTTACACTTTAGCAAGCACAAATTATGGTTTACAAACGGGTTGGTTAGATATGTCATCTTACGACCCTAATGTTACAAGATCTCTATACACAATTGTTTTAAATTCTACCGATAAAGCGCCTAATCTTCCAAAAACAGACGAAGAAGAAGAATCTAAATTAAAATCAGATGAATCTAAAAAGAAGGAAAATAAAAAAGAAACTACTCCAAAAACTATTATTAATGAAAATGGAATTTTTGACAGAGCTGTCGCTTTAAATTTACCAGAAAGAAATTATGTTGGCTTATTAAAAGGTCCAAAAAACAAAGTTTTTGTTGCAGAATCTATCCCTAACTCTAGAGGTTTAACTTTACATAGTTTTGATGTAACTAAAGAAAAAGCAACAACTTTTGCTACCGGTGTTTCTTCTATGACTGCATCTAGTAACGCAAATTCTATTTTATTATCTAAAGGAGGTAGCTGGAGCATCAACAAAGCTAGTACGGCAAAAGCTGGTAAAGAAAACTTAAATACCAATTTAAAAATAAAGGTAGATCCTAAAGCAGAAGCACATCAAATTTTTAAAGAAGGATGGCGTTATATGAGAGATTTTCTATACGTAGATAATGTTCATGGAGCTCCTTGGAATGATATATACGAATGGTATTCTCCGTGGATAAATGATGTAAAACATAGATCTGATTTAAACTATGTTGTAGACATTATGAGTGGTGAAGTTGCTATTGGCCATTCTTATGTTTCTGGTGGAGATTTCCCAAATATTGACAGAGTTGGGGTTGGTTTACTGGGTGCAGATTTAGAAAAGAATCGAGGTTTTTATCGATTTAAGAAAATTTATAAAGGTGAACGCTGGAATCCGAACATTTTTGCGCCTTTAGGTTTGCCTGGTATCAATGTAAATAAAGGTGATTATTTAGTAGCGATAAATGGTACAGATTTAACTTCGGATATGAATCCTTATAAATTATTAGAACAAACCGCTGGTAGAGAAATTTACATTAAGGTAAATAATAAACCATCTCGAAAGGGTGCTAGATCAATTTTAATTACACCAACAGCTAGTGAAAGAGGTTTAAGAAATATCGATTGGGTAGAAAGTAATCGTAGAAAAGTTGATAAATTATCTAACGGAAAACTTGCTTACGTTTATGTACCAAATACAAGTAATCCTGGTTTTACATCTTTTAATAGATATTATTTTTCTCAACAAGACAAAAAAGGAGTTGTAATTGACGAAAGAAATAATGGCGGTGGATCTGCTGCAGATTATATGATAGATATTATGTCTAGAGAAGTTGTTGGTTATTTTAACAGTAAAACTGAGAGCAGAAAACCTTGGACAACTCCGATGGCAGGAATTTGGGGACCAAAAGTGATGATTATTAATGAAAGAGCGGGTTCTGGTGGAGATTTACTACCTTATATGTTTAAAGAAAAAAATTTAGGACCATTAGTTGGCACAAGAACTTGGGGTGGTTTAGTTGGTACTTGGGATACTCCGCAATTTATTGATGGCGGAAGAATGGTTGCACCAAGAGGTGGATTTTACGATATTGATGGTAATTGGGCCGTAGAAGCAGAAGGTGTTTCACCAGATATTGAAGTGCATCAAACACCAAAAGAGGTATTATCTGGTAAAGATCCTCAATTAGAAAGAGCAGTTTCTGAAGCTTTACGTTTATTAAAAGACAACGAGTTTATTTTAAAACCAGAGCCAAAAGCACCTATTCGATCTAAAAGACCAAAAGGATATCAAAAAGACAATTAAAATGATTAAAATAATTCCCACTTTTGTGGGAATTATTATTTTATAAAAATTTTTATGTATTGAATTTATTAGAAACCCATTTTGTAAAAAAATTAGAGAAACCGGTTCGTTTTCAAGAATACAGCGTCGGAATATTTAATGCTATACCAACAAAATCAGGAATTAAAAAAGCTATTAAAAAAGGACATATTTTTATTGATGATAAAATAGCTTCAACTGGAATATATATTTCTGGAGGTGAAAAAATAGATCTTTTTGAATCTGAAAACACCACTACTTTTGAGAGATTGAAATTAAATTTAGAAGTTTTATTTGAAGATGATTATTTAGCAATTATTTACAAACCTGCTGGAATTTTAGTTAGCGGTAATAAATTTGTAACTGTTGCAAATGCGTTATCGCAAAACCTTATTAAGAGTTCGCTTGCAGATGCAGTAAAACCGCAACCAATTCACAGATTAGATTACCCAACAAGTGGTTTACTTTTGGTTGGTAAAACTAGTTTATCTATCATTGAACTTGGTAGATTGTTTAAAGAAAAGAACATCAAAAAAACATACTTTGCAATAACAATTGGTAAAATGAACGCTAAAGGCTACACAGACAAACCAATAGATAATAAAGAAGCTTTTACAAATTATGAAGTTTTAGAATCTGTAACTTCTAAACGTTTTGATTTTTTAAACTTGGTAAAACTAAAGCCAGAAACAGGAAGAAAACATCAATTAAGAAAACATTTATTATCTCTAAAAAATCCTATTTTAGGAGATAAAGAACACTTTAAAGAAGGTTTGGTTTTAAACGGAAAAGGATTGTATTTACACGCAGCAAGTTTAGATTTTATTCATCCGTTTACACAAGAAAAAATTACTATTTCGAAAGAATTACCAAAAAAGTTTAGAAAAATTTTTCCGAATTTTTAACTTCTTTCATTGTTTTAGTAAGTCTATTTATCAATTCGTAAATTTCTTCTTCGTTATACATTGCAAAACCTAATCGTATAGAATTATGACCAGATTTGGCAATATCATAACGTTGCCACTCTCCTATTTCTAATTTGTATTTTTGGGCAATTTCAGAAACTGATTTCCAGGAATATTTTTTGTTTAAAGTCAACCAAACTGCCATTCCTCCTTTTGGAATTTCAAAAGTGAAAACATCTTTGAATTTATCTTCCAAAAGCCTGCAAAACAAATCTCTTCTCGTTTTATAAACCTTCATTACTTTTTTAATATGTCTGTCTAAATCGCCATTTTTTATAAACTCTTCAAACGTTAATTCTAACAATGCATCTCCTTGTCTGTCAATAAACCTTCGTTGATTTGAAGCTTCATTTACAAACTCTTTTGACGCAATTAAATAACCAACTCTAAAAACTGGTGCTACTGTTTTACAAACAGAACCAATATAAATTACGTTTCCATTTGCATCGTGACTTGCCAAAGGTAAAATCGGTGAATGATTGTAATTAAAATCGTAATCGTAATCATCTTCAATAATTGCAAAACTGTATTTTTTTGCTAAATTCAATAAATGAATTCTTCTTTCAGCCGACAAAGTTACAGTTGTTGGGTGATGATGATGAGAAGTAACATAAACTGCTTTTATAGATTTCTTTTTACAAATTTCTTCAATTTCTTGAATATTTAAACCATTTTCATCCACAGAAACTCTTGCTAAATTTGCTTCACTTTGTAAAAATGTGGAGTCAGCTGATGAATAATTTGTTTCACCAATTACAATGAAGTCATCCTTTTTTAACAATAATTTAGAAGACAAATATATTCCCATTTGACTTCCTCTGGTTATTAAAATATTTTCATAAGAAACAGATAAACCTCGTGTTTTATTCAGGTAGTTAGCCAATGTTTTACGCAACTTTTCATTTCCGAATAAAGAACTATAAGACATTTCTTTATAAATATGTTTTCTACTACAAATTCTTCTGTAAATCCTTGCTATGTCTTCTGTTGGTGTTAATCTTGCATCAGAAACTCCATCATTCAAATACATAAAACCATCTTTCTTTTCAGGAAGTTTCCTTACTAATTCTTCATTTTTATAAAAACTAAAACCAGTTGTATTTGTTTCTTTTCCCTGATTATCAAATTTAAAATCTTGTACATGTAATTCCGGTAAATTGGCATTTACAAAAGTTCCTTTTTTGGCTATACTTTCTACCCAACCTTGCAACATTAACTCTTCGTAACATGCTACTACTGTTTTTCGATGAACCTCTAATAAAGTAGATAGTGTTCTACTACCAGGCAACTTAGTATTGGGTAAAAGTTTTTTATTTTTAATTAATTGTATAAATTGATTTGACAATTGTACATATAGGGCTTGCCTATTATTTCTATCTAAATTTATACTTGTTTTATATGGAAACACAAACTGGACTATTATTTATTTTAATTCTGGATTACTTTAAGAGTCCATAAATATACTATTTTTGAGTAATAGATAGATAAATATGTTAGAAATTAAACCAAATTGCGAGCATTGTAACAAAGCTTTACCTAATACTTCTACAGAAGCAATGATTTGCTCTTTCGAGTGTACTTATTGTAAAACATGTGCTTTAGAAATTTTTGAAAACGTGTGCCCAAGTTGTTCGGGTAATTTTGTGGAACGACCAATTCGTCCTACAAAAATGATTAAAAAATATGTCGCTTCATCAA
Source organism: Polaribacter sp. OB-PA-B3 (assembly GCF_054589375.1). Classification (NCBI taxonomy): domain Bacteria; kingdom Pseudomonadati; phylum Bacteroidota; class Flavobacteriia; order Flavobacteriales; family Flavobacteriaceae; genus Polaribacter; species Polaribacter sp. OB-PA-B3. The sequence goes on from NZ_BAAIIX010000005.1 coordinate 227,637, forward strand.
AAATTGTACATCAACCAAAAGATTTAGCAAAAGCAAAATTAAATACAAATCAGTATAAAAATATTCATCCGTCAAAAAGATAAAACATGGAATATCAGCAATCGAAATTAAATAGAGTAAAACGAGGCGCAAATAGAGCAAGTTATGATGTAGAAAAAATCAATGCTATTTTAGATGCAGGTTTTTTATGTTATGTTGGCTACATTTATGATGGCAAACCAATTACCATTCCGATGGCTTATGCAAGAAGAGAAAACAAGATTTACATTCATGGTTCTACAGGAAACAGAATGTTGCAAGCAATTTTAAAAAGTGGCGAAACTTCTATTACTGTAATGCATTTAGACGGTTTAGTTTTGGCAAGATCTGGCTTTCATCACTCGGTAAACTACAGATCTGCAACCTTATTTGGGCAATTAACTAAGGTTGAAAATGATATCGAAAAAACAGAAATTCTAAAGTTAATTGTAAACCAAATGGTACCAAAACAATGGGATTCTTTAAGACCAATAAATGAAAAAGAATTAGATAGAACTCTAGTTGTAGCTTTTAAAATAGAGACGGCTTCTGCCAAAATAAGAGATGTTGGTGTTAATGATGAACCCGAAGACTACAACACCGATGTTTGGGCTGGAGTAATTCCAATAAAACAAATTGCAAAATTCCCAATTGCTGATGAAGGTAAACCAAAGAAAATGGAAATACCTAAACACATTTTAGAATATTATGAAGAAAACAAATCATAACTTATATAAAATTGATAAATTTACAGTCTAATTTATCTAATATTCATGAAGAAGTTTTTCAAAATTATAGGTTTTCTATTTTTAATTTTAATCTTATTTTTAGGTATTTATTACTTTGCTAATAACGAAAAATTACCAAACGGAGTAAAAGGCGAACAAGCAGATGCCTTAGCTTCTAAAATGTTAAATGCACTAAATAAAGATGCTTTTGACGCTACAGAAATTATAGAATGGAATTTTAGAAACGAACATTTTTATGTTTGGCACAAACAAGAAAATTTAGTTGAAGTAACTTGGGATAATAATAAAGTACTTTTAAAAACTAACAATTCATCAGATTCTGAAGTTTATATAAATAATAAACTTACTAAAAATGAAGATTTAATTAAGCAAGCAGAAAGTTACTTTAATAACGATTCTTTTTGGCTAATTGCACCTTACAAAGTTTTTGATAGTGGCACAGAAAGACGCCTTGTAAATTACAACGATAATGAAGCTCTTTTAATTACATACAAAACGGGTGGCTCTACTCCTGGAGACTCTTATTTATGGATTTTAGATGAAAACAATATCCCGATTTCTTATAAAATGTGGACCTCTATAATACCTCTTGGAGGTGTTTCTGCAACTTGGTCTGATTGGAAAGAAACCCAATCTGGTATAAAATTACCAACCAAACATAAACTATCGCTTTTTGGTTTAGAAATACCTATGAATAATGTAAAAGCATACAACAAAAAAGCAGATGAGTTGGCACACAAAATATTAAAAGCAATAAAGCATGAAAACTATAAAAAAACACGTTTTATAGAATGGAGCTTTGGAGGTAGAAGGCATTTTAAATGGGATAAAAAAAATCATATTGTAGATGTTTCTTGGGATACTATTCGTGTAAACTTGCATCCACAAGCAAAAGAAAAAAGCACCGTTTTTTATAATGATGTTAAGCAAGATATTGCTGATGAAAAAATTGTAAAACGTGCTTGGGATATTTTTAATAACGATTCTTTTTGGTTAGTTGCACCACACAAACTTTTTGATAATGGTACCATTAGAACAATTAAAAAAGTAGATGATAAAGATGCGCTTTTAGTAAAATATACTTCTGGCGGAACAACACCAGGAGATTCTTATCTTTGGATATTGGATGAAAACTATATACCAATTAGCTACAAAATGAATGTTCCTAGTATGAAAATGGTAGAAGTTCCGGCAACTTGGCAAGATTGGATTACTACAGAAAGTGGTACAATGCTGCCAACTAATCATACTTTTGCTAATGGGAATAATTTAAGTATGGGAACCGTAAAAGCTTATAATTAATGACTTCTAAAACAATTGCAAACGGTATTTTAAGAGCTTTAGCTATAATAATTGGTATCGTTTTACTCGGTTATTTCTTGTACGCTATTCAATCTGTAATTGTATATATAATTATTGCAAGTGTACTTTCTTTAATAGCAAGACCTTTAATTATTTTTCTTAGAAGAAAATTAAAATTCCCAAATACGCTTGCAGTTGTTTTTACAATGATTTTAATGCTCGGTTTCTTAACAGGTTTAATTGTGATGTTTATTCCTTTGGTAGCAGAACAAGGAAAAAGCTTATCTTTATTAGAAGTAAACAAATTACAAAATAACATTCAAGAAATTTTTAACCAAATAACTTCATATTTTTCTTCTAAAGGAATTGACGTTTTAAGCGAACTAAAAAATGTGGATTTATTATCTCAATTTAAAGAAATTCCAAACCTTTTAAATTCGGTTTTAGGTGCTGTAGGTTCTTTAAGCGTTGGCTTATTTTCTGTATTATTTATTTCTTTCTTTTTTATGAAAGACAGTCAAATATTAAAAAAAGGAGTACTTGCAATAATACCAAACGGCACAGAAACAAGATTTTCTAAATCATTAGAAACAATTAATAATTTACTTTCTAGATATTTTATTGGTTTGCTACTTCAAATTACTATCCTATTTATTGTATATACTTTAATTCTACTAATATTTGGTATTACAAATGCTGTAGTTATTGCTTTTTTATGCGCATTATTAAACTTAATTCCTTACGTTGGCCCTATGATTGGCGCAGTTTTAATGTTTATTTTATCGATGACAAGTAATATTGGTTTAAACTTTCAAGAAGAAATTTTACCAACTACAATTTACGTGATGATTGGTTATTTAATAGCACAATTAATAGATAATTTCGCCAGTCAACCATTAATTTTTTCGAAAACAACTAAATCTCATCCTTTAGAAATATTTTTAGTTATTATTATTGGAGGTTTACTTTTTGGAGTTATTGGCATGATAACTGCCGTACCTTGCTATACTGCTTTAAAGGTTGTTTTAAAAGAATTTTTATCTGATAATAAGATTGTAAAATCATTAACTAAAGACTTGTAATTTCTTTTGAATTTAGCCATTTTACGTACAGAAGTTCAGCAATTTATTTTAGATAACTTAAAGGCTGATATTACCAAATTGATTTTAAAAGGAAGTCCATTTAAGGATATTACAATACAAGAACTGGCAAATCAAATTATAGCGAAACAAAAATCTGAACAAAAATTACCAACTTGGTTTACTACAGAGAACATTTATTATCCTGCCAAATTAAGTATCGAACAAACTTCTTCTGAAATTACAGCAAAGTATAAGGCAAGTCTTGTAAAAGGAAATACTATCATTGACATTACTGGCGGTTTTGGTGTAGATTGTTACTATTTTTCAGAAAAATTTAAACAAGTTACACATTGTGAACTTAATACTGATTTATCAGAAATTGTACATCATAATTATCAGCAATTAGAAAAAAACAATATTGCAACTTTTTCTGGTAACGGACTAGATTTCTTAAAAAATAAAGATACTAATTTCGATTGTATTTATATAGACCCTTCTAGAAGAAGTGATGTTAAAGGAAAAGTTTTTTTACTTAAAGATTGTTTACCTAATGTACCAGAAAATATCGATTTTTTATTTTCTAAATCTGATAAAATCTTAATTAAAAACTCGCCAATATTAGATATTACAAGCGCAATTAACGAGCTTAAATTTGTTAAAGAAATTCACATAATAGCGATTAATAATGAAGTAAAAGAATTACTATTCATTTTAGAAAAAGAGTACAATAACGCTGTACAAATAATTACTGCTAATATTTTAAAACAAAAAGTAGAAAATTTTAGTTTTAAATATAAAGAAGAATCAATTTCTAATTATTCTGAACCACTTACCTATTTGTACGAGCCCAATGCTGCGATTTTAAAATCTGGCGGATTTCATCAAATTACAAATCAGTTAAATGTTTTTAAACTTCAACAACACTCGCATTTATATACATCAGAAAATAAAATAGATTTTCCGGGTCGAACTTTTAAGATTGAAAATATTTTAAATTACGATAAAAAGAAAATTAAAAAAATCCTTTCGGAAAATAAAGCGAATATAACAACTCGAAATTTTCCTAAAACAGTTGCTCAAATAAGAAAAGAAACTAAAATTAAAGATGGTGGAAATACATATCTTTTTTTTACAACAGATTCTACAAACAACTTAATTTGTATTGTTTGCTCAAAAGCATAATCAACCAGTTACTTACTAAATTAACTACACTATTTTCTTTATTTTTTTGCGTTTAAAGGTTAACTTTACCGCCTATGCAAACATTTATTTACCAAGGATTAAAAATTTCAGACTCAAATCAATTTTCTATTGAAGATAATTTAGTTGTAGAAGCACCTTTACAAATAAATATTAATAATGATGCATATACTGTTGTAATGAGAACACCTAACAACGACTTTGAGCTAATTAGAGGTTTGCTTTACGCAGAAGATATTTATAAATACAGTAATGCTTTAAATTACGAAATCACAAAAGAAGTTGAAGAAATTCCTGCAATTATAAATGTAAATATCACCAAAGATAATTTAGGAAAAGGCTATTTAAATAAACGTACTTTATTGTCTGTTTCATCTTGCGGAATTTGCGGTAAACAAGAATTAAAAGATTTAGAAATTTCTGGCAAAAAATTATCAAATAAAAATCTTCTTTCGGCAAACAACATTCACAAAATGTTTGTTGAAATGAAAGCTCTGCAAAACACTTTTAAAGCTACTGGAGGTAGTCATGCCGCTGCAATTTTTGATAAAGAAAATAATTTATTATCTGTTAAAGAAGATATTGGTAGACACAATGCTGTAGATAAAATTGTGGGCGATTTATTAATTAAAAACAATTTAAAAGCCGCAAATTATTTATTAGTAAGTGGTAGAGTTTCTTATGAAATTGTATCAAAAGCTTTTATAGCTAAAATACCCGTAATTATTGCCGTTTCTGCTTGTTCTTCTTTAGCTGTAGATTTTGCTAAAGAATTCGGAATTTGCTTAATAGGATTTACTAGAGAAAATAAAATGACAATTTACGCCAATCCATCATACATTCAAAAAAACGATACCCATGTCTAAAAATACTAACGCTCAACCACCAGAAAAGTTTACGGGAATCAAATTAAAAGATATTCCAGATTCGGCAGTTGGTTTTAAAGCAATTAAATCTGCATTAAAACACGTTACTAAAGAAGCGGGTTTAGTTAAAGGAATAAGTTTACTAAAAAATTTAAATCAAAAAGATGGTTTTGATTGCCCTGGTTGTGCATGGCCAGATCCAGATGCTAAAAGAGCTTTTTTAGCAGAATATTGTGAAAATGGGGCAAAGGCTGTAGCCGAAGAAGCTACCAAAGATAAAGTTTCACCGCTATTTTTTGCAACACATTCTGTTAACGAACTTTCTAAATTATCTGATTATGAAATTGGTAAAAGCGGACGAATTACACAACCCATGTATTTGCCAGAAGGAAAAGATAATTACCAAGAAATTTCTTGGGAAAACGCTTTTTCTATCATTGGACAAGAATTAAATGCTTTACAATCTCCAGACGAAGCAATTTTTTACACATCAGGAAGAACCTGTAATGAGGCCGCATATTTATATCAATTATTTGTTAGACATTACGGTACTAATAATTTACCAGATTGTTCTAATATGTGCCACGAATCTAGTGGTAGCGCTCTTTCAGAAACTTTAGGAATTGGTAAAGGATCTGTTACTTTAGACGATTTTAATCATGCCGATTTAGTTATTGTTATGGGACAAAACCCCGGAACTAATCATCCGAGAATGTTAACCGCATTAGGAGAAACTAAAAATAATGGCGGAAAAATAATTACTGTAAATCCGTTACCCGAAGTTGGTCTATTAAATTATAAAGATCCTCAGAATCCATTAAAATGGGTTGGTTCTGGTAAAGATTTAACCGATTTATTTTTACAAGTAAAAATAAACGGAGATGTTGCGTTACTCAAAATTATTTTAAAATTAATGAAAGAAAAAGAAGTAGCATCGCCTAATTCTGTTTTTAATCATGAATTTATAAATAGTAAAACCGAAGGTTTAGAAGCTCTTCTAAGTGATCTTGATACTTTTTTTATTGAAGATTTACTTCCTCAAACAGGCTTAACCCTTGAAGAAATTGAAAAAGCTACCGATTTAATAATTAATAATGATAAAATAATTATTTGTTGGGCAATGGGCTTAACTCAACATAAAAATGCTGTTGATAATATTAGAGAATTGGTAAATATTCTTTTGTTGAAAGGTAGTATTGGTAAGAAAGGTGCGGGTACTTGTCCTGTTCGTGGTCATTCTAATGTACAAGGAGATAGAACAATGGGTATCTGGGAAAAAATGCCAGATGCATTTATTGATAGTTTAGAAAAAGAATTCTCTTTTAAAGCACCTCGAAAACATGGTTATGATGTTGTAAACTCTATAGAAGCAATGCATAACGGTAAAGCTAAGGTTTTTATTGGAATGGGTGGAAATTTTGTCTCTGCAACTCCAGACACAGAATACACAGCAGATGCATTAAGAAACTGCAACTTAACAGTGCATATATCAACAAAACTTAATAGAAGCCATTTAATTCATGGTAAACAAGCATTAATTCTACCTTGTTTAGGTCGTTCTGAAAAAGATATAACAGCTAATGGAGAACAATTTATAACTGTAGAAAATTCTATGGGAGTTGTACACCAATCAAAAGGCCATTTAAAACCTCACTCTCCTTTTTTATTAAGTGAAACCGCAATTGTTGCTGGTATGGCAACTGCAACGTTAGTTAATTCGAATGTAAACTGGACCAAACTTGCTTCTGATTATGATTTAATCAGAAATAAAATTGAAGCAACTATTAATGGTTTTGAAAACTATAATAAAAGGGCTAGACTTAAAGGTGGCTTTTATTTACCCAACAATGCTAGAGACAACAACTTCTCTCCTACATCTTCAGGAAAGGCCAACTTTACACTTAATAAACCATCAGATATAGATTTAAATAAAGATGAATTTATAATGATGACAATTAGAACTCACGATCAATACAACACAACTATTTATGGTTTAAATGATAGATATAGAGGTGTTTTAAATGAAAGAAGAATTGTTTTTATGAATGAAGAAGACATGAAAGAAAACAATTTAAAGCAATTAGATTTAGTAGATTTGGTAAGTCATTTTAATAATGAAAAAAGAATTGCTAAAGGATTCTTGGTAGTAAAGTACGATATTCCTAAACAGTGTACAGCAACTTACTTTCCAGAAGCAAATGTTTTAGTACCAATAAAAAGTGTTGCTAGAGAAAGTAATACACCTACATCAAAAACAGTTATTATTACAATTGAAAAAAGATAAAAAATTTAAAATTACTCTTGTGAAAAACTATTTATTAATTTTAGCAACCATTTTTTGCGGTCAAATTCTCTCATCTCAGACAAATTTAGTTCCAGAAAAAAAAGTGCAAAACGGATTTTTAAAAGTAGATTTTTTATCTATAAAAATGCCACAATTAGAAATTCCTAATGAGTCAAACATGGGGTTTTCTGGAATACATTATAATTTATTTTTAAACGATGATTTTTATGCTGGTTTGGGTATTTATGGTGCTGTAACTGGCAAAAGAGGTGGTTTTTTTACACTTGGTGTTAATACTGGATACAAGAAATTCTTAACCGAAAAATTATTTATAGATACCGGGTTTCATTTTGGCGGCGGCGGTGGTGCAGCTGCAGCAGACGGTGGTGGCGCTTTTATTTTACCTCACTTTAACCTAGGTTATAAATTTGATCATTTCAATTTAAACGCTGGTTACAGTTATTTAAACTTTTTTGATGGTGGAAAAATCAACGGAAGTCAAATAAATGTTGCTTTAGAAATTCCTGTAAACTTTAATTATTCTGATTACAATGCTATTGAGAAAGAATTTACAACTAAAGAATTAGAAAATTCTTCTTGGAATAGTCCCACAAAAAAAACATCTCTAACACTGCATCTTAATAATTTAAAAGCCACAAAAGCTAAAAATTATCCAGGAGGTATTATAGAAGGTAAAACAATTCGATTAGCTGGTTTTGAATTTGCCAATTATATCTCAGAAAATTGGTTTGCTTTTCTAAAGCTAGATGGGGCTTATAGCGGAATTAGAGCTGGATATATGGATGTTTTATTAGGAGCTGGTTACAATTTATCCTTTAATAAAAACAGAACAAACATATTAACCAAACTTGCAATTGGTGCTGGTGGTGGTGGTGGCGTTAATTCTAATGGGGGATTTATGATTTCACCAGATATTTCAATCGAGCAAAAACTATTTGGCAACACTTATATAGCGTTAAATAAAGGTTATTTATTTACACCAAACACAGATTTTTTTACAACTTCTACTTATGGCTTTGGGATTAAATATTACGTAGATAGAAACGGTACACAATCAAATGTAAAAAACTTTAATAAAGGTAAGTTTAAAGGAATACAACTAATTGTAAAGCAAGATTGGTATATCGATGCAGAACGTATGACATTAGATACAGAAGATATGCATCAAATATCTTTACAAGTAAACTTTGATCTTTCTAAAAATTTATATGTAGCAGGCCAAACATCATTTGCAAATTTTGGAAATGCTGGTGCTTACGCAGAAGGAATTGTAGGTTTAGGTCTAAAAACAAATAAATTATTAAATAATAGCACCACCCTTTTTACACAAATTCTAGCAGGTGCAGCAGGTGGTGGAAACATTAGTACCGGAGAAGGACTAATTATAAAACCAAGCTTTGGTATTAATTATCAACTAACTAATAAAGTAAGTTTAAGAAGCGCTATTGGTTACGTAAAAGCAAAAGGTGGAGAGTTGAGTAACCCTTTTTTAAATTTAGGACTAAATTTTGATTTCTCATTTTTAAATATGAAATAATTTTTTGTATATTTGCTATACCAATTTTAAGTAATTGAACTCCCTATATTAAGTTTATAATTATTTTAAAGATTTATGTATATAATTACATAGATTTAAATTATAATACAAAATAAAGCACCCTAACTTTACGAGTATTTTGTTCTATTATTTTATAGTTCCAGAATAACTAAAGTATCAACCTCTAAAAATTAGTTTCTGATTGTAAATAATAGTTTTTATTAAATTTTATAAAAATTATTTTAAGATGAAAAAAGTTTTTTTAACAACATTATTTGCAAGTTTAATGCTTGCTAGTTGTCAACCAGCCAAAACAGAAATAGAACATTATGAGTCTAATAAAGCTGTTGTTGCTAAAGAATTCCCAAATTACCACATAACATCATTTAGACAGTATAGTTATATTTTTCAAGTATCTAACCCAGAACATGTAATTAAATTAACTTTAGATAATGCAGTAATAGTTAAGCAAGATACTTTAAAAGTTTTTGCTACCGTTACTAAAAGATAACTACGCCCTATAAGTAAGTTTAAGTAACGTTTGTTAACGTAATTTGAGTAACCATAAAAATGGTTACTCATTTTTATGGTTACTAATTAATTTGGCAACTCTTCTATTTGCAAATGTTTTTTTAATATACCAGAAGGCACATCTTTTGTCTCGTCAAAAATCCTGGTGTCACCAAATAATATAAAACTATCTTTAGCTCTAGAAACAGCTACATTAAGCATATTAGGCTTATTGTCTCTATCAAAAAATAATACACCTTCATCTTCTATACTATAAACAGAACTAAATAAAACAATACTTCGCTCTGCTCCTTGCAACGCATGTACAGTTCCTAATTTAATATCATTCACTTTAAAACCAGAATCTATTAATGCTTTAGACAATTCTGTTTTTTGACTAGCAAAAGGCGTAATAATTCCTAAAACTTCTTCAATAGATTCAACATTATATGCCTTCTGAATATCTGCCTTATGTCTATTTAACCACATAATAATAGATTTAACCTCATTTTTATTATGTCGGCTACTAAATTTTCTTTCGCTTAAACCTTCTATGTGATATGCCATCATAGAAGGAAAAACTTGATCTTCACTTGCTTTTCCTTTCATCGGCTTAAGAATTCCATCATAAGCTAATTCATTACAAAAGCCAATAATCTCATCATTACATCTTCTGTGTTCTAACAATAGTAATCCGTTTTCTTTTTTAGATATTAAAGGGGTCGCGTATTCACATGCATTTTGAGCCATTTTCATGATACTACCATTAGAAGCCAAGAAACCAATTTCTTTTAAATGATTATAGTCATTATGATCTGAAACTATATTCTGGTTTAATAAATTTCCAGAATCAATTTTTGGAGGTATAGACCAAATCGGTTCTATTTGCTTAAGGTCTCCAACTACAATTGCTTTTTTAGCTAAAGAAAAAATAGGTATACTTACTTCTGGAGTTACTTGTCCTGCTTCATCAATTATTAATAAATCTAAAAAGTTAAACAATGGTAAATATTCAAAAAGTGGTTTACCGTTCTCATTTTCTCCTTGAAACTGACTAAATAAAAAATGTGAAGGTGCCATATATAAAGTAGCTACAAAGCATGGAGTTAACATTGCTCTTCTTTTCCACTTTGCAGCAACTACTCTCTCTCCGGTTCCTTTTTCTGTTTCATTAATTAGCGCATCTTCCGTTTCTATAATCCATCTAGCTTCCCAATAATGTATTGCCAATAAAAAAGCTTTATGACGAATATTTAAATCGATTTCATCATAAAAAAAACGGTGACTTTTATCCTCAGATTCCATTTTTTCATATTCGAATTCCCACATTTGCTCTTCAGATACAAATGGATAACCAGTAATGTTATTTTTAAATTTCCAATTTTTTAATTTTAAGTTAGATGATAGAGCTAGGTTAATATCAGCAATACATTTTTTGATAAATATCAAAGTAGTATCTGGTTTTTTTAAAACTTCTTCATCAATTTTAAAAATTTTAACTGAATTTTCATCCTTAGAATTTGTTTCAAAGTACTGCTTAACATCTTCTAAAAAATTGCGTTCATCCGAAGAGGATTTAAGTGCATTTAATATAGTTCTCCATTTTTGTAGATTAGAAATTTGAATAGTGTTTTTCTGAATATAATCTTTCTTATTAAGCAAAAGTGCATTTACACTTTTAATAGATTTTAAATAATTTTGAGAGATACGAACTCCGTCGATTAAATTGTCCTGTAAAATAGTAATTTCTTCTTGAAGATGCAGGCAGGCATCTTCTAACGAATTTAATTCTACATTAAAATACTCGGTATATTTACTAAAGTAAAAATGTTTTGCATCTTCTAAATATTTTTCATTTTCTAAATCACATAGAGTACCTTCATTACCAAACATATTACCTTTAAGGTAATTAATATTTTTTAGTTTCTTTTCGCTTTTAGAATTCGAAGGCAAATAAGTGGCATACCCATTAAAACCAGGAATCCATCTTTCTGCCAAATCACCTAAAGTACTCTTAGAATTAATAAAACTATCAATAATATTTGTAACCGCTTGGTTATTTGTAGAACAAGCTAAAATAACTGGTGCCTCATCACCTTCTATAGCTGCTCTTACAACTTCTGTAGCTACTAAACTTTGTAAAAGCGTTGTTTTACCGGTTCCAGGAGGGCCATTTACTGCTGTTATTGCATTTTCTTCTGCTGTAAAATAAGATAATAAGGTTTTTCTCTGGCTTATAGAAAGCGGAAATTCATTTGACATTTGCCCAAGATGTAAATGATTATAATCTAAAAATCCACTATCTGTAATTGGCTCTCTTTTCTGTCTTAAATTAGGGTCTATCAACTTAGAAATTAATGGTAGCTCTTCTGTTTCATTTAATAAGTTTTCATATAAAAACAAGATACTTTTTGCAGCCGAAATCTTAGAACTTCTTGCAAAATAAGTTACTTTATGATTCGTTGTAAACCCTTCTGCCTTATAACTAGAAATTGCATGGTAGGTAACTTCAGAAAAAATCATATTAATATATTCCCAATAAATCTCCCAAGGTAAAACCTCTTCTTCTACTTCTGGCTTTTCAATTTCTCTGGCTTCTGCAATTGTCTCTGTGGATGAAAAAATAAAGTCATTACCAACATCTGCTTTAGGATCTAAATAATCTCTAACAAATAGCGGGAAAATCTCTTTAGGTGCTGTTAATTGGCCAGATCTATTTATTCTGGCAGTTATCCAAAAAGGGAAAATAGATTTATGCTTAGAATCTTGATCTCCGGAAATTACATCTAATTGAAAAGGTGCAATTATTATTTCTGCATCAAATATTGTATACCAATTTACATGCTCTTTATTGGTGATACCTTTTAATCTATTGATTCTTTTTTCTTCAAAATCTAACATTTCAGCAGCGTTTTTAGGATTGATTGTTCCGGCACCTAAATCGCAATAATTTTGATGAAATAAGTTTTTAATTCTAGAAATATCTACAGCTAAATTTTCACTATCTGTTAAACTATTTTTATAATAATGCAACCAATTTTTAACGTTATTCATTTACTTTATAAAGATTAGCTTTTAGAAGAAATTAGAGGGCGAATATATACTTTTAAGAAGTAATTGTAAATTTTAAAAGTAGATTGTTAATAAATAAAATTATACTAAAATAGTATTTGTTATCATATAAAAATTTTTACAAATAAATATTAGAAAAACCTTATAAAAACAAAAAACCACCACATTTCTGTGATGGTTTAAGTGAGCCCTGAAGGATTCGAACCTTCGACCGCCTCCTTAGAAGGGAGGTGCTCTATCCAGCTGAGCTAAGAGCCCGTAGTTTTTATGTTTCTACGAAAACAGTGTCGGGGTGGCAGGATTCGAACCTGCGACCTCCTCGTCCCAAACGAGGCGCGATGACCGGGCTACGCTACACCCCGAGAATTAAACAAAAAATTGCGGAGAGACAGGGACTCGAACCCTGGCGACAGTTACCCGTCGACAGATTAGCAATCTGCTCCATTACCACTCTGGCACCTCTCCTGTTTTTGAACTTATCCGCAGTTGTTTAAAATTGCGAGTGCAAATGTAATACTAGATTTACAATTTTACAAGTTGTTTGCTACTTTTTTTTATCTTTTTTTTTATTCAGGATACTCAACCCTTAAGTGATAGATGTTTAGCAATTTTTTCTTAATAACTTTTTTTATAATTTCTATTTCCTTAAAAGTTATATCCGAATTTAAAAACTGATTATCTGACATCTGTTTTTCGATAATTTTATCGATTAAATCACTGATGGATTGCGCTGTGGGTGTTTTTAAACTCTTAGAAGCAGCTTCTGCAGCATCACACATCATCAATATTGCTGTTTCTTTCGAAAATGGATTTGGCCCTTGGTATTGAAATTTCTTAACATCAACTTCACTATCCGGGTTCAATTCTCTTTCTTTCATTAAGAAATAATAAGTTGTACTTGTACCATGATGAGTTCTTATAAAATCGATAATTCTATCTGGCAAATTGTATTTCTTTGCTATTTCAACTCCTTTAATAACATGATCTGTTATAATTTTTGCACTATCTCTTGGTGATAATTCATGATGAGGATTTACACCCGTAGTTTGATTTTCTATAAAATACATAGGGTTTGCCATTTTACCAACATCATGGTATAATGCACCCGTTCTAACCAACATAGAGTTTGCTCCAATTTCATTGGCGGCAGCTTCTGCCAAATTAGCGACTTGCATAGAGTGTTGAAAAGTTCCTGGCGCTTTCTCATTCAACTCTCTTAATAATTTAGAATTTGTATTAGAAAGCTCTAAAAGGGTAACATCAGAAACCAATCCAAAAACTTTTTCATAAATATAAATTAATATTATTGCTAAAAAAGATAACAATCCGTTTACAGCAAAAAGCATAAAATAATCAAGATTAATTTGTGATGCATTTCCTTCTTTTATAATTGAAAATGCAAAGTAAGTAACCATATAAATTCCTGTAATTTGCGCTACCGATATAAATAAATTTGCCCTTTTATATAATTCTGACACACTTAAAATAGTAACGATACCTGCAATTATATGCAGATAAATAAACTCAAAACTATTTGGTACAACATATCCTAATAAAAGCACTGTTAAAACATGTGTAAACAAACCTAATCGAGCATCAAAAAAGGCTTTTAAGATGATTGGTAAAACACTTAAAGGAACTACATATAAGTAATCTGAATTATATTTAATAACCAATGTTTGAATAAATATCATCGAAAAAACATTGAAAAATATAAATGTTACTTTATTGTTGTTATTAAATATTTCAATTCTATTTCTTTGTAAAAACAAGAGTAACATTAAAAGAGCTAAGGCAACTAAAATAGTATATCCAAAAATAATCCAATTATAATTAGACTCTGTCCAAACGTTAGATTCAGATTCGTTTTTAAGAGAGTTTAAAATTGCTAATTTTTTACCTTCTACTAAATCTCCTTTTAAAATAATTAGCTCGCCAGCAGAAACTTTTCCTTTCGTATAAGAAATGTTTTTGGTTTCGTTATCAATAACTTTTTCTGTATAACTAGCATCATAAGTTACATTTGGTTTAATAATTTCTGATAAAATTGTAAAAAGTTGATTTCGTCTAGACTCACTTATATCAGAATTTAAACCACTGGTTATAGATTTTAAAACTTTTGTAGAATTATACAAACTTTTAAAAGGAACATCTTTTACTATATTTTCGTTTCTAAGTGCAACTAATTCATCTTTATTAGAAACTCTATCTTGACTAACAACTTCAAGAAACCCAATTTTGTAAATTTCATTAATAATTTTTAGTCCTTTTTCATTTAATAATTTAGATTTATCTACGGATAAAGTATCTTTAACACTTAAATTATTTACTTTATTTTTAAAAGAAGATTTAACCTGTTCTACAACGGTTTTATCAATAGTAAAATACAATTTTGCATTAGCGTCTATTTGTTTTTTTTCGACTTTTATTTCTTCTTCAGATTTCTGAATAGCAAAATCAAAAGGTGCATACAAATTATCATACCTCCATAATTGCCCATTACTAAAATCGTATTTAAACTGACCTCCTTTTGGAAACAAATACACGATAGCTATCGTGGTTATTAAAAACAAAATTACCTTAAATATTATTGTGTTATTTTGATAAAGTTTATTTACAAAATTGCTCATGCTTATTTTCTTATAAATACAAACTTACAGTAAAAAAATTAAGGTTAAGAATTCAAAAGAAACAAACCTTTAGAAATTGATTAAAAAAGATTAATTTAGCAGACAATCTTATATTAAAATAAACTCAAATTATCATATGAAAGAAGTAGTAATTGTATCTGTAGCCAGAACACCAATTGGTAGCTTTATGGGAAGTTTATCTTCTGTACCTGCAACAAAATTAGGTGCCGTTGCAATTAAAGGCGCTTTAAATAAAATAAACTTATCGCCAGAATTGGTAGAAGAGGTTTTTATGGGTAATGTTGTTTCTGCAGGTTTGGGGCAAGCTCCTGCAAGACAAGCTGCCATTTACGCTGGTATACCAGATTCTGTACCTTGTACAACGGTTAACAAAGTTTGTGCTTCTGGGATGAAATCTATTATGTTAGCAGCTCAAACAATTGCTTTAGGAGATGCAGACGTAGTTGTTGCTGGTGGTATGGAAAACATGAGTTCTATACCGCATTACCAACACGCAAGAAAAGGTTCTAAGTTTGGACCAATAACTATGGAAGATGGTATGCAAAAAGATGGTTTGGTAGATGCTTATGGCAAGGTAGCTATGGGAGTTTGTGCAGATGAATGTGCTACTGAATATAATTTCTCTAGAGAAGATCAAGATACATTTGCAATACAATCTTACGAACGTTCTGCAAAAGCATGGAGTGAAGGTAAATTTTCTGATGAAATTGTTCCTGTTGAAATTCCTCAAAGACGTGGAGAACCTGTAATCTTTTCTGAAGACGAAGAGTACAAGAATGTTAAAATGGAAAAAATACCTGCATTAAGACCAGCCTTTACGAAAGAAGGAACTGTAACTGCAGCAAATGCTTCTACTATTAATGATGGTGGAGCTGCATTGGTTTTAATGTCTGCAGAAAAAGCACAAGAATTAAACATTACCCCGCTTGCCAAAATAAAAAGTTTTGCTGATGCTGCACATGAACCAAAATGGTTTACAACTGCACCTGCAAAAGCATTACCAAAAGCATTAGCTAAAGCAAACATCTCTATTGATGATGTAGATTATTTCGAATTAAACGAAGCTTTTTCTATTGTTGGTTTAGCCAACATGAAAATTTTAAATATTTCTGATGAAAATGTAAATGTTAACGGTGGTGCCGTTTCATTAGGACATCCGTTAGGTGTTTCTGGTGCAAGAATTGTAATTGCATTAACTTCTATTTTAAAACAAAACGATGCCAAAATTGGTGCTGCAGCTATTTGTAATGGTGGTGGTGGCGCAAGTGCCATGGTAATAGAAAGATTATAATCTTAAACAAATATTAAAAATTTATGCTATTTGGCATCTGTAATTTAAGTATTGTACCTGTTAGGGCAGAAGAATCTGACAAATCTGAAATGATTAGTCAGGTTCTTTTTGGCGAACATTTTGAAATTATTGAAAAGACTAAAAACTGGAGTAAAATCCGTATTAGTTTTGATAATTTTGAAGGTTATATAGACAATAAACAGTATCAAGAAATTACAGAAGATTTTTATAATTCTATAGAGCGCAATAACTTAACTTTTTCTGGTGAAATTTTAGATTTTGTTACATCAGAAAATAATAATTTAACAACAATAGCAATAGGTTCTCAATTACCTGTTTTTAATAATGGTAATTTAAAACTAGGTTCAAAAAGTTATAGATATGACAACAATGTTTTTTCTAGTCAATTATCTAAATCTGAAATATTAAAAATAGCTTTTACTTATTTAAATAGTCCTTATTTATGGGGAGGAAAAACACCGTTTGGTATAGATTGCTCTGGTTTTACACAAATGGTTTACAAACTTTCTGGATATAAATTACCTAGAGATGCCAAAGAACAAGCGAAACAAGGTGAAGTATTAAGTTTTATAGAAGAATGCGAACCTGGTGATTTAGCTTTTTTTGATAATGAAGAAGGTGAAATTATACATGTTGGAATCGTTTTAAATGATTACAATATTATTCATGCTCATGGTAAAGTTCGAATAGATACTTTAGACCATAGCGGTATTTTTAATGCTGACATACAAAAGCATACACACAAACTAAGAGTTATTAAAAAAATGATATAAAAAAAATCCGAAACTTTAAAGTTTCGGATTTTTTTTATATCAATATTAAGATCTATTACTGACCTCTCATTTGTTTATAAATTGGTCTTAAAGCATCTGCTTCAGTAGTCATTTCTAAAGTATCATAGATATTCAATAAAGTTTTAACAGTACCTTCAGATCTTTCTATGTTATCTGCTTTTACTAAATAAGGTAATGCTTTTCTATATAAAACTTTTTGCTTTTCTTGTAATTCATCGTATTTCTTAAAGTTAGATAAATTCTCATTCATTTCATCAACAATCGCTTTCTCTCCGCTTAATATTGCTACAGCTAAATTCATGTAAGCATCTCCGTAATCTGGTTTTAACTCGATTGCTTTTTCATAATATTTAATTGCTTCTTCATTTTTGTTTTGATTAGCATTAACAACACCTAAATTAAAAAATAATGTTGGGTTTGTTGGGTCTAACTTTACAGCTTCTTCCATTAAAGCACCAAACTTATCCATTTTTTCTAACTTAATGTATAATTGTGCTTCGTTTAAAATTAAATTAACATCTTTCGGATTTGCTTTTCTAGCTTCTTGTAAAGCTACTATCGCTTCATCTGTCTTACCTTGATTAACTAAAATATATCCAATATTTTTTACAATCTCAGCTTGCTTAGAATCAGAAACTTTTACAGTAGGATTAGTATACTGACCTAACTTTACCATAGTGTCTCTATTAGATTTAGTTCCTAAATTTTCTACAGCTCCAGATTCCTTATTAGTTGCTAAATACTGTGTTGTTATACCTGTATAACCTATTTCTTTTAATTCTCTGTAATGCTTTAAAGAAACATCATAGTCTTTAGATAATGAAGCACTAATAGCTGCATTATATAAGAAACTTGTGTCTTTAGGACTTAAAAGATATGTTAAATAGAAGTTACCAGTTGCTTGCTTATAATCTTTACTATTATATTGTTTAATAGCTAAATTAGATGCTTTTTGAATTAATTCATTTAACATTGGCTGTGCTTCTTTAGTATATCTTTGCTTACCAATTTCTTTTTCATATTTAAACAAAGTATTAAATGCATCTGCTGCACCTTTATAATCATTTTTACCAGCCAATGCTTGACCGTTTAAATAATAATATTTTGCTTTATATTTAGCTTCCATAGTTGCCTCCATAGATGCTAAAGGAGCTATAGCTGACAAAGCTGTAGTATAATCTTGTTTCTTAATTGCTTTTTCAGCTGTTTTCAATTCGCTTTTTTGCGCAAAAGAAGCCATTGATAAGAAACCTACAGTTAGCGCTAATATTTGTTTTTTCATTTTACTGATATTAAATTTATAATTATTCTTGATTTTCACTTGAATCATTTTCAATTTCCGTGCCATTTTTTATTTCTTCGGAATTTTCTTCTTCTTCGACTTCTTCATCATGAGCAACTTTAGCAACAGCTGCAATACTATCAGAATCTTTGATATTAATTAAACGAACACCTTGCGTTGCACGTCCCATAACTCTTAAATCTTCTACAGCCATTCTTATTGTTAAACCAGATTTATTAATAATCATCAAATCATTAGAATCGTCTACATTTTTAATTGCAACTAAATCTCCTGTTTTTTCAGAAATATTTAAGGTTTTAACACCTTTACCTCCTCTATTTGTAACTCTATAATCATCTAGTTTAGAACGTTTTCCGTATCCTTTCTCTGAAACAACTAGAATATTACTTTCCATATCGTTTACGGCAACCATACCAACAACTTCATCGTTTTCATGTTGAAGTGTAATACCTCTTACACCAGAAGCTGTTCTTCCCATAGGACGAGTTTTAGCTTCTTCAAAACGAATTGACTTTCCAGATTTTAACGCTAACATTACTTGGCTATCTCCAGTAGTTAATTTAGCTTCTAGTAACTCATCACCTTCTTTAATAGTAATTGCATTTATACCATTGGTTCTTGGTCTAGAATATTGTTCTAATGATGTTTTCTTAACCTGACCTTTTTTAGTTGCCATTATGACATAATGACTATTAATGTACTCTTCGTCTTTTAAATCTTGAGTAACTAAGAACGCTTTAACCTTATCGTCTTGTTCGATATTAATAAGGTTTTGCATCGCTCTACCCTTTGTATTTTTACCACCTTCTGGAATTTCATAAACACGCATCCAGAATACTTTACCTTTTTGTGTAAAGAACATCATGTATTGGTGGTTTGTACCTACAAATAAATGTTCTAAGAAATCTTCATTTCTAGTAGTTGCTCCTTTTTGACCTCTACCTCCTCTATTCTGAACTTTATATTCTTCTAAGTTTGTTCTTTTTAAATAACCAGCATTAGAAATTGTAACAACAACCTTTGTGTTAGGTATCATGTCTTCAATTTTCATGTCTCCACCAGCATATTCGATGATAGATCTACGCTCATCACCATACTTATCTTTTATTAAAAGAAGTTCATCTTTAATAATCTGATAACGTCTTGGCTCGTTTGCAAGAATATCTTTTAAATCTGTAATTGTTAGCATGATTTCATCATACTCTGCACGTAGCTTATCTTGTTCTAGTCCTGTTAATTGACGTAATCGCATTTCTACAATTGCTTTAGCTTGAATTTCAGTCAATTCAAATCTTTCAATTAAACTTTCTCTAGCTTGATCTGCATTACTAGACGCTCTAATAATTTTTATTACCTCGTCAATATTATCAGAAGCAATTATTAATCCTTCTAAAATATGTGCTCTAGCTTCTGCTTTCTTAAGTAAAAATTCTGTTCTACGAACAATAACTTCGTGTCTGTGCTCAACAAAATAATGTATTAATTGCTTTAAATTTAGTTGCTCTGGTCTTCCTTTTACCAGTGCAATATTATTTACACTAAAAGAAGTTTGAAGCTGTGTATATTTAAATAATTTATTTAAAACGATATTAGGAATGGCATCACGTTTTAAAACATACACAATTCGCATACCATTTCTATCAGATTCGTCACGAATATTAGCAATACCTTCTAATTTCTTTTCGTTTACTAAATCAGCAGTTTTCTTAATCATGTCTGCCTTGTTAACCTGATAAGGAATCTCGGTAACAATGATACATTCACGCCCTTTTACTTCTTCTATAACAGCTTTAGCACGCATTACTATACGACCTCTACCTGTATGAAAAGCATCTCTTACACCATCATAACCATAGATAATACCACCTGTAGGAAAATCTGGAGCGGTAATATGCTGCATTAACTCATCTATCTCTATCTCTCTATTATCAATATAAGCAACAGTACCGTTTATTACTTCTGTTAAGTTATGTGGCGCCATATTTGTTGCCATACCTACAGCAATACCAGAAGCACCGTTTACTAATAAATTAGGAATACGTGTTGGTAAAACAGTAGGCTCTTGTAAAGTATCATCAAAGTTTAATTGATGATCTACAGTATCTTTTTCAATATCAGCTAACATTTCTTCTGATATTTTCTGCATTCTAACCTCTGTATAACGCATTGCCGCCGGAGAATCTCCATCAACAGAACCAAAGTTACCTTGCCCATCTACCATCATATAACGCACACTCCAATCTTGCGCCATTCTTACCATAGAATCATAAACAGAAGTATCACCGTGTGGGTGATATTTACCCAAAACCTCTCCTACAATTCTTGCTGATTTTTTATAAGCTCCTGTTGCTTTAATTCCTAATTCATGCATACCATACAAAACCCTTCTATGAACTGGTTTTAAACCATCCCTTACATCTGGTAATGCCCTTGAAACAATAACTGACATCGAGTAATCGATGTATGCAGATTTCATCTGCTCTTCAATGTTAATCGGAATTAACTTTTCTCCGTCTGCCATATATATTTTCTATTAATAATTATTCCTTTTTTTAAAACAAGGCAAGATACTATTTCTATTACTATTTACAAAGGTTTAACGCTTATGAATTAGATAGAGTTATCAACATTTATTAATAATTTATTGGCGCTTTTTACTTCCTTGATTTTCAACTATTTTCTACATTATTTTTAAAGTCAAACTGTCAGTTTTTAAGAGTTGGCATATTTTTTGTAATTTTTAAGAAAAAAAAGGACTAAATTTACATCAATAGACAATAATATATGGACGATAATTTTTCACCGAAGGTAAGAGATGTAATAGCATTCAGTAAACAAGAAGCGCTAAGATTAGGGCATGAATTTATTGGAACAGAACATTTGTTATTAGGTTTAATAAGAAAAGGAGAAGGAAAAGCAATGGAAATTTTAACTGCATTTGATGTAGATACTATTTTATTGCGTAAAAAGTTAGAACAATTAAACCCAGTTGATCCTACTTTTGCAGAAACTTCTGAAAAACAAAGTTTACATTTAACTAGACAAGCAGAAAAGGCTTTAAAAACAACCTTTCTAGAAGCTAAATTATACCAAAGCGAATCTATAGATACTGCACATCTACTTTTATGTATTTTAAGAAACGAAAATGACCCAACTACTAAGTTGATTCAGAAATACCACGTTAATTACGATGAAGCAAAAGCTTTATACAAACAATTGCACGTAGATGACGAAGATCTACCTAACAACCCGATAGCAGAAACACCATCTGATGATGAATTTGCTTCTGAAAAACAAAACCCTTTTGATCAGCCTCAAAAAGGAAAAAATGTTAAAAAATCTAAAACACCCGTTTTAGATAATTTTGGTAGAGATTTAACAGATTTAGCAGAAAAAGGAAAGTTAGACCCTGTTGTTGGTAGACAAAAAGAAATTGAAAGAGTTTCTCAAATATTAAGTAGAAGAAAGAAAAACAACCCAATGCTTATAGGTGAACCTGGTGTTGGTAAATCTGCCATTGCAGAAGGTTTGGCTTTGAGAATTGTAGAAAGAAAAGTTTCTAGAATTTTATTTGACAAGCGTTTGGTTTCTTTAGATTTAGCAAGCTTAGTTGCGGGTACAAAATACCGTGGTCAATTTGAAGAGCGTATGAAAGCGTTAATGAATGAGCTTGAAAAGAATGATGATATTATTCTTTTTATAGACGAAATTCATACAATTGTTGGGGCTGGTGGCGCTACAGGCTCTTTAGATGCTTCTAACATGTTAAAACCAGCATTGGCTCGTGGTGAAATACAATGTATTGGTGCAACTACGTTAGATGAGTATAGAACAAATATCGAAAAAGATGGCGCATTAGAGCGTCGCTTTCAAAAGGTAATTGTAGATCCTACGTCTGTAGAAGAAACAATACAGATTTTACATAATATAAAAACTAAATACGAAGAACATCATCATGTAAATTATACAGATGAAGCTTTAGAGGCTTGTGTAAAGTTAACTAACAGATATATGACTGATAGATATCTACCAGACAAGGCTATCGATGCTTTAGATGAAGCTGGATCTAGAATTCATATCACAAATATTGTTGTTCCGCAACAAATTTTAGAGTTAGAAACCAAGTTAGAGCTTATTAGAGAAAGAAAAACAAAAGCTGTAAACGGGCAAAAATATGAAGAAGCTGCAAAGTTAAGAGACGATGAAAAAAATATAGAAGCTGCTTTAGATTCTGCTCAAAAACAATGGGAAGATGACTCTAAATTAAACAGAGAAATTGTAACCGAAGATAATGTGGCAGAAGTTGTCTCTATGATGACAGGCATACCTGTAAATAGAGTTGCAGAGGCAGAAACACATAAATTAAACGAATTACCTCAACTTATAAAAGGTAAGGTAATTGGGCAAGATATTGCCGTATCTAAGGTTGTTAAAGCAATTCAAAGAAATAGAGTTGGATTAAAAGATCCTAACAAACCAATTGGTTCTTTTATTTTCTTAGGTCAAACTGGTGTTGGTAAAACGCAATTAGCAAAAGTTTTAGCAAAAGAGTTATTTGATTCTGATGATTCTTTAATTAGAATTGACATGAGTGAATACATGGAAAAATTTGCTATTTCTCGTTTAATTGGTGCGCCTCCGGGTTATGTTGGCTATGAAGAAGGTGGTCAATTAACAGAAAAAGTTAGAAGAAAACCGTATTCTGTTGTTCTATTAGATGAAATTGAAAAAGCGCATCCGGATGTGTTTAACATGTTACTTCAAATTTTAGATGACGGATATATTACTGATAGTTTAGGAAGAAAAATTGATTTTAGAAATACAATCATAATTATGACTTCTAATATTGGTGCTAGACAATTAAAAGATTTTGGTGGCGGAGTTGGTTTTGGTACTTCTTCTAAAAAAGAACAAGCAGACGCACATGCTAAATCTGTAATTGAAGGTGCTTTAAAGAAATCATTTGCACCAGAATTTTTAAATAGAATAGATGACGTAATTGTATTTAACGCTTTAGAAAGAGAAGACATACATTCAATTATAGACATAGAACTAGATAAATTATTACGTAGAATATCAGACTTAGGGTACACATTACAATTAAGCGAAAAAGCAAAAGATTATATTGCTGACAAAGGTTTTGATAAGAAATATGGTGCTAGACCGCTTAAAAGAGCTATTCAGAAATATATAGAAGATGCTTTGGCAGAAGAAATTGTAAACTCTAAACTAAACGAAGGAGATACGATTTCTATGGATCTTGATGAAAAAGAGAATAAGTTAAACATCAAGATACAAAAAGGAAAAATAGAACCAGAACAAGAATCTGAAACAGAATCATAAATTAAAAAATCTCAAACTATCGTTTGAGATTTTTTTTTACACAAAACTAAGAAAACAAGGTTCATTTCTATATTTTTAACAGAAAAGTTAAATATCTAAAGACACTATCCTCTGATTAAATTTATATATTTGTTTCAAATAAATATTTATAATAAATGAAAAAAATTAGCATTATACTTATCGCTGTTTTTGCACTTGCTTCTTGTACTAAAGAACATTCTAAAGATTATTTAACGCTTTCTGGAAAGTTAGAAAATAATAAAGACTCTATTTTAACAATTACAGGTCAACAAGGCCCCGTAAAAAGCATTACAATTAACAAAGATGGCACTTTTAAAGACACTTTAAATATAGAAAATGCTGCAGTGTACACTATTAGTACTAGTCCTGCAAAAAGAGCTCCTATTTATTTAAAAAACGGATTCGACATTAAGTTAAACGGAGATTCTGAAAACTTTATGTCTAGTTTTAAGTTTTCTGGACAAGGTGCTGACAATAGTAATTTTATTTTAGCTCAGATTACAGAAAGTCAAAAAATTGGAAATCCTACGTTACTCTTAGAATTAAATGAAAATGATTTTAAAGCCAAAATAGCGGCAATAAAATCTAATTACGATAGTATTTTAAATTCTTATAAAGACATAGATACTACATTGGTAAAAATGGTCGATAGTCAAACCAACCAAATGATTACCTATTTTAACCAAGCTTATGAAAAAAACAAAGCAATGGCTAAAGGAACTATTTCACCAAAATTTGTTGATTACGTAGATTACAAAGG
The DNA here is from genome assembly GCF_054589375.1 of Polaribacter sp. OB-PA-B3. Classification (NCBI taxonomy): domain Bacteria; kingdom Pseudomonadati; phylum Bacteroidota; class Flavobacteriia; order Flavobacteriales; family Flavobacteriaceae; genus Polaribacter; species Polaribacter sp. OB-PA-B3. Next base: position 252,462 of record NZ_BAAIIX010000005.1, read on the forward strand.
CGGTAAAAAATCTTTAGACTCTTTTAAAGGGAAATTTGTTTATATAGATGTTTGGGCTACTTGGTGCGGACCATGTATTCAACAAATTCCTTATTTAAAATCTTTAGAAAAAGAATATCATGGTAAAAATATAGAATTTATAAGTATTTCTACGGATGAATACAGAAGAAGTGGCGGATCTTGGGAAGCTGCAGAAAAGAAATGGAAAGATTTTGTAAAAGCAAAACAATTATCTGGTGTACAGCTATGGGCAGGAAAAGATATATCTTTTCAGCAAGAATATCAGATAAACTCGATTCCTAGATTTATACTAATAGATCCTCAAGGTAAAATTGTTAATTCTGATGCACCAAGACCATCTGAGCCAAGACTAAAAGAACTTTTTACTTCTTTAGGTATTTAAAAAATAAAATAGAAAATAAAAAAGCGAAATTCTAATTAGAATTTCGCTTTTTTTATTTGATTTAACTAGATGTTTACTCTTTGTAAACACCCATATTTGCATATTTGTCCATTCTTTTTTCTACTAAATCTTCATCCGATAAATCTTTCAACTCATCAAAAGCAGCTAGTATTTGACTTTGAACAGCAGCAAAAGCTCCTTCTCTATCAGAATGGGCACCTCCAATAGGCTCTTTAATTATTCCGTCAATCAATTTCATTTTTTTCATGTCGTTACCGGTAAGTTTTAAAGCCTCTGCAGCTTGTTCTTTAAACTCCCAACTTCTCCATAAAATAGAAGAGCAAGATTCCGGAGAAATTACAGTATACCAGGTATTTTCCATCATGTAAACTCTATCTCCAACACCAATTCCTAAAGCTCCACCAGAAGCTCCTTCACCAATAACAACTGTTATAATTGGCGTTTTAAGAATCGTCATTTCAAAAATATTTCTAGCAATTGCTTCACCTTGTCCGCGTTCTTCTGCCTCTAAACCTGGGTAAGCACCAGGAGTATCTAAAAGTGTTACAACAGGAATACCAAATTTCTCTGCCATTCTCATTAAACGTAAAGCTTTTCTATATCCTTCTGGATTAGCCATACCAAAATTTCTGTACTGGCGTGTCTTAGTATTGAATCCTTTTTGCTGACCAATAAACATAAAAGATTGGTCTCCTATTTTACCCAATCCACCAATCATCGCCTTATCATCTCCTACACTTCTATCTCCGTGAAGTTCCATAAAAGTATCACCACAAATGGCCTTAATATAATCTAAAGTATAAGGTCTATCTGGGTGTCTAGACAATTGTACACGCTGCCAAGGTGTTAAGTTTTTGTATATATTTTTTCTAGCATCTGCTAGTTTCTTTTCAATTTTTTTACAAGTAGCAGTTACATCTACCTCACTTTCTTCACCAATAATCTGACATTTTTGCAGTTGATCTTGAAGTTCTTTTATTGGCATTTCAAATTCTAAATATTCCATTTCTAGTGATTTGATTTTAGTTATTTGTAAGAACAAACATACTATAAAATTTACTTTTTAAGGCTAAATTAAATTACTTTTTTCTTTTTTAGCTTTTGTTTAAACTTCTCTTTTAAAGTCTTTCTATTTTTTAAAATACCATTTAACAAAACAACAAATAAGACTATAAAGGCACCTAAATAAAAGGTATTACTCATTTGTTCTTTATCACCAAAAATTATTAATGCTAGAATAATTGCATAAATTGGTTCTAAATTTATGGTTAGCATTACGGTATAAGGAGACAGATATTTCATAACTTCTACAGATGCTATAAAAGCATAAGCTGTACAAATACTACTTAAGATTAAAAGGTACAACCAATCTGAAGTTTCAATCTGAAAAAAGGCTAGAGAAAATCCGTTAGTTATTAATAAGTATACAGTAATAAAAGCAACACCAAAAAATAATTGGTAGAACGAAATAACATCCGCAGTATATTTTTTAATATACAAACCGTTTAAAACTGCAAATAAAGCACTTAAAAAAGAGGCTATTAATGCGTAAATAATTCCTAATTTATATTGACTTTCGAAATTGAATATAATATACAACCCTCCTATTACTAATAATCCTAAAAAAATCTCTAAAGTATTTATTTTTCTTTTAAAAAATATAGGTTCTATTAATGATGCAAAAAAAGCACCAGTACTCATCGTAACTAACGCAACAGATACATTAGAGACTTTTATAGCTTTGAAAAAAAACACCCAGTGCAAGGCAATTACAATTCCCGTAAATAAAAATTTTAAAAGCCCTTTTTTATTAACTCTGAAAGATTTTTTCTTCCAAAGAAAATAAATTGCAATAAAAACTACTGCTAATAGCATTCTATACCAAACTAAAGGAATTGCATCAATAGTTATTAACGCACCTAAAATTGCAGTAAAACCCCAAATAAAAACAATGAGGTGTAATAATAAATAGTTTTTTAACTTACTTTCTTGCATTTAAGTATAAATAAACAGCAACTGCACCAAATATTATATTAGGAATCCATACATAAGTGATAGAATTTACACCGGCTACTGAACCTAAAACTTCACCAACCTTCATAAAAAACACGTATAAAAACATAATACCAACTCCTATTGCTAGGTTAACACCTGTACCACCTCTTCTTTTTCTAAAAGCTAAAGCTACAGCTATGATGGTTAAAATATAGGAAGCTACAGGTAAACTAGTTCTTTTATAAAGCTCAACTAAATAGGCATTAAGGTTTTTAACTCCTCTTTTTTTAGAAATATCTATAAATTTCATCAATTCGTTAGATGGCATTTCTTGTGCAAAAGCAGATTTATAAATTAAATCTCTTGGTGTAAAACTAAAAACTGTATCAATCTTATTACCAGAAAAAATGCTATCTCTATCTTTATATATCAATCTTTTTTTCCATGTACTAATTGTAAAGGTTGAATCTTTTACATTATATTTTAATCTGTTTGCAGATAATTTTGACTTTAATTTTAAACCATCGTAAGTCTCAGAATTAAAATCGTAACCTATATTATTTTCTGTATTAAACGTTCTTATAAAAATATAGGTACTATCTGTTAATTGCAAACTAAAATCTGATACATATTTTAACTCGTTAATTTGTTTCGAGTTATTAATATATTTTTTCTCGAAAGCTTTTCTTGTTTTACTACTTGTTGGCACCACATAATGATTCATAGCCAACGATAAAATAGTAATTAAAGTGGCGCCTATAAAATATGGGTATAAAAAGCGAGTAAAAGAAACTTTAGCATTTGTAATTGCTATAATTTCTGTGTTATTAGATAGTTTTGATGTAAATAAAATTACAGCAATAAACAATGCCAAAGGCATAAAAGTATTGGTATAATATATTGTAAAATTTAAGTAATAATCATTTAAAATCTCATTGAATCCTAAATCTGGATGTTCTAAAAAATTATCTATTTTCTCAGAAACATCAATAGCTATTGCTATGGGAATTAAGATTAATAATGTAAACAAAAATGTTACTAAAAACCTTTTTAATATGTACCAATCTATTATTTTCAAAAGAATAAATAATTATTTTTTAGATTTAAGCTCTTAATAAGAACTTGTAATTTTACAATCTGTTGTCCATTTGTTTTACCATTTTATCTTTCCACTCTCTAAAGTCACCAGCTAAAATATGTTTTCTTGCCTCTCTGGTTAACCAAACATAAAAACCTAAATTGTGTATAGAAGCAATTTGTTTACCTAACATTTCTTTTGCTGCAAATAGATGACGCAAATATGCTTTAGAGTACATTGTATCTACCCAAGTAATTCCCATTTCATCTATTGGAGAAAAATCGTCTTCCCACTTTTTATTTTTGATGTTTATAGAACCGTGTGCTGTAAACAACATTCCGTTTCTAGCATTTCTTGTTGGCATAACACAATCAAACATATCAATACCTAAAGCTATATTTTCTAAAATATTAATTGGCGTACCAACACCCATTAAATATCGAGGCTTATCTTCAGGTAAAATTTCTGTTACAACTTCTGTCATAGCGTACATTTCTTCTGCTGGTTCTCCTACAGATAAACCACCTATTGCATTTGCTTGCTGACCTGCATTTGCAATATACTCTGCAGATTGTTTTCTTAAATCTTTGTATGTACTACCTTGTACAATTGGCATAAAAGTTTGTTCGAAACCATATTTAAACGGTAACTTTTCTAGGTGATTTATACATCTGTTTAACCACCTATGCGTCATGTGCATAGATCTTTTTGCATAATTGTAATCGCAAGGATACGGTGTACACTCATCAAAAGCCATTATAATATCTGCGCCAATTGTGCGCTGTGTTTCCATAACGTTTTCTGGTGTAAAATGATGCATAGAACCATCTATATGACTCTTAAACTTCACACCTTCTTCGTTAATTTTTCTTCTACCAGACAAAGAATATACTTGGTAACCACCAGAATCTGTTAAGATATTTCTATCCCAGTTCATAAATTTGTGTAAACCACCTGCTTTTTCTAAAATGTCTAAACCAGGTCTTAAATATAAATGGTATGTGTTACCTAATATAATATCAGGATTAATTTCGTTTTTTAATTCTGTTTGATGAACTCCTTTTACGGTTCCAACAGTTCCCACTGGCATAAAAATAGGTGTTTCTATTTCTCCGTGATCAGTAGTTATTACTCCTGCTCTTGCCTTGCTTTTTGGGTCGGTAATTTTTAAGTCAAATTTCATTATCGGCAAAGATACTATTATTTAAGAATTGTAAGTTTCTTAATTATAATTTATATTCTAATTTGCTATTAGTTCGCAAAATATGCGTTAAGGATTGAAGTGGAAATCCTTTTTTGAGGCACGAAAAAAAGATTGTAGTGTAAAGCCTGACTTTGGTTCTAAATGCTTTTAGAACAAAGTAACGCCCAAAAAATTATCTCCTTTTTCTTTTAGATGAAAAACTGGTATTGTTTCTTTTATTTTTTGGTGATGATTTTCTAAATGATGCACTTTTTTTATTAAAATTATTTTTAGTTGGTGCTTCTTTCTTTTTTGCTTTTTTAGCTTTTGGTACTTCTTTTACAATAGATGCTTCTTCTGTTTTAGAAGATGTTGCAATCATTTTATTTATTTGTTGCATTTCTTCTTGGGTAAGTTCTCGCCAATCTCCTGTTTGTAAAAAACCCAATTCTACATTCATAATTCGGGTTCTTTTTAACTTGGTAACTTCGTAATCTAAATACTCGCACATTCTACGAATTTGCCTATTTAGACCTTGTGTAAGTATTATTTTAAAGACTTTTTCGCTTACTTTTTCTACTTTACATTTTTTTGTAACTGTACCTAAAATTGGTATTCCGTTACCCATTTTATCTATAAATTCTGATGTAATCGATTTATTTACGGTTACAAAATATTCTTTTTCGTGATTGTTGCCTGCTCGTAAAATTTTATTTACAATATCACCATCATTTGTTAAAAAAATTAATCCTTCGGATGGTTTATCTAAACGACCAATAGGAAATAATCTTTCTGGATGATTTATATGTTTTACAATATTTGCTTTTTCTCTACCATCTGTTGTAGAAACAATGCCTACAGGTTTATTTAAAGCAATATAAAGTGTGGTTTTTTTAGTTTTAACTAATCTACCATCTAACTTTACAACATCTTTTTTACCAACTCTGTTACCCAATTGGGTTGGTTTACCATTAATTGTAACTCTGCCTTCATTAATAAATCTTTCTGCTTCTCGTCTAGAACAAATACCAGATGAGCTTATATATTTATTAAGATTTATAGTTTGTTGCTTGTTAGTTTCCAATGAATATTTTTTTGCAAAAGTAAAGATAAGATTACAATTCTATTGTTCTAAAGGTTAAATTAATTCGAGGTGTTTTTACTTTTTTTGTTGGTGGCAATCTATGTAACCAATTTGTTTGTGTACCAGATTTCATTACTAATAAGCTTCCGTTTTCTAAAACAATGTCTATTCTTTGTTTATTTTCTTTATGTTTAAAAGAAAATTTTCTTGCTGCGCCTAAAGATAAAGATGCAATTGCTCCGTTTTTTTTGAGCATTTTTTCTCCGTCGGAATGATACGCCATACCTTCTTCTCCTGAATGATATAAATTTAATAAACAAGAATTGTAGCTTTCTTTTGTTTCGTTTTCTACAATTGCTTTAAGTTCTAGTAACTCTTTTGTAAAAATGTTTGCTGTTTTTGTTACTCCAGAATATTTATATGAAAATTCTGATTCGCCATACCATGCAACTTTTCTTTTGGTTATTATTTTTTTACCAAAAATAATAGCTTCATCATTTTTCCAGTTAATAGAATTCATCAACTTATTGTAATAAAAACTGCAATCGTTTAGATTTAAAACTACCCCATGATAGTTTGTAATACCATCAAAAGGTAAAATATTTTTTATTTTTTCTGAAGAAAACAAATCCATTGTGTAAAAATACAATTTATATTATGTCTTAGTTTTGATGTACAAAAAAAGTCTAACTTTTTACAGCTAGACTTTTTGAATTATTAGTATATTAAATTTTTAACGAATTGCTTCTGGATTTAAAATAATAAATTCTGTTCTTCTATTTAATTGATGAGCCGCCTCTGAACATTCTACATTGTTGGCACATTTATTTACTAATTGAGTTTCTCCGTAACCATTTGCTTCTATTCTTGTTGCTTTTATACCACGACCAATTAACCACTCTAAAGTAGACTTTGCTCTTCTTTTTGATAATGATAAATTGTAAGCATCTGGTGCTCTACTATCTGTATGAGAAGCTAATTTAATTTTTAACTCTGGATACTTTCTCATAATTCTTACCACTTTCTCTATTTCTATTGCTGCGTCTGGTCTAATAAAAGATTTGTCTAAATCAAAATAAATAGGATTTATGTCTACCATTAACAATCCTCTTACTCTAACAAATTCACTTTCTATTAAATTTAAACCTAGAGTTAAATTTAAATCTTCATCTAAATTTGTTGTAAATTCTTCTGAGTCTTCTGTGTAATCAAATTTACTACCTACTACTTTATACGATTCTTTACAGTCTACGTTAAATTTAAATCTTGCATTGCTATCTGCGATTACAGAATCTATAATTTCTCCTTTAGAATTATACAAATCTACTTTTGCTCCTGGTAATAAAGCCTCTGTTACACGTTCTTTAACGACACCGTTTACAACTTGATCACATTCTACTCTTACGGGTGCTATTTCTTTAAAATAATAAATATCATCATCACCTGCTCCTCTTTTTCTATTAGACGAAAAGTGACCTTCTCTTTTTCCGTTTCTAAAAACAAGACTAAAATCGTCGTAACTAGAATTTATAGGATATCCTAAATTGGTAGCTCTCATTTTATTGGTAGAATCAGATAGTTTTACAGCATAAATGTCTAATCCTCCTTTACCTTCTCTATAACCGTTTGATGAAAAGTACAAGACGTCGTTTTTATCTATATAAGGAAACATTTCTTTACCGACAGTATTTACTCTAGCACCTAAGTTAACTGGTTGTCCATAAGTACCATCTTTATAAATATCTACAACAAAAATATCTGTGCTACCAATAGATCCTGGCATATCTGAAGTAAAATATAATTTGGTTTCATCTTTATTTAAAACAGGGTGTCCAGTTTGGTAATTATCATCATTAAAAGGCATTGATACTATATTTGTCCATTCCCCATTTTCACCAACTGTTGCCTTGTACATTTGTATCAAGTTCATTCCTTCAGAATCATTTCTAAGTTTTTTCTTGATATAATTATTTCTAGAAAAGTAAACTGTTTTTAAATCTTTTGTAAACGCAACATTAGACTCGTGATATTTTGTACTTATTTTTTTAGAAAATCTTTTAACATTTTCAATTTCGCCACTTTCTAGAACAGTTCCTTTGTATAGTTCTAAATATGGTTGTCTGTTATTTGCCCACAAACCAGTTTTTACAGATTTAGGACTTCTACTAGAAGCAAATACAGCTTCATTTTCACCATAATAAGTTACACCAAAATCTGAATATTTAGTGTTTACATCTAGTCTTTTAATAGTATAGTTAAATTGTTGTGCATTAGTTATACAAACAAATAAAGCTAAAAATATAAAGGTAATTTTTTTCATGTTTATTTTTTTAAAAGAATCTAGGACTCTTAATATTTCTTCTATTAAAATTAAATAACAACATTATTTCATGACTACCAGAATTAAAGTTTCCAAAACGGGTAATTGTATGATCGTAAGCATAACCAATTCTAAAATCTTGATTAACATTAAAGCCTAAAATACCACTTATTGAATCATCAAATCTATGAGACAAACCAATTTCAAATTTATTATCTACTAATAAATTTGCTGATATATCTACAGATAATGGTGCGCCCGCAACTCCTTTTAACATTGCTGATGGTTTTAACTTTAAATTATCTGCAATATCAAATACATAACCAGAAGTTAAAAAGTAATGCATTTTCTCTGACGCTGTACTTACAATTCCATTACCTTTCTCTAAATGAATTGTTTCTAAGAAATTTGGTACAGAAAGACCTACATAAAACTTATCTGAATAATAGTACAAACCTGCTCCGAAATTTGGCGAAGCTTGGTTTACAGGAGTGTTAAGAGGATCTGCAGGTTCACCCAATCTTAATTCTCTAACATTTAAAAAAGTGGCTCCTCCTTTTATACCAAAAGCAAGTCTTCCTTCTTCGGATGTTCGAATAGTAAAAGAGATATCAAAATATATGTTATCTTCTTTTACAGGACCAATTTCATCATGAATAATAGATAAACCTAAACCTAAGTTATTTCCTAAGGGTGTATCTGCAGAAACAGTAAAAGTTTTTGGAGCACCTTCTACACCAACCCATTGCGACCTACCTAAAATACCAATACTACCAACTCCTTTAGACCCTGCGTACGCAGGGTTCAAAATATTCATATTGTACATGTATTGTGTATACTGTGGGTCTTGTTGCCCAAAAACAGTACTAACCGTAATGAGTAATATTATGCTAAAAAGTAATTTTATTTTTTTCATAAACCTAGTTTAAAATATGATATTTAAGAGAGAAAAGAGTTTTTAAAATCTTTCCTCTCTATATTTTCTGTTTTTACAATTTTTATTTTCTTAAGTACAACCAACCTGTTTGAGGTTTTCTATCGTCATTATTAAAGTAAATAGTATAGTAATATGTACCTGCTGGTAAGCTATCAGAACTTAAGTTCCAACGTCCGGTAGAATAGCCATTCCACCATTTTGGTGATGTACTTGGGTTACCATCATGCTTATATTTATATACTACATTACCATATCTATTAACTATTTCCATACCAAACTTAGGGTATAACACTTCTAAATGCTTTATCTCGAACACATCATTTTTACCATCTCCGTCTGGTGTAAATCCTTCAGGAATTGACAATAGTACTTCTGGCTCTGTTGCTCTCTGTGCCATATCATCTTCGTAAATGTCTCCGTTATTTGGTGTAGAATCGATATCCAATTCATTAACCGCGGTTACTTCAGCAATATTTAACCAATCTCCAAAGGCCTCTACAGTTGCAGTAACAGTTAATGTTTGAGTTTCATCTTTCAACACTGTTCCAACAGTCCAAAGACCAGTTAACTCATTATAAGAACCAATTGTGGTCGTTGCACTTACAAATGTGTAACCAGATGGTAATAAGTCTACAACTTCTACTCCGTTTGCAGTACTTAAACCATTGTTAGTCAAAATCACAGTAAAGTCTACATTAGAACCTGCAACTGGTTTATTTTCGCTAACATCTTTAGTTAACTCTAAATCTACAGTTTGTATTGGTGTTAAAGTAATACATGATGTATCATTAGCTGAATTTACATCTGGCTGATGAACACTATTTACAGTTGCACAATTTGTGTAACTTGTTGTAGTACCTTCTGCCTCTACGATAACATCTATTAATAATATTTCGATATCATTTGCGGCAATTTTACCAACATTCCAGATTCCTGTATTCTCATCATAAGCACCAACAGTAGAGCTATAATTAACAAACGTATATGATAATGGTAATAAGTTATCTATTACCGTAACATCTGTACCGTTTACCGGACCGTTGTTAGTTAACTGAATTTCGAAAGTAATTACTTCTCCTACTTTAGGAGACGTGTTACCATTTACAACAGTTTTAACAATTGATAAATCTAATTCTGTTACTGGGGTTACAGATGCACAATCATAATCATCTTCTGTTGCAACTCCGTTTGCAGGTGTAGAATCTTTATCATCTTCATTAGCAGCTATAATTTCTGCACAATTTTGGTAAACTCCGTTTTCTAAAACCGTAACATCTACTAATAAAACTGCTGTATTACTAACTTCTACTTTACCAATATTCCATAATCCGGTAGAGGGATCATATGTACCAATTGTAGAACTATAGTTTTCATACTTATATCCTGAAGGAATTAATTCAGAAACTTGAACTCCTGTAGCATCTGTTGGTCCATCATTATAAACTCTAATTTCAAAAGTTAATTTATCGCCAACTAATGGTGTTGTAATATTATTTACAATTGTTTTAGTTAACCTTAGGTCTATAACACCTACTGGTACAATACTTACCGCCCCAATATTATTTGTTGTATCAGGATCTTCTTGATCTGAAACAACAGAACTTGTTGTGTTTGTAATTGTTTTACCTATTGTACCTTCATTTACAGTTGCTTCAATTGTTAAACTAGCAGAAGCACCTGAAGCTAAATCGCCAATAGACCACTCTCCAGATCCGTTGTTAAAAGTACCGTTAATTGTTGATGAACTTACATAAGTTACACCTACTGGTAAATTATCTACTAGACTTACATTTGTTGCTGTATCTGGTCCGTTATTAATAACTTCAATTACATAAGAAATAGTATTACCAATATTTGGTGTGGCATCATCCACAATTTTAGTAACAACTAAATCTGCACTCATTATATAAATAGATTCTTCTAAATCGTCTCCAACTGTGGTTAAGTCAAGCTCATTTCCAGAAGCTGCAGTTACTACATTATTAATAGTATTACCAGCTTCACCTTCATTAACTTTAGCTCTAATAGTAATTGTTGCAGAACCTCCTATTGGTAAATTACCAATAGACCAAATACCAGAAGCAAATGAATTTACAGTTCCGCCAATTGCTGTATGACTTAAATAAGTTAATCCTGATGGTAAGTTTTCAATTAAACTTACTCCGGTTGCATTACTTGGTCCGTTATTGACAACGTTTAATGTAAACTCGATTATATCTCCTACGTTAGCTACAGATTGGTTTACTACTTTTGTAGTTACTAAGTCGGTAATTTTTATAGGTGTTGTAGTTGCATCATCATAATCATCTTCTGCAGGATTACTATTTCCTGGTGTTGATGTTGGATCTTCTTGATCTGATGAAGTTACTTCTGCAGTATTTGTATAATTACCACTTGCATTTACTATTGCAGTAATAATTAAAGTTTCATTACCCGATGCTGTTACAGTATCAACATTCCATAATCCAGAAACTTCGCTATAACTTCCTAGAGAAGCAACTGCACTTACAAAAGTATAACCCGTTGGTAATTGATCTACAACATTTACTCCGGTCGCATCATTTAAACCATTATTGGTTAATGTAATTGTAAAGTTTACTGTATCACCAACATTTGGTGTATTAACATCAACTTCTTTTAATAAAGTTAAATCTGCACTTTCTTTTACGTTTACAGTTACAATTGCTGTTGTACAGTTTACAGGATTTAAAACTTCACATATTTGATATTCTATTTCATAAGAACCACCCGGTGTTCCTGTCGGTACACTAATAATACCTGTTGATGGATCTACTGTTGGAACTGGTGCACCAGATACCAAAGGAGATGCTGGAGTAACAACAGAAATAACTACTTCATCAATTAAAACAGGTACTCCGTTTAATGTATCAGAACCGCTTCCGTTATCAGTTAAAACATTTCCTACATTATCATCTCCATTAAAACCATCTACATTACCAATTAAATCGTCTTTTGCTACAATTGGTCCTGTACCTACAACTACCGTTACTATTGCATCATCACAGTTTGTTGGATTTAACTCTTCACAAATGCTGTAACCAATTTTATATGTACCTGCTGGAGTTCCGGACGGAACGCTAACAATACCTGTTGATGGATCTATTACTGGTACAGTTGCACCCGGTATTAAAGGTGTTGCTGGTGAAATTACTGTTAAGTTTACTGCATCAATATCGACAGAACTTCCATTTAAAGTATCTGCTCCATCTCCATTATTTGCCAACACGTTTCCTACGTTTGCACTACCGTCTAAACTATTCACTGGTTTCGAACTGAAATCATCATTTTCTGCAACAATAATTGCTTCTTCAACAACCACAATTACTTTAGCTATATCACAATTTGTTGGGTTTAAAACTTCACATATTTGATATTCTAATTCGTATGTTCCTGCTGCTGTTCCCGGAGCTACATCAACTGTTCCATCTCCGTTTAATGTTAATGCATTGTTCGGGTCTGCAGTTATTAACTTTAATGTTACTTCATCTGCATTTACTAAAACACCATTTAAAGTATCATTATCAAAAACATTAACTACAGCAACTTTACCTTCAAATCCATTTACAGGCGTTACAGGAATATTATCTACTGCAACAATTGCTGGTGAATCAACTACAACTATAACAGTTGTTGTATCACAATTATTTGGATTTAAGTTTTCACAAATAGTATATTCAATAGTATACGTTCCGCCTGGTGTACCTGCTGGCACACTTACTATACCTGTTGCAGGATCTATTACTGGTACAGGTGCTCCTGCAATTGGAGTTGCCGGTGTTTTAATAGTAATTGTAACATCTGCTAGCACAACAGGAATACCATTTAGAGTATCGTTATCTAAAGCATTTCCTACATTAGATTCTCCATCTAAACCATTTACTGGACTTAATGAATAGTCGTCTACAATCGCATCTATAACCGCTTCTTCAACTACAACTGTTGCTTCTGCTGTATCACAATTTGTAGGATTTAGAACTTCACAAATTGTATATGGATACACATAAGTTCCGGCAGGTGTATTTGGCGCAACAGTAATTGTACCATCTGCATTCATCGTTAATCCTCCAGAAGTTGTTATTGGTGCAACTCCTGCCGTTAAATTAACATCTGCTGGAGAAATTAACACTCCGTTTAATGTATCATTTAATAATACACTTGCAGTATTTGCTCCATCTAATCCATTAATAGGCATTGCAGAAAAATCATCATTAATAGCATCTATTTTTGCTGAATCTACAGTAACTGTTATCGTTGCCGTATCGCAATTATTAGGATTTAGTATTTCACATATAGCATAGTTAATCACATAATCTCCTGCTGGTGTTCCTGGAGGAATACTTATAATTCCTGTTGATACATCTACACTAGGTACAGATGCTCCTGGAGTTTTAGGTGTTGCTGGGGCAACTATTGATATTGTTACATCAGATGCATTTGTTGATACTCCATTAAGTGTATCATCTCCGTCACCATTATCACCAAATAAGTTACCTGCATTTGAATTACCATTTAATCCATTTCCTCCTGCTATCTCATCATCTTCTGCAACAATTGGAGCTGCTTCTACAACTACTGTAACAACAGCTGTGTCACAATTACCAGGTGGATTTGGCTCTAACTTATCACATATAGAATATGTGATTGTATATGTATCTGCTGGTGTACCTGCTGGTACCGAGATATTCCCTGTTACTACATCTATAACCGGAACTAAAGCTCCTGACACTGTTGGATTTGCCGGATTTACAATTGAAATAATAACATTATTTCTTGTTGCTTCTTCACCATTTAAAGTATCAAAACCATCACCAGTATCACTAGTCAAGATATTTCCTACTAAAGATTCTCCTTCTATTCCGTTAACCGGACTATTTGTAAAGTCATCATTAGTTGCTATAATATTTAATGGAGAATACCCAATTGTTACCGTAGCTTGATTCGAAATATTCCCATCATTATCATCAACAGTATAAGCTATTGGTGTTGGGTCTTGTGTATAACCAACTTCAGGAGTAAATGTTATTGATCCTGATAACGCATCAACAAACCAAGTTCCTTCTCCTGGTACTACAAAACTTATAACATCTCCATTAGCATCTTTATTAACATTTGTAGCTGTACCAATTGGTACAATTAAACTTACTGTTGTTGGATCTATACTACCTGATACATCTGAATCTGCATCATTAGAAGTTACATTTACAGTTACTAAATTACCTGGCACATTGTTTAAACTACTATCGTTAGTTGCTACCGGTGCTTGTGCTACATAATCTGCACTTGCTGTTGCGGTTGCACTTAAACCTGTAATTGTCTCTGTTAAGGTGTAAACAATTGGTGTTGGATCTGCTGTAAAAGTTGGATCTGGATTGAATGTTAAATCATCCGTTATTGGATCATACGTCCAAACTCCTTCATTTGGAACATCTAATGTTAATGGATTACCATCGCCATCTGTGTCATTTGGATCAATGCTTATTGTTGCATTCCCTGTTGTTGGATTCGTGTCTACAGCACTTCCATCACTCAACGTATCATTGGCTGAAATATTTGTCAATAATGCATCAACTCCGGTTACAACTCCAGATACATTATTGTCTAATGCTACTGGTGGTGCTTCATTATATCCTACAGTTACCGTAGCTGGTGTTGACCTTGTCGGTGCAACTCCACTTACTGTTTGTAAATCTGTTAAGGTATATTGAATCGCTGTTGGGTCACTTGTAAATCCATCAATAGGATCAAAACTTAAAGTACCTGTTCCTGGATCATATATCCAAACTCCTTCTCCTGGTACTGTAGCTATTAAACCTGTACTATCTATACTTGTACCTGCTGGTGAGCCTGTAATGTCAAAGACAAAACTTGTTGGATCAACAATATCTCCTTCTGTATCATTGCTGATAATATTTAACGTAACAGTACTTCCTACGGTATTACCTAAACTCTCGTCATTTACTGCAACCGGTACATAATCTATCGTTACGGTAGCATTGTTAGAAACATTGCCATCGTTGTC